>NZ_JBWKQH010000004.1:0-273106 GCF_059418665.1 Undibacterium sp. GW821-FHT07F11
AACTCTGCGGTTGTGATTACTGCCAGCCAATACGCCGCATTAATTGCTGCTCGTGCGGCATTGAACCTGTCTGGTCCTGTGCTGACATTCTCGGGTAACGTACCTCATCAACTGACTATCGTTGACGATATTGGTGGTATTAATAACATCGACCTGTCCTTTATTGCGGTCACAGGCGGCAGTCTGGTATTCGACGTAACGTCTTCTTCCAACGCAACTGGTGGTGGCGTGAACAACACGACGACATCGAATGCAATCGGTACATCCGGTGGTGCCACTGCGATTGCTGGTGTCATAGGTACTAATCCAGTCAATGGCGGTGGCGTAGCCCTGGCGCCGATTGCCCTGACTGCAGGTGGTGTATTTAACAGTACAGCAAACGTGAATGATAATTTCACAGGTAATGCGGCAGCGCTGGTTGGTACAACTATTAACGGTAATGCCGGTGATACAGACATGATCACCTTCACTGGTGGCGGCAGTATCGTTATCGGTGGCGGCAATACTATTACCAACATCAAAACTGTCGCTACAGACAATACATCGACAGACGTGTACTTCAACGTTGCTACTGCAGGTGTTACCACTGTCAATGGCGGTTCAGGCAATGACCGCGTATACCTGGCGAACTCTGGTAGCTCCATGCTGGCTGGCAATGTCAATCTGGGTGCAGGTAACAATACCCTGACCATGGAAGGCAAGACTTATAGCGGCACTTTCACCGCAGGCGCTGGTACATCTGATATCCTGAGCCTGGTCGCGTCATCGAATATTGCTGGTGCAAATATCTCTGGCTTCGAAAGCCTGGTGGTTGCCAGTAATGCTGGTATTACGCTGAATGCGGCTCAATATGCTGCCTTCACGTCGATTACTGCTACCGGTACAAATACATTCACTTTCTCCAGTGCAGGCACTATTGCAGGTAATGCAACTGTTGAAAACTATGTATTGGCTAACGGTACAAATACCTTCACTGCAGCAGCTGGCTTGATTTCTGTCACTGGTGGTACCGGTGTCGATACGTTCACAGTGGGTGATGCCATCATCACGGCAACTGTTGCTGCCAATGGTATTAACGGTGGTGTTGGAGCTGGTGACATCCTGAACGTAGGCGCTGTTACTGCTGCGCTGGATATGTCTGCCAAGGTAACCGATGTTGAAACAGTGAATGTCACTGGTGGCACTAATGCCGCCTGGACAGTGACCAATGAAAACGGTGCTGGCGTGACTCTGAACTTCACCAAGTCTGCTGCTACTGCCATCAATAACGTCATCCTGGGTACAGGTGGTCAGACGCTGAATATCCTGGGTACTGGTACAGGTGCAACCACTATCACAGGTGGTTCGGGTGCTGATACCATCAACCTGTCCACCACTGCAACTGGTTCTGATGCGATTGCTACTGGTTCTGTATTGGCTAACATCGATACAGTGGCAAACTTCAAAATTGCTGGTGCTGACGTATTCAAAACTGGTACAGCAGCAACAACATTGAACGCACTGAACATCGCTACAGCTGACACAGCTACTCTGGCAGCAGCTATCGCTACAGCAGCAACTGCAGCTGGCGCGACCCTGGCAGCTAACACCCAGGCTTACGTCATCACTGTAGCCGCAGGTACAGCAGCTGGTACTTATGCTTTCCAAAACATCGGTGGCACTGTAGGTACTGTTGATGCAACTGACTTTATCGTTAAACTCGTTGGCGCAGGTTCCATTGTCGCTGGCGACTTCATCGCTTAATCAGGTTCGCAGCAAGGCAGGGGAGTGATCCCCTGTCGCTAGCTGAAAAAACAAACAAGCCTGGCACTGCAAAGTGCCGGGCTTGTTTGTAACTGTCGTCATTAAACATAGATACAATAAAATTGCTGCGTCTTTGGATGTGAAGGATCACAATCAACTCAAAGACATCTGGCAAATTCTATGTATACATTTCCTCATTCGTTTAATTCAGCAAAGCTCGCTATCCGCACAGGCACATTTGCAAGCATGCTGCTGTTAGCCGCAACAGTATTTGGCACAGAACAGAATTTGTCCACAAACGCTGCAACCGACGCTACTACAAAAAACTGCAGCAAATTGCTGCCGGATGAATATCAATGGCAGGCACTGGATTGGTCACATTTGCGGGCTGCAGACTTACCGCGCGAATTAAAAATTTTTCCTGATCAGCAAGCTGCCTGCGCAATGAATGCGGCAATTTGTAGCGAGGCTGAGAGCAAGAAACTCATCGCAGTCGATGTGGATGTGTTTTTCAAGGACTCTGCCATCTGGAATCGGCCTGAGCAACTGCAGCCTTATATAGCACTCGTGAACCGCTATTATCAGCAGGCACGCATAGGTTTCAATTTCAAATTCCGTCCGGCAAGCGAGCTGCCAGCCTGGACTGAGAATCGCAATCAACTGACAGTGATTTTTGCCTCCGCCATGCCTGCCCCGACGGGTAAAGTTGCGGATGCATTCGGGAATTTGCCCGCAGGTAAAGCTGTGTTTAACGATGTACTCATGAAGCGCCAGGACAGACATGCCAACCCCTATTTCCTGATGGGCAAACCTTTGGGGCATGAACTAGGGCACGTACTAGGTCTGGCGCATACACAGGGCAAAGCATTGCTGATGACACAGGGTACTTCACCGCAAAATGCCCTGGATATACTGCCTGAGCAGGCATTGATCATGCGGGTCATGGCATTACAGCGTTTTAGTGGAAAACTTGATCCCGTGATTGCATGTCATTAAGAAAATGTGATGCTGAATAATTTTGTCATTTAATTATTTTTACAGTGACTCCTCCTGTGAGATGCCCTTGAGCAATGCTTGCGAAGGTGCTTAAGGCGGATGGAAAAGGTAAAATGCCTGTATTCCGTCACTGCGAGCTACCATGACTGCCTCTACTTCCAGCACTTCCCCACAAGAAATCACCATTACCCGTCCAGACGACTGGCATTTGCATGTACGCGACGGTGCTGCACTGGCCAGCGTGTTGCCGCATACGGCAGCACAGTTTGCCCGCGCCATCATCATGCCTAATCTCAAGCCACCGGTCACGACGACTGAGCAGGCTGCCGCTTATCGTGAGCGCATACTTGCTGCTCTGCCAGCGGGCATGAACTTTGAACCGCTGATGACGCTGTACCTGACGAATAACACACCGCCAGATGAAATCCGTCGTGCCAAGGACAGTGGCTTTGTGCATGCTGTGAAACTGTATCCAGCCGGTGCCACCACCAATTCTGATGCAGGCGTGACTGATCTGAAAAACTGCTACAAGACCCTGGAAACCATGCAGGAAGTTGGCATGCCTTTCCTGGTCCATGGTGAAGTGACAGACCCTGAGATCGATTTGTTTGACCGCGAAGCCGTATTCATAGACCGCGTCATGCAGCCGCTGCGCAAGGACATGCCAGAATTGAAAGTGGTGTTTGAACATATCACTACCAGTGATGCAGCAGCCTATGTGGCAGAATCCGGCGGCCCGATTGCAGCGACGATTACTGCCCATCACTTGCTGTATAACCGCAATGAGATTTTCAAAGGTGGCATACGCCCGCATTATTACTGCCTGCCAGTACTGAAGCGCGAAACGCATAGACAAGCACTGGTCAAAGCCGCCATCTCGGGCAGCAAACGCTTCTTCCTGGGTACCGATTCTGCGCCACATGCCAAGGGTTTGAAAGAACATGCCTGTGGTTGCGCCGGGTGTTACACTGCCTTGCATGCGATGGAGTTGTACGCCCAGGCATTTGAGCAAGCCGGTGCACTTGATCAGCTCGAAGCGTTCGCTAGCTTCAATGGTCCCGACTTTTACCAATTGCCACGCAATAGTGGCAGCATCACTCTGTTGCGAGAAGACTGGCAAATGCCTGCAGAATTGCCATTTGCCGATACCAGCATTGTGCCACTGAACAGTGGCGAAACCCTGCACTGGAAAATGCGCACTGCATAAATCTGGTTTGCAATTCATGACACGTTTTTTTGATGACATAGACTGGTCGCAAGCCTGGTTTGCTGCAGTAAGGCAGGCAGCACAAGGCTTGCTGGCGGCAGATGACTGGCGTGCGCAACTTAATCAATTTGCCGGGCTGGCAGGCCTGACAAATCATCTTCAATTGCCGCTACGTTTTATCACGCAGGAAGAACTACCCGAGGGCGTTGCCTATGAAGCACATATCAGTGCTACCGGCCTGGTGCCCACGCGTGAGAATCTGCATGATTTTTTCAACGCCTTGGTATGGCTGACTTTTCCAGCCATCAAACGTCAGTTGAATGCCTTGCAGGCGGCACAGATTGCCAGTCTGGGCATAGGCAAGTCACGCGGCCCTGCGCGTGATGCAGCCACTATCTTTGATGAGAATGCCGCCTTGCTGGTTCTTGCTGATACGTTTGAGGGCGCAGACCTGGTGGCAGCATTGCGCGCCCATGCATGGCAAGACGCTTTTGTTACGCAGGCAGGTAAATTCGGACGCTGTGCTGAAGTCTGGTGCTTTGGTCATGCCCTGATGGAAAAACTGGTTCAGCCTTATAAGGCAATCACTGCGCATACCTGGGTAGTGATGGTGGAACCCGTTTATTTCACGCTGGATGCTATAGACAGGTGTGCATATATTGACGGTGTGGTGGCGCAGCAACTTGCCAGCCAGGTTTTGACAACGGCAAATTACACGCCATTGCCCGTGCTGGGTTTGCCAGGCTGGTGGCATCAACAGGACGCTGCTTTTTATGAAGACCAGCAAGTCTTCAGGGCAAAACGCCAGAACTGATGCTCACAATCTGTATGTGCAATTTACCCTGATTTGCTCTGTCCTGTGGCTGACTGATTTACAGATTTGTCACAGTGAAATGCTAATCAACGAAGGCATAATCAATTTCAGGTAGAATATTTGTGCAACGCGGAGTACCTTCGGGTATATGCCATTGAGAACCTGGCTGCTGCGTCTTTGCAAATCAATCAGGTCCGGGCCCATGGCCTGGACAAATTCTGCCATTATAGCTTTAGGCTAACACCGGGACTGGCTGCAAGGATGTTCAGCAAGCACTCACCTCATCCAGTATCATCAGGCCAGCAGACAGGGTGGCGTTCAGCTACTTTGTCCTTGCGTAAAGCCATCGTACTGGGCATAGGTCTGGGTATCCTGATCCCCGCCGTCCTGCTTGGTACCGTGCTGGCCAGGGATAGTTATGAGCGCGAATATGAAGTACGCGTACGTGGCCCACTCAAGCAATATGCCAGCATGCTGGAGCAGACCATGCCTGTGCCATTGTGGCAAGTTGATGCGACCAGCGCCCAAAGCTTTGTTAATTCCGTCATGCTCAATCCTGATGTGGTTCGTATCGTTGTCGAAGATGCTGCATTGGGGCGGTTTGTCCATGCTGAAAAAAACAACGAGCAAAAACAGGGCTTGATCAGTGAAACCCGCAATATCCGCAAAGATGGCACCGTCATAGGCCGGGTGACGATAGAAATGAGCAGTTATTGGATGGAGCAGGAATTTTTGAAAAAATTCCTCAAGGGTGGTGCTGCCATCCTGGTGCAATTGCTGATTTCCTTTTTCCTGTTATGGCTGCTGTTTCAAAAACGCATGATGCGGCCCTTGCAGCAATTGCAGCGCGATGTCGACCGCCTGGGTGAGGGGCATTTCTCAGAAGTCGTCAATGTTGCCAGGCCAGATGAACTGGGTAGCCTGGCGCTGGGGGTGAATTCCATGCGCCTGCGTCTGGGCGAGTTAATGAACGAGCAAGCCAGCCACAATGCCACGCTGGAACAACGGGTGACAGACCGCACCAGGGAATTACATGCATCGAACCAGGAATTGCGCACTGCCCTCGATGACCTGAATAGCGCCCATGCCGAAATCCAGCGTAGCGATAGAATGGCTGCCCTGGGCTCACTGGTAGCAGGTGTTGCACATGAACTTAATACACCTATAGGCAATTCAGTGACGGTGGCCAGCACCATCCATGACCTGAGTCGCGAATTCAATAAGAAAATGTTACAGGGAGTCACCCGCGCGGCCCTGCAAAATTATGTCGATAACAATCTGCAGGCCAGTGATATCCTGTTACGCAATTTGCATAGTGCAGCGGATCTGATAGGCAGTTTCAAGCGTGTGGCCGTGGACAGAACCAGCGCTCAGCGCCGGGTATTTTTTCTTGATGAAGTCATAAGAGAAACCATGCTGACCATGGGGGCCAGTATCAGACACCAGGTTCATCACGTGCGCATAGATATTCCAGTCGGGATACGCATGGATGCCTATCCCGGTTTATTGGGGCAGATCGTCAGCAACCTCATCAATAACGCGATTTTGCATGGATTTGATGGCCGCGAAAATGGCGTCATTGATATTCGGGCACATTTGCTGGGTACTGAACCTGCCACCGTGGAATTAAGCGTCAATGACAATGGTGTTGGTATCGCCGAAGCCAACCTGGGGCGTATCTTTGACCCCTTCTTTACCACCAAGCTGGGGCAGGGGGGCAGTGGTCTGGGATTGAATATTGTCTACAACCTGGTCTGTGATGTATTGGGCGGCAGTATACGAGTAGAAAGTGAACCCGGAAAAGGCAGCAGCTTTATCATGCAACTGCCCTTGTGTGCGCCAGGTCATGGTGATGAAGCAAAATAAAACAGTGGAGAAATTTAGTGGCCGGTTTTAGCCACGTCAGACCAGCCTTGTGGGCAATTGACCTGGGACGACAGCTTTTGATATTCACCCGAGGCACGCAGTTTTTTCAAACCATTATTAAAAGCGGCAATCCGGCCAGCACTGGTGGGCAGACCGCGTGACATCATCAGATGAGTGGTAAAACTGTCCGTCATCAGTTTTGGGTGGGCGGATAATTGTGCCGCATCAGCAGGTGAAAAATTCCGCGCCAATAAATCGCAGGCGGTGTTTTTTTCCATCGGGGCGATATCCACCCGCTTTAGCAACAAGAGTTTCAATGCCGCCATATCATTCGGCAGCTTTTCCATTTTCAGATCACCCTTGTTGGCCATGGCCCAGATTTCTGGCGTATAGGTGTAGTCTTGTATCATGGCGATACGGTATGGGCGCAGGTCGTCCAATTGTTTCCATTTGAAATCCAGGGCATTGCGATAGACAAAAACCCATTGTTCGGTGATGACATTGTCACTCAGGAAAAAACTCGCATCATGCTCAGGCTTATGACCCCAGTATGCCGTGCCATCCCATTTACCGGCGCGGCTTTCAGCCAATGCACGCGACCAGGGCAGGAAAGTAAATTCAACCTGATAACCTTCCAGCTCAAAGGCGCGCCGCACTATGCTCAGAGCGATGCCTTTGTCAGGGCGGCTTTCAGTGGCATAGGGCGGAAGCTCGCCAGTGGCGATTTTGAGCAGTTGGGCCTGTGCACTGGAGATACCAGGCAGTAGCGGTAGCAGCAGAGCAACAGCACACCAGAATGACCATGCTTTTTTCATGATACCGCCTTAAAAAAGGGCTTGGATGAAAGGGACTCAGGAGCTTATCATCTGCCTTATTGCGGCTTCTGGCAAGTCGCTGGGCCGCAACAATATGTGAACTATGCTGTGCCACAATAATGAATCGTAAACGACAACGGGAGCCTGAGCTCCCGTTGTCGTAATATTACTTAAGTTAAAGACTTATTGCTCGCGCAACCAGGTCTGTGTACGGCCAAACATGGGAGCACCTATATAGCCGCGTACATTCAGTTTCTTGTTGTTTTCTATGATGCTGAGTTTGCTGCTGTATAGCTTGCCATTACCTGGGTCGAGTATCTTGCCCCCCGTGTATTCATCACCATCTTTTTTCAGGCCCGACAAAATCGTCATGCCGACGATGGGCTGGTCTTTGTTGACGCCTTCACATTTGTCGCATTTTGGGTTTTTGTCGGTAGCATCGGCTTCCAGAAACAGTTTTTCTATCTTGCCCTGCAATTCACCAGCAGTTTCGGTGATGCGTATCAGCGCCTTGGGTTTGCCTGATTTGTCATCTATGCTCTTCCAAAGGCCGACCGGGCTTTCTTCTGCCTGTGCCAGCAGTGGCATACCTGCGAATGCGATGAATGCGGATAGTAGGGATAAGGCGAATGGAACTGTTTTTTTCATGCTGTCTCCAAAAAGAAAAACTGAGGTCTCTGATTATGTAAATTGATTGTACGTGGCAAAATTTTAACCACGTACAATATTTTTAGAGTACCTACTTTAACCCATAGTATTGCCAGCTTATTATGCTGCTGGCAACTTGCCCAATTGCTCAAGCAGTTTTTGCAAAGTGGCTTTGAAATTCGCCAGGCGTTCTTTCTCAACCGCGATGACCTGTGCAGGTGCCTTGGCGACAAAACCTTCGTTACCCAGCTTGGTTTCCAACTTGGCAATTTCACCTTCCAGGCGGGCGACTTCCTTGCTGATACGTGCACGTTCTGCTGCCACGTCGATTTCCACCTTCAGCATCAGCTTGGATTCGCCAACGACGGATACAGGTGCCGGTGACTCAGGGAGGGCATCAACGACAGACACTTCAGACAGCTTGGCCAGAGCTTGCAGGTAAGGCGCAAAAGATTGCAGACGTGCTTTGTCTTCAGCATTGGCGGCCTGCAACAGCAGTGGTACGCGCAGGGCAGGAGACAATTGCATTTCACCACGCAGGTTACGGCAGGCGTCGGTCATTGCTTTCAATGCCTGCATCCAGGCCTCTGCCGCAGTGTCGACGTTTGCCGCGACGAATAACGGGTAAGGCTGGATCATGATGCTGTCGCCAGCCGGGTTCAGGGTCTTGCCTGCCAGTGGTGCCACGGTTTGCCACAGGGCTTCAGTGACAAAAGGAATGACAGGGTGAGCCAGGCGCAAGATCACTTCCAGTACGCGCAATAAAGTACGGCGGGTGGCGCGTTGCTGCGCTTCATTGCCTTGTTGTACCTGGACTTTGGCTACTTCCAGATACCAATCGCAATATTCATCCCAGACAAACTTGTAGATGGCAGAAGCGATATTGTCGAAACGGTAGTCTGCAAAGCCTTTTTCTATCTCGGCCTCTGCGTGTTGCAGGGTGGATATGATCCATTTGTCAGCTTGCGAGTATTCAAGATCGGCATCGGTAACGCCAGCGCCAAAGCCGCAATCCTTGCCTTCAGTATTCATCAAGACAAAGCGGGTTGCATTCCAGAGCTTATTGCAGAAGTTGCGATAGCCTTCACAACGGCCCAGGTCGAAATTGATATTGCGGCCCAGCGATGCGTAGCTGGCCATGGTAAAGCGCAATGCATCTGTACCATAGGCAGGGATGCCATCAGCAAATTCCTTGCGCGTAGCTTTTTCTATGCTGGCTGCCTGTTTGGGGTTCATCAGGCCAGCAGTACGTTTCGCGACCAGTTCATCAACAGTGATGCCGTCGATGAGGTCGATAGGGTCCAGGGTATTACCCTTGGACTTGGACATTTTCTGGCCGCTGGAGTCGCGTACCAGTCCATGTACATACACAGTATTGAACGGCACCTTGCCGGTGAAATGCGTGGTCATCATGACCATGCGCGCTACCCAGAAGAAAATGATGTCAAAGCCAGTCACCAGTACTGAAGATGGCAGGAAGTGTTTGATGTCCGGTGTTTCTTCCGGCCAGCCCATAGTGGAGAAAGGCACCAGCGCAGACGAGAACCAGGTATCAAGCACGTCATCATCACGCTTCAATGCACCAGTGTAGCCAGCGGCAGTTGCCTTGGCTTTAGCACCGGCTTCATCATGCGCAACAAAGATTTCGCCATTGTCGCCATACCAGGCCGGGATTTGATGGCCCCACCACAATTGGCGCGAAATACACCAGTCCTGGATATTGTTCAGCCACTGGTTGTAAGTCGTCGTCCAGTTTTCCGGGATGAATTTGATTTCGCCGTCAGCGACTTTTTCCAGCGCCACTTCAGCGATGGATTTGCCCGGGAAGAAGGTACCTTCCGGTGCTGGTTTGCTCATGGCCATGAACCACTGGTCAGTCAGCATGGGTTCGATAACCACATTGGTACGGTCGCCACGTGGCACCATCAGCTTGTGTGGTTTTACCGATTCCAGCAAACCTTGCGCATCAAGGTCAGCAACGATTTGTTTGCGGGCGACGAAGCGGTCCATGCCCTGATATACGGCAGGGGCGTTTTCATTGATTTTGGCATCCAGAGTGAAAATGCAAATCATGTCCAGTTTGTGACGCTGGCCGACTGCGTAATCGTTCATGTCATGCGCAGGCGTGATCTTCACGCAGCCAGTACCAAATTCCTTGTCGACATAGCTGTCGGCAATCACCGGGATTTCGCGGCCTGTCAGCGGCAGCTTGAGCATCTTGCCAACCAGGTGGATATAACGTTCATCCGTCGGGTCAACCGCTACCGCCACGTCACCCAGCAGGGTTTCAGGGCGGGTTGTCGCTACCGTCAGGTGGCCGGAGCCATCTGCAAACGGGTAGCGGATATGCCACATCGAACCATCTTCTTCTTCCGACACCACTTCCAGATCAGATACCGCAGTGCCCAGCACCGGGTCCCAGTTGACCAGGCGCTTGCCGCGATAGATCAGACCTTGCTCTACCAGTTTGACGAAGACATCGGTGACGCTCTTCGAGCGTTCGGCATCCATGGTGAAATATTCACGGTCCCAGTCGGCAGACGCACCCATGCGGCGCATCTGGCCAGTGATGGTGGAACCGGATTTTTCTTTCCATTCCCAGACTTTTTCCAGGAATTTTTCACGGCCCAGATCATGGCGCGAAATCTTTTGTGCATCGAGCTGGCGTTCCACCACGATTTGCGTGGCGATACCGGCATGGTCAGTGCCCGGCACCCAGGCCGTATTGTGACCGCGCATGCGGTAGTAGCGCGTCAGACCATCCATGATGGTCTGGTTGAAGGCGTGGCCCATGTGCAGGGTGCCTGTCACATTCGGTGGTGGCAGTTGTATCGAGAATGAGGGTTTGCCTTCATCCATGGTGGCGGCAAAATATCCACGTTTTTCCCACTCGCCACGCCAGGATTGTTCGATTTCTGCGGGCTCAAAAGACTTGGCTAATTCCATAATATGATCTGCGGTGATTGCTAAACCTTTGATTATAAATGAGGTAAGTGCAGAAGTCGGGTTTTCCTGCGGGTAGCCTGAATTTAAATTATCTTAAAGATAATGAATATTTTAAATCTTGTCATTTGTGAGCAGCAAAGCGACAAATGCTGTGTTGCCCCGTTGCATCTGGCTTGTTGTTGCCTGGAGGATTGGATTAATATGCTTATAAACCCCAGGGGACATGATGAGACGCCTTATCAATACGGTATATACCCTGAATCTTGCCCTGCTACTGACAGTCCTGCCTCAGTTGGCCAGGGCTGACGAACCGAACAATGAAGAGGACCTGGCCCTGGTGTATGGTGACAAGTCTGTCATCAGTGTTGCTACGGGTTCGGTTTTGCCTTTGCGCCGTGCGCCAGCAGTTGCCACCGTGATTACCGCGGCCGATATAGAAGCGACAGGTGCAACCAGCCTTGATGCCGTGATGGAAACAGTACCTGGCTTGCATGTAGGGCGCTCTACCGTGTTGAATATGGCCATTTACACCATACGTGGGGTGCGCAGTGCGCTCAGTAATCCGCAGGTGCTGGTTCTTATCAACGGCACACCGGTGACCAATGCCTATAGTGGTGACCGGGGCTTCCTCTCTGCTGATATGCCACTGGAAAATATCGCCAGGATAGAAGTTATCCGTGGCCCTGGGTCTGCCCTGTATGGCGCAGATGCTTTTTCAGGTGTGATCAATATTGTCACCAAAACTGCCAAAGAGCAGGATGGCACACGTTTTGGTGTACGGCTGGGGTCATTCAATAGCCGGGACGCCTGGGTTTTACACGGTGGCAAGTGGGGCAGCATCGATGTTGCCGCTTCTTTGCAGCATAGCCGCACTGCCGGGCCGCGTGCCCTGGTTGAACGCGATGCACAAAGTGGGTTTGACCAGTTATTTGGCACTCACGCTTCCCTTGCACCAGGTTATGAAAACTTTAGCCGTGCTGCTACGGACGCCAATATGGAGCTGGCGTACGACAAATGGAATTTGCACCTGGGCTTCATGCACAGGGAAAACATAGGCGCAGGCACGGGCATCGCCCAGGCGCTGGACCCCAGTGGCTGGGGCAGCAGCCGTCGCTTTACCAGTGATTTGAAATACAAGGACCCAGATTTTGCCAGGGACTGGGGGTTGGAGCTGAATGGTAGTTTTACTTATTACAATGAAAATTCCAGTATCGTGATTTTTCCTGCAGGTGCTTTTGGCGGTGCCTTCAAGGATGGTTTTATCGGTAGCCCTTATCGCTGGGAGAGGCATGAAAGGCTGAATGCCACCTTCCATTACAGCGGTTTTGCCCAACATCATTTGCGTTTTGGGATAGGAGTATCAAAAGAAGATTTGTACAAGATACGCGAAACCAAAAACTTTAACCCTGATAATTCACCGATCAATGTTGGTGCTTTTTCTGATCTGGTAGATGTTACCGACACTGTCCCGTATATACGACCTCATGGCCGTTTGTTGAAGTATTTATATGTGCAAGACGAATGGCAATTTGCCAAGGACTGGACTTTGACTGCAGGTGTGCGGCGTGACCAGTATTCCGATTTTGGTAATACCACCAATCCAAGACTGGCCCTGGTATGGGAAGTTGATTACAACCTGACCGCCAAGCTCTTGTACGGCAGTGCTTTTCGCGCTCCCGCTTTTGAAGAACTGTATGTGATCAATAATCCTGTCGTGAATGGTAACCCGGCGCTGAAGGCTGAAAGAATGCGCACGACGGAATTGGCCCTGAACTGGCAAGCGCGGCCAGGTTTGCAACTGGGTTTGAATCTGTTTCGTTATCAGATGTCGGACATCATCAGGATCAGTAATAATTTTTTGAATGAGAATGGTGGCAGCCAGAGTGGCCGGGGCTTTGAGCTGGAGGCCAGCTGGGATGTGCACAAAAATTTGCGTCTGGCTGGCAATATTGCTTACCAGCGTGCCATTGACGATATGACGCAAAAGGACCCGGGTTTGACACCGCGCCGCCACGCCTATGTGCGGGCAGACTGGCAGCCAGCAGCAGGATGGCGGGTGAATGCGCAAGTCAATCACATTGCAGACCGCCAGCGAGAACCAGGCGACACCCGCCCGAGTGTCAGGGATTACACTACCCTGGATTTGACGCTGGGGACGAATAGAAAATATGCAGGCTGGGACTGGACTTTGGCGGTGCGCAATCTCCTGAATGCGGATGTGCGCGAACCCAGCCCATACAGCACGCCTTTTGTAAATATGCCAAATGATATACCCATGGGGGGACGGTCATTATTTTTGCAATTTGGCTATAAGTTGTAAAAATAGCAGACGTCTTTTGCAAGGAATGGTGACCGCTTGTCGGACGGACAGTGCAGCTTCAAGAATTTCGATATAGGAGCGTGAGTAAATCTGTTAATGTTGATAGTTCAGTTGAATTACGGATGCGGCAGGGTGATAGGTTGTTGTAAAAAGAGTGCAGATTGCCTGAGCTGCATGTGCCGGACGTATGGCATGTATTTAATAAGGATGAATTGATCCTGTTAGTGAAAACCAAAGAAGGTATGAATCTTTAGATGCTGGAAAACAGCGCCCCTTATTTTTCTGATATCCGTGCTTCCAGCGACAGTACAAAAACTGACAGGAAGCCAGGGCTGTTTCAGCACGTCTGGTGGTTTTTCAATATCGCTTTTTGCATCCTGGTTTTGTTTGCCGATCCGGTCAGGGCAGACCAGCTTACCTTGATGCCGGACCTGGCGATGCTGCAAAACCAGATGCCGCAAGTGCATACGCCTGCGCTGGCTCAGGACTTGCGCATGGGGCGTCGCTATGGCGAACATCTGGTATTTGCTGACGTTGCCAGTCAGGGACGTCGCCAGGACGTCAGCACCGGTGGTAGCCTGGCCGTACTGTACCCGGATATGGGTGAGCCATATCGCAGTATTTTTGCCAAGATCATTGAGGGCATAGAAAGCAAGTCGCGCATGCCAGTGATCAGTATGCCGATAGGGCCCAAGCTGGAAACCGGCGACTTGAATGCGCAATTGAAACGCAGTGGCGTCAAGGTTGTGATTGCACTTGGCCGTCAGGGTGTGAAACTGGCCAGTAGTCTGGACCGTGAGATTGCCGTGGTGGTTGGCGGGGTTTTAAACATCCCGGAAAGTGAAAGCCGCAGCATGACTGGTGTCAGCCTGATGCCAGACCCGGTACTGCTATTTTCCCGCCTGAAAAGCCTGCTGCCAGGTGTCAAAAGGGTGATCGTCGTCTACGATCCAAAAAACAATGAATGGCTGATCAAGCTGGCACGCGAAGCCGCCAAACAGCAGGGGCTGGAACTGGTCACCTACGAAGCCAAAGACCTGGCTGGCGCGGCCCATCAATATGAAGTGGCCTTTGCCAATGCCGACCGGCGCGATGCCCTGTGGTTACCGCAAGACTCGACGACAGTGGAAGAGGGCAGTATCTTGCCACTGGTATTGCGTGAGTCATGGAACCGTGGCGTTCCCTTCTTTTCCAGCAGTTTTTTGCACGCCAAAAAAGGGGCATTGTTTGCCCTTTATCCGAATAATCTGGAACTCGGACAGAGCCTGGCCATGGCTGCGCAAAGTGCCGTGAGTGGTGATGGCCGCAAGTCTGGCGTATCGCTATTGCGCGAAGTATTGGTGGCAGTCAATTTGCGCACTGCCAGCCATATAGGTCTGAACATTGATTATCAAAGCCAGAGAAGTTTTGATTCGATTTTCCCTGAGCCTTGAATGAAGCTAAGCAGGTGGGCATTGGTATGAGCCCGCATGAAGAAAAAGAAAGATGAGAAGTGAACGAGCCAAGCATGCCACGCATTGATAAATCGGTGCTGGCATGATCTTGAATATTCCGGGACATAGTGTTGTTCACCAGCGCAGCTTGAGGGTGAGTGGCCACAAGTAATTTGGTTCAAGTATGAAGTTTTTCAGTAACTACTTTCGCCGCACAGGTTTCAGTCTCCAGCTAACGGTCATCATCACGGCCGCTATTCTGGTGCTGGCACTTTTTTCTTCCATCATGAACTCATGGCAGGCCAGCCATCGCATGCGCGCTTACTTTGTCGTACAAGGTCAGCAAGTTGCAGAAAACCTGGCCCGGCAAAGCCGGCTGGCGCTGCTGTATCACTCAGCAGACAATGCCAGGGAAGTGGTGGCGACAACCCTGGCTTTTCCTGATGTCTTGCAGGTAGAAATTGCCAATGCCGATCACAAGGTCTTGCTGTCACAAAGCAAGCCAGGCGTGGTCTTGCCTCCATTGAAAACACATCCGGCCGGACCATTATCGAGTGCCAGGCTGGAACAGGAAAGTGATCAGGACTGGCGTTTCAGCGCCCCGGTATTTGCCGGTGAAAGTGAAGCCTCTCCTTTTGAAGTACAGGAAAGCAAACCGCAATTGCTGGGCTATGTGCATGTGGTGGTCGGTAAGACCACGCTTGATAAACTGGTGTCGTCACTGTTGCTGGGCAACCTTGGCATTACCTTTTCATTTGCCCTGATATTGCTGGCCGTGATACGCCTGATGTCGCGGCAGATGATACGCCCGCTGAACCAGTTGTCTGCCCTGATGGGTAGAGCAGAGGCAGGCGAATCCGGCATGCGTGCCACGCCGGACGGGTCAAAAGACATCATAGAAATGTCGCATGCCTTTAACCAGATGATGGCAGTGCTGGAAGACCGTGAGGCTGAACTCAAGCAATCGCGTGATCAGGCTTTGCATGCAGCTGTCATGAAGGCGCAATTTGCTGCTACAGTCAGTCACGAAGTGCGTACGCCCTTGAATGGCGTGGTTGGCATGCTCGACATGCTGAAAGAAATGCGCCTGACCAAGAGCCAGCGTGAATGTGTGGATGTGGCCTGGAACTCTTCCCAGGCTTTGATAGAACTGATCAATGACATCCTGGATTTTTCCAAGATGGAAGCAGGCAAGGTCGAAGTTGAAGAAATCGAATTTGACCTCAATAAACTAGTGGCCGAAGTACTGGAATTATTGTCCAAGTCAGCCCAGCAAAAAGGCCTGGAACTGGCTTATCTGATCGCTGATGATGTACCTTTGCGCGTCAAGAGCGACCCGCTGCGCTTACGTCAGATCCTCATCAACCTGATTGGCAATGCAGTCAAGTTTACCGAACATGGTGAAATAGCGGTGCGGGTGGTATTGAGTCAGTACCATGATCAGGCAGACCCGTCTTCCATGATGAGCCTGCGTTTTGAAGTCAGCGATACCGGCATAGGCATGTCGGCAGATGCCGTCGCTAATGTGTTTGAATCCTTCGCCCAGGCGGACCGTTCAACTACCCGCAAATATGGCGGTACCGGTCTGGGGCTGGCCATCTGCAAGCAACTGGTGGCACTCTTGCATGGCGAAATCGGTGTCAGCAGCGTGCCGGATCAGGGCAGTAACTTCTACTTCAGCATGCAATGTCACGCCAGCAGTACAGAAAAACCTGCACTGACCAGTGCCAGCGCTGATTTGCAGGATGAACGCATACTCATCGTTGACCCCAGTGAAGTTGTTCGCAGTTTCCTGACGCAACAACTTTCCCGTCACGGCATGTCTTGCCACGCGGTTGCCAGTGGCGTGCAGGCTCTGGCTTTGCTGGATCAGGCTGCGAAAGATGGCACGCCGCATTCTCTGGTCATCATGGATGTCAGCAGCATGGATGACAATGGCGAAGAACTGGCGCGCCGCTTGCGCAATGACCATCGCTATAGTGGCATCCGTACTCTGGCACTGGATCGGAATGGTTGCGTGGGAGATGCTAATTCTTCGACGGCTGAAATTTGCCTGAGCAAGCCAGTACACATCGAAAAACTGCTGGAAGCCTTGCGTCACTTGCTGCTGACCACAGCCGATGTGCAGACATCCTCTGCTGCAACAGCAACAACGATCGCCAGGGCACCTGCGCACATGCCCGCCAGGAGCATGGAAGTGACACGCCATCCTTCCAATGGCGGTCATGTTGAATGGCGCGTACTGGTGGTTGAGGATAATCGCACCAACCAAATGGTGGCTGCAGGCATGCTCTCGCTTTCTGCCTGCCATTGCGAATTTGCCGGTAATGGCAAGGAAGCCGTGGAGGCAGCCCGCCGCAACCGTTATGACCTGATACTCATGGATTGCAGCATGCCGGAAATGGACGGCTATGAAGCCACAGTCAGGATACGCAGCTATGAAGACGGACTGGGCAGGCGCACACCTATTGTGGCGATGACAGCCAATACCCAGCGCGGCGATGCTGAAAAATGCCTGGCGATAGGTATGGATGATTATCTGGCCAAACCCATCACGCTGGTAGAATTGCGTCAGAAACTGGAGCGTTGGCTGACCCATGGCGGTGCAGCAGGACGCGCACTGCCATCAGATGGACAATTGCAAGCACTCGACAATAGCCCGCTAGACCGCGCTGTGTTCGATAAATTACGCGATATCCTGGGGCCGGGTCTGCAGCAGACGGTATCCCTGTTCCTGGAAGACACACCTGTCTATCTGGAACAATTAAGCCAGGGTTTGCAGCAAGGCGATGCTGAAATGGTGCGTGCCATGGCGCATTCCATCAAGGGCAGTAGCGGTAACCTTGGGGCCACCAATCTTTTGCAGTTTGCCAAAGAAGTTGAGCAACTGGCGCTGGAACGGCATTTGTCAGAAATTACACCTTTACTGAGTAGCCTGCATCAAGCTTATGAAGCGGTGGCGTCCGAGCTGGGTAATGAAGTGTTCCTGGAAGACCATGATGCTGTCAGCCATAGCCGTCATGTCGCTAAAGTGCTGGTGGTCGACGATGACCGAAGCACCCGCAGCACACTGCGTCATACCTTGCAAAGAGATGGTTTTAAAGTCGAGGAAGCTGCAGATGGTTCGCAAGCTTTGCTGATGCTCAAACGCATGCGGCCTGATGTCATCCTCATGGATGCTGTCATGCCAGTCATGGATGGTTTTACCGCCTGCAGCCTGATACAGGAAATGCCGCGTGGCCGCAGCATACCGGTGTTGATGATCACCGCACTGGAAGACAATAGTTCGGTAGAAAGAGCCTTTGCTGCCGGTGCCTGTGACTACATCCCCAAGCCTATTCATTTTGCCGTGTTGTCGCAACGCGTGCGCCGCATCATAGAAGCGAATCAGGCAGAAAAACGCATACGCCACCTGGCCTTCAATGATGTGCTGACGGGTTTGCCTAACCGCACGCAATTCCTTGACCAACTGGGGCGCAGGTTGACCATGGCCAAGGACAATGTCGAATCAGTGGCAGTGCTGTTCCTGGACCTGGACAGATTCAAGAACGTCAATGACACTCTCGGCCATGATGTTGGTGACCGTCTGTTGATTGCCGTGGCGCAGCGCATACGTCGCAGCGTACGTAATGCCGATTGCGTGGCACGCCTGGGGGGCGATGAATTTACCGTGGTATTGAGCGAACTGGCTGACCCGGCGGCTGCGGCATCGGCTGCGCAAAATATCTGCCGCACTCTGGCCAAGCCTTTCCAGATTGATAGTCATGATATTTTCGTGACCGCCAGCATAGGTATTTCTGTTTATCCCAGTGATGGCATGGACGTAGGCACCCTGGTCAAACATGCAGATACCGCCATGTACCGCGCCAAGAAAACCAATACCGACTTCCAGTTTTTTGAAGCGGCGATGGAGCATTCGATCTCTGAACGGGTACGTCTGGAAAATGATTTGCGCCGTGCATTGGAACGTAATGAGCTGGCAGTTTTCTATCAACCCCAGGCACGTATGGATACTGGTGAGATCATCGGTACAGAAGCACTGGTGCGCTGGTTCCATCCTACCCGTGGCATGGTGTCGCCACTGGAATTCATACCGATGGCAGAAGAAACCGGTTTGATTATTGCGCTCGGTGAATGGGTATTGCGTACGGCCTGCGCCCAGATGCGCAACTGGATGGATAAGGGCATGTCCCATCTGCGGGTTGCAGTGAACTTGTCTGTCAGCCAGTTATTGCAAAAGGATTTTGCCAATACGGTAGAACAAGTCTTGTTCGATACCGGCTTGCCCGCGAAAATGCTGGAACTGGAAATTACCGAGAGCACGCTGATGGAGCATGCGCAAGATACTCTGGCCATACTGGACCGTCTGCGCAGCCTCGGTGTCAGGTTGACCATTGATGACTTTGGTACTGGCTATTCATCGCTGTCTTATCTGAAGCGCTTTCCTGTCGATATCATCAAGATAGACCGCTCCTTCGTGCGCGATATTCCTGGTGATGCCGACGATGCCGCCATTGTCACCGGCATCATTGCGCTGGCACATAGTCTGCGGTTGGAGGTAGTGGCTGAAGGGGTGGAAACCCGCGAACAACTGGAATTTTTACGCGCCCAATCCTGCGATATCCTGCAAGGCTTTTACTTGAGCAAACCTATACCGGCGCAGCAACTGGAAGACGAAATATTGTCGCAAGTGGGCAGCGTATTTCTGGATCAGACAGGTAAATGAAACCTGGGGCTGACGCAGTTTTGCTGCAGCCTTGATAAAAATTATTAGAGACTCGGATCGATCAATGAGGGCTTGCATGTTGCAGCTTCAACTACCTAAATGGCAAACCAGCCTGATGCCGGGTTTGCTGGCTATCTTCTTGCTATGCATGAACACGACGGCACATGCGCAAGCTAAACCTCAAGCTGATTTTTCTGAGATCGAAGCGATACATACGCTGTCTGACCGTGACAATACCGCCGCACTCAAACAACTGCAGGAATACAAAGATAAATTAGGCAAGGATGCAGATTACGTCTTGCGGGCCGAAGTCCTGAAGACCCTGATAGGCATCTTGTATGACGCTGGCAAGATCAAGGAAGCCGACGCTGCCAATGCAGAGTTGCTGCAACTCGCCAGGTTGCAAAAAGATAATGACATGATCAACATGGCGCTGATAGGTGAAGCCTTTCAGTTACTGGATCAGGGCAAGTTTGCCATGGCACTGGTGAAGCTTAATGATATACAGCAAAGCCTGCGTGATTCAAAAAATGCGGAAGTACTCATGCGCCTGAATATCGCCTTCGGCATGGTGCAACTGGCGATAGGTAATTTTGATAAATCCCTGCCTTATTTTCTTGAGGCGCTGAAACTGGCAGATCAGATACCAAGAAGGCGTGCCCAGGCCAAGATGTACCGCATGGAATCCATCGCCAGGCTATATCTGAATATGCACAATGCAGAAAAGTCCCTGGAAACTGCCAACGATGCATTGACGATGCAGCCTAAAATAGAATCACCCAAGATTACCTCATCCTTGCAAATGACACGTGGTCTGGCACTGATAGACCTTGGGCGTCATGATGAAGCTCTGGAAGCTTACAAGACGGTATTGCAGATATCCACTGAAGCTGGCATGCCAGCCGTGGCGGCAACCGCTTTGGGCAATATTGCTGATTATTACCTGCATGTGCGCAAGTTCACCGAGGCCGAGCGCGCCGCCCGCTTCTCCCTGGAAAAAGCCCAGGCCGTGAATGACCCTTTTGCAATTGCCATCGCCAAAGCGAATATAGGTTTTGCGCTGGCAGGACAAAAGAAATTTTCTCAGGGTATAGGTTTCATCAACGAGGCCAAGAAGTTTTTCATGGAGACAGGTTCCAAGTCGGATGTGGAAAACCTGCTCAGCGAAATTGGCAATATGTACGAAGCCGCTGACATGTATAAAGAAGCGTTGGCAACCGTACGTGAACAACAAAAACTCAGTGATGAATTATTCCGCTCTGATCGCGCGCGGGCTGTAGCCACCCTGCAAGAACAATTCAATGCCCAGCAAAGACAAAAACAGATTGAATTGCTGGCGCGTGAAAACCAGCTCAAGGATGCCGACATCAAAAACCGCCAGTTGCAGCAAGTGGTGTTGATGCTGGCTGCCATCATCATGGTGATGGTGGGTGTAGTCGTCTTCTTCTTGTACAGACGGGTACGCAAGACCAATGAAAAACTGCGCGAAGTGAATGAGCAACTTGAATTTCATGCCGTGCGTGATCCCCTGACTGGTTTATATAACCGCCGCTCTTTTGTCGATATGATGAAGGGCAGAGTCATATTGCCGGAAGGTGAAAGGCGCGAAGATGCGCTTGATAATCCGGATTGTTTAATTCTCATGGATATCGATCACTTCAAAAATATCAATGACAGCTTTGGTCATGCAACCGGCGATGCTGTCCTGATAGAAGTGGCGCGCCGTTTGCGCAGTACAGTGCGCGATAGCGACATGGTGTTGCGCTGGGGTGGGGAAGAGTTTTTGATTTATTCCCCACGCTCTAACCCTGCACAACTCAAGGGACTGGTAGAGCGTATTTTGCGCAGCATCGGTGAAGAGAACATCGAAGTCGAGGGCGCCAGTGTGCCTGTTACCTTGACCGCAGGTTTCATCAGCCTGCCATTTTCTGGCTTGCCAGAAGCAGTTTGCAACTGGGAAAAAGCGCTGCAAATTGCCGACATGGCGTTATATCTGGGCAAGGTCAATGGCCGCAACCGTGCCTATGGTGTCAGTAAATTATTGATTGCCTATGAAGAAGCCTTGCCGGTACTGGATCATGATTTGTCGGCCGCCATCAAGGCGGGTATGGTCGAATTGGTAGAAGTGCATGGGCCAGTAAAACTGCCGGAAAGCAATCTTGCACCATCGTCAACAATGCAAGATACAGAACTGGCCAGCGAAATCAAATAAAGCACCAGAGTTTAAAAAAGTCGTATAATCTGCCGTCGTCGCGGTTCTGGATTTAATTCAGAATCCGAAGAAAAAATGCTAGGGGTCCTGCCATCAATTTTGTTGGCGGGTGAGAAATACCCTCGAACCTGATCTGGATAATGCCAGCGAAGGGAAGCTGCCGAAGTTTGTGCCGCCTGTGTTATGTATTGATCTGCGCGCGCACCAGTTTTGGAAACTCCTTTGCTGGCTCCATGCCAACAAAGCAAAGGAGCCAAAATGAACGCCAACCCGCAATTCCTGTCCGCTACCGCTACGGTAGACGAGGCAGCCATTCAGCCACTGCCGAATTCCCGCAAGACCTATGTACAGGGTAGCCGTCCCGATATCCGCGTACCCATGCGTGAAATCAGCCAGTCAGATACACCAGCCATGTTTGGTTCGGAGAAAAATCCACCTATCTATGTCTACGATACTTCCGGCCCCTACACCGATCCTGAAGTAAAAATCGATATCCGCTCTGGCCTGGCATCCGTACGTGGTGCCTGGATAGCCGAGCGTAATGACACTGAAGAACTGGCTGGCCCGACATCTGAATACGGCATCACCCGCCTGCATGATCCCAAGCTGGCTGAACTGCGCTTCAATCTGAAACGCCTGCCACGGCGCGCACTGGCAGGCAAGAATGTCTCGCAAATGCACTATGCACGCCAGGGTATCATCACACCTGAAATGGAATTTGTTGCAATACGCGAAAACCTGCGCAGGAAAGAATATCTCGAAAACCTGAAAGCCTCTGGCCCCATGGGCAGCAAGCTGGCAGAAGTCATGGGCCGCCAGCATCCGGGTCAGTCTTTTGGGGCCGCGATCCCTGAAGAAATCACGCCAGAATTCGTACGCTCGGAAATCGCCCGTGGCCGTGCGATTATTCCTGCGAATATCAATCATCCTGAAATCGAACCGATGATCATAGGCCGTAATTTCCTGGTCAAGATCAATGCCAATATCGGTAATTCTGCAGTGACCTCTTCCATCGGTGAAGAAGTAGAAAAAATGACCTGGGCAATACGCTGGGGTGGCGACAATGTCATGGATCTTTCCACTGGCAAGCACATACATGAAACCCGTGAGTGGATCATCCGCAATTCACCCGTACCTATCGGCACCGTGCCCATCTATCAGGCACTGGAAAAAGTGAATGGCAAAGCAGAAGACCTGACCTGGGAAATTTTCCGTGACACGCTCATTGAACAAGCTGAGCAAGGTGTCGATTACTTCACCATCCATGCAGGCGTGCGTCTGCAATATGTGCCGATGACAGCCAAGCGCCTGACCGGTATCGTTTCACGCGGTGGTTCCATCATGGCGAAATGGTGTCTGGCCCATCATAAAGAAAGCTTCCTGTACGAGCATTTCGAAGACATTTGCGAAATCATGAAAGCCTATGATGTGTCTTTCAGCCTCGGCGATGGCCTGCGTCCAGGTTCCATCTATGATGCCAATGATGAAGCACAGTTAGGTGAATTGAAAACCCTGGGTGAACTGACGCAGATCGCCTGGAAACATGATGTGCAAGTCATGATAGAAGGCCCGGGCCATGTGCCCATGCATCTCATCAAGGAAAACATGGACCTGCAACTTGAGCAATGCCATGAAGCGCCTTTTTATACTCTCGGCCCTCTGACGACTGACATCGCCCCCGGCTACGACCACATCACTTCCGGCATAGGCGCGGCACAGATAGGCTGGTACGGCACTGCCATGCTGTGCTACGTGACACCGAAAGAACATTTGGGTTTGCCAAACAAGGTCGACGTCAAGGATGGCATCATCACTTACAAGATCGCCGCCCATGCAGCCGACCTGGCAAAAGGCCACCCAGGTGCGCAGATACGTGACAATGCTCTTTCCAAGGCGCGCTTTGAATTCCGCTGGGAAGACCAGTTCAACATCGGTCTCGACCCCGACAAGGCACGTGAATTCCATGATGAAACACTGCCCAAAGATTCTGCCAAGGTCGCCCATTTCTGCTCCATGTGCGGCCCGCATTTCTGCTCCATGAAAATCACGCAGGAAGTGCGCGACTATGCCAATGCGCAGGGTATCAGCGAGATCCAGGCGCTGAAACAGGGTATGGAAGTCAAAGCCGTCGAGTTCATCAAATCCGGTGCGGAAATCTACAAGAAGCAATAGCCATGGTGGAGATACAGCTTAATGGAGAAAAACGGCAATTGGCGAGCGTGCTGCTGGCGGATTTGATTGCCGAACTGAATTTGTCGCAGCAGGCAATTGCGGTGGCGGTGAACCGGCAGATTATCCCGCGGTCGCGATGGCCAGAGCATCAGTTGCAAGTGGATGACAAGGTTGATGTAGTCAGGGCGATTGGTGGCGGTTGATTCGTTCGTTGATTGCAGGTTGGGCTGGTAGGGCCGGCCCAACCTGCAAATTCGCCCGGCGATGTATTGCTTAGCGCTCACAAATTTGAAAGAATTTTTATGCAAACAGAAAACGACCAAGGCTTAACCATAGCCGGCAAAACCTACCGCTCCCGCCTGCTGGTTGGCAGCGGCAAATACAAAGACCTTGAACAAACCCGCCTGGCGACAGAAGCCAGCGGTGCAGAGATCATCACGGTAGCAATCCGTCGCGTGAACATAGGGCAAGACCCGAATGCCCCCAGTTTGCTGGACGTAGTGCCACCGAGTAAATACACCATACTGCCCAACTCGGCGGGTTGTTATAACGCCGAAGATGCGGTGTACACCCTGCGACTGGGGCGTGAGTTATTGGGTGGTCACAAGCTGTGCAAGCTTGAAGTATTGGGCGACGAGAAAACCCTGTTCCCGAATATGCCCGAAACATTGAAGGCAGCGAAAACCCTGGTGCAGGATGGTTTCGACGTCATGGTATATTGCAGTGATGATCCCATACAGGCACGCATGCTGGAAGACATAGGCTGCGTCGCCATCATGCCGCTGGCCTCCTTGATAGGTTCAGGTATGGGTATCTTGAATCCCTGGAATCTGTCGCTGATCATAGACCAGTCCAAAGTGCCGGTACTGGTGGATGCCGGTGTAGGTACGGCATCTGATGCAGCGATAGCCATGGAACTGGGTTGCGATGGGGTGTTGATGAATACGGCAATCGCTGGCGCCAAAGATCCGGTACGCATGGCACGTGCCATGGGTCTCGCAGTCGAGGCTGGACGTGAAGCATTTCTGGCGGGGCGCATGCCACGCAAGTTTGCAGCATCACCATCGTCACCGATGGCTGGCCGCATTGTCTGATCTTCGTTTAATGAAAGCAACTAAGCGTCCCTGTGTGCTGGTATTTGCCGGGCATGACCCCAGTGGCGGTGCTGGCATACAGGCAGATATAGAAGCCATCGCCGCGCAGGGCGCACATGCCTTGCCGGTGATTACTGCATTGACCGTGCAGGATAACGATCACGCTTATGCCGTGCATGCAGTCGATGTGCAAATCATCTTGCAGCAGGCAATGACGCTGGTGGCAAAAATACCGGTCAAGGTCATCAAGCTTGGCATCGTTGCGCACAAAAAAAATGCGACGGCGATTGCCAGTTTTATCCAGAAGATGAAACTGCAACATGCTGATCTGCATGTCATTGTTGACCCGGTATTGGGCAGCGGTCACGGCGACAGGTTGTCGCTGGATGATGCAGTAGCAGCTATTGAGCCTTTATTGAAAGTGGCAACGCTGATCACGCCCAATTTGCCTGAGTTACAGCGTCTGTCACCATTGGCTGTTGATATACAGGCGCAGGTGGAAAACCTGATGCAAGCTTATGATACGGATGTTCTGCTGAAAGGCGGCCATGCAACAGAAGCACGGGTAAAAAACATCTGGTTCCAGCACGGACAATGGCAGACCGCACAAGAATGGTCATGGCCGCGTTTGTCAGGTGAATTTCATGGTAGTGGCTGCACGCTGGCCTCAGCGATAGCCGGACAACTGGCAAGGGGAGTGACTTTGCCAGAAGCTTTGCAACAGGCACAAAGCTATACACAGCAAAGCCTGCTGCATGCGTATGCGATAGCTGCAGGCCAGCTTATTCCAGCACGCCAGCCAGTATTGAGTACAAGGAAAAAATCATGAACACATTGAGCAGTCATCCATTGAGCGGTTTATATGTCGTCACCCCTGATTGGGATGATACTGCTCAACTTGTGACAGTCACAGAACAGGCTTTGCAGGGTGGTGCAAATATCGTGCAATACCGTCATAAAACTGCCAGTCAAGAACTACGCAAAACCCAGGCGCTGGCCTTGCTGGGACTGTGCCGCAGTTTTAATAAACCCTTCATCATCAACGACCATCTGGAACTTTGCCTGGAAATTGGTGCTGATGGCCTGCATGTAGGTGGCACGGATATTTCGGTAGCAGACGCCAGAACCAAACTAGGGTCTGACAAGATACTGGGTGCATCCTGCTACGGTGATCTGGAACTGGCGCGTACTGCCGTAATGGGTGGAGCAAGTTATATAGCCTTCGGTGGTTTTTATCCTTCCCGCATCAAGAAATATGCAGTAAGCACACCTGTCAGTATAGTTGCAGATGCAGTAAAGGAATTCGACTTGCCGAACGTCGTTATCGGTGGCATGACACTGGAAAACTGTCAGCCCCTGCTTGCTCAGGGGGCTGACATGGTGGCCGTGATCAGCAGCGTGTATATGGCAGAACGGCCGCAACAGGCAGCGCTCGCATTTACAGAACTTTTCACTGCACGTCAGTGAGGGGCTCAGGGTTTATTTAATTTCGCTCTCAGCTTCTTTGTTGGCAGGCGCAGATGCAGCCGCTTGCGGTTCCAGATCTTCAACTTTCAATAATTCTGCCGTGGTGAGGATGCCGACACTGATGATGTCGTGGCCTTCTATGGTCTCGCATTTGCGCGGATTGGCCAGCGTACCTTCCGTGCAAAAGCGGATATTACCTTTCTTCTTGTCCGCACCGGGATAATAGAACAGCATCATGTCACTGGCTCTTTTGATATACATGGCCTGATCCAGCAATTCTTCCGGGAATTTGCCATCGGTGGCTTTTAACAACCACTCACGCAATTTGGGTATGGCTTCGGTGCTGACTTCGCGGGTTTCTTTATTGTGTGGCCCATGAAAACCCAGTCGCGTGCGTGCCAGATTCTTGCTGTCTAGCATGCGCCTTTCCGTACCTGCCATGAACATGATGGCACAGGAAGAAAAGCAGTTTCCCTGGACGGCAGTATTGATTTTCCTGCCTTTGATAAGCTGGGCTATGCCATATGCGGCACCCAGGTCACCGCCAGGGCTTTCAGTCAACACGACATTGTGCACTTCACCGCCTGACAGATTGCGGCGAAATCGCTGCGTGTCATCCGCTTCTACCTTGCCATATAAAATCAAAGTGTCATTTGAGCGCAGCATAGTCATGGCAGCAGCTGGCTGGCTATATGAAATCATGGCAGTGGCCAATATGGCAAACAAAGGATAGGGACGTAGCATCATCATTCAAGAGGAAAATAATTGAAGCCGCATTATCCTTTGCCTGGACTGAGCGGGCAATGCCCTATTGAATAGCGGTGAGTTTTGCTATCGCACTCAATAGCTTGTCTGCCGTTTCTGCGCTGGCTGTTTGCATGGGTGGCCGCAGGCTGGCCTGTATTCTGCCTGACGCCGCCAGTGCTGCTTTCAACGGCGCAGGATTGGGCTCTTCAAACAGTGCCTGCATGACGGGCAGCAAGTGATAGAAAATTGTCCTGGCCTGTTCAATTTGACCTGCATTGATATGCGTATGCAAACTCAGGAACAGATCGGGGCGTATATGTGCAGATGCCAGTATGCCGCCTGCACCACCGAGACAGAGGGTGGTGAACAATTGGTGGTCTTCCCCTGTGAGCACTTGAATATCCCTGTCCATGATGAGTTGCATGGTGGCTTGCAGATTACCACCACAATCCTTGATGGCGACGATATTGGGATGTTTGGCCAGTTGCTGCAAGGTCGGTAATTCCATATTCACACCAGTGCGGTAAGGAATGTTATACAGCAGCACAGGTATGACTGATGCATCGGCAATTTCATGGAAGTAGTGCAAGATGCCTGCTTGTGAGGGCCGTATGTAATACGGTGGCGTTACCAGTACGCCAGCAGTTTGTCTCTGTCCTATAGCTGCCAGCCTGTGCAAGACTTGCCCCATGTGATTACCGCTCAAGCCCATGATGACCTGGTGGGCAGGAACCACAGCCAGCACGGCATCCAGCACCTGTAATTGCTCTTCTTCACTGAGAGCGGCAGCTTCACCGGTGGAGCCACAGACGACCAGGCCAGTGACACCTTCCTTGATCAACTTATTGGCAAGTGCCTGCAGTGCTGGGAAATCCACTTCCGCCTCTGCGCTTGCACAAAACGGTGTGATCAGTGCGACCCAGATGCCTGAAAAATCAATGCGTCTGGTCTGATGGTCAGATTCAATATGTGTATTACTGGAATTGCTGATGCTGCTGGACATGCCTGTTCTCCTGTGGACCGGTAAAAAGACCCGCAGGGAGTTGACATGAAGCGCAAAGGGAGGAATACCGGTTTTGCCATCCTGTCAGCTCACCTGACGGGACAGCACGCCCCGGTCAGATGAGCGTCTGTTTCTTGGCTTTAGCAAAGACCATACACAAAGCAGTGTTGCCTTGTGTGTGTAACTGATCTTTGACTTGAGTTTGCATAATGAAAATGAAATTTCTATTGCGATTGAAATGATTATCTGCGGATGGGATGTAGCTTGTCAAGGCTTCATCTAGTAAGAAAATTTTAGCCCTCCGGGATCGCCTTGGAGCGTACCCGGCATAGTCCCGTATAATCCGTCTATGCAAAATTTACTCCACAACTTAAATCCTGAACAACTTGCTGCGGTGACTTTGCCAGCGCAGCCTGCCCTGATTTTGGCTGGCGCAGGTTCCGGCAAGACACGTGTGCTGACGACCCGCATCGCCTGGCTGATACAGACGGGCCAGGTTTCGCCTGGTGGTATTCTGGCCGTGACCTTTACCAACAAGGCCGCCAAGGAGATGCTGACGCGTTTGTCTGCCATGTTGCCGATTAATACACGCGGCATGTGGATAGGCACTTTCCATGGCCTGTGTAACCGCCTCTTGCGTGCGCATCACCGCGATGCCGGTTTGCCATCGACGTTCCAGATACTTGATTCTGGCGACCAGTTATCCTTCATCAAGCGTTTGCTGAAGGCGAATAATATCGACGATGAAAAATTCCCGCCCAAGACTTTGATGTATTTCATCAATGGTGCCAAGGACCAGGGTTTGCGTGCAGCGCAGGTCGATGCCTATGATGACTTCAACCGCAAGCTGGTTGGCCTGTATGATTTGTATGATGCCCAGTGCCAGCGTGACGGGGTGGTTGATTTTGCTGAACTGTTATTACGTACCTATGAATTATTGAGCCGCAACCAGCCACTGCGTGAACATTATCAGGATCGCTTCCGCCATATTCTGGTTGATGAGTTTCAGGATACCAATGATTTGCAATACAAGTGGTTGAAGTTGTTGGCAGGGGAGGGCAGCAGAAAAGGTGGTGCAGTGTTTGCAGTCGGTGATGATGACCAGAGTATCTATGCCTTCCGTGGTGCCAATGTGGGCAATATGTCGGCCTTTGAGCGCGAATTTCAGGTGCAGAACCTGATCAAGCTGGAACAGAATTACCGTTCGCACGGCCACATCCTTGACAGTGCTAACGTACTCATCGAACATAATAGTAAGCGTCTGGGCAAGAATCTGCGTACTGATGCAGGTCATGGGGAGCTGGTGCGCGTCATGGAATCCAGCAGCGATATCCAGGAAGCCAACTGGATCATAGACGAAGCCAAAAACCTCATACGTGAAGGTTCTTTGCGTAGCGAGATCGCCATCCTGTACCGATCGAATGCGCAATCACGTGTGATTGAACATGCACTGTTCACGGCGAATATTCCCTACCGCGTGTATGGCGGCCAGCGTTTCTTTGAGCGTGCCGAGATCAAGCACGCCATCGCCTATCTGCAATTGATGGATAACCCGCATAATGATTCTGCCTTTTTGCGCGTAGTGAATTTCCCTACCCGTGGCATAGGTGCGCGCTCGCTGGAGCAATTGCAGGATGTCGCCAGGCAGCAAAATATTTCCATGTATGCTGCTGTGCCTTATGTGGCTGGCAAGGCTGGCTCTTCATTGGCATCTTTCGTCAAGCTCATAGAAGGTGCTCGTTTTGAAACCCAGAACCTGCCTTTACCTGAGATGGTCAAGATCGTGCTGGAAGTAAGCAGCCTGCTGACGCATTACCAGACTGAAAAAGAAGGCGCGGACCGGATAGAAAACCTGGAGCAGCTAGTCAGTGCTGCCACCCTGTTCGTATCAGAAGAAGGTTTTAACAAAGAAGCACCAGCCTTTGCCGGCCCTGCCAGTAGTGCGGCAGTCTTGCTGGAAAGCGGGAATGGCGATCAGATCATTGATGCTGACGCAGCACTGCCAACGGTGATGTCGCCCTTGTCGGCCTTCCTCTCCCACGCCTCTTTGGAGGCAGGTGACAATCAGGCGCAAGCAGGGCAAGATGCCATGCAGTTGATGACCGTGCATTCCGCCAAGGGCCTGGAATTCGATGCAGTCTTCATTACCGGCCTGGAAGAAGGTTTGTTCCCACATGAAAACAGTACGCAGGAAGACAGTGGTGTAGAAGAGGAACGTCGCCTTATGTATGTGGCGATTACCCGTGCGCGCCAACGCCTGTACCTGAGTTTTTCACAAACCCGCATGTTGCATGGACAGACCCGTTACAACATGCGCTCACGCTTCCTTGATGAATTGCCTGAGGAGTCATTGAAGTGGCTTACACCGCGTGTACAGCCTACCTGGTTCGGCAATAAAAAATCTGCCTGGGATGAAGCGCCGGATGATGCTGCCAACCGCATCGCTCAGACTTTCAAGAAGAGTAATGACAGCATGAGCTGGCGTATAGGCCAGAATGTGGAGCATGCAAAATTTGGTGAGGGCGTGATTGTCAATCTGAATGGCGGTGGCGGTAGTGGCAGCTTGCGTGCCCAGATCAATTTCGGCAAATTCGGTATGAAGGAGCTGGACCTGAGTATTGCGAAACTGGAAAAAATATAAAAGAACTGTCCAGGAAAAAGACGAGCGCAGGGTGAATCAATCACCCTGCGCTTTTTTATCAGATTTCCCGTTGTACAAAAAACAGGGCAGCCGGGCTAAGTGCTCAACTAAGTGCTCAACTAAGTTGCTCAAATATAGTAAGCCGTTGTCGTCATGACCTTGGCCATCAGCTTCATGCCTGCCTGGACGGGGACTGGTAGTTCGCTCGCACCTAAAGCCTGAGCAGCTGTGCCGTGTGCAATTTCATCCAGACGCATTTGTTCTATCACCGCGCGTGACCTCTGGTCTTCTGTGGGCAAGTTTTTCATATGGCTGGCCAGATGCGCTTCCACCTGTTTTTCTGTCTCAACTACAAATCCCAGACTGACCGCATCGCCAAATCTGGCGGCCAGCGCGCCGCAGGCATAGGCCCCGGCATACCAGAGCGGATTCAGAAAGCTGGTATGTGAATTAAGTTCGTGCAGTCTTTTTGCGGTCCAGGCTAAATGGTCTTCTTCTTCTATGCCGGAATGCTGGAATTGCTGGCGTATCTCTTCTGTATGTGCATTTGCGCCCTGAGAGTCATACAGAGCCTGAGCGCAAATTTCACCCACATGGTTGACGCGCATTAAACCTGCGCTATGTGCTTTTTCCTGTTCGGATAAATTGCTATCTGGCAAATCATGGCCGGGGTAAGCTCTTCTGGCAATTGCCTGGCCACTGACCACGCGTAGGGCGCGGTCAAACTTGCCGATCAGTTGGTCCAGGCTACCCTTGGGAGATGTTGTTAGGAAGTTCATATTGTTTTTTGGAAATGCCATGGTTGAGCAATATTGAGCTAATAAAAAGCAGCTATTAATGACCTATTGTAGAAAGGAATATGGATTTACGCCATCAGACCAAGTCTGGAAACCTACAGAAAACTTAAGATTCTAATAATAAGAAAGTAGATGCTTGTTGCGATAACGCCACATAAAATTTGCTTAAAAACGATCGTTCGCAAATTCTCTTTGCCCTAATTCCTTTAATTTGTTTCAATGGAATCTAGCTTCTTAATCAGCAGGTTTCGAAGTCTTGGCAAGACTAAATTCGTAAAATAATGGCCGAAGCATTTCAGTGTGGCCGCATAAATTAATAATTTTGGAGACGCTTTCAATGAAAAAATCGATACTGGCATTCGCAGTCTTGAGCGCATTTGCAGCAACCGCTTCAGCACAATCTTCAGTCGTCATCTACGGTATTATCGACGCAGCCGTTGTAGCCACAACCAACCAGACAGCAACTGGTGGTTCCAAATTCTCCATGGATGCTGGTCAGTTACTGACCTCCCGCTGGGGTATCAAAGGTTCTGAAGACCTGGGTGGTGGTTTGAAAGCAAACTTCAATCTCGAAGGCACATTGGCCAATGACACTGGTACAGCCGGTGCCGGTTTTGGTGGTAACGTATTTAATCAGGCAGGTAATAACACATCGCTGTTCGATCGTCTGGCATGGGTAGGTTTGTCTGGTGCTTTCGGCTCCGTCACGCTGGGTCGTAACAATATTGTTGGTGTGGATTCTGTTGGTCTGGCTGATCCTATCAGCCTGGCGCACGCTGGTTCCAATCCTAACGTGATGTTCAGCGCCCTGAACGCAGGCGCATTCTTTGGTGGTTTCGGTACTAACCAGGGTGGTACTGCTCTGCGTCAAAACAATTCCATCAAATACGTTTCTCCACTGATGTCTGGCTTCGGCGGCGCGCTGATGTATGGCTTCGGTGAAAAAGCAGGTGACAACACAGCAAGTAACTATGCTGGTTTGTCTGGCTTCTTTACAGACGGCACTAACGGTGCAGCGCTGTCTTATGCCAAATTGAAAGACAATTCCGGTGCAGCCTACTTGGCTGGTTGGGCTGGTGGTGCCAAGTTCAAAGTTGCTCCATCTGTAATGTTGCGTGGTACTTACTCCAACAACAAAGTAGAAGGCAATATCAAGATTGATGCTTTGCCAAACGCAAATGGCCGCAAGATTGCTGTGATAGGTCTGGGTGCAGATTTCACTCTGTCTGATCAAATGACTTTGACTACTGCTTATTACAACACCAAACGCTCTGGCGATATCGACGGTAAAGCAGATCAATATATCTTGCTGGGTAAATATGCATTCAGCAAACGTACAACTGCTTATGCTTCCCTGACATATGCAAAAGCTGGTTCTGTAAATGCACAAGATGTTTCCCTGGCTTTGGGCATCATCGGTGCAGGTAATAGTTCTGCAACACGTACAGCAGTTGGCGTATTGCACGCATTCTGATTGTAGACAGTTAGATTTACTTGCAAAGGTCGCGTAAGCGACCTTTGCAATTTTGTTTTTGCTTCACTTTTAGTGTTAATAATGTAAGTTTTCAGCAACTATTTCGCTTAGTCAAGCTTGCCTTAATTGCATTGATTTTGTTGCTTTTAATGCAATTTATGTTGCTTATACGAGACATAATCCCCCCATATTCCCTCCAAAAGCTGATTTAGCTTGGCTGCCTGACACCATTTTTGGTCAAATACGTTAACTTCTTTTTAGCTGTCTTGTCGGTTCTTAAGTATTTGCGCGTTTCGTGCGATCAATTTTTTGGCTCTGTTTTGCGCGAACTGTGCTTAATGTAGTTCATATCAATGTGAAATCCTTTGGAGAAATATCAATGAAAAAATCACTCATCGCTCTGTCAGTTTTGGCTGCTGTTGCTGGTACAGCGCAAGCTCAATCTTCCGTAACTATCTACGGTGTAGTCGATATGGCTTTGCAACATCAAAACACTGGCGATCCTGCTGGCTCTACTCTGGGTCTGGATAGTGGTATTCAATCCGGTTCCCGTCTGGGCTTCAAAGGCTCTGAAGATCTGGGTGGCGGTCTGAAAGCAAATTTCCAATTGGAAATGGGTATCAATGCTGATACAGGTAGCTCTGCTCAAGGTGGCCGCGCATTCGGTCGTCAAGCTTACGTAGGTTTGTCTGGTGACTTCGGTGCGGTTAACTTCGGCCGTCAATACACACCAGCATTTATCGCTATCGACAGCTTCGATCCGTTCGGCACTGGTATCACTAGCGGTACAGCAGGTAGCGGCACATCCGGTCTGGGCGCTGCAGCTTACTTCGACCACGGTGGCGTTCGTATGAACAACTCCGCAACATACTCCACAGCTAACCTGGGCGGTTTCACAGGTACTCTGGCTTATGGCTTCGGTGAAGTTGCTGGTAACACAACAGCTGGCCGTTATATCGGTTTCTCCGGTGCATACTCTGCTGGTCCTCTGATGGCTGAACTGGCTTACAGCAATGCACAAAATGCTAACGGCTCTAATGCAACTAAGAGCTATTTGCTGGCTGGTACATACAACTTTGACGTTGTAACAGCACACGCTGGTTTCTCTTCTATCAAAGATGACGGCGCAGGCGCAGCTGCTCTGGATCGTCGCGTTTGGTTGCTGGGTGCAACAGTACCAGTTGGTTCTGGCAACATCATCGCCAGCTACATCCGTTCTACTAACCAAAACAGCCTGATCAAAGAAGCTAACGGTACACAATTGGCTCTGGGTTACACATACTCCCTGTCCAAGCGTACTAACCTGTACACTTCTGTATCTCGCGCAACTAACGACGCAAACATCAACCTGGGTAGCGCTGACTCTTCAGCAACATTCAAACCAGTACCTAACGGCGCAACAGTTCGTCTGGTTAACGTTGGTATCCGTCACAAGTTCTAATTTTATGCTGACTAGCTCAGTATAAAAAAGAGTTTGGCAAGACTGAAAAAGCACTCCTGTGGGAGTGCTTTTTCTTTTGAAATTAAGATGTGGGTGCTTGCATTGCGGGTTTTTGACTGCTGTAAGGCAAGCTGATTGTAATACCCAAGCAGATTTGTAAGGCATAAAAAAAGCTGACATGATGCATGTCAGCTTTTTTTATTTTTTAAAACTGTTCGCTTTTAGATGAGGATCGTTTCTAATTGCAGCGAGTTTAACTACTTTTAAGCAAAACTGACGCTCAGACCCGGTAAAGGAATACCAGAGAAGGCTGTCCCCCAGGTTTGCCCGGCTTGCACGGGATAGGCGTCAGTCCAGGTGCCGGTGGTGATAATTTCTCCTGCCTGTAAGGGCGGGAATTGCGGTTGTTTTTTCAGCAGGCCATGCAGGTACCAGATTGCATGCAAAGGGCTGTCCAGCACGTTGCTGCCATAACCTGCACTCAGCAAAGAACCATCACAAGACAGCGAGACGCTGGCATTCGCCAGCAACTCAGCCAGATGCTGGCGGCTGGCGCTCGACAAGATACGCGGCTCACCGATCAACAGGGTGCCGTGCAAACCCAGCGCTGCGATTGCGTCGGCAGCTTCAAATTTCCAGTCAGGGTAGGGGCTGACAACGATCTCTATGCCATGTGCCATCCACTCCAGGCAATCTGCCAGCTCTTCTATGCAGGCATCGGCGGCGGGTGTTCTGCCGAGCTTGAATACCACTTCCGGTTCTATGCGTGGTTGCAGTGCGCCTGTCAGGCTTTGATAGGTATGGTTGTCTTCAACGTAGCGCACTGTGCTGTCAAACAGGCTGCTCCAGATAGGCTCACGTATGGCGGCTTTTTCGCCATATTTGGTCCACAGTTTGCGATTGGTAAAACCCAGTTTGCGGCCTATGCGCACTTCGCCTTCTGCAGCACGTATGGTGTCGGATGCTTTTGCGATTTCATAAGCATCGTGAATACTTAAATCAAATTGCGAACTCAGGGGGCTCAAGTGTTGGGTACGTGCTCTTGCCTCAAGAAAGGTATAGGCATGTTGTTCGGCTAGTAAGGACATGGCATCAAGTTTGGTTAGATTGAGCACAAACCATGGGGAGATCAAGGTATTAAGAACCGCCCCATAAGTCACCGTTGTTGCCCGATCTGGGCATGGTTACGCCAAAATGTTCATAAGCGGACGGGGTTGCTATCCGGCCTCTGGGCGTGCGTTGCAAAAAACCCTGTTGTATCAGATAGGGTTCCAGTACATCTTCTATGGTGTCGCGTTCTTCACCTATGGCTGCAGCGACATTGTCCAGACCTACCGGGCCACCACCAAATTTAAAGAGGATGGCTTCCAGCAGTTTTCTGTCCATCAAATCAAAACCAACGGCATCGACATCCAGCATCTTCAATGCAGCATCAGCAATATCTTTGGTGATTTCACCATTGCCCTTGACCTCGGCATAGTCGCGTACCCGTCGCAACAGGCGATTGGCAATACGTGGTGTGCCACGTGCCCGCTTGGCAATTTCACGCGCACCATCAGCTTGTATCGGTGCGGCCAGCAGTGATGCTGAGCGGGTCACGATCTTGGTCAATTCTTCCGGCGTGTAAAACTCCAGTCGGGCGACGATACCAAAACGGTCGCGCAACGGGTTGGTCAGCATGCCGGCACGGGTAGTCGCTCCGACCAAAGTGAAAGGCTGTAAATCCAGCTTCACCGAACGGGCTGCCGGGCCTTCGCCTATCATGATATCGATCTGGTAGTCTTCAAGCGCCGGGTACAAAATCTCTTCGACTACCGGTGACAGGCGATGTATCTCATCAATGAAGAGCACATCATTGGCTTCCAGGTTAGTCAGCAGGGCTGCCAGGTCACCGGCACGCTCCAGCACCGGGCCAGAAGTCTGGCGCAGGTTGACCCCCATCTCACGCGCAATGATATGTGCCAATGTGGTTTTACCCAGGCCTGGCGGGCCAAACAGCAGGGTATGATCAAGTGCTTCACTACGCTGTCTTGCTGCCGTGATAAAAATCTCCAGCTGGCCACGTATCTTTTCCTGGCCCACATATTCATCAAGCTGCTTGGGGCGCAGGGCGCGCTCTATTGCCTCTTCATTGGGCGAGCTCGGCGTGGCCGAGATAATGCGCGGCTCGCTGAAGTTGGAAGAAAGATTGTCGGTCTGTATCGTCATCGCTTAACCCTTGGACAATGCTTTCAATGCCAGCTTGATGCCGTCAGAAACGCCACTGCCAGCGGGCACGGACTTCATTGCCAGCAAAGCTTCCTTGTCAGAATAACCCAGGGCCTGCAAGGCATTCAGGATGTCGGCGCTATGGTCACCTGCTGCCAGTGCTGCAGTCGCATTACCCAGGTCAGCACCGAGCTTGCCTTTGAGTTCCAGCAGCAGGCGTTCAGCAGTTTTCTTGCCTATCCCAGGCACACGGGTCAGGCGTCCGGCTTCCTGCAGGGTGATGGCCTGTGCCAGGTCGGCTACCGACATGCCAGACAAAATGGATAAGGCAGTACGGGCACCGACACCGCTGATCTTGATCAATTGTTTGAAGGTGCTGCGTTCTTCTGCCGTGCCAAAACCAAACAGTACGTGTGCGTCTTCGCGTATCGCCAGATGCGTCAGCAAGACTACTTTTTCACCCAGATGTGGCAGGTTATAGAAAGTGCTCATGGGTACGTCGACCTCATAGCCTACGCCCTGGCAATCGACCAGCAATTGCGGAGGATTCTTTTCTATCAGAGTACCTGCAATGCGACCTATCATGAGACTGCTTCCGTACTGTATGAATAAGCAGTGATAGTAAACGATTCTGGCGCGTTTGACGAGGCAAATACGGGGAAATTATATGGATATTGCGATATTGCAATGTTGCAATGAAATGAGTTCTGCAGTTGCTAGCCTACCAGGCGTCCGCCCTTGACGCGCAAGCCCTTCTTGGCGAGTCCTGGCGCAATTGCGCCCAGCGTCGCCAGGGTATCACCACTATGCGCATGGCAAATCGCCACGCCCAGCGCATCGGCGGCATCGCTACCAGGCAAGCCGGACAAAGCCAGCAAGCGCTGTACCATGTCCTGTACCTGTTCTTTCTTGGCGCGACCATGGCCAACTACGCCTTGCTTCACTTGCAAGGCCGTATATTCTGCCACTGCCAGATCTGCCGCCACCAGCGCACAAATCGCCGCACCGCGGGCTTGCCCCAGCAACAGGGTGGATTGTGGATTGACGTTGACGAAGACTTTTTCTATGGCCGCACAATCAGGCTGGTAAGTACGTACTATTTCTGAAACGCCTGACAAAATTGTCTTCAAGCGTTCTGGCAAAGTGCCATCGATGGTCTTGATCGTTCCTGAGGCGATATATGTCAGCTTGCTGCCCTGTTTATGAATGACGCCAAAACCGGTGGTGCGCAAGCCGGGGTCTATGCCTAGGATTTTCATGAATTCTTTTGTTGGTATCTATGGGCTGGTGCTGATGTTGCTGAGCGGGTCTTGCTGGGGAGTATAGCGTATCAGTGTGGAATTTTATTTGTGCTTATGCGAGTGGGTGGTCACTTACGACTATTGTTATTTGTGATTAATGTACGTTGCATGCTGTGAGTTGTTAATGCTTTGCGAATTGTATTTGTGGGCGGCGAACGCCGCTGGGCTCCAGCCTGGTCTGGAGCGACGTCAAGGTAATTAAGATTGCATTAGCTTGCTGTCAGCTTGGTTGGAAGTGTGAGCTTCCTAAGCGTATAGAAAAACCTTCTGTCCTCAAAATTCGTCATTCCTGCGCAGGCAGGAATCTAGTGTCGTTCATTGCTTGCTGAGATCATTAATACTTGCGAATGACGTTCGTGATCAACTAACGCCGCTAGGCTCCAGCCTGCGCTGGAGCGACGTCAATTAAGTACGGAGGATTTAACCAGTCACGTGCTTGTTCGGCTCACACAATATCCAAATACAAATCCCGCCAGTAAGGATTGCTTTCTTCAATCAACCTGATCTTCCATTCCCGCTTCCAGGCCTTGATCTGCTTTTCACGCTGAATGGCCGAAAGAATTGAATCGACCTGTTCAAACCAGACCAGTTGATGAACCTTATGCCGGGAAGTAAAACTGTCGACGAAACCGTTCTTATGCTGATAAACACGCACGATCAAATCGCTAGTAACACCAACATAAAGAGTGCCATTTCTGGCACTGGCAAGAATATAGACGTAAGCCATAAGGGTGAGAATGCAGAATGAAAAACGGCTCTGGTTGAACAGAGCCGTTTTAAACAGAATCGCTAATGGATCAATACCGCATCAATATCATTATCAATGACGGAAATGACGTGTACCCGTGTAGACCATCACCACACCACGTTCATCCGCAGCATCAATCACTTCCTGGTCACGCATGGAACCACCCGGGTGGATCACGCAGGTAGCACCTGCATCCACCACCACATCCAGGCCATCGCGGAAGGGGAAGAAAGCGTCAGACGCGACTGCAGAACCAGTCAAAGTCAAACCAGCATTCTGTGCCTTGATCGAAGCGATGCGGGCAGAGTCTATGCGGCTCATCTGGCCTGCGCCTACACCCAGCGTCATGCCGTTGCCGCAGAAGACGATGGCGTTTGATTTCACATACTTGGCCACGCGCCAGGCGAACATCATGTCAGCCATTTGTTGTGGAGTTGGCTGCAATTTTGAGACGACACGCAGCTCTTCCTGCAAGACGTTTTTGGCGTCAGGTGCCTGTACCAGCAAGCCACCACCAACACGTTTCATATCGTATTGATTGAAACCGTCACCCAGAGAAATTTCCAGCAGGCGCACGTTTTGTTTCGCTGCAAAAATCTGTTTCGCTTCGGCAGTGAAAGATGGCGCGATCAATACTTCAACGAATTGCTTGGCGACGATTTCAGCAGCCTTGCCATCAAGTTCGCGATTGAAGGCGATGATGCCGCCAAACGCAGAAGTCGGGTCAGTCTGCAAAGCCTTGCTGTAAGATTCAAACGGTGTCGCACCCAGAGCTACGCCGCAAGGATTGGCATGCTTGACGATGACGCAGGCAGATTCAGCGAAAGACTTCACGCATTCCCATGCAGCATCAGCATCAGCTATATTGTTGTAAGACAGTTCCTTACCTTGCAATTGCTTGTAGTTGGCCAGCGAGCCTTCGAGGGACTTCAGGTCGCGATAGAAGGCCGCTGACTGGTGCGGGTTTTCACCGTAACGCATTTCCTGCACTTTTTCAAAATGCAGGTTCAGGGTTTGCGGATAGGCGCTGCGTGTGGTGTGTGCCTTGTCTTCACCCAGGCTGGTCAGGTAGTTGGTGATGGCACCATCGTATTGTGCTGTATGGGCAAATACTTTTTTCGCCAGCGTGAACTTGGTGTCATAGCTGACGACGTTTTGATTCGCCTTCATCTCTGCCAATACGACAGCATAATCAGCCGGGTCAACAATGACGGTCACGTCTTTATGGTTCTTGGCAGAAGAACGCAACATGGTCGGGCCGCCGATGTCGATATTTTCTATCGCATCTTCGAGTGAGCATTCACCTTTGGCGACAGTTTGCTGGAACGGGTACAGGTTGACCACCACCATGTCTATGGTAGGGATGCCATGCTGTTCTAGTGCTGCCACATGTTCAGGGAAATCACGGCGTGCCAAAATACCGCCATGCACTTTAGGGTGCAGGGTCTTGACACGGCCATCGAGCATCTCAGGGAAGCCGGTGTAGTCAGCTACTTCGGTAACAGGCAGGCCATTGTCAGCCAGCAGTTTGGCTGTGCCACCCGTGGACAAGAGCTTGACACCGAGCGCAGACAATTCACGTGCAAATTCGAGCACACCGGTCTTGTCGGAGACGGAAATGAGGGCTTGTTTGATCATGATTTTTGATTTGAGTAAGGAAATCGGTGTCAAGCCTCGCGGATGGATTAAAGCAAACCGTGCTGCTGCAATTTCTTGCGCAAGGTATTCCGGTTAATGCCCAACATATCGGCGGCTTGTGACTGGTTGCTCGATGCGCGCGTCATGACCATTTCCAGCATAGGTTTTTCAACGGCTAACACGACCATGTCGTAAATATTGGATGCGGGTTGCTCGCCCAGGTCACGGAAATACTTTTCCAGGTTCTTGTGGACGGCGTCTTGAATGCTATCTTTGCTCATGCTGTTTTTATCACTGTTCGGTTATGCCAGGCGGCGGGTAGTCCATGCTTCATGGACGGCAAGACAAATTGGTTTTTGTGAAATTGCTTTGTCTTATGCTGCCAGTTTTTCTTCAAAGGGGCGGTATTGTAACCGCTCCCCAGCCATGTGATCAAAAAAACTGCTGACGGCGGCAAGTTGTTCATCACAATCCGTCAGTAAGTTCATTTGTTGCCGGAAATCTTCACCACCTACCAGGTCTTGCACATACCAGCCTATATGTTTGCGTGCCGTTCGTACGCCAAGGTAGTCACCATAGAAGGCATAGTGCGCTTTCAAATGGGCATCCATGAGTTCACGAACTTCAGAAATCAGTGGCGCAGGCAAGTGTTGTCCGGTAAGGAGGAAATGCTCGATCTCGCGAAAGATCCACGGTCGGCCTTGCGCCGCCCGGCCTATCATGATGGCGTCAGCACCGGTGGCCTCTAATACATATCTGGCTTTTTCCGGTGTCGTGATGTCGCCATTGGCAACTACGGGGATATTGACTGCAGCCTTGACGGCAGCAATGGTGTCATATTCGGCATCACCCTTATAGCCATCGGCACGGGTGCGTCCATGCAGGGTCAGCATTTGTATGCCAGCCGCTTCTGCCATACGGGCAATGTTCAGGGCATTTTTATTGGCCCTGTCCCAGCCGGTACGAAACTTGAGTGTGACAGGCACATCGACTGCGCCAACCACCGCATCCAGTATCTGCCCGACCAGGCTTTCATGCTGCAACAAGGCAGAGCCACACCAGGCATTGCAGACCTTTTTAACCGGGCAACCCATGTTGATATCGATGATTTGTGCACCTTTATCAACATTATGCCGGGCGCAATCGGCCAGCATCTGTGGATCAGCACCGGCAATCTGCACGGCCTTGGGTTCCATTTCGCCTGCATGGTTGGTACGGCGCGTGGATTTTTCTGTTTCCCAGAGTTTGGGATTGGATGCCGCCATTTCAGACACGGCATAGCCCGCACCCAGTTCCTTGCACAACTGACGGAAAGGTCTGTCAGTCACACCAGCCATGGGAGCGACAAAAATATTATTACGCAGCACGTAAGAGCCGATTTGCACGATCAGGGAAGGGGGAAATTCGAAGAAGCGCTATTCTACCTGAATCCTGCCTAAATATTCGGCAAAATCGTTACCACTCGTAAGGAATATTTTTATCTATATCACATGCTCAAGCGATAGTATAAATCTGGCTAAATTGACAGTCTTTTAGACTTGCATTTCTAAATTACTGTAGTAAGTGGGATACCAACCAACACTAGTCAGCATGTGTGTATACTCTGATTGCAATTTGTTATATTGACTCTGGACAAAGTGCATTCCCGTGGCCCCGATACGTAGTGGGCTGTAACAGTGGAAATCGAAGTGCTTGCCATGTGCGCGACGATCATGGCAGCGTTGCAAATACTCGTGATAGCCCCGCTATCACTGCGTTTTGCGCCTTGCCCTGATGCGCCGGGCACATGTCCTTCACTCTCGATTTCACTGTTACAGTCCACTAACTCGTCGCCAGGGGAATACATTTTTTATATTAAGGGAGTCGTCGTGAACACGCAAAACAAGGAGGCAGTACATAGAATTACCATCGTTGGCGGTGGTGCAGGCGGGCTGGAACTGGCAGTTCGTCTGGGCAAGAAATTAGGAAAACGCGGCAAGGCCGTCATTACGCTGGTCGATGCCAGCCGCACCCATTTGTGGAAACCTTTATTGCATCAGGTTGCTGCTGGCACCCTCGATAGCCATGCCGACGAGCGCGAATACTTTGCCCTGGCCAGATCAAATCATTTTGATTTCCGTTTGGGACGCATGGATGGTTTGTCGCGTGACAAGAAAGAAATCTATCTTGCCCCCACTCTGGACGAGAATGGCATAGAGCTGCTGCCACGCCAGGCCATCACTTATGACAGCCTGGTCATCGCTCTGGGCAGCCAGACCAATGACTTTGGTACGCCTGGAGCGCGTGAGAACAGCATCATGCTGGATTCACTGGCGGCGGCAGAACGCTTCCATCAAAAACTCATCAATTGCTGTCTGCGTGCGCAAACCCAGGCCCAGGCTGTGGGCGAAGGGCGCTTTACCGTCACCATCATAGGCGGTGGTGCTACCGGGGTAGAACTGGCGGCAGAATTGCACATGACCACCAAAATTCTGTCCAGTTATGGCTTGCTCAACTTCCATCCAGAAAAAGATTTAAAGATCGTCATCGTCGATGCTGCGCCGCGTCTGCTGCAAATGTTACCTGAGCGTCTGTCAGAATCCGTCGCCCGTGAATTGCGCAGCATTGCCATTGAAGTGCACACCAATGAAAAAGTCGTTGAAGTTTCCAAGGCTGGCGTGCAAATGGCCAGTGGCAAATTCATTCCCAGCGGTATAGTCGTATGGGCAGCTGGTATCAAGGCCCCTGAGTTTTTGAAAGACCTTGACGGGCTGGAGTGCAATCGTATCAACCAACTGGTCGTCAACCGCAATTTGCAAACCACACAGGACCCATCGATTTTTGCCCTGGGTGATTGCTGTGCCTGCCCGCAAGGCGAGGGTTTGCCCAATGTACCGCCGCGCGCCCAGTCTGCACACCAGCAAGCCAGCACGCTGGCCAAGTCGCTGGTACGTCAGTTGCAAGGCAAGTCATTGCTGGAATTTACTTACAAGGACCATGGCTCGTTGGTATCGCTGGGTAATTACAGCACTGTCGGCAGCCTCATGGGTGCCATCGCCAGCGGTTCGGTCTTTATAGAAGGGACATTGGCAAAATGGATGTACTGGTCTTTGCATAAACATCATCAGGTAGCGGTGAATGGCCTGTTCCATACCTGGTTGTCCACCTGGGCAGAGACCATAGACAGGGTGCGTAATCCGCGTATCAAGCTGCATTGAGTTGGTGTGGATTGGCGAATACTCAATCCACACTGAATTCACTTAGCGTCCATTCTTCATCTGCCGCATGAACACGGTACTATCCGGCCTGAAGAATGCAGCATTGATCCTGGCTGCCAGTTTATCAAAAGCACGTTCTGCCATCACCGCGTAAACCTGGCCTTCAGGTGCACGGCGTACTGCATCGCTGCTGGATGTCTTGTACTCGACATTGAAAGAATCCGGTGGTTCTACTTCCAGGTCAAATTTCCAGCGATCTCTGGCACCGGGCACAACGATGGCAGCCTTGAAACGCATGACCAGGCCGACAAAGGCATCATCCTGTTTTTCAGAACTATATACTTTGCCGGAGGGTTCTATCTGATAGGCAATCTGCAATTTGGGAACATTGTCACCGGCAGCCGCATTGGCATTGAAGGCCAGCACATCGTTCGGGAAGATGGAGCTGAACGCACTGCGTATGCCCGTGGTAATCCGCGCCTCCCTGGTGGCCGCGCTATCATCGGCAAAGTACTTGGCTGCCGGTATGATCTTCATGCCGCGCAACTTGTTTTCCCTGAGCTTAAGAAAAGCATCAAGCTGGCTTAACTCACTCGCTGTCGGACGGTCAAAACTGATAGCCACATTGGGGTTGTCATGCTCTTCGGCATGCTTTAGCAATTGCTCCATTGACTTGATCAGACCCATGTCTGAATTGACAGCCTGCCCCCTGAATTTTTGCAGCGCACTGTCATATAGCAAGTGAATTTCTTCAGCTACATCAGGCAAGATATCTGATTGGGGAAAGCGCGTTTTCAGACCACGCAGCATAGAGACAGAATTTTTTTTCTGCACTTCGTTAAACACTATACGTGGCAACTCGGCCTGCATTTCTGCTACTCTGAATTTGCCGTGGGTGATATAACCCTGATAGGCCACTTCAGTTTTCATGTGCTTCGCATTCAGATACATCTTCTTGTCTGCTGCCACATTCCTGCCATACCAGAACAGGGCCGCAATGACGATCGCCAGCATCAGCAAAGGCAGCTTGATTAACTGCAGCAAGTTAAGAACTTGCTTGCTTAGTTTGGAATGATCAAGAGCGTTTTTCCACTTGTTTCTGCGCACATCAAGAAAAGGGTCAAAGCCATACAGGCTGGATATATCACGGTTATGAAAAGCGGCGCGTGCCTTGGTCTGATAGTGATTGAATTTTTCCAATGCAATTTCGGCCTGGTTCAGGTTCGTGATGACCAGGTCCTTGCGGGAACCATCATTAAAGTTGAAGGAGAAAACCGTTTTGTTATAACGGCCATTGCTTTCATGATGGGTGGCGCTGAGCTTGCGCAATTGTGCAAGATCGTGCACGGCAATTTTATTATTACGTATATCAACCAGCGCCAGTGGAAACAGATAGCGACCGGGAGGAAAGCGAAACTTTGCGCTTAATTGCAGGCGTTGCCACATCGCGTGACCCGCATATACGACACCAAAAAACAATATTGCATACCAGGTGATCAAACCCGTGTTACCCCAGGCAATATCTTTCACCGGGTCGCCAAAGTCAGTTGATGCCGCCAGATAGATCAGAAAAGCGCACACTGCCAATATCAATCCATGCAGCAAGTACCAACGCAGATTGGACATGACTTGTGCATGTACCAGGTAATCAGGACTCCTGACCGATCTGGCCAGGTGCTTTTTGACGTTACGGGGTAGTGCATCATAATCGAATTGATAGAAGACTCGCACCAGGACTTTCCTTAAACTTAAAATGGCAGATCAGCCAGAAGGGCGCATATATCCATCACATATACTCACCGCATTTAATCACCGCATTTAATCACTTAAACTGCGCCTTTGGAAATGAAATACAAAGTTGGCAGTATCGTCATTTCCCATGCTATGGTCAAATCACTTGTCTCTTTCTGGTGTTCATGCATAAAAACTATTTTTATCACGCCCATTCATCAGAAATTTCCCGCCATTTATCGGCAATGAAGAGGCGGTAATCGCAAACTGAAGGAAGTCAAACTTGTTCATCCGTATATTGCACATCATCAACAACCCTTATGGAGTAACGATGATGAAACACTGGAAAATCTTAATCGCAGCACCCCTGGTCGCCTTTGCCGTCAACTTTTCTTATGCAGGCGCAGTCAAGACTGGCATCCCAAAAGGCTGGGTAGGAAGTGGGACGATTGCCACCCATTATGAAACTGGCCTGGATGAGTCACAAGGAACAGCTGCACAGCCAGCTTTTTTTATTACCGCAAAAGATGCCGGCAAGAATGATTTTGCTGCCATTACACAAGTAGTGGATGCCAGCGCCTATCGCGGAAAATTGATGAGCTTGACTGCATCAGCCCTGCATATTGGCGATCTTGGTGGTTATGAGTTCTGGATACGTACTACCGATGAAAAAGGCAATGTCTCCATTACCTCTGCTTGGGCACGCAAGAGCGATACCTGGGAAACAGTGCGCGTCAAACTCATGGTGGCAACCACTGCACAAAAACTGGAGCTGGGCGTGGGTATCAGGGAGAAGGGAAAATTGCTGGTGAAAGAATTCAGTTTCACCGAAGCGCAGGCGAGCAAACCTGGCCCTGAGACCAAGCCCATCGCCAACAAAATTACCATGGGGCCAGCAAGCGGCACTATACAAAACCTGAATTTCTCTGAATAGACAAAAATAGATGCACACAGAAATTGCGATACTTCATCAGGAAAAAGAGAGTACCGGTACTGTCACGACATGGCCATTATTACCCATGTTGGCAGTGCTGGGTTTGCTGGCATATGCAGGTTTGAGCGGCGCCCGCTCAGCCTGGCTGGCCGATAGTCTGGCGATCTTGCTGGCCTATACCCTGGCGCAAACAGGCTTATGTCTGTCGCAAAAAACTGAGTGGTTCAAATATGCCAGCCAGCGTTGGGCAATCTTGGTCTTGTCCATGTCGCTGGCATTGTTTGCAGGTCTTAAGGCAGAAGCCGCATTCTGGCCAGCGATGACCACTGCTCATGCCAACTGGTTGTTGCCTGCCGTTATCCTGGCATTTATCTTTGCCACAGTCTTACCCGCAGCCATAGACCTGGAGATCAGGCATCGCACCCAGGCCAGCCTGGCTGCAGAAGCCAGCAAGCACAAAATGGAAAGGCAGATGCTGGAAGCCAGGCTGGCCGCACTGCAGGGTCAGATAGAACCGCATTTTTTGTTTAACACCCTGGCCAATACCCGCGCCCTGATACATCAGGATGCCGCAATGGCTGAGCAGATGCTGAACCATCTCATTGCCTATCTGCGGGCCGCCATGCCCGACATGCGCCAGAGTACCACTACGCTGGGGCAGGAGATGGACAGGGCCGCTGCCTATCTGCAAATCTTCCAGATACGCCTGGGGGCACGTTTCCAGTTTTCTGTGCAAGCCACCGATGAAGCCAGGACTTGCCTGATTCCGCCACTGGCCGTCATGAGCCTGGTGGAAAACGCCATCAAGCATGGCATAGAGCCCCAACCCGGAGAGGTGCATATAGACATCAGCGCCAGTAGCGCAGCAGGTCAATTGCAAATTACTGTCAGCGACAATGGCTGTGGTTTTCAGGATGAACTGGGCAGCGGTGTCGGCTTGTTGAATGTACAGGAAAGACTGTTGGCTTTGTTTGGTGAACAGGCAGAGTTGCAATTGCAACCAGGTGATGCTGGTGGTGTGCGCGCCACCATATCGTTACCAGCCAGAACAGGTGAATTGGCATGAGCATGATCAATCACAAACCCAAAGTACTGATCGCCGAAGATGAAGCAATCCTGCGCCAGGAGCTGCAAAATGCATTGACACAGCTATGGCCGGAACTGGACATCATCGCCAGTGTTGATGACGGTATCAAAGCCGCACAAGCCATAGCGGACCTGAGCCCCGATATCGCTTTTCTGGATGTGCGCATGCCCGGCCTGAGCGGCATAGACGTGGCACGCCTGGCGCGGCATCCATGCCATATCGTCTTCCTGACAGCCCATAATGATTATGCCGTCGATGCTTTCGACCAGGGTGCGGTTGATTACCTGCTCAAGCCTCTCGATATGGGGCGGCTGGCATTGGCTGTGCAAAGACTCAGACAGCGCCTGTCACAACGACCGGCTGACCTGTCTGCCCTGCAAGTCAAAAAGCCGCAAGAACCATTGCGCTGGATACAGGCGTCCATCGGCAACCAGATACGCTTCATCAATGTCGGTGATGTACTCTGCTTTCGCGCAGATTCCAAATACACCAAGGTCATCACCGCCAAACTCGAAGCCTATATCCGCACCACCATCAAAGACCTGGTTGCGCAATTGGATGCGGATAAATTCTGGCAGATATCACGCAGTAATATTGTCAATGTGGCGGCGATAGATGCGGTGCAAAGAAGTGATGGCGGTTTGGCTTTGCGTTTGCAGAAAGAGGATGAATGGCTAACGGTGTCACAAGCCTATCAATATCAGTTCAGACAGATGTGACACCGGATTTAGTGCAAACTCAAATATAAGCAAACTTTCTCTCATAATCGACGCCGCAGTTAAACGGAAATTCTGCATGTTGCCAGAAATGAAAGTGCGCGTTTGCTGATGAATATTCAGCCAGTGCGGCACTCAGGGTGTCGACAGCGCCTGGCGGGATAGCATGGTCTGGTCTTAGTTGCACAGCGACGCGGGCCTGACCATTGAGCAGGGACATGCGGAAATTGCCAGTGATAGCGGCAGCGATGCGCTTGTCGGCATACAGTGCTTCCTTGACTGCTTCGGGATAGAGCCGCCCATCATCGCCAGCCAGGAACTTGCCGCGACCGGATACTGCGATGAAGGGCAGTTTCAGATCAGGCGTCAGACCTATGTCATGTTCGCGCAAGATAGCGACGACTTTTTCATAGTCATACACTGCGCCGCAATCGCCGGAACGATAGCGCAGCAGGGGTATCTTCATTTCTTCACTGAGCATGGAGACTACCAGTTCTTGCTGGTGGTCATCTCTGTCCAGGGTTTCTACATAACAGCGATTCGGATAGTAGATGAAGAACATCGGGCAGCAGCGTGCCTCTTCACCAAACAGGGCGCGGCGTAAGGCCGGGTTGCGGTGGGCCAGGCGGCGTATGCGTATGCTTTCACGGGTTTCATGGAAAAGATTCAAGTCCAGCTCGGCCACGCCCATGGATGAACCTATGAGTTTGCCATTGGGATTATCGAAATCGGTCAGGCCTATGAGTTCCGCAATATAGCTGCGGTAGTTTTCTGCAATGCCTTCTTCGCCGGTGACAATTTGCAATTGTATGGAGGGCCAGTCTATGCCGTGCAGCTCATATCCATCTTCAATAATTTTCTTGATGAAAGAGGCTTCACCAACCAGAATGACTTGCTCAAACTCTGCTGCAAATTTCTTGATGACGGCAAACACCATGTCTTCGCGCACACTGGTTTCAGCCAGGAAGGTGGAATCGGTATGTACCTTGACGCCCATGGGCAGGCAATTGATCAGCAGGGTGGATTTGTCGTCGGTATGAAACAGGTATTGCAAACCGAGATCAGTTGATTTGGCCGAGCGTTGCAGGTTATCTCTGGTATTGACGCCGAAAGAGAACACGCCAGAATGACCCGAGCTGGTCAGCAAACTGCGCACGCCATCCAGGCTGCCATCTATGCACAAATCAGCGATATCGTGCTTGCCAAAGGTATTGTGTTTGTCCAGCACGGGTGCATGTTCACGGAAAGCAGCGATAGATGAAATGGCTGCTATATCGACACCCTGTTCACTTAACATGCGGCGGTAAAAGGGGGCTTTTTCGGCGGCGCGCGCAAATGCCTGCAGCGTTGCCTGCTCGCTTAACTCACGCAGTATTTGTGGTGGTGTTTCACGCAAGAGACGTATGGTTTCCTGACGTTCCAGACGGTCAGCAGGGCTGGCATAAGGTTTAATTGATTTCATAGGTATTCGATGAAGTATTTATTGAAGTATGTGTGGGTGCCGCATAAAGCTTGGGGGAGGCTTGTAATACGCCATACGTAAAGTCTTCAAACATGCCGGGCATTAGCCTGGAAAAATTCTGTTCACATTCGCTGAGGCGTAGCAAGAAAGGCTGGACTTTTCCGTAGTAGTCGACGACCGGGCCTATCGCCCTGAAGGGTAATTGAAAACGGATCAGCATGCGCGCCAGGCTGCCTTCCATGGCAGCCAGAAAATACTGTATGCCCTGCAGTTTTGCTTCGCGATAAATCACCTTGTACAAGCCGATTGCCAGTTCAGATTGCCAGCGTCTTTCATCTGCAGATTGCAGCTTGGATGGTAGCGTGACTTGCGATAAGAAATTGTCGCCTGCACTAATGGCAAGACGATCATGACCGCGCGTTACTGCCAGGCGTGACACTTCTGCAGTGTGCAGTGGTATGGCGATATCGAGATCACACTTTTCTTGCAGAGGGTAATGCCGGTTTCGCGCACCGACCAGGCGCACGGTTCCTGCCATATGTCCATCTTCACCCAGGGCAGCAAAGTGCAGTGCATCATCATCATAAAAGTCTGTTTCCATCCCGCAGGGATAAGCTGCCGCCTGCAAGAAGCCGCGCTCCATGCAATACACCTGATAGCGCAGCCTGTAACTTTCTGCCAGCAGGGTCGGGCAATTGATACGCCCGAAACGAAATTGCGAGCGTTGAAATTCTTCATCCATTTTTGACTCCCGACATTCAGCTAAACAGTAAAGCTGGGGGCTTCACTATATGATTGCTGCCAGGTAATTACTTGTCAAAACAGATAGCTGGTTATTAATTTCAGATCAACGGTTTTTTGAAAAATTGTGTAACAGATAAGCGGTAGGAAAATGCGGACGAGAGGTTTTACTGCAATATTTAATCGGTATCAGGTAATGAATAAAACGAGACACAATGAGCGAAGAAACTATCGCTTAATCATCCTTCTCCACAAATCTCTTCAGCCTGCCCAGTGCCATTTCCCATTCGCGACCTATGGACTCCAGTGTGCGTTTGGCTTCATCTATGCTGGCAGGTTCCAGTTGCCACAGCCTCTCTCTTCCGGTCTTGATGTCACTGACGACGCCAGCCTCTGCCAGTACGTTCAGATGTTTGGTGACGCCCTGACGACTGATGGCGGTGGTTTGGGTCAAATCAGAAATCGAGAATGCGCCACCAGAGCAGAGTACAGCCACCAGCTTCAGACGCGTTGGGTCGCCGAGGGCGGCGAAGACATGTGCCAGCGTGTCGTCGGCAGTGACTCTGCTTGCGACTGACTCGCTGGCTTTGCTTGCTACTTTATTTGTTACTTTATTTGCTGACATGGTTGAGCAGATTTTGCAGTTGTATTTCCCAGCCTTCTGTATTCATTTCAAAAGCGGTGCGGCGACGGTGTGCTGGTACTTTGTCAAAGCCGGATTCAATGACGGTCAGCAAGGTGGCATTGCCGGGCGCATCTTTTAAGCTGAAGCTGACCAGTGTCGGGATTTCGTCAGAGTAATCAGCGGTGGTATCGACTGCATACGGATGCCAATGGAAAGACATGGCATCTTGCGGCTGTATGTGCTGGATGATGATATCGAAGATCAGACCTTCGCATCCCGGATGAGTAAACGGGCCGCGTGTACGCTGGCCAGGCTGGAATACCTGACCTGTCAGGTCGGCTCCAAACCATGCGCCAAATTCTTCGGCATTAGTCAATGCGCGCCACACGCGTTCACGTGCGCCATTGATGACGATGCTGCGCTCAATGCTATCTGTGCTACTGGTATCCTTACTCATGCTGCTTTCCTTTCAGTAGATGGTGCCTGCTGCTGATCAGCTGGGACAAAGGGGGTGCCAGTGCCGGTTTCCAGAAATTGTTGCAGGCTGACGAGAAAATGCTGCCAGCCATTCATGCATAGCGTATAGCATTGCAGGGATGGCAGCAGGCCGATGTGCTCCATATCCAGACGTGTCTTGCCTAGTCCTGCATCACTCATGCGAAATATGACCTCGGTACCTACCCATTCGTCAGCACGGCTAACTGATTCTGCCACGATATGGGCACGGGTGCATAGCCAGTGTACTTCGCTGTCGGGTTCCAGTTTCTCTATGCGCATGTCCTTGTAGCACACGCTGAAGTGGAATTTCAGGGTGTCGCCGACGGCTGTGCCACCTTCGCAATCCAGAGTCCACCAGGCACGCAGACCTTCGAGAGTGGTAAGGGCTGCGTAAACGGCAGCAGGGCTGGCTTTGATGCTGAGACTTTGCTGGTAGTTTTTCATGATGTATTTCCCTTGCATTAAATAAGCAACCAAATGGATGCATATTTATTATGGGACGGATTTTGAATAAATGCAACCAAATAGTTGCATTTAATTTTATACACAAACCCTTAAATGCAAATGGAAATTTTCTTTACATGGTCTTGCTAATGGGGAAGAGAGAAATACTGATTGCCGGTCTTTTTTGCATGCGGGAGGCGTCAGACCGCTGAGTGCATTACCATGAAAATTAAGTGGGTAGTAGTCTGCAGGTGACTGGTGACGTTGTTAAGGAAAGGCTGATTATTACTGCTGTAGTACACGACAAAAGCCGCTGGAGCGCCAGTCCGGTGGATTCCTGCCTTCGCAGGAATGACGATTTGGAGAGTCACGGGGTTGTCTATCTTCTATATATAGGAGAGACTATAATTTGCTGAGTACACCAATGACTATTCAAAAATTAATGTCGCTCCAGCACAGACTGGAGCCTGGCGGCACTCTTCAATAGGCAGGTAGCGCCGGTTATTGTCGTAGTACATTACTTCAGTGCTTCTCGACCTTGCTCTGATTAATTTCATCCAGCCCATCCGCATCCAGATGTGCAATATCACCCCATTGCACCAGCTTGATTTCTTTGCCTGTCACTTCAAAGCGATTGATGCTGGCGTTATAGATAGTGACTTCACGCGGTGCATTCAGCGGTAAATCCTTGGCTGCACGGTAGGCACATTCAAGCACACCGCCGTGAGCAACCAGGGCGATTTTCTTGCCTTCAAATTGCTTGGCATAGTGCAGTACATGCTCCATGACGCGCTTATGAAACTGGCGTATGGTTTCGCCTTGGTTTTCACCAGGCGGGAATTGTGCATCTGGCTCATGCGCTTGCCAGGCATTGTATTCATTGCGGTACAGGCTGGGCAGTTCGCTATACAGTTTGCCTTCAAAACCACCAAAGCAACGCTCACGCAAGCCCTTGTCTATGCGCGTGCTGACGCCTTGCAAGCGGGCAATTTCACCAGCGGTTTGCACGGCGCGCTGCAAGTCGCTGGAGATTATCGCGTGCAGCTTTTCATTTTGCAAAGCCCAGGCCAGCGCCTTGGCCTGGCGCGTGCCTTCTGCATTGAGCGGGATATCAAGATGGCCTTGCAAGCGGCGTTCTGCATTCCAGGCGGTTTCGCCGTGGCGTATCAATAAAATTTCTGTGGGTTTCATGTTCTCGTTTTGCTTATTTGGCTTATTTGGTCTTCAACCAGAAAGTGACCGGGCCATCATTGGTCAGCGACACTTTCATGTCGGCACCAAAGCTGCCGGTTTCTACCTGAGCATGTTTGCTACGTGCCAGGGTGACGAAGTAGTCGAATAATTGCCTGCCCAGTTCTGGTGGAGCAGCCGGTGTGAAAGAAGGGCGGGTGCCGGAATTGGTATCAGCTGCCAGCGTGAATTGCGGCACCAGTAGCAAGCCGCCTTGTACATCGGTGACACTGCGGTTCATCTTGCCAGCGTCGTCAGAGAATACACGGTAAGCGAGTAATTTTTTCAGCAAGTCATCAGCCTGTTTTTCAGTGTCTTCGCGCTCGGCGCAAAGCAGGACCATCAAGCCTGCATTGATAGCACCTATGGTGTTGCCGTCGACGACGACTTTGGCTTCGGTGACTCTTTGTAGTAGGGCGATCATGGGGATGTTTTATGCTTGATCAATGTATGGAATTCGACTGGAAAATTGCAAGGGGAAAAACAGTTGCCCTTTACTTTGAAAAAAAACTGAAATTGAAAGTGCTGGGTTAGTTGCGGATTTTTATATCATGCAATCATGGAAGAACTTACCTGGATATTAACGATGCATCGATCACCATTTCTTAATTGAGCTGACGATGATCTTTTGCAAGCTTGAACATTCTTAAGTTTTTTATAGCTCGAATTTGGATATCAATTCTTTTCTTGCAGTCTGCAATTTCCTGGTCTAAATTTTCGTGTTCTGGATTGATGAATTCAAGAAGCTCTAATGCTTCTGCTTCCAAGCCTATATTTTTTAATGCCATGGCCGCGCCGAATATTGCAAAACTGTATCCTCGTTCTTCAGGGTACCTGGAAGCATAATTGAGGTAAGTTTCAATGGCTTCACCATCACGCTCTAACTCATACAAGCAATCTGCATAGGCAAACAAAAGTTCGGGATGTTCTTTATCTGTTATTCCCAGAGCCAAATAAGCATTCACAAACTCACTTTGATCAGAGAGAGCTTTTTCTAGTAAGGTAGCAATGTGATTTTGATCCATATGAATATCGGTAGTCTCGTAGGTTGGGCTACGATTTGCCAGCTCAACACTGGGCCTTAAATGACTTGTACATTGTTCACGCGCCGAGTGTTGGGCTGATGAGGCGTAGCCCAACCTACACACAACATCACGCCGTCAAAGTCACTTTCGCAAACTTGCGACGACCAACTTGCACTACAAAAGTACCAGCTTCGACTTTCAAACCCTTGTCGCTGATAACGACGGAATCAATGCGCACGCCACCTTGTTCAACCATGCGCATGCCTTCACCTGTCGATGCACACAGATTTGTCTGTTTCAACAATTGACCTATGCTCAAAGGTGCACCGCTGATAGTGACTTCTGCCACATTATCCGGTATCCCACCCTTGGAACGATTCACAAAATCCGCCAGCGCATCTTCTGCCGCTTGCCTGTTATGGAAGCGCGTTACGATTTCCTGGGCAATCGCCACCTTGATATCACGCGGGTTCTGGCCTTCTGCCACGGCTTTTTTGTAGGCAGCGATTTGCTCCAGCGAGCAGAAAGACAGCAACTCGTAGTAACGCCACATCATGGTGTCAGAAATACTCATGATCTTGGCGAACATGGTATTGGCCGGTTCAGTGATGGCGATGTAGTTGTTCTTGGACTTGGACATTTTTTCCACACCGTCCAGGCCTTCGAGCAAAGGCATGGTCAGGATGCATTGCTGTTCTTGTCCATAATCTTTTTGCAGTTCACGACCTACCAGCAGGTTGAATTTCTGGTCGGTGCCACCAAGTTCCAGGTCAGATTTCAGGGCGACTGAATCATAACCCTGCATCAGCGGGTACAAGAATTCATGCACGGAAATCGGCGTGCCGGCCTTGAAGCGTTTGGTGAAGTCATCGCGCTCCATCATGCGGGCGACGGTGTATTTGGATGACAGTTGTATCATGCCGCGTGCGCCGAGTGGGTCTGACCATTCAGAGTTGTAGCGTATCTCGGTCTTGCTGGCGTCCAGCACCAAAGCAGCCTGCTTGAAGTAAGTCTGGGCGTTTTCTTCTATCTGTTCGCGCGTCAGCGGCGGGCGGGTGGCATTGCGGCCAGATGGGTCACCGATCATGGACGTGAAGTCGCCGATCAAAAAGATCACGGTATGGCCCAGATCTTGCAATTGGCGCATCTTGTTGAGCACGACGGTATGGCCCAGGTGCAAATCTGGTGCAGTCGGGTCCAGGCCTAGCTTGATGCGCAGGGGTTTGCCGGTCTGTTCACTACGTGCCAGTTTTTGGGCAAATTCGGATTCGATGAGCAGTTCATCAACACCGCGTTTGGTCACTGCCAGTGCATGTTGCACTGCATCGGAGAGAGGCAGGAGTTTACTGGCATTACCAGTGTTTTCAGGGGAGCTGGAATTTTGTTCAGAAGTCATCATGAATGGAAATCAAATTTTTTGTAACACCGCTGGTCGAATTCCAAATCTGAATCCATAATCAGCGTTTGCCAAATTCTGAGTGTTGGTTAAATAGCAGGGATTATCGCGTAAACCGGATGTCAGCAATTGAATGCTAGTTCCCTGGTTTTATAATCCCGAACTTTGGTGTTGCAGTTTTGATATTTCGCACATTTTATGTGCAAGTGCATCTCGTTGCAACGATCTCGAATTTTCGATAAAAACAGTCAATTTTAACTTATTGCATGCGTCCAACAGATAAATTACTTCGATTAGTCTCTGGTGGCAGACTGTTGTTTGGCACCACACGCGCTTCGCGCATCGTTTCCGTCTCCGCACTTTTCTTTGCAGTTTGCGCATTTGGCGCAGTTGGTGTTGCTCCTTTGGCACCAGACGCGTCTGACCTGCCGGTCAAGCGCATCAAAGAAGAACTCAGCCTCCCCTCACTGGATGACCAGGTCGCCGCACTCGAAGCGGTTGACCAGCAATTCATCCGTGAAGCCACTTTCAAGAGTAGTGAGCAGTTAGCCACGTTCTTGCAGCGCATAGGTGTGGATGACGACGAAGCGGCACAGTTCATCAAATCAGACAATATTGCACGCGGTATCCTGCAATTCAGGGCTGACAAAACCGTGGCGGTAAAAACGGATGAAGAAGGTGAACTCCTGTGGTTACAAACAACTGTCTCAGATGGCCCGGACAAACCAGTCAGGAATATCGTCATCAGCCGTGATAATAATGGCAAGCTTACATCTGCCGATATTACTGCCAAGCTGGAGCGACGTGTAGAAATGGCAACAGCCTATATCCGCACCGCCTTTTACCCGGCTGCCGATGATGCCATGATCCCGTATAACGTCACCGAGCAGGTCAAATCCATGTTCGAGACCAATGTTGATTACCAGCGCCTGCAAAAGGGTGACTATTTCAATATTGTCTATGAAAGCTTCTGGCAAAACGGTGAGCGCGTCCGCACTGGTCGTGTGCTGGCAGGGGAATTCAGCAATTCTGGCAAGCTGTATCAGGCAGCCTGGTTTGAAGAAACTGGCGGCAAGGGTGGTTACTACACCTTTGATGGCAAGTCCCTGAAAAAAGCCTTTTTGAAGTCACCAATAGAATTTACCCGCGTATCTTCTGGCTTCTCCATGCGCGTGCATCCTATTTCCGGTCAATGGAAAGCGCATAAGGGTGTCGATTTTGCCGCCGCCACTGGCACACCTATCCGTGCCTCTGCTGATGGCGTAGTTGATTCTGCTGCACCAAGCAATGGTTATGGCAACCTGGTGGTACTCAAGCACTGGAATAACTACAGCACCGCTTACGCTCACATGAGCCGCTTTGCTGCTGGCATACACAAGGGCAGCAAGGTCAGCCAGGGTGATGTCATTGGTTATGTAGGTACGACAGGCTGGTCTACCGGCCCGCATCTGCATTATGAGTTCCGTGTCAATAATGAAGCCCGCGACCCCATGAGCATCAATATGACAGAAGCCGCCCCATTGGCAACTGCTGAAATGGCCCGCTTCAAAGGTTTTGCCGGTGACATGAATCATAGATTCAACCTGCTGCACCCTGAACGCATGGCAGAAACCATGCGACTGGCCAAGCGCTCATAAGTCTTGGCTGGTTTGTTCGCAGGCGAAGTCATCATACGCAAGGCAGAGACAGAAGATGTCTCTGCCTTGACCGTGTTGATATTGCAAGTCTGGCTTGATACCTATGTCAAGCATGGCATCAAAAAGTCGATTGCCGATTATGTCTTGTCTGAACTGACAGCAGCACGCACAGCAGCTTATCTCGCACAAACAAATACCCACATCCTGCTGGCAGAAATCGATGGTCATCTGGTCGGCTATTGTCAGACGCTGAACGGCAAACACAATGACCAGGTGCAGGCTGAACGCCAGGCCGAGCTCGACCATCTCTACGTACACCCTGGATTTTTTAGTCGCGGCATAGGTCGCCGTTTGCTGGTTGAAGCCGAAGAACATTTACGCGGCCTGGGCGTACAGCAACTCTGGCTGACAGCCTGGGTCGGTAACGACAAAGCCTTGCGCTTTTATCCGCATACAGGCTATGCCGACATAGGTGCTACCATCTTTCGTATGGAAGACGAAGAGGTCGCCAACAGAATTTTCTGCAAGACGCTGTAATACCTGGCTGACTCTTCTATACTCATGCTGATCAAAACACTGGTGGAGTCAGCATGCCGCAAAATCAAAACAATCCAGCCAAAATCTATATAGGCCTGATGTCTGGCACCAGCCTGGACGGGGTTGATGGTGTCTTGGTGTGCCTGCCTGAACCAGATGACGATGCTGGTACCGGCATGCAGATCATGGCAACGGCCTATATTCCCTTTGACCCTGACCTTCGTGAGCAAGCTATGCGCTTGCAACAAGCCAGCGAGAATGAACTGCATCGTGAAGCACTGCTGGCAAATGACCTCGCCAGAACTTATGCCGCCTGCGTCAAAAAACTGCAGGCAGCAACAGACGGGCAAACCGTGCATGCTATTGGTGTGCACGGGCAAACCATACGGCACAGGCCAGAGCTGGGCTATACCCGTCAGACCAATAATCCCGCCTTGCTGGCAGAACTGGCTGGTATCGATGTGATCGCTGATTTTCGTAGTCGTGATGTCGCAGCGGGCGGTCAGGGTGCGCCACTGGTGCCCGCCTTTCACCGCGCCGTATTTGGACGTGCTGGTGCTTCCAGTGTGGTTGCCAATATTGGCGGTATCAGCAATATCAGTGTGCTGGCAGCTGATGGTACTACCCGTGGTTTTGATACTGGCCCCGGCAATGTCCTGATGGATGCCTGGGTACTGCAACATCAGAGCAAGGCTTACGATGCCAATGGTGACTGGGCCGCACAGGGTGCAGTCATACCCGCCCTGCTGAGCAGCCTGATGGATGAAGCCTACCTGCAGATGCCGCCACCAAAAAGCACAGGGCGTGACCTGTTCCATCCGGCTTGGTTGCAAGGCAAATTGCGGGGATTTGAAACCGCACGGCCTGTCGATGTACAGGCCACGCTATGTGAATTTACTGCACTGACACTGGCCAATGATATCGCCCGCCATGCAGTCGATGCTGCCCATGTCTATGTCTGCGGCGGCGGTGCGTTCAATTGCCATCTCATGCAGCGCTTGCAAGCTTTGCTGGAGACACAATCATGTGCCGCTATCGTCAGCAGCACAGGCGTACTCGGTGTCGCGCCTGAACAGGTAGAAGCCCTGGCCTTCGCCTGGCTGGCACAGCGCTTTTGCTTGCGTTTGCCGGGGAATCTGGCGGATGTCACGGGCGCTGCAGGTGGACGAATTTTAGGTGCCCTATACCCCGCGTAGTTTAGCAGGGTGCGCCCCGCGCACACCGTAGTCACGCGTGTAAATCCATGCGTGCAAATATAGGCAGGCAGGTGCGCACAGCGCACCCTGCAAAATCGCAGGCGACAGCTAGTGGACTGTAACGGTGAAAGCGGAAGTGAAGGACATGTGCCCGGCGAACCAGGGCAAGGCGCAAAACACAGCGATAGCGGGGCTATCGCGAGTATTTGCAACGCAGCCATGGTCGTCGCGCGCATGGCAGGCACTTCGCTTTTCACTGTTACAGTCCACTAGTCCCAAGTTTCTATACAATGAGCAATCAATATTTATGCTTTGAGGCTCTTATGACGCAACTGATTTATGTCGCCGACCCCATGTGTTCCTGGTGTTATGGCTTTGGGCCAGAATTGCTGGCTTTTCTTGACACTGTACCTGATGCCAAAATTGATTTGATCATGGGTGGCTTACGCGCCTATAACAAGCAAGTGCTGGATGATGCGACGCGCACTACCATCATGGGACACTGGCAGCAGGTGGCTGAGCGTAGTGGCCTGCCTTTCAGTGACACTGCGATGTTGCAAGCCGGTTTTGTCTATGATACCGAGCCCGCCTGCCGTGCTGTGGTGACAGCACGCACATTGACTGATGATGATACCGGGCGCTCTGCACTGGCAGTCTTCCATGCGGTACAGCATGGCTTCTATGCCGAGGGACGTGAGGTGCGTGATCCGGCGATCTTGTCTGAACTGGCAGTCGCTGCCATGAACAGGGTCGAAGGCGAGGGCAGTTTTGATGTTGCCAGCTTTGCCGAGACGCTGGTTTCACCGATGGCCATGTCAGATACGCGCGAACATTTTGAACAGGCAAAAAACTGGGGCATACGCGGCTTTCCGGCGCTGTTGCTGGTGCACGAAGGCGCTCTGCACATGATCGCTTCTGGCTACACCACGCGCGATGATTTGATCTCCACATTTCAACAGCTAAAACAACAATGACGACCAATCTGCAAATTACCTCAAGCGCAGCTATTGCCCCAAACGGCCCTGAATTTTCCCGCATCGTACTGGGCTTGTGGCGGCTTGCCAGTTGGCAAATGACGGCGCAGCAAAGGGTGACATTTCTGGAACAGGCTCTGGCGCTCGGCATCAACACCATGGACCAGGCTGATATCTATGGAAATTATGAAAGCGAAAAATTGCTGGGCGAAGCCATCTCACTGGCACCGCATCTGCGCAATAAGTTTCAGTTCGTCAGCAAATGCGGTATCAAGCTGGTGTCTGACAATCGACCTGCCCATGGCATGCAGCATTACGATACCAGCGCCGCGCATATCATTGCTTCTGCCGAACAATCCTTGCGTGCCATGCAGATAGAGCAACTGGATTTGTTGCTCATACACAGGCCAGATCCGCTGATGGACGCCGACGAAATGGCAGGCGCATTCAGGCAGTTGCAAGACAGTGGCAAGGTCAGGCATTTTGGTGTGTCCAACTTCACCAATAGCCAGTTTGAATTGCTGGCGTCACGTTTCCCGCTGGTGACCAATCAGGTTGAATTGTCGCTGCTGCATATGCAGCCATTGCATGATGGCACCCTGGATTTATGCCAGCGCCTGCGCATCGCACCGATGATCTGGTCCGCCCTGGGTGGTGGCAGCCTGTTCCGTCCTCTGCATGAACAGGATGAACGTGGCCAGCGCATCAGCACGGTGCTGGCCAGGATTGCGGCAGAACTTGATGTCAGCCCCAGCGCTATTGCCCTTGCCTGGATTTTGCAACATCCATCCAGACCCCTGGTGTTGACCGGCTCTGGCCGCATTGCAGCCATTGAGGAAGCAGTCAGTGCCACCGCCATCACCCTCAGCCGTGAACAATGGTTTGCTTTGTGGTGCGCGTCAGCAGGTAAAAACGTCGATTAAAAATGTCGATGAAAAATTTTGACTAAGCGGGGTTCTCAGCGTGCAGTAAAGGGTGTCAAAATCATGCTTATACAGCAAGGCTGTACGATCTGATATTGCCCAGTGTAAATGCCATTTTGTCGCTTTTTGCTAGCATGGGCGTATTTTCTGTCTGAATAGACAAATGTTGGTATAGTATTACTGTTCCGGCCGCTAAACCAAGTCTGGCCTGTTTCGTGATGTGATTGCAGAAGGACAGGATTTGTGACTGTTTTTCAATTCATCCGCAGTAACTTTATGGCAAACTCTTCGGCACCGGGGGAAACTCATCAGTGGCGCGAGCAGGTATTGTCGGCGATCCTGTTTTTTGTACTTGCCCTGGGTGGTGCAACTGCCATACCCAGCATTGTGCTGGCCATCAGTGAAAACCTGTGGTCAGTCGTGGTGGTAGATATTTTCGCCCTGGCCTGGGTCGCCACTGTCTGGCGCTTGCCATTTTTGACCTATCAACAGCGCGCCTGGAATTTTTTGCTCTTCCTGTATTTGCTGGGCGTCTGGTTCCTGATCAAGGTGGGTCTGACTGGGCTGATTTATTTACTGGCTTTTCCGGTACTGACCTCTTTGCTGCTGAACATGCGGCTGTCCATGCAGGCCCTGATATTGTCTTCTGTCAGTCTGCTGGTGGTGGGCTATATATCGGATTCCAATTTGCATGTCTATGGTTTTGATTCCCACCCTTTCATGCAACTGGTGGTAGTGACCATCAATTTCACCTTTATTGCAGCCGTCATGTCCATCTCTTGCGGCGTGTTGTTGCAAAGGCTGGACAGTTCACTCGAGCATCAGCGCATCATCACGGCTTCGCTGCAGCACGGGCAAACTTCATTGAAAGTCGCGAACGAAGAATTGCGCCTGATCGTTGCCGCCGTCGCACGTCTGAATGACATCGTCATGATCATCAAGGTGGATATTGATGCGACAGGAAAACGTCGCTTGAAAATCGTCTTTGTGAATGACGCTTTCGTGCGCCAGACTGGTTTCAAAAGTGAAGAGGTGATAGACAAATCGCCCGTATTTTTACAAGGCCCGCGTACCCAGGCAGATGAACTTGATAAACTCAATCAGGCGTTGCTTTCTTACGAATCAGTACATATAGAATTGATTTGCTATACCCATGACGGCAGTGAATTCTGGATGGAAGCCGATGTCGTGCCACTGGCCGATGATCAGGGTTTATTCAGCCACTGGGTTGCCACGGGCCGCGATATCAGCGATCGTAAAAAAGCCCAGGAGCATATACACAGGCTGGCTTATTTTGATGTACTGACAGGCTTGCCTAACCGCCGCCTGCTGCTTGACCGCATGAGCATTTTGCTGGCGACAGCAAGACGCAGCAATATGGTCAGCGCTATCCTCTTCATTGACCTTGACCACTTCAAATACATCAATGATGCCCGTGGTCATGCGGTGGGCGATGCCTTGCTGAACCTGGTGGCGCAAAGGCTCTCCAGCAGCCTGCGTGAGGTTGATACGGTTGCTCATATTGGCGGTGATGAATTTGTCGTCATGCTCTGCCATATTTCCAATAATGTAGCGGCGGGTGCCCATGCTGCGCAGGCCGTGGCAGAAAAAATACGCCATTCGATATCACAATTTTTTGATATCAATGGCCTGCAATACAGCACCACCTGTAGTATAGGCGTGACCCTGTTGCCGCGTGAAAACCAGAATTCACATGACTTGCTGCGTGAAGCTGACACTGCCATGTACCGCGCTAAAAGCAGTGGACGCAATCAAATTGCCTTTTACGAAACCGGCATGCAAACCGAGGTTGAGCAAAGACTGACCATGGAAAGAGAGTTGGGCGAAGCCATCTCTGGCGGTCATCTGCACATGTACATACAGGCCCAGGTCGACAGATTGGGCCGGCCGGTTGGCGGCGAAATGCTGATGCGCTGGATACATCCTGAGCGCGGCTTTGTTTCACCTGCGCTCTTCATCCCCGTGGCAGAAGAATCCGGCATGATCTTGCGCCTGGGCGACTGGGTCATGGAACAGGGCTGCCTGGCCCTGCTGCAATTGCAGGAGGCCGGTTGGGACATTCCCGTATCAGTCAATGTCAGCCCCAAGCAATTCCGCCAACCTGATTTTGTTGAAAAAGTCAGGCGCGTATTGCGCTACACAGGCGCACCACCAACACGCCTGATCTTGGAAGTGACCGAAGGCCTGCTCATCGACAATCTGCATGACACCATCGCCCGCATGTTGGAATTGACGACCCTGGGCATACGCTTTTCCATCGACGATTTTGGCACCGGCTATTCCAGCCTGGCTTATCTCAAGCGCCTGCCCCTGTACGAACTCAAGATAGACAAGAGCTTTGTGCAAGATACACCAGGTGATGCGAATGGCACGGCCATTGTGCAATCGATTTTATCCATGGCTTCGCATCTGGGTTTGCGTGTCGTCGCAGAAGGGGTCGAGACCAAGGAGCAGGCAGAATTTTTGATCGCCAACGGCTGTGCATCCATGCAAGGCTTCCTGTTCGCCCGCCCCATGCCACTGGATAAATGGCTGGCCCTGCAAAAGCAGATAGAGCAGCCAGGGCAGGAGAGCAGCAGGGTGGTGTAACGCACAGTTTTGCGGTGCGCATAGCTCATTTCTAAACGTAGCCGTGATGCAGGGCGCATTGCAATGTGCCGCATGATATTCCAAATCCCGGGCGAAACATTTGTGCCGTGCGTGAGGCACACATGCGGCGCAATATATTGCGCCCTACGGTTATCCTTTTGCCAAGGTCACCGTGATTTATTGACTTGAGAAAATCTGTAGGGTGCATCCCTATAACTAAGCCTGCTGATAAGTTGCCTGCATCCAGTCAATAAACAATTGCACCTCTGGCCGTATATTTGCCTGCGCCTCATGCACCAGGTAATAGGCATGCGGTGGCGTTGCCAGTTGCGTATCAAACACGCGCACGACTTCACCCTTGCTGATCATGTCCTGGGCAAATTGCTGACGGGTCAGGCCTATACCATGACCATGCTTGACTGCTTCCAGCAACAAGCCCAGATCATCAACACGCAAACCGGTCGTTGGCTCAGGCCAGTCCAGACCCGCGACTTCAAACCATGGCTGCCATGGTTCCAGGGCTGAACGCAAGAGCTTTGCATGACGCAAATCTGCCGGGCTTTGTATGGAAGGCAAAGTCTTCAGGTAAGCCGGGCTGGCCACCACGAAGCTGGGCTCGACGAATAACTTCTTGGTCACCAGATTAGGGTATTCACCGGCACCAAAACGTATCTCTACATCGCTTTCTGACAGGCTTAAGTCATACAGCGGTACAAACAGATAGACTTCAATTTCTATGTCTGGATAAGCTTGCGTAAAACTTGCCAGGCGTGGCATGAACATATAGCGTGCAAAGGTTGGCGGTACAGTCACCTTGACGCGCAACTGGCTTTGCGTGACCTTGTTCGGCAAAGGGAAATCAGACAGGGTGCGCAAGGCTACTCGGACCACGTCGAGATAACGCCGCCCAAATTCAGTCAGCGTGACACTGCGCCCCTCGCGTACAAAGACGCGCTCGCACAAATGCTCTTCCAATAAACGTATGCGATGCGACAGCGCAGAAGGCGTGATGCACAGCTCTTCAGCCGCCACCGCAAAAGAACTATGCCGCGCCGCAGCCTCAAAAGCAGATAATGCATGTACCGGTGGTAATCGTGTTGCCATACTCTTCCTGATGTGTTCTGTTTGGTGTTTCAGTTACCACGAATAAGTGAGCGACAAGAGTGGTACAGGTAATTGGCGAGAGCGACGCAGGCGTAGTAGCCATATTGTTTCTCCTGGAATTCCTCTGCGCTATCTCTGTGACCCCGTGCCTCTGTGGTGAATGGTCTTACTTGAATAATTTGATACGGTCCCGACTTATTCTTCAGCTTCATCCCACGCAATAATCTTGCCGGGATTTAAAATATTCTTGGGATCAAATGCATGCTTGAGCAAGCGCATCATGTGTATCGCATCTGCCCCATGTTCCTCGATCAAAAATCCCATCTTGTGTATGCCCACGCCATGCTCGCCAGTGCAAGTACCATCCATGGCAATCGCCCGTGTCACCATGCGCTGGTTGATGGATTCTGCCACGGCAATTTCTTCCGCACTGTCCGGGTCCACCAGCATCAGCACATGGAAGTTACCATCACCGACGTGGCCGATGATGGAATAGGTAATGCCATGGTTTTCACAATCTATCTGGGTTTCACTGATGCATTCTGCCAGTCGTGAAATCGGCACGCAGCAATCAGTAGAAATCGAACGCGAACCTGGCCGCAATTGCAACAAGGCAAAATAGGCATTGTGCCGTGCCGCCCACAGCCGGCTGCGGTCTTCTGGCCTGGTCGCCCATTCAAAATCACCGGCACCATTGGCGGCGGCAATTTCTTGCACCAGCTCTGCCTGTTCTTTCACACTATGTTCTGTGCCATGGAATTCAAACAGCAGCAAAGGCTTGACTGGCAGGTTCAGTTTGTCATGGGCGTTGATGGCGCGCACGCCATTCGCGTCCAGAAACTCTACCCGCGCAATTGGCACACCCATTTGTATGGTCTGGATGACAGTATTCACTGCATCTGCATTATCAGGGAAGCTGCACACTGCAGCAGAAATCGCTTCTGGCAGAGGATAAAGCTTGACCGTCACTTCAGTGATAATGCCCAGCGTTCCTTCGCTGCCGACAAACACTCGCGTCAGATCGTAACCGGCAGATGATTTCTTGGCACGCGAACCCGTGCGTATGACGCGGCCATCTGCTGTGACCACCGTCAAGGCCATGACGTTCTCACGCATGGTGCCATAGCGCACCGCATTCGTGCCAGAAGCCCGTGTCGCCGCCATGCCACCCAGGCTGGCATCCGCACCAGGGTCGATGGGGAAGAACAGGCCAGTATCACGGATCTCGGTATTCAACTGCTTGCGCGTGACGCCAGCCTGCACGGTGGCCGTCAAATCCTCGGCATGCACGGCAATCATGCTGTTCATTTGCGACAAGTCTATTGTCACGCCACCGTGCAGGGCCAGGATATGGCCTTCCAGTGACGAACCGGCACCATAGGGTATGACAGGAACATCATGCGCATGACACAGCTTGACGACCTCGGCAACCTCTTCGGTACTTTGGGCAAACACCACCGCCTCTGGTGGCATGGGGTCATACGAGGATTCATCGCGACCATGATGCTCACGCACCGCCAGGGCGATGCTGCAACGGTCTTCCAGCAGGGCTTGCAAGGCATGCAGCAAACCGGCGGGCAGGGGCTTTCTGACACTCGCCAAAATGGCAGGATGGTTCATAATGCGGTCCGTACTGGTGATGGTGACCTCTATTATGCTGTGTCCAGCCAAATTTTGCCGTATCCTTTCAAAGTTCCTGGCTTATTTTATTTGCCGGTGGCAATTCACACGCAAGCCACCGTTGTATGGGCAGCAGTACCAGACGGTACCAAGTGGTACCCATCGGCATTCTGCAGCTGCGCACTTATCCCAATTGCACTGCCTGTGCGTTTGCATCCGACAATTTGAATAGCAAATCTTCAACAGCGGTTTCTGAAACGGAACCAAGATCAATGCTGACTTGCAGAGCCCCACCTTCTGACGTGATCGCAGACATGAAATGCACCACGCCATACAGGCCATCTGCATTCCTGGGATTTTGATCCTCACCATCAAACCATGTCGTGAACCAGTTGACTAACGTGACCTCGGCAAGCTCAGGCGTCAGCCCGCTGATCTGCAAGGGCAGCCAGTCCCAGGTGAAGGGGGCAATACTTACCTTAGTGCCAGACATTTCAAAACCAAAGGGATCAAATTCCAGCTGGGTCTTCGCATCCACCGTGTGTGATTGACCGGCAAATTCACCCTCTGCCGGTATCCAGTCTACCCGGCAAGGCAGGGCAGGCTTGCCTTCCAGGCTCAGCAAGCCATCTGCATTACGGTAGGCGGGTTCAACATGGACATCGTCTTTATTAACAGCAGCCGCAAGTACGGCAATATAAGAAGCGCGGATCGCGGCGAATAATTGTGTAAGTGTCATGGCGCGATTATATTGATAAGGCACAGGCAGGGCAATGATGGCGGGCAATCATATGTTAATAACAGATATGCTGTATAGGCTGTGTATAGTGTGTGTTCAGGCAGATTTTGCCGTATCCTTTCACACTTCCTTATTTATTTTTCCTTATTTTATTTGCCATGGGTAATCGACTCTCAAAAATCGCAACACGTACCGGCGACAAAGGTACCACTGGTCTGGGGGATGGCAGCCGCATCGCCAAAGACGCCCTGCGCGTGCACGCCATGGGCGACGTGGACGAACTCAATTCACAGATCGGCGTCCTGCTGTGCGAAGACATGCCCGAGCAGATGAAGCAGGAATTGCTTTCGATACAGCACGACCTGTTCGACATGGGTGGCGAACTCTGCATCCCTGGCTACACCATGATCACCGATGCTCAGGTGGAGCGGCTCGATGCCCTGCTGGAAAAATATAATGCCGACCTGCCACCGCTAAAAGATTTCATCCTGCCCGGAGGCTCCCGCGCCGCCGCCATCGCCAACGTCTGCCGCACCGTCTGCCGCCGCGCAGAACGCGCCATCGTCAGTGTCGGCAATGCCGAGACTATCAATGATGCGCCAAGACAGTATATGAATCGTCTGTCTGATTTGCTGTTTGTGTTGTCGCGGGTGTTGAACAGGTTTGCGGGGGGGAGTGATGTGCTTTGGGAAAAAGAACGCCAACGCTAGTCGAAACCCTGATTAAGCTACTGCGCGGCCTTATTTTGAGCCTGCGATGCTCATCGTACTAAAGTACGATTGCGCTTCTTAACTCAAACTAAGGCCGCTCGCTACGCTTACTCAGGGTTTCTTGATTCAGTTGAAAATATAAAAACGGTTAATTTTCGATATACAAATTTATTACGGTAACTATGAGTTGAGTATCTAGGCTTGGATTAGATAACTACAAATTCGCCCAAGAATCAAAAACTTGATGGTTATCGTTTGATTCGGCGATCGTGGGGGCAGAATTAAGAAATGACGAACTACTCTGATAAATTCGAGAAAAAAATATGTCGAATTCATACACTCCTCGCGGGCAGTGGATCTACAGTGACTTGGAACGATAAACTTCCTGATCCTGATAATCCAGATCAAACAAGACAAATTGATGTCACTGTTAAGCGCATTGATAGTTTGACTTTAATTGAGTGCAGAATTCATAAAAAAGTTCAGGACGTAAAATGGATCGAAGAACTAATAGGACGGCGATTAAGTTTACGGGCAGATGTGGTTATCGCGGTTTCTAATTCTGGTTTTACGATCGGGGCTAAACAAAAAGCAAAGCAGTTCGGGGTAATACTTCGCGACTTGCAGAGTCTTAGCGAACGAGAAATTCAGCAGTGGGGTCAGAATACTCGTGTATTCTTAACATTCATAGAGTATGCAGATGTAGAGATTGATTTTGTTATGAGAAGTGCATTGGGACATAAAGCACATCTTGACGATATATTGAAAAGTTTTGAACACACAAATTCGCTATACGACATATTTGAAATCGCATCCAATGCAATAATCTCAAAAGTTACAACTGATAAGAAAGCCTGTTGCAACTGTAGCTTTAAGGTGCATAAGCTTGTAACAGCGGGAATGCTGATTGAAGAAGTAAGATTTAGAGCAACTGCAAAGAAAATAATACAAGACCTTCAAATACCGTCAGTTGTCGCCTATGATGCGCCGCACATTAAAAATACTCAAAGGGAAGTGACAATTGAGGAAGTCGCATTTGGTGATTTTGAAATTACACAATCATCAAATAACGTTATTATTGCCATTGATCTCTCACCAGTGAAATGCCCTCCCAACTCTCAATATATATCCGTCAATTTTGACTTTGGTAGAACAGTAAAAATAATAGATATAGAAATTTTGGGGCTGCATCAATTTTCAATTCCGCTTGAAACTCTAAAATTAGGCTTGATAGTTGTTTAGTAAATTCAACCTCTAAATTTCACCATAAAGCTTCTCAACGGAAAATTGAGTGCTCATAGACCGCAACGTAACGTTGCGGGTCTTTTATAGCAAAGTATTAGTTCTTTATTTCATAGAGAAACTTACTGCATATGCCACCCATGACTAACCGTGATGGATTGGCCTGTCAAAGCGTTAGTACCAAAGGCCGCCAGGAATAGCGCGGTCTGGGCGACGTCTTGCACGGTGGTGAATTCACCATCCACAGTTTCCTTGAGCATGACGTTCTTGATGACTTCTTCTTCTGTGATGCCGAGTTCTTTTGCCTGTTCCGGGATTTGTTTGTCGACCAATGGAGTGCGGACAAAGCCTGGGCAGATGACGTTGGCGCGGATATTGTTTTTTGCGCCCTCCTTGGCGACGACTTTTGCCAGGCCTATCAGGCCGTGCTTGGCGGTGACGTAGGGGGCTTTCAGTGGTGAGGCTTCGTGGGAGTGGACAGAACCCATATAGATCACGCTGCCGCCTTTGCCGCCAGCGATCATGGAACGCATGCAGGCACGGGTGGTCAGGAATGCGCCGTCCAGATGGATGGACAGCATTTTTTTCCAGTTATCCAGGCTCAGGTCAACCAGCGGGCTGATGATTTGTATGCCTGCATTGCTGATCAGGATATCGATGTTGCCGTAGGCGGCGATTGCATCTGCCACACCTTTATCTATCTGTGCTTCGTCAGTCACATTCATGGCTACTGCCATGGCGGTGCCGCCGGATGCTTCGATTTCTTTGGCGGTGGCTTGTGCTGCTTCCAAAGCCATATCGGCGATAACGATTTTGGCACCTTGTTTGGCGTATTCTATGGCGATTTCTTTGCCTATGCCGCTGGCAGCGCCAGTGATGAGGGCGACTTTATTATTGAGTAGCATGTGAATTCCTTTATTTGCTTATTTCTTGGTGGTGGCGAGGTAATCGTACGCAACTGTGCCGTAGGGCAGAGTCAGGTCAGACAGGATATGAACTGCAGATAATACTTCCAGTACCGGCAAGCCAGCGACAGGGGCCAGGGCATGTGCGTGCAAATCCAGAGCACCTGGCCCACCCCACGCACCTTTGACGGTGATGTCGGTTAGTTGGTACTGCACCAGTTCGCAGATGCGCGGCGTGCCATCGACATGGGGGATGATTTTTAATAAAAAATTCGGAATTTCCATACTCGCTTTGACGGCTGCATGATCGAGTTGCGTGTGCTTGAAACCCATGGTGCCGGTGGCGATGCGGAAGTCGCTGTAGTCCAGTGTGCCTATCAGGGTGTCTTTGTGCACCCTGAGCTCCGGGTCTCCTAGTTTCTTTGGGAAACCCCATAACTCACGTCCAGCCGCAATCGGTGGGTGGTCGTTCAAATACATGCTGTGCACGTAAGCGCCATGCACGCCATCAAGGGTGACCGGAATAACCTGGCCGGATTCGCAATAATGTCCAAACCCTGTTGAATCCGGCATGTTGATGAACTCAAACTTGACGACAGGTTCTGCAAGCTTCAATGGTGCCGGGATGATTTTTTCCAGCAACTCAGGATCAGTACGGTAGGTGATGATCAGGTATTCCCTGTCGGTAAAGCGATAAGGGCCTGGCGGGAAAGCAGAATTGGAGTAGGGCATTGCAAAGGCATTGCGGCGGATTTCATCTTCTGTCATTTGTCTTCTTCCTGAGCTAATGCATGGGTGAGTGCGGCAATGGATGACGCTGTGCTGCGTGTGTGCTTCAGTAAAATTTCTTGCCTTGAAATAAGCCATTGTTAGACTCTTAAGATATAGCCATGTGCGCATAAATAAAGTTGCAAATAAAACTAATTTGTATCAGTTTGTAGGCGGCTTGCGCCGCAGCATCCTGCAGCCACTTGAATTGACTGATAAAGTGCACATATAAGCTTGCATACTGGTGCCTGGAGGTAATACCTGAGGCACTGCAAATTGGATAGCTGCGGCATCAAGCCGGCAGCGGAAAGGCAGCATAAAATGAGTAAAGAAGTCAGAATCGACTTTGTATCAGACGTGTCATGCCCTTGGTGCATCATCGGGCTCAAATCGCTTGAGCAAGCCATAGAACGCGTAGGTGATAATGCCAATGTGCAATTGCATTTTCAGCCTTTTGAGTTAAATCCGGCGATGGTGCCGGAAGGGCAGGACATTGCAGAACACCTGGCCGAAAAATACGGTGCCACGCAGGAACAGACTGCCAAAAACCGCGAAATGATACGGGCACGCGGTGCAGAGCTGGGCTTTGAATTCAACATGGCAACGCGTAGCCGCATCTACAATACCTTCGACGCGCACCGCTTGCTGCATTGGGCTGAACTGCAAGGACGCCAGCACGCGCTGAAAGTGGCGCTGTTTGAACTGTATTTCAGCAAGGGTGAAAGCCCGGCTTCGCATGAAGCCCTGGTACGTGTGGCAGGTGAAGTGGGATTGGATACGGCAGAGGCCGCGCGGATTCTGGCATCAAGTGACTATGCTGAAGAAGTGCGTGAAACAGAGCGCTATTATCACCAGCAAGGCATCAGTTCTGTACCGGCAATCATCATCAATGAACGCCATCTGATTTCAGGTGGTCAGCCGCCGGAAGTATTTGAGCAGGCATTGCGCCAGATTGCTGCGCAGGGATAAGACAGTTCGTCTGGGATCCTAAAAAAGATCCGGGAACAAATCCGGGACCAGGAGCTTCTCAATGTAGAGACGCTCCTGGTTTTTTTCTTTTCAATAAGTAGAATTTATTCCTGTTTCATGGAATGAGTTCCAGTGATTGCAAAAATCGATCTGCAATTTCTGCTGCCTTGTTGTCTTGTGGTGCATGGCCAATTTGCTGCATGTAAATGGTATGTGGCGCTACATAGGCTCTCAGAATAAAATCCTGACCCTCAAGCCTGCCTTTTAATTGTTTCCCTTTCAAGTTACCTTTGGGCAGGTCTATATCTTTCCAGCCACTGTCAGTATCAAGTAAAAACCTGGAAACAAAACTTCTGCGCAAGTTGTCCAGCATGGTGTTCAGGTAGATAGTTTCATAGCCTGCTGGCGATGTGTCATTCGGGCGAAATTCCAATATCCCCAGCATCAGCGTGCTGCCCTCTGTTTCCATTAAGTAGGTGGTGCGTTTATACGGGGCTCCTTTACGGTCGGGCATCGCCTCTTCGGTTTTTTCTGGTGTGCCTGCTGCCCAAAATTTGATGTGCTTGTCGTCAGTGGTAAATGTTTGGCCGCCAGATTCTGCTGCCTGAACCAGTCCGCAAAACATGGAGATCAGGATGATGATTGCTGACCATAGTTTTCTTGCGTGGATGTGCATGCTAGTTTCCTTAAAAAGTCTTTACGATATGGGGCTTAGTGGTAGTTATTTACAATTCTCTGGCATCCTCCGGCTGACAAGTCAGCAGGAATGCGCGTGTATAAACCACAGTGCAATGATTATATTGATGTTGTGCTTTCAGCTCAAATTCCAGGCGATCAGCGGTAATCTCTGGCGATGTAAGGTAGTTAAGTATCAGCGTTAGCTGTAATACAGGTTTTTGTCGCCAGAATCGATAATGTTTTATAGTATGCAATACTGTCAATCCTCTCATTCAAGCCATGCAAGTTCACAAAATCGCTATTTCATTGCTGCTGTTTGGTCTTGTTCTGCACACTTCTGTTGCCCGGGCGGATGAGCCGGCGTGCCAGTCTTATGCTTTTGTCGAAGACCACAGCAAGCTGGCACTGGTCAGTGTCAAAGCAGATGCTGAGCAAAAACTGTACTTTTACAAGGATGAAAAATCTTGCCCTGAAAAAGGAGAGGCCTGCAAGATCAAAGCCTATGTGCTGGCTGGCGATGAGCTGATCACCAATCAACGCAGGGGTGATTGGGTTTGTGCCTGGTATCCCGGCGCCAAACGCGAAACAGTGGGCTGGGTCAGGGCGGACAGATTGCTTCACAAATCCAGCCTTGCTGAAGCTGCCGTGGCGAAACCAGATGACTGGCTGGGTAAGTGGGTTTTCTATAAGTTCGCTGAACTGAGTATAAAGAAAAAAGGAAAATCACTTAGCTATGCTGGCAATGCGGTATGGGAGGGGGGCGGTGGCAATGTCCATGTCGGCGACGTATCCGGGTTGATGGTGCCGCAAGCCAATAAGGCTCTGTTGAACGACGGTGCAGAAGGAGATGGCTGTAAGCTTGAATTGAGCTTGCTTGGATCTTATCTGGTCGTCAAGGACAATAATGTCTGCGGCGGTCTGAATGTCAGTTTCAGAGGTGTTTACCGGAAGAAGTCAGCAAAGTAGATAACAGGTCATAGCAGGCCAGATGTCGTACACTTGGCCTACATCAGACTGCAGCTTACGGCATCAGTCCGGATTTTGTTCACACCATTTGGCCCACATACCTCGATAGGCAGTCTCGACTTTACGGGCGAAGCCGGTTTCATCCATCAGGGGACTGGCCTTCATTTGTTCGCGCAAACCAGCGCGCAGGCTTGCCAGTGCTGGCAAGTTGCTGGCAAGTGCTACTGCTTTTTCTATATATTCCTCTTCTGTCCTGGCTATCCATTCAGGATGGCCTGCGCCTTTGAGTATGGAGCTGCCAAGCAAGCCCATACTGGGTCGGCCAGCCAGTGTCACATAGGGCACGCCCATGTACAGAGTTTCAAACAGGGTTGTGCCAGAATTGTGAGGAAAACAATCCAGTCCTATATCAATCTTGCGCATGGTGTCCCATGGTGGGCTGTGACAACCTATATCGAGTCGTGAGCGGTCTATGCCGTGGGCAGCAAATTTTCCAATGAAGGTCTCTTGCATGAAACTTTCACGGAAGTTGTGGCTGTCGATGATCAGTCTGGCACCATTCACTTTTTTCAGTATCGCTGACCATACGGCAATAAGATTGTCGTTGATGCGTATGGCCCGGCTCAAGGTACCAAAAGTGATGCAGTTACGCTGTAGTGCTGGCAACGAATTGACTGCACCCATGTCTTTACCTGGACGATAGGCATAACCTGGTGTGTCGAGCCGCCACGGCTGCTCGGCAAATAGATGTTCACTACCTGCAGGTATGCTGGTGTCATCCATGAGCATATAGTCGATGGCCTTGACGCCGGTGGTGTATCCAAAGCCCAGCCATGACACAGAGACGGGGGCAGGTTTGCAAGCAAAAACCTGTAACCGGTTTTCAGCTGTATGCCCCGCCAGATCTACCAGAATATCAATACCGTCAGCGCGGATACGTGCGCTTAATTCATCATCCGACAGGAGCTTGGTCGGTATCCAGTGATCTGCATAGTTTTTATAACACGCAGTGACGGCGTCTTCCCAGTTGAGTTGGGCATAGGCATAGATTTCTACCTGCTCCTTGTCATGGTTGGCTAGCAAGGGTTCCAGAAAATGCTTGACGACATGACTGTACATATCCGGAGACACATAGCCTACTTTTAAGCGCTTGCCCTTTTCAGTTGTATTGGAATGTGCAAACCATTCGATGCGGCGAATCTGGGCATAACGCCTGTCATATTCCTGGTAGGCTTGGTAAATGTCTGCACCGCTCATGCTTGGATGGTAGTTCAGCGCAAATAGCAAGTTTGAGTATGCCTCGGCGTAATCGGGATTGATACTCAGGGCCTTCTGATAATAAGGGACTGCATCAGTAATGCGCCCTTCGTCAATATAAGCGATAGCCAGATTATTGCAGGTGATGGAATTGCCACTATCTTTTTGTAGTATCTGCTTATAGTTATCGATAGCGTCTTGCAAACGGCCCATTTTTTTATAGGAATTGGCCAAATTGATGTGTGCATCCAGTATCGCAGGATGCAATTCGAGTACACGCTTAAAATTGTTTGCAGCATCAGAAAAATTACCAAGACTGTAGTCGGTCAGGGCAAGGTTGAATAAGACAGTGTACTCGTTTGGCCTGAGTTGCAAGAGGCGTCGTAGTTGAATTTTTGCCTCTGGATAGCGGCTCTGATTCATCAGGAGTATGGCCAGACTCGACTGTGCATCAGCGAAATCTGCCTGGATAGACAAGGTTTTTTGTAAGCATTGTTCTGCTTCTGTCATACGGTCTTGCTTGATGTAGAGTAAAGACAGCCTGTACTCTGCAATACCATCATTGACCTGAATTGCTACGGCGCTTTTTAAAGTAGTTTCAGCTTCATCAAGGCGGTCTTGTGCTTGCAGCAGGTCAGCAAGGTGCAAAAAACCAGAGGCATCAATTGCGTCGCCTGGCGATGCTTTACGATAACTGGCTTCTGCTGCAGCCAATTTGTTCTGTTGTCGCAAAATAGTGCCCAGGCTGAGATGCGCTTCATAAAAGTCAGATTTCAATTCCACCGCCTGTTGCAGTGCTGCTTCTGTTTCAGCAAGCTTGCCCTGCCCCCTCAATGCAATGCTGAGATTATAGTAAGCGCTTGCATTTTCTGGCGCTTGCGCTACAGTTTGTTCGCAAAGTCTTTCTGCTTCCGGGTAACGCCCCAGTGCCATGAGTATGGTTGAGAGGGCATCTCTCGCTTCAAGCAGGTTTGGATTGCGGCTGAGAATATCTTCAAAACTGTTGACTGCTTCAGTGAGTTTGTTTTGCTGCCTTAATAGCATGGCCAGGGAAAAACGCGCTTGCAAGAAATCCGGGTTTATACTGATGGCTGTGTGGTAGCTTGCTTCTGCCTCCGCCAACTTGGTTTGTTGCTGCATCAGTCTGGCGAGATTGAAATGCGCGTGGCTAAAATCCGGATTGATTTCCAGTGCCTTACGACAGGCGTTTTCAGCCTCTTGCCAGTGTGATTGCGCCTGCAGGACAATACTGAGATTGAAATGAGCCAGGGCATTGTCTGGGCTGATTTGTACTACTTTGCGATAGCAAGCTTCCGCTTCGGCAGGGTGGCCTTGCTGATCCAGTACCAGACCCAGATTGAGCAGGGCGTCGCTGTAGTCAGGCTTGAGTTCCACAGCACGCCGGTAAGATGCCTCTGCTTGAATAATGGTTTGCTTTTCATAGTAGATGTCACCCAGGCTATTGTGTGCCTGCGCATCATCTTGATTCAGGTTCAGGGCTTGCTGAAAACAGCTTATTGCCTCGTCGAATTTGCCTGCCTTGAAAAACACATCACCATGCTGCTTGTATTGACTATTGTCAATCGATGTCGTTGCAGGCGCTTGTTCTGATTCGTTGGCTTTTGCAGATACAGTTGCATCTGAAGAGAGATACTTTTTGAACCAGTTGAACATGAGGCGTATTCCGGATTTATTGAAGGCATTGTTGTGAATATGGACAGCAAGTGCACTGCTATTTAGATTGCAGACGTTCTCACTTTTATTTTTCTTCTACCCATTCCGCTTTGTACATACCGTCCAGCATACTGGCAACGCCAACGTTGAAAGCGCTTGCATGGTGCTCCAGATATGCTTTCTTCCAGTAGTCGTATCCTCTTTTAAAATCAGGAATTGGTTTTACCTGGCGCAACAGTTGTGTAATGCTTTTTTGTAAGGCGGCTTCTTTGAACGGCAGATGTGGCAGCTCACTGACAGTATTAGCTTTGGTTGGGTTTGTGATGTTAATGCCGTCAACACGAATGTGCACTACTTTGCCAAGGTCCTGGTAGTCTTTAATTTTGAGTATAGTTAATGTCGAGGATTCTTCACCCGGACGTGTGTGATATGCCCAGACTTGACCTGCCCGTAGCGTTACGGCTTGGATAGAAAATGGCAGGCTACAAAATAGAAACAGGAAAAGTGCGCGCACGAATATGGCTGGTGAGTTTTTCAGACCACAACACTAACTGATGCTTTTTAAAAAAGCAATTTACTTGAATGCCAAGTTACATGGGAGTGGCAAATCTTCGTTGAAGCCAGTTTGAAACTTGATGCTCTGTCAGGCAGTTTGTCAACTGCCTGACAGAGCATCATGTTTAAGTTTGGTTTTATGATCCCAATCTTGCACGAATAGACTTCTCTATCCCCGCCGCATCCAGCCCACATTGCGCCAACAGCAAACCAGGGTCACCATGATCGACAAAGCGGTCTGGCAAGCCGAGTATAAGAAGAGGCTTGTTGATGCCTGCCTCTGCCAGGGCTTCGGCTACGGCTGAACCGGCACCACCCATGGTGCAGCCTTCTTCTACTGTCACCAGTTCATCATGGCTGGCGGCCAGGGATTTGAGCAACTCCACATCCAGCGGTTTGACAAAGCGCATATTGGCCAGAGTGGCGTCGAGTTGCTCCGCCGCTTTCAGCGCAGGGTGTACGAGAGAGCCAAAGGCCAGTATCGCAATGCGCTTGCCCTGGCGTTTGACTTCGCCTTTGCCCAGCGGGATAGTATCCAGGTCTTTGCCTGTTGGCACACCGATGCCAGAACCACGCGGGTAACGTACAGCGGCAGGGCCGGAGTATTGATAGGCGGTGCTCAGCATCTGACGGCATTCATTTTCATCTGAGGCTGCCATGACGACCATATTCGGGATGCAGCGCAGATAGGCCAGATCATAATTACCTGCATGCGTTGCACCATCGGCACCCACCAGGCCAGCGCGGTCAAGTGCAAAAGTTACGTCCAGGTTTTGCAGTGCGACGTCATGGATCAATTGATCGTAAGCACGCTGTAAAAAAGTGGAGTAGATGGCGACGACAGGCTTCAGGCCTTCACAAGCCAGGCCTGCTGCAAAAGTGACTGAATGTTGTTCAGCGATGCCGACATCGTAATAACGCTTGGGGAATTGCTTTTCAAATTCCACCATGCCTGAACCTTCGCGCATGGCAGGGGTGATGGCGACCAGTTTTTGATCAGCCGCAGCCATGTCGCACAACCAGTTACCAAATACCTGGGTATAGCTTTGCTTGGCCGGTGCCGCCGCAGGTTTGATACCTTCAGCCGGGTTGAACTTGCCGGGACCGTGGTACAAAACAGGGTCAGCTTCGGCCAGTTTATACCCCTGACCTTTTTTGGTAACCACATGCAGAAATTGCGGACCTTTGAGGTTGCGGATGTTTTGCAGTGTCGGTATCAATGAGTCGAGGTCATGGCCATCGATAGGGCCTATGTAATTGAAACCGAATTCTTCAAACATGGTGGCTGGTACGATCATGCCTTTGGCATGTTCTTCAAAGCGCTTGGCCAGTTCCAGTACCGGTGAAGGCAAGACCGATTTGCCGACATTGCGGGCTGCTGCATAAAACTTGCCCGACATCAAACGCGCCAGGTAACGGTTCAATGCACCGACCGGTGGCGAGATTGACATGTCATTGTCATTCAATACCACCAGCAGATTGATGTCTTCATGTACGCCTGCATTATTCATGGCTTCAAATGCCATGCCTGCGGTCATCGAACCATCGCCGATGATGGCAACGGCGTGGCGGTCTTCACCCTTGGTGCGGGCAGCCAGTGCCATGCCCAGCGCAGCAGAAATCGAGGTTGATGAATGCGCGGTGCCAAAGGTATCGTACTCACTTTCAGCACGACGCGGGAAGCCGGAGATGCCATTCAACTGGCGCAGGCTATGCATCTGGTCACGTCGGCCGGTCAAAATCTTGTGCGGATAAGTCTGATGGCCCACGTCCCATACCAGCCTGTCTTCCGGTGTGTTGAAGACATAGTGCAGGGCGATGGTTAATTCCACCGTGCCCAGATTCGACGACAAATGGCCGCCGGTTTTGGAAACGGATTCAAGCACATACTGACGTAACTCATCGGCCAGGGGCTTGAGTTGGCTGCGAGTCATGCTGCGCAGGTCAGCGGGGGAATTAATGGTGTTTAATAAAGTCGTCATTATTCTTTTCATTACTTGGCTAAACGCCTCAGATTGTCAGCTACATCATGTCTGGCTGACAGCCAGAGCTGCTATCGCATACTTGCACGGTATTCTTGTTCGGGCTTACTTCTGTCCGGGCTCTATCCTTAGACAGAATTCTTTGCCAAATCTATCGTTCGCTTTACTATTTTTTACTGCTGTGGTGCGCACGGCGCACCCTGCGCACTGGCATATATTTCTACTGCTAACACAAAACTATCAAGCCTGACGCTGGACAATTAAATCCGCCAACTCATGCAACAGCGTTGCCTTGTCACCAAAATTTTGTAAGGCTGCATGCGCATCATGGCACAGTTGCGTGGCTAATGCGCGTGAAGCGTCCAGCCCCATGAGACTGACAAAGGTCGGCTTGTTATCTGCCGCGTCCTTGCCTGCCGTCTTGCCCAGAGTGGCAGAATCTGCCGTTGCATCCAGTACATCATCGACCACCTGGAAGGCCAGTCCTATGGCGGAGGTATAGCTATCCAGTGCTGCAGTATCATCAGCTGTCAGGGTTTTTCCGCACATGGCGCCTAATAATACAGAAGCACGCAACAGGGCGCCGGTTTTCAACCTGTGCATTTGTTCCAGTTGTTCGCGGTTCAAGGCGACACCGACACTGGCCAGATCAATCGCCTGGCCGCCGCACATGCCAACAGAACCGGCGGCGCGTGCCAGCAATTGCAACATGGCCAGTTTGGCAGCAGCATCGCCTTCACCCTCTGACAACACCAAAAAGGCTTGTGCCTGCAAGGCATCACCCACCAGCAAGGCGGTTGCTTCGTCATATTTGATGTGCACTGTGGGTTTGCCACGACGCAGGGCATCGTCGTCCATGCAGGGCATGTCGTCATGTACTAATGAATAGGCATGGATCATTTCCACTGCTGCTGCTGCCCGGCTCAGCAAGGTGGCTGGGGCATCAAACAACTGGCCCGCTGCGTACACTAATAAGGGACGCACTCTTTTACCGCCATCCAGAGTCGCATAACGCATGGCGGCATGTAATTGTTGCGGGACCGTATTTTCGTCTGGTAAAAACTGTTTCAGGCTGGTTTCGCACTCTGCCTGGGTTTGTCGCATCCAGTTACCAAATTGTTCACTCATGTTGTTTCCTCACCGCCGTTGCTGCCGCCATTGTTGCTGGAATCGACAAATGGCTTGAGCATGCCAGCTTCCAGCACCTTGACTTGTTGCTCTACTTTTTCGAGTTGGGCTGCACAATATTTCACCAGTTCAGAACCACGTTGGTAAGCACTCACAGAGGCTTCGAGCGGCAGTTCGCCTGCTTCCATGCTGGAGACTAGTTTATTGAGTTCTGCCATGGCATCTTCAAAGGACAGACCTTCCAAATGGGCCGGAACAGATAGATTTGCAGTTGCTTGTTTTTTTGTCATAAAGAAATGTTTGTTTCGCGCCGTTAACAAAAAAAAGTGAAACCAAACGTAAAAATCGGCGTGAAAAGTAAGGTAAACAGAGTTCAACCTGCTATTTTAGAGCAATCCCAAGAAATTTACTGTTTATTGCAATCATGGCAATCAAATTTAGGGGACTTACTCGAAGCTGTTGCCGATTTTAGATTTGTTCTCAAGTTATACTAAATTTTTGTAGAAATTGCGTTTCAAACATTTCCATGTGGAAATTAACGGTATATAGTACGTTATCATCCAGTTTGATTAATTCTTGTGCAGATTAATTGTTTTCCAATGATCAGTAGTTAATTGGCAAATTGCCTTAAAAACTATAAATGTGTCATGAGCTTGTCTTAATGTTTTGCAATTGTAGTAGCCGATTTGCATTACATTACTATTTGTAGAAATTTTCTTACTTTCATTGTTTTAATTGTAGCCTGAGCAAAACAACCCGACTTCATTGCTATCATGTCCACGCCAGCACACCAGCCCAAGCCTACCGGTACTGTATTGCAGTCCCGTGATGCAGTCTTGCGCGCGCTTATTCCGCTGGCGAATCATCTGGTAGCATCGCAAATCGATGCATTTTCTGCCCGGCTGGCAAATGCTTTCCTGGCTTTGTCCGAGCAAAGCATGGATGCCCGCGAAGCAAACCTGAGCTTTAACGCAGGGCAATTGCTGAAAAAAAATGGCTATGCCTTTTTCTACCTGACCTCAGCAGGATTTGAAGCCGCATTCCGCAAGGAAATCGATGCTCTCCTGCAAGGTGTCAAAATTGTCGCCAGCAATGCCGACGTTGCGCTGACACTGGTTACTTATGAAGAGATGGACAAAAAGCTGGCTCTGAGCAGGGCTGGCCGTACGCTGGAACTTGATAGTGCCGAGCAGTATGCTGCGCTGAACATGCGTTTTGCCCATCTAATGGAACATGATGCATTAAGTATTGCGCAAAACCCCTTCCGCCCAGAAATTTTCTTGCACACCATCTATTCAGCCTGGTGTGAATTTGACCCTGAAGTCAATACCCACGAACTGGTGTTGCCGCTGTTGCGCGCAGACATCCTGTTTGATCTGGAACCAATTTTAAATGCACTCAATGAAGCGCTGATTGCCAAGGGCATTCTGCCTGACTTGCATGAGTCCTTCCGCATACGCCGTAATCGCAATTCAGAAAGACGTAAAGAAGCAAGCCCTGGCGATATCTCGCAAAAACTCAGGAATCTTTTGTCTGGTAATGCCCAGGCCGGTGCCGCGAATGAGGCAACTAGCCACTCTGGTGGCGGACATGGCGGTGGCGCTGGTGGTATGAACGCAGGCGGCGGATCAGCAGGTGGCGTTGCAGGTGCTGGTGGCGGCTCTGGTAGTTTCGGTGGACAGTCTGGCGGATCAGGTCAAATGGGTGGTGCACCAGATGGTGCTGGTGGTTCTACACCTTATTCTGGCTTTGCCCAGGCAGGTGAACCGCAGACAGTAGCGCGCGCAGAGTTGTTCCAAAAACTCGCTGACCTGCAAAAGAGCGTCAAGCTGCAGCAAATGATGGCCGGTGCGCAAGACGTATTGCGCCTTTCGCAAATGCGCGAGCAAATGCCGGAAATTGCCAATACCGGCATAGAAAAAAATACTCTGGATTTGCTGTCACAGGTTTTTGACAGCGTCTTCCGCAATCAGGCTATCCCGACACAGATCAAGGAATTGATCTCGGTTCTGCAAATACCTGTCCTCAAGGCTGCCTTGATGGACAAGGAATTCTTTTTCCAGGAAAACCATCCGGCCCGTCGCCTGGTTGATTTGCTGTCACGCTACAGCTTGGCCTGGGACCAGAAAAAAGGCCAGCAAGATCCCCTGTTCCAGACCATGCAGCGCAACGTCCATCGTGTGCAGCAAGAGTTTGACCAGGAAGTCGCCCTGTTTGAAGAAGTCGTCAACGATCTCGAATCTTTCATACAGAAAGAAGAGAAAGAAGCGGCAGAGGCATTGCAACTGCCCATCAAAACAGCGCTCAAAAAAGAAAAAGTCAAACAGGCTGGTATTGCCGCCACTCACGAAGTCTCATTGCGGGTGGGCACTGGTGAAGTCGTCGCCTTTGTTGAAACCTTCCTCGAAGACCGCTGGACCAAGGTGTTGACCCTGGCCTATAGCGTCAAGGAAGAAAAACCTTATGCCGTTGAAGACGCCATCAAGACCATGGACGATCTGATCTGGAGCGTCAAACCCAAGATCACCCTGCAACAACGTCAGGAATTACTGAACCGCCTGCCTGCAATTTTGGCACGCCTGAACAAATGGCTGAGCCTTATCAAATGGGAAGACGCCGACCGCGTACAGTTCTTTGCTGACCTGGCAGAGTGCCACGCCTCCATTGTCCGCGCACCACTCGATCTGTCGCCAGAACGTCAGATAGAAATCGCCGTTGAAGTCGCACAGCAAGCCGCTGAACGCAGGATGGCAAAACGTGCAGAAGCGGAAGGCAAGGCCGAGGCCGAGCCTGCACCTCCGCCAGATGAGCACGTTGATACCGTTACTGAACTCGAGCGCGGCGTCTGGCTGGAATTCACTAAAAAAACCGGTGGTACCACCAAGGTCAAACTCGCCTGGGTCAGCCCCATGCGCAGTCTGTACATCTTCACTACCGGTGACAAGGAAAAAACCTTCCAGGTCACTGCCGAAGAACTCGAACAAACCTTCCGCGAAAAACGCGCGAAGATACTCGAACTCGACCGCGTCGTCGATCGCGCTCTGACTGAGGCGTTGGAAAATACGCCGGATGAGCAAGAAGCTGAAGAAGAGATGAGTCTCGTCTGAGTTCGCTACGGTGCAGTAATATGCTTAAAAGCGAAAACATCTGCAATAAAGTACTCGCATGCCGTGTCAAAGTTTGTTCAAAGCGGCGCTCCCAACATCCCACCTCTAATTTTTAAGAAAAACTCTGCACAATATCCGTCTGCATGCATTTGCAGCGATACTATAGCCATTGTTCTTTCTCTATTTCCACTTTATGAGATTCCTCCGCTTTTTTATTGCAGCATTATGGGGCTGCAAGCTCTCCTGTGGCGGCCCAACAACTGAGTTGTACAGATACGCGATGTTCCTGTATTACAAAAAATAATTTAATACATGACGAAGCAAGGAATTTGAATTTTTGATAGTCTTTTCACTTCTGGGAGAGGTCAATGCAACTCGGTAACTTTTCTATCAGCCTCGCCGTCAAGGACCTGGCGGCATCACTTGCATTTTATGAAAAATTTGGCTTCAAAAAATTTGCTGGTGATGCTTCGCAAAACTGGTTGATACTCAAGAATGGTGAGCATGTCATAGGTTTATTTCAGGGTGTGTTTGAAAAGAATATGCTAACCTTTAACCCCGGCTGGGACAGCAACGCGAATGCACTGGAAAGTTTTACCGATGTACGAGAATTGCAGCGCCAATTGAAACAGCAAGGCGTGCAATTGACTGAGCAGGCAGATGAATCAACGACAGGGCCAGCGTATTTCATGGCGATAGATCCTGACGGAAATCCTTTGCTGGTTGATCAGCATGTGTAGTTACTCAAGCTTGCGGTTAGACTGAAAGTCTCTGACCTGGGTAGATCTACCGCTTATTTTTTTGAAAGGCTGGCCGGTGAAATCTTTTTTGTCTGCAATAGTGTTGGTGCAGTTGTTTCATCTGAATGGTGCGACGGCGGCACCGCCGGTCACTGCTCAGGTTCTGGAGAATAGGGCCCCGGTTCTGCAAGCGAGTGAAGTCGTTGAATCTGCAAAGAGTTTTCTGGCGAAAGAGAGACGGCTTGATATGAGGAAATTTGCGCTCACCCATCTTTCATTTATTTACTATTCTGATTGGACGGCTACAGAAAAGAAATTCAATGGCGAATGGAGCGTATCTTTTGCTCCGGATGGGAGTCTCAGGGCAGTTGATTCTGACGTCACGGTTTATGTGACAAACGAGAAAAAACCGACATACAAAATTGGAATGGGGCCATAGGGCGTTTTGCCGCTATACATATGCCTATCATCACTCAATGAGCATCTCCCTCAATGCTTGAGGGAGATGCTTGTTTTTCTCTGATTCATCCTCACTCATACGCAGGCAACCTGCGCTGCTCATCCGCATTAAAATACTGCTTGCGCACCTGATCCAGTGCTGCCTGTTTTTCGGTGGCGCTGTGGAATGCCATTTCGGTATTGAGCTTGTTTTTTTGTTCCAGGTATTGCTGTATGCGGGCTTTCCAGATGCTTTCTTCGCGGTCGACTTCGGCCAGTCTGCTTGCGGCTTCTGGTGAGGTGGCGGCGGCGCGCATTTTGTAGATGTCTTCGTCGCTGGCGCCTGTGGCACGCAGGTTTGCTGCCTGTTCTTCCAGGCGTATGACCTGATAGGGGGCATTTTTTTCTTCTCTCAATGCAGCAGGCAAGGCATCGTCCAGGGCTTTGAGTTGTGCCAGTTTCTGTTCTTGATTCAGACTGGTGTTTTCGGCGACATCCATTCGGTTCAGGGCATCGATATCATAGGCGTCGTCAAAGCCAAACATGGCCTGGTTTTCTTTTTCACTGAAGAAGCGCTGGCGGGTTTGCTGCATGGCAGACCAGCGTTGGCGGGCTGCTGCAGCTATGCTGGTCTTGCCCGCATTGACGTTTTGTGCATTGGCTTCCACACCAACCAGTGCTTCTTTGTATTGGATGTAGCGGGCCAATAAGTTTTTGGCCTGTATGGCGGCATTGCCGCTGAGTTTTTGATCCAGTACGCGTTCAATTTCGGCGCGTATCTCGGGTAATTTTTTCTCGCCAGTGGCGGCCAGGTAGTAATCAAACAGCAGGCGTAATTCTGCGCTGACTTGCAATTGACTGGTATCAGTTTGCCCGATATTGCCGTCCTGGGTGGTACCTTCAAACGAGCGGACGAAGTCAAAGCTTTTATCGGCCTTGCGTTGCTTGATGGGTTCGTTATTGCTTTCTGATTTCAGGGAAGTAAAAACGAAAAAAACCGCGACGACCAAAGCCGTCGCGCCAGCAAATGCCAGATTGGCTGTTCTCATAGACTCCCGCTCCTTGTTCAAATTTACATCTTTGCGTGGACTACATCCGGGGCCAGTGTTACAGGCCTTGATTTTTCAGGCGGTTTGCATGTTGACGATACAGGGTAACCGGATTGGTTTCAAAGATATTTGTCAGGCCTATGGTCTGATTTACTTCGTCCAGATGGTTCATTGCATAGTCATCACGTATTACCTTGCCCAGATGGGTGGCGCAGCTGGCAACCAGGCCATCATTTTTTTCACCAGCAAATGCCAGTGAAGTCAGTGCCAGGGCAGGATCTATGATGTCAAGCAAATTGGTATAAGGCTTGGCACCACTCCAGGAGAAATACGCCACACCGCGTGCTGTGTAGGCACCTTCACCGCATGCTGTTGTTGGTACGCCTTCAGGGTATTTGGCGTTGAACTTCAGCGAACCTGCCGTGCTTAGCGAATTAGCTGCGGCCAGTGAGTTTTGCGGCATGGTCGGGCTGCCTGACAAGAAGCTGATGACTTGTGCCAGGCCATTCGTGATCGAGACCAGTACGGTGTTCGACAATGAACCTGCCGGTGCTACACCAAGCAAAACATCTGCCACCTTGGAGCCGCGGTTTACGCCACCTACCGAGGTTGCCGATGCCACCAGGTCGGGCCTGACGGATGCCACATAGCGTATGGTGGGGCCACCATGGCTATGTCCTATCAGATTGACTTTGGCTGCACCTGTGACGGCCAGGATTTGTTTAACCTGGGTCAGCAATTGTTCGCCCCGGACTTCGGTGCTGTTGGCAGCCGCAACCTGGGTAACATAGACCTTCGCACCATCACTGCGCAGGGCTGAGGGGATTCCATACCAGTAATCTACCGGGCCGATGTTATCGAACCCGAACAGGCCGTGCACCAGCACGATGGGATATTTTGTCTCCGTATAACCTGCTGCCCAGGACGGTGCTGGTAACACCATCATGGCCATGACGAACATCACTACACTTTTTACCATTTGTTTTTTCATTTTGTCTCTTTCATTGTTATCGTTGAAATGAAACGCAGCGGTGCCTATGTGTCTGCCTCTTGTGAGCAGATCTTGATATGGCAAGCTCAGGCTAGGTTTCCCGCGCTGGATTAGCAAGTTGCTATGCAACATAAAACAGTCAGGAAAATGAATAGTGTTGGGAATTTGTGACGGCGCAACTGCAGTTGTAAATTGTTAAATCATTTATATGCACTCTGTAGATGCCTGAGCAAGACTGATATAGAAGGGTTTTTAGATGAAATTCACTAAAATGAAGTCTTGCGTTTTTGACAGGCAAGAATTGTAGGCTCATCACAACAGGCTATATCAGCAGGTTTTGCACTGCTTCTGACACCTTATTTCCTGTTATTTCTCACCTTTGTCCAGAACCTTCGTCAATACCATCGACAGGTGGTGCAGCTATGTGACAGCTTGTGATTGCGTGTTGGGAAAACACTGCGCGAACAAAAAAATACCCACGCAGGTGCTTTTCAATTTTTAAGAATGGTATATGATGAACATGTGATATATCAGTTGTTCGGCGAAAATTAAACTATTTTGAGGATGACAACATGGATGACAAGCAGCGTTTGTTCCGCAGCCAGTATCAGGCTGCCACCAGTCCTTATTACAACGGGGTCTTGCATGGCTTGTTTGTGTTTGGTCTTGGTATTGCCCTCATTGTGGCGGCGCTGTCCCAGGTGCAGACTGCTGGCTGGACCTGGCTGGGTGTGCCAGCGACCTTGCTGTTTGCCAACCTGAATGAATGGTATGTGCATAAAAACCGTTTGCACAAACGCGGCAAGAATCGCCTATCGCAATTGATCTGGTATCGCCACACCAAGGAACATCATCATTACTTCACTCATGAAGAAATGCGTGTCGCCAGCACGCGTGAATACCGTATCGTGTTTTTTCCGGCCTATGCCTTTGTCATGATCGCTATTCAAAGTGTCTTGCTGGGTCTGGTCTGCGCATTGGTGGCGGGGCGCAATCTTGGCTATATCGTATTTGCCACTGCCATCGCTTTTTACCTCTTGTATGAAGCCATGCATTTTCTCTGCCATGTCGATGAAAATAGCCTGGTCAGGCATCTGCCCCTGGTGAACACCATGCGCCGGAATCATATGGTGCACCATACCCAGGCGCTGATGACCGACTACAATATGAATCTGACATTTCCCTTTGCTGACTGGTTGCTCGGCACATCAGATTTGCAGCGCAGTTTGCTGGGCACCGTTTTCAATGGCTATGGTTCACAGCACCTGAAACCGGAAGTGGCCAGACGCTATCAGGAGCTTGGCATGCAGCCACCAGTGCCACATCCGCAAGCACCACTGGAGCCTGTCAGCTTGGTAATGATGTCCCCTGATGCCAAATAAAATCTTTGAAACAACAGTCGTCTATATCACCAGCAGACCATGGATAAAACAGAATTCAGCAAACTTTTTCCCATCATCAAAAACGAATCACAGGCAGCGCGTGCTTATCGCCTGCTGGAATTACGTATCGTCTCTCTGGACCTTAAACCTGGTCAGGCGATTACTGAAAGTGAACTCTGTGATTACCTCGATCTGGGTCGCACACCTGTGCGTGAAGCCTTGCAAAGACTGGCGCAAGAATGGCTGATCAAGGTCTTGCCAAGGCGCGGCATGATCGTCAGTGAAGTTGACCTGCAATGCCAGATGCGCCTGATAGAAGCACGCCGCGCCATGGAAGGCAGCCTCATACGCATCGCTACCCGCAAGGCCGGCAAGGATGAACGTGAACAGTTTCGCACCTTGGCGGCAGGCTTCCGAGAAGCCGCCGACAAGGCTGATGAATTCATCCTCAGCGAAACAGATAGTGCCTTTAATCAACTGGTATTTGAAGTGGCCGGAAATGAATTCCTGGTATCTGCGCTGCAGCGCATGCATGCCTTGTCACGTCGTTTCTGGAAGATACAGTCACAGTTTGAGGACATCCTGCATCTCACCGCCATGACCCACGCCGACCTGGCAGATGCAATTGCCAGTGGCAATGCCGAGGCAGCCGTTGCTGCCACTGAAAAGCTGCTCGACAATGTCGAAGCTTATACCCGCGCTGCCCTGGATCGAAGTTAAATCAAAATTAAAACAATTGGATCGGAGACAAGGGCACACCATGAGCACACATATCTACAATGCCATAGAGATACAACGTCCTGTCCAGCAGGTATTTGACTATGCCTGCACACCTGTACACTGGCCAGACTGGCATCCTTCTTCCTTGAAGCTCTACATGGATCAAACTGGTATCGCCACCGGCGGAACCAGGTTTGAAGAAGATGTGCGTGCCGGTGGCCGTACCGGGCATCTGGTGTGGACTGTGACTGAATACCAAGATCGGCGTCGCTGGACAGGGCAGGCAACAGTCGATAACGGTGCCAGCCTGACGGTCAGTTATCATTTATCAGCAACTGCGACGGGTACTTTGTTTGAACGACATCTGCATTACGAATTGCCAAGCCTGATGTTGAGAATCCTGAATTTCCTGGTCTTGCGTCGTCGTATTGCAGCAGAATCAGCCTTGTCTTTGCGGCAGTTGAAAGCTGTCTTGCAGGCGGCTTAAGGTCAGGCTGCGCTATGACCAGAATTGTTTTAGCCTCTTTGCTTTGACGGCAGATTAGCGAGAGGCTTGCGTCGTCAACACGACGGCCCTCAACGCTGCCTTCTCTGCAAATCCAGTAATTTCTAATACTTTTATATCATTTCATCATCATTTCAGGCCATTTTTTTCAAGTTCAGGTATAATCCCCGGTTCTGTCCAAAATTTCCTCTTCAAGTCGTTTGATCGTTTGAATTTTCGTCTGGATTGAAAGTCCTTACGGAACAGGTATTTGTGGATTCTTTCTCTCTTAGGTTGGTGCAAATTAATTTGGGGGGTGGGGATGTCCGATCTGGCTTCTTTGTCTACACTCGCGCGTTCTGACGCGCAACTTCCGGTTCACGTGTATTTTGATGAAACGCTGTTACAGCGCGAAATCAAAGATTTATTCCAGTCTGGTCCGCGTTATGTCGGCCATGAACTCATGGTGCCCAATGTCGGCGACTTTGCCACGCTTGCTGCCGAAAACGAAGGCCGCATGCTGGTGCGTAGCGCACAGGGCATAGAACTGATGTCAAATGTCTGCCGTCACCGCCAGGCATTGATGTTCAATGGGCGCGGCAATACCAATAATATTGTCTGCCCGCTGCATCGCTGGACTTATGACCTCAAAGGCGAACTCATAGGCGCGCCACATTTTGCCGACACGCCTTGCCTGAATTTGCAGCGCACACCATTGCAAAACTGGAATGGCCTGCTGTTCGAGCAAAACGGCTTCAACGTCATGGAACGCATGTCCAAACTCAGTGTCACCCAGGACCTGGATTTCACTGACTATATGCTGGATCATGTCGAAGTACATGAATGTGATTACAACTGGAAGACTTTTATCGAAGTCTATCTGGAAGATTATCACGTCGAACCCTTCCATCCTGGCCTGGGCAGCTTTGTCTCTTGTGATGACCTCAAATGGGAATTCGGCGAAGACTACAGCGTGCAAACCGTGGGCGTACACAAGGGTTTGCAAAAATCTGGCTCACCCACTTACCAGCGCTGGCAAGAGCAGGTACTGAAGTTCCGTAATGGTGAAGCACCCAAGTACGGCGCGATCTGGTTGACGCTGTACCCGAACATCATGGTTGAATGGTATCCACATGTGCTGGTGGTATCTACCCTGTGGCCAACTGCTACTGGCAAAACCCGCAATGTGGTTGAGTTTTATTATCCTGAAGAAATCGTCTTGTTCGAACGTGAATTCATAGAGGCCGAACGTGCCGCCTATATGGAAACCTGCGTCGAGGATGATGAGATAGGCCAGCGTATGGATGCCGGGCGCAAGATTCTGTTTGACCGTGGTGTCAATGAAGTTGGCCCCTACCAGTCGCCCATGGAAGATGGCATGCAGCACTTCCATGAATGGTACCGAAGAAAAATCGCAGTGTAGTGTTGATAGCGTAAATATGGGAGGCCTGTGCCTCCCTTATCTTTTGGAGTCGTGTTTTTATGCAGTCTTTATGGATGCTGGTTGCCAGTTTTCTGTTTTCCATCATGGGTGTTTGCGTCAAGCTGGCATCGGTTGATTATTCCACCGCTGAAATTGTTGCTTATCGTGGTGCCATAGGCATGTTGATGATCGCCGTACTGGTCAAGTTCCAGGGCGGTAGCTTGAAAACGCGCATGCCTTACCATCATCTGGTACGTGGTGGTGTCGGCGTAGTCTCACTATGGTTATGGTTTTATGCCCTGGGTAAATTGCCGCTGGCGATGGCCGTGACACTGAATTACATGTCACCGATCTGGATAGCCGCCATCTTGCTGACAGGTGCCTGGTGGAACAAGCAGCGCGGCCTGACCTGGCAACCCATCGCCGCCATCATCATGGGCTTTGTTGGCGTGGTCTTGCTGTTGCGCCCCAGCATACATGCTGACCAGGTCATGGGTGGCATGCTGGCCCTGTTGTCGGGTATGCTGGCGGCCTGGGCGTATATGCAAGTCAGGCAAATGGGTTTGCTGGGCGAGCCTGAATACCGTGTGGTGTTTTATTTTTCCCTGACCTGCGCCGTGGCTGGATTATTGGGTGCGTTGATCGGCAAATCAGTCTATGCCGCTGCGGGCGATGTCACCTGGCACCATCTGGATAGTAAAGGCATCATGCTCCTGCTGGCGATAGGCGTGACAGCCGCCAGCGCACAAATGGCCATGACACGCGCCTACCGTCTTGGTAATACTCTGGTCACAGCCAACCTGCAATATGTGGGCATCGTGTTTTCCAGTGTATGGGATTTGCTGATCTGGAAAGTCAGCCTGGCCTGGTTAAGCTGGATAGGTATCGCCGTGATTTTATGTAGCGGCCTGATCGCAACATTCTATAATGCCAAAACCAATCGCAAATCCATACCTGGCGATGCCATCAGTTCAGAATAATCATCATCTTATTTTTCAGGAGACCAAGATGTACACAACATTGATCAGTGCAATAGAGCTGGCCCCACATATCGCAGACCAGAATTGGGTCGTGCTGGATTGCCGTCATGATTTGATGGACACCAATGCCGGCCAGGCTGCCTATGACCAGGGGCATATCCCCGGTGCACAATTCGTGCATCTGGACCAGCGCTTGTCGGCTGCCAAGATCGGCCCGGATGGTGTCTTCCGTGGCCGCCATCCCCTGCCTGAAAAAGCTGACTTCATCGCGACTTTGCAAGCGCTGGGTATCAATGGTGACAGCCAGGTCATCGTGTATGACGCGCATGGCGGCATGTTTGCCGCACGCCTGTGGTGGATGCTGCGCTGGGTGGGGCACCGCGCCGTGGCTGTGCTGGACGGTGGCCTGCCTGCCTGGGCAGCAGCAGGGCAACCAGTGACAACCGAAGTCCCGTCTGCACGTAGCGGCAATATCACTGAGCAGCATGCATTGACGTTGACCGTTGATGTCATACAGGTGTTGGGCAATATCAGTAACACAGCCAAAACCCTGGTTGACGCCCGTGCTCCGGATCGTTTCCGTGGTGAGAACGAAACGATAGATCCTGTAGGTGGCCATATCCCCGGTGCAAAAAACCGCTTTTTCAAAGATAACCTGCAAGCCGATGGTCGTTTCAAACCAGCAGACCAGTTGCAACAGGAGTGGGGAGTTATCGTTGGCGATGCCAGCGGGGCTGTCATGCAATGCGGCTCAGGTGTAACCGCCTGTCATAACATGCTGGCACTGGAAGTGGCAGGCCTGCATGGTGCTGCCTTGTATCCGGGATCATGGAGCGAGTGGTGCGCGGATGTGTCGCGGCCTGTGGAGCGTTGAGTTAGCGCGAAGGTTGGGCTTGTAGGTTGGGCCGGGCCTCGCTAAGCTACGCTTCATTAGCCCAACACCCGGCGTTTAAGTAAGATATATGTTTATTGAGGCCAAGTGTTGGGCTGATACCCCGTAGCCTAACGAGGCTCGGCCCAACCTACGAGAATTTCAATAACTACCTGTGACTAGTCACAAATAACACCAGCACCACCCCCAGTGACACCAGGATAATCTGCGGTATCGTTTCTTTCAGCGTCGCCCGCCTCTGCATCTGTGGCATCAGATCACTGACTGCGATATAGATAAACCCGGAAGACGCAAACACCAGCACATAGGGGATCATGCCGCTGGCGCTTTCCAGCGTGTAATAGCCCAGCACACCACCAACCACACCCATCATGCTGCAGATCAGGTTATACATATAAGCACGCATGCGGCTGAAACCGGCATTCAGCAAGACGATGAAATCACCTATCTCTTGCGGGATTTCATGGGCAATAATCGCCAGGCCAGTCACCAGGCCCAACTTGGGGTTAGCCAAGAAAGCCGCCGCAATCAAAATGCCGTCGGTGAAATTATGCAGGCCATCACCCACCAATATCATCCAGCCAGCCTTACCAGCTTCATGTGCATCGTGACCATGTTCATGATGGTGGCCGTCACCCTCGTGATGATGCGAATGGCGCAGGATGGCGAATTTTTCCAGCAAAAAGAAAGCCAGTAAGCCACCCAGCAGGCAGGCGAACAGGGTGCGGGTGTCCGCACCGGATTCAAAAGCCTCGGGCAGCGCATGCAGCAAAGAAGTGGACAGCATGATACCCACCGACAGGCTGACCATGCGCTCTACGACTTTGGAGAGCAGTGAAAACGAAAAAATGGCAGCCGCAGTGATGCTCAGGACACCAGCAATTGTGGTAGCAAACAGGATGGATAACAGCGTGGAATGAATTTTAAGCCTCGGGAATTTGCAACCAGGTTGCAAATTAAAACATATTGCGGGGGTTTCTGCAAATTTGTCGCTGAGTGAGCAGTACCCGCTTTAGGGTGAAAGGAGCAAAATCTGTGTAAAGACATGCTCACCAAAACTTCCACCATGGTGTAGATTTTGCAATAGGTGCATGGAGCTGCGCCCGAAGTTGATCAACGACTTTCAAGACACTTTCATGCGTCCGTTCACCAACCAATACAATTTGTGGAAGCGGCGTCGATGTAGCGATATCGCTGCCCTCTGCAATGGAATGTTGAACGGTATTGTATTCTGCGGACTCCCTGGCGAAGCGAATGCAGCCTTCGGAGGAGGCGTAATTTTCGTACTGTTCAATCGCATTATTGAAGTAGGGCCCATCAGTAAAATTAGCACGTCGCACAATCTCGCCTGCAGCATTCGCAAAGACATACGCATCAGATGACTTTGCGTCAGTATGCGCCACTGCCCGCCTACCCCAAGCCACTTGAACACACCTGATCAGGGCACTGATTTCCTTATCATCCCCCCTGCCTCCATGTCTCCCGTGAAATTGAAATGCCAGTCAGTCTTGCTTAGTTTTTTATTCCTCGCTGTGAATGCCCACGCGGCCTCGTCCTGTGCAGTACCCACCCATTTACATCCAAGCTGACGTTTAAATGGAATGAGACTATAAAACCTTGAAAGAACAGCTTAAGAAATACTGTTTTATTTATGTTATCTTTGCACCGTTGCATCAATATTTATGAATCACCGTCATTCATGTGTCGCTTTGTCGTCGGGATCAACTGAGTGGTGTTAATTAGCCTGACTATTTCTAAACTTGGTATTCAAGAAAATGAAAAATAAAATATTTCCCCTCTTTTTTATCCTGAGTATGGTGTTTCCATTTGCCGTAGAGGCAGCAGAGCAAAGCAGCCAAAATCCTGTCAATCAAGAAACCCTGATGGTTTGTTCTACCCTGGATATGTATGCAGACTTCGCAGTGAACGGACGTGATGCTGCAACGCCGAAGGCGACGGCATTTGAAATAGTCAAGGCATCGATGAATCGTAATCTTAAAATTCCGGCAAACCTGATGTCTGCTTACACCGCGGTTGTTGAAAAAATCTATGAGCTTATTTATGCAGATCAGACAATCAAAAGTGGCTGGACTCAAGCTGCAATTGTTGATGCTTGTTCGCATTACAAGGGCCAAAATGCAGATAAACGCTATATTGCCAATTACCTCGATAGACACCCACGGTCTGCATGGAATCCTTTGGTACGCGTGCCTCTATGCGAAAATATCGGACAGTCCGCATCCAATATTGCCGTTGCCAGAGACAAGGGAATGTCAAAAGAAAGTGTCAGCGCTCTCGTCAAAACTGGATTGCAGAATGACCAGCTTACTTTGCGGGTAATGCCAAAAATAATTGATGAGGTTTTTGAAAATCCTGATGTCGACACTACCTATATTTATGTGTACAACTTAAGGAAATGTGCGGCGATAGAGAACAATCAAAAATATACCGAACTGACAGAATTAAAACCACGTATCCGCAACTGTGAAAAATTGGAAAAAGAGGAAGATAAACTGCAGTGTGAACGAAAGATATTTGGTCTATAAGGCAGGCTGAAACAGCTTCACCTGGATCTAAGTACCTGTTCTGATCTAACTGCGTGTGCGCAATCGGAGTCCACGTGGGGCATATGTGCTGCTCAAAATGCTCATGTACTAGAGTACATTCCGTTGAATCCACTTTAGCAAACTCTGAATTAGATATACTGGGTCTGTATGGTTTAGTGCAGCAAACTTAAAATAGGTTTATTTAAGTTTGGCACAAATCTCGCGGCCAATTTCCAGCGCGCCGTTTTTGCTCAACCATGCTGCCGCTGCATCAGCCTTCAGGCAATTGGCCCAGGCCAGTATTGATATGCCGTTTTTATCAACGGCATTCAAATTGAGTTTGAATTTTGAAGCTGCCATCATGTTCAGCATATCAGGCTGGTTTTTGGTGACTGCCTGCCAAAAACTTAATGAGCCATCTACATTCACGTTGTTTGGATTGGCACCAAATTCAAGCAAGGTTTTCACCAGATCGACCCGCCCGGATTTAGCTGCGTAGTCCATGGGATAATTTAGCCCACAGCTTGGACATACAGAAGCAGTATTCACATTATTGTACTTTGCTAGCATGGCGCGTATCAGGTCGTCACGATGCGGTTCATAACCTTCAAAACGCAAATACAAAGGCAGTAATTCGCCAGAGGTCTTGTTTTTTCCATCGCTGTATTCGTGGCTTTTGTCTAGCCGCAAACCGCGTGTTACCAATTGCATCGTCCTTTCTGGATGAGTGTGTGCATATACGCCTATATTCTCTGGTTTTTGCTGTTCGAACACATGATTGATATCTGCGCCAACGCTGATCAAAAAATTCACCTCTTGCCAATCCAGTTTCTTTTCATACTCGCGGGTGTCAAGTATGCGAATGAGGACGGCTTCAGCTTCTGCCTGGGGTAAACGGGTTTTGTCCTTGGTTGATACATGCCGGGCCAGGGCGGCAGCCAACAAGACTAGGTAGGCGGGCGTATCCCAGGCCTGCGCCAAAACTCCAGTGCGTAGTGGATTTGCACCACGTTCCAGTAGTCTTTGTGCTGCATCCCCGCTTTTGCTGCCAACAGCATTGCGCATCAAGTCCCTGTCATTGATGGCGTCTGCACCTGCCAGTGGTAGCAGAAAGTCCAGAGTGGTTGCTGATACTTTGCCCAAGTCACGATAGTGCTGCAATAGTTCCATTGCCACTGGTGATAAGGCATAGCTCCTTGACTCCGGCTTTTCTCTGGAGGACGTCAGGAATCCTTTTTGGTTGAATTTTTTCAGTACACGCAGGGCTTGTTCTGCTGGCATAAACTGTGTCTGTTTAAGCAGCTCGGTATTGGCATAACCATTTTCATAAGGGGCGGGTACAGCCAGATGTGGGAAGACAGCTTGCTCGAACAAATCATAAAACTCTTTTTGCAAAGATACGACGGTGTTCCAGTCATGATTGCCGCTGAGTAGCCCGGATGCAGCTTTCAGCCATTGCGCATCGCCATTTTCGTCGCGCGGTATCTGGCCTGCCTGCAGCAATTCACGAAAATTCTCAAGGGCCGAAGTTCTTTCCTTTTCGTCTTTTGTCGCCATGCCAGGAAACTTCAGCATTGCTGCATGCAGCCACTGGCCACAGATAAATTCCAGTTGCATTTGCGGTGAGCGTTTCCTGAACCAGTCTTTGGTACTGGTGCGCAAATTATCAAAAGCAGTTTGCTGCACATCAGGCAGCCTGTTGCCTGGGCAAATTGCAGCCGTATCAGGTACCTCTTTGCCTTCAGGCCTTTTCTTTAAAGGTTCAGGTGCGGCTGGCGAAATACCCTTGGCGGTAACGGGGTACAAATCAGTCGCTTCCAGCATGAAGCCTTGCATGATGTAATAGACATAGCCAGTCGTCACATCCCTGTCTATATAAGATTTTTGGGTTGGCGAACTGACTTGCAGGGGTGTCCCTACTGGCAGTTTCATCAGTACGCCACTGTCTACCCACATCGCGCATGAAGTCTTGAGCAGACTCTGCTCTTTTAGTAACTGCAACAGTTTGTCCTGCGCGACCAACGCACTCTTGTGAACATTGGCATCCCACTGCTGGCTGTCAGTTGACATGCGGTAGGTAAGTTCACCATGTATTTTCTCTATCCTGATGATGGCAGGGCCATTTTTTTCGCTGGCAAAATCACCCAGTAAGTCATCGGGGCATGCAGCATGGGAGTTGTTTGAAAACAGGCCAAGCATGATGGCGAGGAAAAACGGGAGATGAAATTTATGCAAAGTTGTGTCAGAAGGAGTGAGTTCAAGGAAAATACTAAACAACTACGAAACACTGGCAATATCTATTTACTGGAACAGTTTCCTGCAGCTATACCACCGCCGTCCTCATCGTCACAAATTCTTCTGCAATGGTAGGATGTACGCCTATGGTGGCGTCGACCTGGGCCTTGGTCACGCCGCATTGCATGGCGACTGCAAAGCCCTGGATGATTTCGCCCGCATCCGGCCCCACCATGTGCATGCCCAATACGTGGTCAGTATCGGCATCGACGATCATCTTCATCAGGCAACGTTCGCTTGAACCCGACAGCGTGTGCTTGAGTGCCTTGAATTCGCTTTTGAAGATGTTGACATGCGTATGTTTTTCGCGTGCCCTGGCTTCAGTCATCCCCAATGTCGCCACGTTCGGGTGGCTGAACACCGCAGTGGGAATGTTTTCATATGACATCAGCTTGCGTCCGTGCTGGAACAAATTGGCCGCAACGACCATGCCTTCTGCAAGTGCTACCGGAGTCAGCGCCACTCGGTCAATGACATCGCCTATGGCGTAGATGTTGGCGACATTGGTGGTGAAGTGCTCATCGACAATGATCGCTCCATTCTCACGTATCTGTACGCCCACATTGTCCAGGCCCAGGCCTCTGACATTAGGCTTGCGGCCTGTGGCAAACAGGATGCAATCACTCTCCAGTATGCGGCCATCGCTGAGCACTACCTGTTTGCTGTCGCCGTGGACAGTGATGGATGCAATGCTGGTATCGAGAGCAATCTCCACGCCTTTCTTGCGCATTTCAGTAAGCAGGAAATGGCCCAGATCCGCATCCATGCTGCGCAAGATTTGTGTCCCGCGCTGCACCAGCGTGACCTTGCAACCCAGTCCGTTCAAGATCGAGGCCAGCTCTACCGCAATATAACCGCCGCCTTGTACTACCGCATGGCGTGGCAGTGCAGGCAAATGAAAGAATTCATCCGAAGTAATACCCAATTCGCTGCCAGGCAATTCCGGTTTGACTGGATGGCCGCCGGTGGCGATCAGGATGTGATGTGTACTATAGCTTTTACCGTTAACCACAACCGTGTGCGCATCCACAATCTGGGCATGGCCAGCGATGACATCTACGTTGACATTCGTCAGTATCTGATTATAGATGCCATTCAGCCTGGCGATTTCCTTGTCCTTGTTGGCGATCAGGGTAGCCCAGTCAAAGCGTCGCTCACTCAGGCTCCAGCCAAAGCCGGCAGCTTCTTCAAAGTCGCTATGATAATGCGCAGCATACGACATCAGCTTTTTGGGGATGCAACCTGCGTTGACGCAAGTGCCGCCCAATGGCCCGGATTCAGCTAATGCAACACGGGCACCATACTGTGCCGCAAAGCGGCTGGCCCGCACACCACCAGAACCGCCGCCTATCGTGAATAAATCATAGTCGTAAGTGTGCATGATGGTCCTGGGTAGAGTAATGAATGAGACAGGCAGATCCGGTTTGCACCAGACCTGCTCGTGACAGAAGAGAGATGATAATCAGGCTACGCCATTTGCCTTGAACCAGGCCAGGGCGCGACCCCAGCCGTCCTTGGCATCGGCTTCGTTATAGCTGGGGCGGTAGTCAGCGTTGAAGGCATGGCCAGAATTTTCATAGACCTTGAATTCTGATTTGCTATTGCCTTTTTTGAGTTCGACTTCCATCTTGAAGACAGACTCAACCGGAATACCCTGGTCCTTGGCACCATACAGGCCCAGCACCGGTGTTTTCAGGTTGGCAGCGATATCGATAGGGTGTTTGGGTGTCAGTGCCGTGGATTCGCCCTGCAAGCGGCCATACCAGGCCACGCCGGCTTTGACATTGGGGTTGTGGGCAGAATACAGCCAGGTAATGCGGCCACCCCAGCAAAAGCCGGTGATGCCCAGGCGCTTGGTGTCGCCGCCATTATTGCCTGCCCATGCTACTACTGCATCCAGGTCACCCATGACTTGCGCATCCGGCACCTTGGAAATAATTTCCTTCATCAATTCTGCGACACTGGCGGCATTCTTGGCATCACCCTGACGTACAAACAATTCTGGAGCCAGCGCCAGATAACCCTGCTTGGCAAAGCGACGTGCGACATCGGCAATATGTTCATGTACACCAAAAATTTCGGAAATCACCAGTATCACCGGCAAATTGCTTTTGCCCTCAGGTTTGACAAAGTACAAAGGCACTTCTGCACCAGCTACAGTCAATTTGGCCACGCCGTCCGTCAAGCCTGCCCGGTCAGTCTTGATCATGGTCTGTGCGCATACTGGTGCCACCGCTGCGGCAAAGCCTACACCAACTGCGGTCTGTATAAAGCTGCGGCGGTTGACTGTCGTATTGTCTTCGATGGTACCAACCAGGCTATTAAAGTCTTCGCGAAGCTGCATGGTGTTCTCCTGTAAGGTTTCTTTGTGGATGTACTTGCATGTTTGAAACGCCGGATAAAACAGCAATGAATTGTACAACTTAATCAGGGCAGACATGCATGACCAGCGATTTCTTCCTTTCAGGTATTGCGTGATTTCTCCGGTCGTAACACCAGCCATACGGCGAGACCTATCAGTGCACCACCCATGAGATGGGCCAGCGTGATGCTTTCATTCAAGAATAGCGCACCCCACAGGACGCCAAAGGGTGGTATCAAGAAAGTGACTGTCAGTGACTTTACCGGACCTATGTCGGCGATTAAGCGGAAATACAGGATATAAGCCAGTGCCGTGCATATCAAGCCCAACGCCGCCATTGTCAGCCATAGCGCGCTGTTGCCCCATGAGGCTGGTGCCTGCGTCATCGCGCCATAAGAAAAAATTGGCAGCAGCAAGACAGTTGCGCCTAGCTGGCTGCCAAAAGCGACAAGCTTGCTATCGAGTCCGCCTTTGGCTGTGATCCATTTCCTGGTCAGAAAGCTGGCCAGCCCATAGCATCCTGTTGCCACCATGCATTCCGCCGCAGCAATCAGTAGTTGTACGCTGTACTGTACAGGTCCGGTGGTGGTCAACACTGCGACACCGGCTATGCCGATGCAAACACCCAGTACTTTGTAGAGGCCAGGTTTTTCAGAAAAAAACAGCATACCGATAATCACACCCATGAGCGGTGTCGTGGCATTCAGGATTGCAGAATAGCCGGCGGGCAACAGCTTTGCCGCCAGACTGAACATGACAAAGGGAATGCCGGAATTAATGACTCCCAGCATCATGGCAGTACCCAGCTTTCCTTTAAAATCCCAGCGTATGCGCATGATGAGCAAAATGACGATCAGGCCCGCAGCACCAAACAATACGCGAAAAAATGCAGTTGGCATGGCACCTAGTGTGGGTACGATCATACGCATGAATAAAAAACTTGCACCCCAGATAGCAGCGAGGATGATGAGCCGGATAATGTCAGTAGTTTTCAAATGTTGCTCCTGTTAATCAAGTTCTTGCAAATGCAAAATATTTTTTCTATACAGATTTGAAGTAAGTTATTCTTTTCATCAATTCCTGTATTGCATGATTTAATCACTGAGACAATGACGAAGACAAATCATCATTTCTATTGATGGTTTAGAAAAACTAAATCAATATGAACCGCCTTCCGCCACTGAAAGCCCTGCAATATTTTGAATGTGTGAGCCGCCATTTGAGCGTCAAAAACGCGGCGGCTGAATTAAATGTCACACCGGCAGCTGTCAGCCAGCAACTGAGCAAGCTGGCAGATATCTTGCAGATGGCGTTGTTGAAGAAAGACCTGCGCGGTATCGCCCTGACTGCAGAAGGTGAACGCTATTTCATGGGCATACGCACGGCATTCAGGCAAATGGAAGAAGCGACCAGACGCCTGCAAGAGCAGCGTACGCCTCCCAGGATCACGGTCAGTTGCACGCCAGGGTTTGCCATGCAATGGCTGTTGCCACAACTACCGCAGTTTCACGCCAGCTATCCTGCGATTGATATCAGGATCAGCACTACCAACCGGCTGGCAGACTTTTCTCGCGATGACGTGGACTTCGCTGTCAGGCATGGTTTGGGAAACTATCAGGGATTACAATCAGAAATGCTGATCGATGATCCCCTGCAGCCGATATGTAGTCCGCGTCTGCTCAAAAGCAAAAAACAGTTGAAATCATCCGGTGAATTAAGTGCCTACACCCTGCTGCATGACGAACACCGGCACGACTGGCGGCTATGGCTGGAAGCGACAGCAGCAAGCGATGTAGTGTGGAACAACGGCCCGGTATTTGCAGATTCGAATGGCGCAATTGAGGCTGCCAAGCGCGGCTACGGCATAGCGCTGGCAAGAAAAGCCATGGTCAGGGAAGAGTTGAAGAATCGCGAACTGATCATGCCTTTCAAAACGGCCGTCAGGACAGGTATCGCCTACTACCTGGTCTATCCTTCCGAGGTATTAATGAGGGAAGAAGCGCAGCAGTTCAGGGATTGGCTCAGCCATGCCGTGAAATCAATCTGAATCGCCTTTGGCAGACTGTTTGCCAAATTCAGGGGTTACGCGCTGTCTTCAGCGGCGCTGCCACATTTTGTCTTATCCACGTCTGCATGTCTTGCCAGATACGTTGTACTTCAGCATCCGGCGGCATTTGCGTGGCATTCGGCAGTTCTATGGTGACGACCGGGATATCCTTGTGCAGGCCGCTGTAATTGCCGAGTGAGCCAGGATAAACGCCGACGCGGTTGTAGATCAGGCGGCCAAAACGGTTGGGTGGTGTGGCCGGGCCGTCAAAGTCGAGTACGCCAAAAGGGGCGTGTACGGAGATGATGACGTCGGGTTTGTATTTTTCTATGGTCTCATAGACCCAGCGGCTTTCTGGTTCAGAGATCGGTGCTTTGCCAGGGTAGCGGCGCGGGTCGCTGCGGGTTACGCGTGCCCAATAGCTTGGCGCTTCTTTTTGCCAGTTGGGTGTGGGGAAGTTGCGGTTCAGGTCTATGCCACGGGCATTGACGCGGCGTGGCTTGGGTGCCAGCAAACCATCAGGATTCACCACCGGAGCTACACGCCAGTTGAATTCCAGCGGATTTTTTTGCATGGTTTCCATCCATTTGAACACAACGGAAGATGCCGTCTGTTCATCACCATGGATGCCGCCCAGTAGCAGCACGCGTATGGCTTGCGGATGTTTGGCATCTGCCTTGATATCGCGGAACAACACCGGGAAGCCATTGAGGGAATTGGCACCTGTAGGACTGAGTTTGCTGTTCTTGCAGTCAATCAGGCTAACTTGGGGTAGGCGCGCTACCAGTGGTGTGCACCAGTCGGTGACGGTTTTTGGTTTTGCAGGTGTAGTGGCAGTCTTTGTGACAGGTGGGGCAGACAGGCTGTGTGCAGATGGCATGGCCAACAGGCCAGCCACTGCAAACAAAGCACCAAGTTTTTTGCAGCGAGATGCACAGAACTTACTTCTAAAAATACTAGCTGGCATTCTTGCTTCTACTCCCAGTGCTACCTATTACTTAAAACAATGAAGACACTACAGTCCGGCAGCGGCACGCAGAATTGCTGCCTTGTCGGTACGTTCCCAGGTGAATTCTGGCTCTTCACGACCAAAGTGGCCGTAAGCGGCTGTCTTGGAATAGATAGGGCGCAGCAAATCCAGCATCTGGATGATGCCTTTTGGACGCAAATCAAAATGCTCGTTCACCAATGCGGCGATCTGGTCATCAGGGATAACGCCTGTGCCTTCAGTGTAGACAGTTACGTTCATCGGGCGTGCAACACCGATCGCGTAAGCCACCTGGATCTGGCATTGACGGGCGATACCTGCAGCGACGATATTCTTGGCGACATAACGGGCAGCATAGGCAGCAGAACGGTCAACCTTGGTAGGATCTTTACCAGAGAAAGCACCACCACCATGAGGGCAGGCACCACCGTAGGTATCAACGATGATCTTGCGGCCAGTCAGGCCACAATCACCTTGCGGGCCGCCGATAACGAAACGGCCAGTCGGGTTTATCAGGAATTTGGTGTCCAACAACCATTCTTTAGGCAAGACTGGTTTGATGATTTCTTCAATGACAGCGTCAATGAAAGACTGCTTCATCTTGGTTGAGGTTTCGCTTTGGTCAGGGTGATGCTGGGTGGACAGCACGACAGTATCAATACTGTGCGGTTTGCCATCAACATAGCGCATGGTGACCTGGCTCTTGGCATCAGGACGCAGGAAAGGCAGGCGGCCATCCTTGCGCAATTGTGCCTGGCGTTCTACCAGACGGTGCGCATAGTAAATTGGCGCAGGCATCAGTTCTGGTGTTTCATCGCAGGCATAACCAAACATCAGACCCTGGTCACCGGCACCGGTGTTGAGGTGATCATCAGATGCCTGGTCAACGCCCTGGGCGATATCATTGGATTGCTTGTCGTAAGCAACCAGTACCGCGCAACCCTTGTAATCGATACCATAATCGGTATTGTCGTAGCCGATGCGCTTGATGGTGTCACGCGCTACCTGTATGTAATCAACGTGGGCATTGGTGGTGATTTCACCAGCCAGAACGACCAGACCAGTATTGGTCAGGGTTTCGGCGGCAACACGGGAACGGGGATCTTGTTCAAAGATCGCATCCAGAATCGCATCGGAAATCTGATCGGCGACTTTGTCCGGGTGTCCTTCGGATACCGATTCAGAGGTGAAAAGAAAATCATTAGCCATCGCAGGCTCCTATAAAAAATTGACCGTAAAAAATTATGCCGCAGTCGGAAGAGTCCTGCGACGCTTTAGCGAGTTTTATTAACCGCCTCGCAAGTTGTCATTAACTCGGCGGTGGCTTGCCTTCTGTGTTTATCCTGCCCTTAAGCAGGTCAAAGCTAGCCAATATGTGATATTTTACGCTCGTTCTGCGTAGTCTGTCGAATATACCCTTATTATTATACTGATACTTGAGCGGCGTCATGCTTGTCACTTTGTTTCGTTTTCTTTCCATCTTTCCATTGTCGGTCTTGCATTTTTCTGGAGCCGCGCTGGGTTGGCTCGTCTATTTGCTGTCTGGATCGTATCGCCGCCGCCTGAAGCAGAACATAAGCCGAGCCGGTTTTCCTCAGCATTTGCATGTCGCTGTGCGTGAAGCTGGCAAGAATATCCTGGAGCTGCCATTTATCTGGTGCGCCAAGCCGGAAAGGGTATTGAAGACTGCAACGATAGAGAACTGGGAACTGGTACAGACCGCGCTGGATGCCAGGAAGGGTGTGATATTTTTGACACCACATCTGGGTTGTTTTGAAATCGTCGCCCAAAGCATCGCCGTGCGCACCCGCCTGACAGTTTTATATCGCCCACCGCGTAAAGCTGCTCTCAAGCCGCTGATAGAGGGAGCGCGTGCGCGTGACAATCTCTTGCTGGCACCGGCGAACTTTTCCGGTGTCAGGATCATGGCCAAGGCGCTCAAAAAAGGCGAGGCGATAGGCCTGCTGCCCGACCAGGTGCCGCAAGAAGGCGAGGGCGTCTGGGCCAAATTCTTTGGCAAGCGCGCCTATACCATGACACTGTCTGCCAAATTGCATGGTATGACAGACGCACCGATTATCCTGACTTTTGCTGAACGCCTGCCCGGCGGGCGTGGCTATGTGATCCGCTTCGTGCCCTTTGAAGAAGAACTGGGTACGGATCCGGTGGCACAAGCTACTGCCATCAACCGTGGCATGGAAAAACTCATTGCGCTATCCCCTGCACAGTATTTCTGGAGCTATAACCGCTACAAGAAACCTGACGGTGTCGACGACCCCGAAACAGGCGCGGACAGGGAGCCGGCATGAGGGCAGTGCTGGTCTTGATGTGGATATTGCATTGGTTGCCCTTGTCGGTGCTGGGTCGCCTGGGTGAGGGGGTAGGCAGTATATTGTTTATGCTGATACGCAAGCGCAGGCATATCACACTCACAAACTTGTCACTTTGCCTGCCTCATTTGAGCCAGGCTGAACGGCAAGCTATCGCCAAACGTCATTTTCAGGTCTATGCCCGCAGCGTGCTGGAACGCGGCATACTCTGGTGGGCTTCTGAAGCGCGCCTGAGACGCTTGATCCAGCTTGACCCTGCGGTACCCGTGGCGGCAATGAGTGATGGTGCAACGATATTGATGTGCCCGCATTTTGTCAGCCTCGATGTGGCCGGGGTAGCCGTCATGCTGGAGTCTAACCTGTGTTCAATTTATACCCGTCAGCGCAGCCAAGTGTTTGATGCTGCTTTACGCAAAGGTCGTTCACGTTTTCGTCCGGTCAAGCTGTTTTCACGTGCTGAGGGCGTCAAGCCCATCATACGCGCGATGCGTGAAGGCTTGCCTTTCTTTATGTTACCGGACATGGATTTTGGTGCGAAAGATGCCGAGTTTGTGCCTTTCTTTGGTGTTCCTGCAGCGACTCTGACAGCAGTGCCGAGAATTGCTGCCACTACCCGTGCCAAGGTCATCCCCGTCATCGCCACGATTTTGCCTGACTACAAAGGCTGGAAAGTGACTTTTCACGAACCTTGGCAAAATTATCCGGGTGAAGATATCGTGGCAGCTACGCGATATATGAATGCCTTCATTGAGCAGGAAATCCTGAAAGCGCCAGCCGAATATTTTTGGGCGCACAAGCGTTTCAAAACACGCCCTCCTGGTGAACCTGGTGTTTACTGAGTCAGGCCTGTGACGGCCTGCGCCGTCAGTTCCAATTCTTGCTGTATCCATCCCAAAAATGCGGTACGGCGCTGGTCTTCATCAAAGGGCAGGGCTGACAATAAAACGTAGTCACTACCATCCTCCAGGAAAGTATGTGGTGCTACGAGTTGCCCGCCGCGCACTTCATCTTCCACCATATAGGCCGACGCCATGGCGACACCCAGGCCAGCGCAAGCTGCCTGCAGGCTCAGGTAAAAGTGTTCATATGTCGCCCTGCTTTTGCCACGTGCAGTTTGTTTGCTGAGTTTTTGCCATTGTGGCCAGGCATCGGGACGTGTTGCAGTATGCAGCAGGCATTGCTGGTTCAGTTGCAGCTTGCCTTGTTTGAGTAGGTTCGGTACGCAAATCGGGGCAATTAATTCTTGAGCCACTTTGGCGACATGATAGCTTGCATCCCAGGCAAAATCATTGCGCCGCAAAGCCAGGTCGATGTGACCATGACGCAAATCCACGGCCCCACCGGCAGCAAATAAATGAATGTCCAACTCTGGATGTAACTGCCTGAATTTGCCCAGGCGCGGGATAAGCCAGCGCATGGCTATCGTCGGCTCGCAAGACACCACCAGCGGTTGATCATCTGTTTGCTTGAGCTGACGCAAGCCAGCTTCTAGTTGTCGCATGATGTCAGTGCAAGTGCCTTGCAAGCTCAGTCCGGCACGCGTTAAAAAGATAGCGCGGTTGCGGCGTTCGAATAATTCCACGCCCAGGTTTTCTTCCAGTTGCTTGATCTGGCGGCTGACCGCACCGTGGGTGACATGCAGTTCTTCCGCAGCCCTGACCAGGCTTAAATGGCGCGCGGCCACTTCAAACACGCGTATGGCATTCAGCGAGGGTAAGTGACCAGGCATGTGTGAGATTTTCTCAATGGTATGTCTCAGTATATATCGATTTTCATCATTGTTGTAAGGCTTCAGAATCTGTGCATACGTGATCGTGCATCACAAATCGGATCACAAATGAATACTTTATCTTGAGGAAGAAAATGACAGAACTCATTGCCGTCGCCATCATCACCATCCTGGCCGTCATTAGCCCTGGAGCTGACTTTGCCATGGTCACCAGGAACAGTTATCTGTATGGTCGCCGTGCAGGTTTGCTGGCCGCCAGCGGCATTGCACTGGGTGTGCAGGTACATGTCATGTACACCATGCTGGGTGTGGGGCTGCTGATTGCCAAATCCCCCAGCCTGTATTTCGCCATCAAGATCATCGGTGCGATTTACTTGATTTATATTGGCTACCAGACTATTTTTGCCCGCGCCGTCGTGAATGCAGAGGCCGGAGCGGAGCAGTCCTTGAATAATCTGGCGGCCTTGCGTGCTGGTTTCATGACCAATGCCTTTAACCCAAAAACTACTTTATTTGTCCTGAGTACTTACACCCAGGTCGTGCAAATCGATACCAGCCTGCTGGCACAATTTGGCTATGGCTTGTTCATGTCTGTCGCACACTGGATATGGTTCAGCCTGGTTGCCCTGTTCTTTTCAGATAACCGTCTTCGTGCCAGCATGCTCAGGCAGCAAGTGATATTGAATCGGTTCATAGGCGCTGTGCTGATAGTCCTGGGGGTATCCCTCGCCAGTTTGCCAGCCTTGCATTAGTGATAGCGTGTTTAACTGGAGTTGACGAAGTTTGGATCCGAGCCTACAATTGCGGCAGGTGCTAAGGGGCGCCTTCCCGCACAAGAGGCTCTCACCCTGCAAATGCACATCCAGATTAATGTGATAATTGCCATGTTTCGTTTGACGTCAGCGGGTCGTCGATAAGCGAACTGGAGTTCATCATGTTATCGTCGCACTACCTATCTTTGTTCATCATGCAACAGCCCATATTGACTGGAGCTGCAGCATGAACGCACTTACTACAGAAATCAAAACCCGCGCCCGTTTATTGCAAAAACTGCTGGAGACATGCAATACCGCAGCCAGCAAACGCGCCCTGATCTTAAGCCGCCAGCGCAACTGGGAAATCCCCGAGAGCTGGCAACTCAAGCACTGCATGAACCTGGCTGCTGCCGATACCGGTTTCCAGAACTGGGAACATGCCCGCATCGTCCTCGGTGGCGAAGTCAAACCTGGTGAAGACATGGGGGACTTCTGGCACGGTCCCGAAGTGTCTGTCTTCATCAATCACTGGTATGCCAGCTATGCTGAAGCGCAAGAACAATTGCAGGCGAATGAAGCCGGTTATTTGCTGCCTTACCGTCGTCAGTATTTGGTCGTCACCAGTGATTATTTGCAGGCGCTGGGTGTCAGTGCCGCTGCTGAATATTGGGACTCTATCGGGCGTGATCTGGTGCAGGGTTACGGCAGCGCAAACTGGCTTAGTCTGGCGCAGCAACGTCTGCAATCCAGCCGCACCGAGCGTTTCAAGGCGAACTGGGATGCTTCCCAGATCATGCTGGATTTGCAGTCTACCGAAGTTGAGGCTGAACGGGTGATGAAGTCTTTCGTCAAGAACGGGCGCCTGGTGAGTATTCCTGAGCAGCGTAAAAAGCGACTGGTAATCTTGCGCTGGCTGGTGGACCAATTACAGTTTGATCGGCGTTATGTCGAGGCTGATATCAATAGCTTCTTGCTGCAGTTTCATTCTGATTTTGCGACCTTGCGGCGGGAGTTTATTATGAATGGATTGATGGAGAGGGCGGAGGGGGAGTATTGGAGGGTGTGATGGGCATCTTGGTATGTTGATGCAGATGGACTTAGCTTAGCGGCTTTATTGTACCGACCTGGCTGCTAACCTTCAATTTGGCGGCAATAAAATTAGCGTCATTCCTGCGTATGCAGGAATCCAGTGGCGTTCGTGGTATGCAGTGTCGTTTGTTGATGTCGTACTCTGACTAAAACGATTGCCCTTCGTGGATACAAGCCGGGTCTCGGCCCGGCAGCCGAAATTCTTTCTTTGCGTCGCCAAAGAAAGAATTCAAAGAAAGGCGACCCAGGCGTCGTCGCCCCTTCGGGGTGCCCGTTTGTGCAGTACAAAAAATGGGAAATGCCCGAAACTCGCTACGCTCAGACATCGGCCTTTCTCTTTCCATTTTCTGTACAGCACAAACGGCGGCTACACATGGGAACGGCAAAAGTCAAAAGCAACCGCAAATTCAACAGCAACAGCAACGTCACAACGACCGTAGCTTATATTCTTCATACTCAACCGTTCAATCGATTTACTCCACCCCAACCTGCAAAGGCAACCGGACACTTACCGCCAGACCCCCGCCTTCACGATTGGCAAACCGTATTTCGGCATGCAGTTGCAACGCTAGTTGCGCCACGATCGCGAGTCCAAGACCTGCACCGCCAGTATCTCGGTTGCGGGAAGATTCGAGTCGTACGAAGGGTTGCATGATGGCGTTCCACTTGTCTTCGGGGATTCCGGGACCGCGATCCTGCACGGTGATGACTGCACACTGCATATCGCTGCCCAGGATAACCTCCACTTCGCTGCCAAATTTCAGGGCATTGTCGATGAGGTTGCCGAGCAGGCGGGAGAGGGCCAGGGGGCGGGTTTGTATTATCTGGCTGCTATTGCCACGCAGGCCGACTTGCTGGCCGGTGTCGCAATAGTCTTGTACCAGGCTGCCTGCCAGGGCGTCGAGCTTGATCTTGCTGCTGGCTTCTTGATCGGCTTGCAATTGATTTTGTACCTTGGCGTAGGCCAGACCTTGCTCTACCAGTTTTTGCATGGCTTGCAGGTCAGCCTGCATCTTATCCCGATGGGTATCGTCGTCCATCAGTTCTGTGCGCAGGCGCAGGCGGGTGATGGGGGTTTGCAGGTCGTGAGTGATGGAGGCCAGGATTTGCATGCGCTCAGCCAGGTAGGTGTCTATGCGTTCTTGCATGTTCTGGAAGGCGGTAGCAGCACGGAATACTTCTCGCGGGGCACGGGCAGGAAACTGTGGCCTGGCACCTGGTTTTACCATGGCGTCGGCTGCTTCAGCCAGCATGGCCAGCGGGCGCGTCGCCGTCCTGACGGCCAGCCAGGCAGCCAGCATGATAATGGCAAGCTGTACGCAGAGCAGTGAGAACATGCTCCATTGTATGGTGTAAGGTGTTGCAGTCAGGCGCACGGTGATCGGCGTGCCATCACTTAAGGCCAGATGCAATTGCAGGATTTTTTTATCAGCTTCCATGCGTACGCTGATCCTGATCTTTGCCTGATGTTCGAGGTTGTTTTTGATGGCCTCTATCGCCTCGTTGGCAATGTCGAGGTCTATGTTGTCCCTGGCATCTGCGGGGGCGGCCTGCAAAGTATATTCATAGTTATTGCGGGCCAGTTTATCCAGCCAGGCCCGACGTTCACTGACTGGCAGGCGATCGAGGAAGGAAATCGCATTGGCGACATCCTTGCCTACCGAGTAGACCATGTGATTTTTCCTGACCTGCATCTTGTCCCATTGCGACGAGGCAAACGAGAGTGCATACGCCATTAGCAGGGCACTGAGCAAGATCAGGCACAGGCGGCCAAACAGGGTGTGCGGCCAGTGCGGGCTTTCTATAATGTGCATCAGGGCTCCTCTGCTGCCGTGACTTGCGCACAAAATACATAACCTTCGCTGCGGACGGTTTTGATATAACGCGGCTCACGCGCATCATCACGCAAATGCTGGCGCAGGCGGCTGACCAGCAAGTCGATGGAGCGCTCGAACAAGTCGGCATCGCGACCCTGGGTCAGGTTCAGTAACTGGTCACGATTTAATACTCTTTGCGGGTGCTCGACAAAGACTTGCAGCAAGCGGTATTCAGCACCGCTAAGTGTGACCATGACAGCATCTTTATCAAGCAGATGACGCGCCAGGGTATCGAGTTGCCATTCACCAAATTGCAGCATGGCGGGTGGTTTTTGTTCGCGCAGCTTGGGTGGCAGCATGCGCGTGCGGCGCAAGACTGCTTTGATGCGTGCCAGCAATTCCCTGGCGGCAAAGGGCTTGGTCAGGTAATCGTCGGCACCCATCTCCAGTCCGACCACACGATCGGTTTCTTCTGCGCGTGCAGTCAGAAAAAGTATGGGAATGACTTTATGTGGGCTGGAACGCAATTCACGGCACAGGCTTAAACCATCTTCACCCGGCATCATGATATCGAGCACGATGAGGTCGATGGCATTGCCTTCGAGCAAAGCGCGCATTTGCTTGCCACCTGCCGCCGTACTGACCTTGTTGCCATTCTTGCGCAGGTACAGGGCAGTCAGTTCGCGTATTTCTGCATCATCATCAACGATGAGGATGTGATCCGGGGATTCAGTGTTTTCCATGTTCTGGGCTGGTTGTGGACTGGTTGCTCATTCTTGATGCGCATTTTTGATGATTCATTTCATAGTGCTTTATAGCTTAAATCGTGGCTGAGACAAAATCTTTTGTATCCCAGTGTATCTGAGTGCCGTTGACACATAGTCAGATGCAAATATGGCATTCCCTGACATCTGCCAGATACCTTGCGCCTGTCTAATGACATTGCCGTGATGAATTCATCGCCTCTACAACTCAAGGAGAACTGACATGAAAAAGCAAATGATCGTTATTACCACTTTCGCCGCTGCATTGATGAGCGCCTGGTCTGCCCAGGCGCAGCAGGCTGGTTTGTCTGATTACTACCTGGCACCTGTGGAAGCTGAAATCCAGGCCAATCATCATGCCAGCAGCAAGGCTGGCGCAGTCGCCGGTACCTGGCTCACGCAAAGTGGCAGCCTGGAAGTGCAGATCAGCAATTGTGGTGAGGCTTTGTGCGGCAAAGTCAGCAAGGTCAATGATATGGGCAATGTCAGCAACATGGCTGCCATGGGCGCTACCGCAACGTCCGTGCCTGCGATACCTGTGCTGGGCAAGACCATCATGGAAGGTTTTACGCCAGCCAAGGCCGATACCTGGTCAGGCAAGATTTTTAACCGTGCCGATGGCCAGACCTATGCTTGCCAGATGCGCATGCTGAGCCAGACTGAGCTGGAAGTTACCGCATACAAGGACAAGCCAGAAAATGGTCGTACCCAGGTGTGGACGCGCGTATCAAATACCGTTACTGCGCAAAAATAAAAATGGGAGCATCACCTGATGCTCCCATTTCATTTTTTAATATCAATCCAGAATTACGGCAGCAATTCAACTTCACCCGGCAACAAGGTATTGGCTGGCAAGGCATCGAGTTGTTTCAGACGCTCATAATAAGGCGTGAAATCCGGTGCCGTGCCATCAAACAATTGCTGGAAATTGTCGATGACAAAATAAGTTTCCTGGAAGCTGTCTATCTTGTACAGGGTTTGCAGGCAGCGTTCTATTTCAAGATGGATATGGCGTGAAGGCGTGCCCGGTTTCAGGCAGTACTCGACTTCACCGCCTGATGACAGGATGCCCGCGCCATAGATGCGCAAACCCTTGTCCGTCTTGATCAGGCCAAACTCTACCGTGTACCAGTACAGACGTGCCAGATAATCCAGACCACCCAGCTTCATCGCCTTCAAGCCCCCCTTGCCATACAGCTGCATATAGTTGGCAAAGACAGGATTGAACAGCAGCGGCACATGACCGAAATAATCGTGGAAGACATCGGGCTCGACGATGTAATTGAACTCCTCAGGCTTACGCAACCATACGGTAATGGGGAAGCGGCGGTTGGCCAGGTGTTCAAAGAAAGTCAGTTCAGGGATCAGTCCGGGCACGGCAACGATGCGCCAGCCAGTAGCAGCAAACAACTCCTCTGAAGTGCGCTCAAACTTCGGGATGCCGCCAGAAGCATCCATCTTGTGCAGTGCTTCTATGAACTCGTCGCAGGCACGGCCAGGCAAGAGTTCCATCTGGCGCTGGTAGAGCTTGCGCCACAGGGCGTGTTCTTCTTCTGTATAGGCAGCCCAATCTTGCTCGACTACGTATTGATCGTCGGCTTTTTCATAATTGCCGCGCAGGGCTGCGCCATTGGATTTTTCGGCAACGGTGGCGAGGAAATCGTCGTTGCTGACAGTAGCAGCGGAAGTATCGATAGTATCCATATTTTTTCAGTGAAAAAGGCCGGCATCAAGATGATGGCCAGCCTCTCTCATATCTCCATTAGCTGTTGACGGAAATCAGGCAGTTGTTTCGTCTTTGATGACGCCACGACGGATCTGATCAAGCTCAATAGATTCAAACAGGGCGCGGAAATTACCTTCGCCAAAACCCTGATCGCCCTTGCGCTGGATGATTTCAAAGAAGATAGGGCCGATGACTGTGGTCGTGAAAATCTGCAGCAGCAATTCACGTGATGTTTCTGTGCTCTTGCCATCAACCAGGATGCGCAGCTTGCGCAATTCTTCCAGGTTTTCACCATGGCCAGGCAGGCGGCGGTCAACCAGATCATAGTAAGTTTCTATGGTGTCCTGGAATACCACGCCATTGGCTTTCATGCCGCTTACTGTGTCATAGATATTGTCTGTACCCATGGCGATATGTTGCACGCCTTCGCCGTGGTACAGGTCCAGGTATTCAGCGATCTGGGATTTGTCATCCGAGGATTCATTGATAGGAATACGGATTTTGCCGCAAGGTGAAGTCATGGCTTTGGACTTCAGGCCTGTGTGTTTGCCAGCGATATCGAAGTAACGGATTTCGCGGAAGTTGAACAGGGTTTCATAGAAATCTGCCCATTCTTTCATGCGGCCACGGTGTACATTGTGGGTCAGATGATCGATATAAGTCAGGCCCTTGCCGACAGGATTGGAATCCACACCTGGCAGTGCCACGAAGTCAGCATCATAGATACTGATATTGCCGATGGCACCTGCATCTGCACCATCTTTGCCATGCCAGCGGTCAACGAAATAAATCAGGGAATCACCAATGCCTTTGATGGCAGGGATATTCAATTCCATAGGGCCGGTTTTATTGTCAAAACCCCAGGCACCCAGTTCCAGCGCGCGCTTGTAGGCAGCGTTGGCATCCTTGACGCGGAAAGCGAATGCGCAAACGGATTGACCATGTTTGCGGGCAAATTTTTGTGCGAAAGAATCTGGTTCTGCATTGATGATGAAGTTCACACCACCCTGGCGGAACAGAGTCACATCCTTGGTGCGGTGCTTGGCTATCGCTGTGAAACCCATGGTGACGAATAATTCGCCCAGTGCTTTTGGATCGGGTGCTGCGTACTCGATAAACTCAAAGCCATCAGTACCCATAGGGTTTTCCCAAGTTTGGAAAGTCATGCCTGTCTCCTCAGTGTGATCATCAGTGTTTGCTGCATCTTCCGCTTTTAGGGCTGGTTTTGATGTAGCTCAAGTTCTCAGTATAGTCTGCAAAACGCGCCATATAATTGCAAAATAACCCAATGGATTATCAATTTGAGCAATAATATTGCTTAATTTATTTAGTATGGAGCAGATTATGCTTGGAGTTGAACTGGATAAGATAGACCGCAAGATACTGGCGATTTTGCAGGCCGATGGCAGGCTGACCAATCAGGAAGTGGCAGAGCGTGTCAATCTCTCACCTTCCCCTTGTTTGCGGCGCATCAAGCGCCTGGAAGATAGCGGTGTCATCCGCAAATATGTTGCCTTGCTGGAACCGGCCAAGATAGGCCTGGGTTTGCTCGCTTATGTCAATGTGCGCCTGGAAAAGCATAGCGATAATCCTGGCAAGGGTGCTTCGCGCTCACCGCGCGATGATTTTTCGGCCTCGGTAGGGCAGTGGCCTGAGGTGGTGGCCTGTTATGCGATGACGGGAGAAATGGATTATCTCTTGCGTGTGCATGTGGAAGACATGAATCACTTTTCACGTTTTATGATGGAGACGCTGTTGCGTCATCCTGCTGTGCTGGATGTGAAGTCTAGTTTTGCCTTGCAGCAGATTAAGGATACGACGGCATTGCCGGTGGTGGTTGGGACGTAAGGGTGAGAGTACGCTGACTGGGTCGTTTTAACTAGGTCGTTTTAATATAACTGGCCTTTACATCGTCGCTCCTGCGAAGGCAGGAGCCTAGTGGCGTTCATTGCCTTGCCGTACTTTGATTAAAACGCTTGCTCTTCGTAGACACAAGCCGGTTCTCGGCCCGGCAGCCGAAATACTTTCTTTGCGTCGCCAAAGAACGTATTCAAAGAAAGGCGACCCAGGCGTCGTCGCCCCCTAAAGGGGGTTCCCGTTTGTGCAGCACAAAAAATGGGAAGACCCGAAACTCGCTTCCCTTGCAGGGCGCACAATCGCTTGCAAGCGATTAGCCGTTACGCAGGCGGGCAGCATGCTGCCCGAAACCCCTGCTACACCTCAAACAGCGGCTCTTCTATTTCCATTTTCTGTACCGCACAAACGGCGTCGACACATGGGAACTGCAAAAGTCAAAAGCAACGTCAATACGACTTGTAATCAGATCTTTTGATATTGAAGTCAATCGACGATTGATATGCAGAGGAAATCAAGGTTTTACCTTCTCTCCCCGTATCATGTCTCTAAGTCGAAACGTCTGAACTTTAAAGTAACTACTTAGAACTATCCTTCATCCCAGGCAAATTACTCAACCATTTGGCAGCAGCGCGGGTATTTGCCTTGATGCTGTAATCAATCGCTGCTACCTGTTCTTGCATGGCTTCCTTGAGTACGCTGGCGGCGTCTGCTGGCATGAGTTTGAGGTAGGCGTCGGCTTCGCCGTAGGCGCGGTGGATTTCCATGCCGGCTTTTTTGGCGATGTGTATCATGGTTTGGTTCGATGACAGGCAATGCATGTACAGGGTGTCAACATCGTCATTGCGACAGTGGATGGCGCCGCGTTCAAACAGTTTGGAACCTATGCCTTTGCCACGGGCAGAACTGGAGACGGAAACGCCAAATTCGGCGACTTTGTCTTTGTCTGTAGCCTCGTCATCTTCTGCGCGTGGGGCATAGGCCAGGTGGCCGACGCCGACAATGCGGAAATGATGGCTGATGACGCCAAATACCTTGTCGCGGGAGAAATCGATACCGTCTACATATTTTTCTATCATCGCATCCGGCAAGTAAGTACCGAAACGCAGTAAGCGGTCACTTTCTTCAAGGCCAAGAAAGTGTTTCATGATGCGATGCCTGTCCTTTTCTGACAGTTCTTTGACGAAAACTGTGGATTTGGATGATTTTTTTGCTGAATCTAACAAGTGATTGGGATCTTCTGGAAAAATATCTGACGCATTCATAGCAGCTCCTTATGGGTAGCCTTTTTGTGCAGTGCACAATGCATTGTAGTTGATCTATGCGGATTATTCCAGAAAAGCCCAAGTTTTGAGAATAAAACTTCTATTCTCTTCATTTTAACTAAATTTAACTGAATTTAACTGTTTTTGGCCCCTAGCGCTGCAATCCTGGCTGCCCGTATCTCCACGGGAATCTGTGCTGGATTATTGACATGCAGGTTGGCTATCTCACCCCCATTGACTTGCTGTGCCACTTCCAGCGCTTTGCTGAGTTGGATTTGTGGCACATATGCAGTGTCTGCCTGAGCATACAGGCAAGCTACGGCACTTAATAATTCATGGAAGCGCTGGGGCTTGCGGTAAGCATCGCAGCGTCCCAGCAAATCTATGACGTCAGCAGCGGACAGTGATGCGGCATCTTTAATACGCAAATGCTCACGCGCCAGCATGACAGCGAGGTCGCGGCATTCTGCCGGCACTTTCAGTCGCTGGCTGATGGCATCGGCCAGTGCCATGCGCTGTTTTTCCTGTGCAATGATAACTTGTCCGTCCGTTTGAACAGCAAGCAGGTCATGCAATAACACGGCATAGCGTGTCGTCAAGGGTTGGCCTGTTTGTGCCGTGGCATCCAGCAAGCTCATCAATTGTTCAGCCTTGCTGGAGTGATTTGCTGCGGGGATAGTCCATAAGACATCAAGCTCAGGCAACAGCCTTTGCAGCGCACCGCAACTGCGCAAGACTTCAAACATGCGTGAAGGACGTGCTTCCATCAAGCCACGTGAAATTTCTTGCCATACGCGTTCTGCCACGAGGGCATCGACTTCACCGGCAGTTACCATGGTTTGCATCAGCGCGGTAGTTTCTTGTGCTACGCTGAAATCATTTGGTGGCGTGGCAAAACGGGCAGCGAAGCGGGCCAGGCGCAAGATGCGTACCGGGTCTTCGCAAAACGCCATTGATACATGACGGAATACGCGGTTCTTCAGATCCTGCAAGCCGCCGTAAGGGTCGATGATATTGCCATCATCATCCTGGGCCACGGCATTGATGCTGAGGTCGCGCCGTATCAGATCCTGTTCCAGCGTGACTTCCGCATCGGTATGAAATACAAAACCCTTGTAACCGGCAGCGGTCTTGCGTTCGGTGCGGGCCAGGGCATATTCTTCATGGGTTTTGGGGTGCAGAAATACCGGGAAGTCCTTGCCAACCGGCAGGAATCCTTTTGCCAGCATGTCTTCAGGTGTGGCACCAACCACGACAAAATCACGGTCTTGTACAGGGAAGCCCAGCAAGGCATCGCGCACGGCACCGCCTACGATGTATGTCTTCATCTATGTCTTTGCAGAGCTAGCGCTCAATCACCATGGCGGCTGTCATGGCCGGGCATGTTTTCAGTTTCCATTAAGGCTTCCCTGACCCACAGGGCTACTGCAGGGTGGGCGATGACGCGGTCAGCATAGGCTTGCAGGGCCGGTGCCAGCGATACACCATAGGTGCGGAAGCGCATCACGACTGGAGCATAGAATGCATCGGCGATAGAGAATGCACCAAACAGGAATTCATGCGCTCCATACAGGGCCAGGCAATCTTCCCAGATTTCACTGATGCGCCCTATGTCTGCCTGTGAACCTATGGTACGTCCCTTGCCAAACAGGTCGGCGCGGATATTCATGGGCATGTCAAAGCGCAGCGAAGAAAAACCGGAATGCATTTCGGCACAAATGCTGCGTGCAGTCGCTCTTGCTGCCACATCTTCCGGCCATAGGTTGAGTATGGAAAATTGTTCGGCCAGGTATTCGCAAATCGCCAATGAATCCCATATCGTGATTTCACCCGCCAGCAAGACAGGCACGCGACCAGCGGCAGAATATTCGGCAATGCGGTTGGTGGTGTCTGGCTGGTTCAGCAGTATGCGTATTTCTTCAAAGGGGATGCCAAATGCCTTCATCAGCACCCAGGGGCGCATGGACCAGGACGAGTAATTTTTATTCCCTATCACCAGGCGCAAACCAGCACGGTGCTGATCCAGCATGGCGGCCAGGGCAGGTTGCATTTCTGTATCTTGCATGATGTCTACACTTGAAAATTAAGGAAGATCAGGGTCGCCAGCAGTCATGCCCTTGGGCACGACGACGCCCAGGCGTGTCTTCAGTGATTGCGGTTTTTTCTCGAACAGGGCGGCGTAGTAAGTCGCATTCGACAAGACGTTTTTGACATATCCTCGGGTTTCGTTGAAAGGAATCGTCTCGGCAAAAATAGCTCCCTCCACCGGCTTGCTGAGCTTGGAACGCCAGGCGCGCGGACGGCCAGGGCCAGCATTATAGGCAGCTGATGCCAATGCTTGCGAGCCACCCAGGTCAGTCAAGACCATGTTCAGATAATTTGTGCCCAGGGCAATATTGGTTTCTACATCATTGACCTGGTTGGGCACAAAATTACCCAGGCCAATTTTCTTGGCTACATAACGTGCTGTTGCCGGCATCAATTGCATGAGACCAGAGGCCCCCACATGCGATTTGGCATTCATGATGAAGCGTGATTCCTGGCGTATCAAGCCATACACCCAGGCCATGTCCATACCAAGTGCCTGGGTAGTCTTGTACATACTGTCGTTGAACGGGGTAGGATAGCGCTGGCTGAAATCCAGTTCACCCTTGGTGCGGTCAGAAGTATTGACCATGCGGTCGAGCAAATTGTTTTGTCTTGCCAGTTCAGCTGCCGCCAGATGCTGGCGCTCGCTCATCTTGCGTAATTCCCAATTCCATTCACGCGTACCTTCAAAGCGCAAATTCATGGTGTAAAACCTCAACGCCCTTTGTAGGTTGGGGTTTCTTTCCATTGGTGCCAGTTCTTCTGGCGTCAATGGCTTGACGGTCGCTGGCAAACCTATTTTTTGACCCTGCTCTTCGAGCGCGAGCTGGCCATAGAAATGCAACTGATCGGCGATGCTGGCAAACTGCGCGCGCGCTTCTTCGTTCTTGCCTTCTGCCTTCAGGGCACGGCCATACCAATAAACCCAGGTTGGATCGCTTTTCAGGCTGGCAGGCATGGCGGTGATACTGGATTTCACCAGCTTCCAGTCAAGTTCACGCAAGGCCGTGCGGGTACGCCATTGGTAAGCCTCCACCGTTAAGGGGGCAGCTTCGCTTTTTTGCCAATAGCCTAATGCTTCTGGCTCCAGTTTCAAGGCAGCCTGCATTGCGATCTGGGCCCAGCCCAAGGCGCGTTCATTATCAGTGAACAGGGCTGCATGACGACTTAGTGTAGCCGCAGCCTGTTCATGATCAGTTTTTGCCAGGCGACCAAGGGCAATCAGGTAGAGCTCATGCGCAGCATGTCCGGCATCGGGTGCTTTTTTCAACAGGCCAGCGGGTTTGTCGATGACTTCTGCGACTTGTTTTTCTGGCACATTGAGCAGTTTGCCCATACGTTGCGCCAATGGTGTGGCACCGTTTTCTGCTGCCATGCGCATTTGCGCCCACAAATCATACTGGTTGAATTGTCCAGTTGTGGCCAGATAAGTTACCAGGGCATGACAGCCTTCGCCATAATCGCGTGGGCTATTGAGCAAGTTGCGTGCTTCGGTCGCCACTTTCTGTTGCTTCATGGCTTTCGATAGCAGGGAATAGCAGCGCAACTGATTGTCATCAGCAACGACAAATTGCGGGTATTGCTGATCGAACAAGTCCCACTCACCGCGTCTGCCCAGCAATAACAACCAGTCATTACGCAGCCGGTCAGCAATCGCGCTACCTTCATACTTGCTAATAAATTCACGGAATTCGTTATTGCTGGTTTTTACCAGGCGCGCCCGTATGCGGTAATAATCGACATAGGAAGGGATGTCATAATTCTTCAATGTCGCAGCATATTGCTCGGCACTGGCGGCATCATCATGGAAAGCCGCATCGCGCAAGGCCATGAAGCGGTCATCATCATTGGCAATCAGGCTCCTCTTCGCCGGTGCTGCGTAGGCGAAAGGACTTGTTGCGAAACCTGCTAAGATCATCAGGCTAAGACCAGCTAAACTTTTTTTCACAGACATCTTTTAACAGTTTGAGATTACATTTCTGACAGTATGACACAGCCCAAGAATAGCGAACACAAAGTCATCGTTGAAACAGCGCAAAGTCGCTCTGAATTGCGCAAGCTTTTACGCAAAAAGCGCCAGGATATGACGGCAGATCAAAAACTGGCGCTGGATACTGAGATCGGAAGACAATTACTTGCATGGTACAGGCAAAACAAGCCAGCCAGCCTGGGGGTATATTGGCCTATACAGGCTGAACCGGATTTGCGCCCCTGTTACCAGCAATTGCTGGATAGCGGCTTGCACCTGGCCTTGCCACTGGTGACAGGCAAGGACATGGCTTTGAGTTTTCTTGACTGGCAAGCAGGAGATAGCATGACGGTCGATAGCTACGGTATCGCCATCCCCGCGCATGGCAGACTGGTCAGCCAACCGCCGGTCCTGATTATTCCCTGCCTGGGCTGGAATAAAGCAGGCTATAGGCTGGGCTATGGCGGTGGTTTTTATGACCGTACTCTGGCAGCCAGCCCACGTCCTACGGCGATAGGTATCGCCTACGCCTGCACTGAGGCTGAATTTGCCTCAGAGCCGCATGATATTGCGATGGATTTCATCATTAAGGCTTAGAGGCTGTTGCGAAATTAACCTGGCGTTGTTGCGCCTCCTTGCCGTACTGAAGTACTGTCTGCGTCGGCGACGCCTGGCCACCTTAATTTCGCAACAGCCTCTTAAATTAAGACAGGCCTTATTTTTCACACCAGGTTTGCCACATGGCGCGGTAAGCTGCTTCCAGCTTGCGGCAAAAACCGGGTTCATCCATGAGCTTGCTGTTTTGCATCTGGCTGCGCTGGCTCAAACGCAAGGTGTTCAGATAGTCTGGATTGGATGCCAGGCTGACGACTTTTTCTACATACTCATCTTCTGTACGGGCTATCCATTCTGGTCGTCCCAGGCCTTCCAGTATGCTGCTGCCTATACCACCAACGCCGGGGCGACCCAGCAGGGTCACAAAGGGCACACCCATATACAGGGTTTCAAACAGGGTTGTGCCAGAATTATGCGGGAAGCAATCCAGGCCTATGTCTATCCCCCTTAGTACATCCCATGGCGGGCTATGGACGCCTATCTGCAGGCGATTTTTGCTTATGCCCAGCGCCGCAAATTTATCTTCAAAGGCGGTGCGCATGGCAGCATCACTGAAGTTGCTGCTGTCTATCACCAGCCTGGCATTTGGCAGTCGTTGCAATATTTTTGCCCAGGCATGCATGACTTTGTGATTGATGCGTACTGCACGGCTTAGTGTGCCTAGCGTGATATAGCCATTTTTCAGAGCTGGCAGGGTAGAGACTGGACCCATGCCATCCTTGGGCCGGTAGGCAAATACGGGGCTATCGACACGCCAGATTTTTTCTGCAAACAGGGCTTCTGTCCGGTGCGGGGCCGTGCATGAGTCTGCCAGAAAATAATCGATGGCCTGCAAACCGGTCGTGTAGCCATAACCGAGCCAGGACAGGGATACCGGTGCCGGTTTGCGGGCGAACACCCGCAGACGGTTATTGCCAGTGTGCCCGGCCAGGTCTATCAGTATGTCTATGCCATCAGCACGGATTTGGTCTGCCAGTACGTCATCACTTAAATGTGAAGTCGGTACCCAATGATCGGCATAGCCGCGATAGCGTGCGGATACAGCATCTTCAGTCTGGAGTTCAGAATAGGCATAAATCTCGAATTTGCTCTTGTCGTGATGAGCGAGCAGTGGCTCAAGAAAATACTGTACCGGATGCTGGCGCAAATCAGGTGAGACATAGCCTATTTTCAGGCGACGATCAGCTGTCTTGCTATTTGTATGAGGGCGCTGCAATTGATATAGCGGCGCCGCAAAGCGCTGTTCATATTCACGGTAAGCAGCAAAAATTTCTTCTGCACTCAGGTCAGGGTGATAGTTCAGGGCGAATAGCAGATTGCCATAGGCTTCAGAAAAATTCGGGCGGTATTCCAGCGCAAGGCGATAAGCATCCACCGCTTCGGCGATCATGCCCTGGTCATCAAACAGGGCACCCAGGCTGTTATATACATCGGCAAAATCTGGCTTGAGCTTGATCGCCTGTTGAAAGCACTTGTGTGCCGCGGTAAACCGGCTAAACAACATATGCAACTTGCCATAGTCATGCAGGACAGTGAAGGAATCGGGATTGAGTTTGAGTGCCTGCTGATAACAGGCCTCAGCTTCCGCATAGCGTTTTTGTTCGGATAGCAAACGCCCCAGATTGCCATGATGATCTGCATTGCCAGGTTCAAGCGCGAGCGCTTTGCGGTAATTTGCTTCTGCCTGGGCGACCTGTCCGGTACCGCTGTAAATATGGGCAAGATTGTTCAGGGCGATACTGAAGCAAGGATTGCATTCGAGACTGCGCTGATAGCTGGCTTGCGCCTCTTTTAATTTGCCCTGCGCCTGCAAAATCACGCCAAGATTGCCATGTGCTTCTGTGAAATCTGGTTTGAGTTGTATTGCCTGCTGATAATGTTGTATGGCATCCTCAACCAGGCCCTGTTCCTTGAGTACAACCGCAAGGTTATAGTGATGAAGCGGTTCAGCCGGTGCCTGGCTGATCATCTGCCTGTAGATGTTTGCCGCATCAGCAAAACGCCGTTGTTGCATATACAGGTTCAGCAGACTGTCACGGGCACTGGCATTATCCGGTTGGCGTTGGCAGAGATTTTGCAGCAAGGTTTCAGCATCGGCCTGCCTGCCCAGCTGCTGATACAGGTTGATCAGGAAAAAATCGGCATTCACCAATTCAGGTTGCGCGGCAATCGCTTTTTGGAAACAGGATTCTGCCTCTGTCATGCGTCCCTGGCTCGCATGTATCATGCCCAGGTTGCAATAGCCGTAGTAGTGCTGGGTGTCCAGTTTAAGTAATTCTTCGTAATGTCGTACTGCCCCGGCAAGATCGTCACGTTGTTGCAATAGCAGGCCAAGATTGAAGTGCGCATGCGTCAATTTCGGGTTGATTTCCAGCGCATGCGAGTACGCCTGTTCTGCCTCGGAATTTTTGCCCATGAGTGAGAGGCTGACAGCAAGATTGAAGCAGGCAATGGTATGGTCCGCTTGCTGGGCAATAACGTGCTGGTAACACTGCACGGATTCGGCAAAGCGTGACTGGCCATCCAGTGTCAGGCCCAGATTGATCCAGGTTTCCAGCGACTCTGGTCTGGCTTGCAAGACCAGGCGGTACAGCGCTTCGGCATCTGGCAAGAGCAATCTCTCATACAGTCTGTCAGCAAGGATATTGACGGGCAGGTTTTCTGCCGGATCCAGTCCCAGTTTTTGATAAGCAATAGCAATGGCATTCTGCTCGTCTGCCAGCATGACAGTAGTCGTCGATGCAACTGGGGTGTTTTGTCCGGTTGGGGGTGCGGGCGCAGATGCCGGCGCACGTTGCTCAGTAACGGCTTCTACAGGCTGTTGTTGGGAAGATTCTGTTGACTTTGAAAAAGTGTTTTTAAGCCATTTCAACATGGGAGCTGGTCGTCTGGTTGGTCTCAAGTTCAAGTATTTTAACCAGTAATCAGCGTTACTGGCGGCAAATCGAATTAAGCAGACGGCGAGCTCCCGGATTGCTCAGCGAATAATATCCGGATTCAACACCTCTTCATCTACCCTCGGTGTTTGTCCGCGCAAGACTGAATTGCCACTATACAGGGTGCGCTGGTCTATCCTGGCTGGCTGGCACCAGTGGGCTTCCTGCATTTCCTGGTTCAGACCGTAGACGGACAAGGCATTGGCATACACCACTTTGTGGATGACTTCGGCAGAGATGCCACGGCTGGCCATCAGGCGGGCTGATTTGGGTACAGCCAGTGGGTCAGACACGCCCCAGTCACAGGCAGAGTTGACGATGATGCGTTCAGGGCCATACTGCTTGACGATGTCAGACAGCCTTTCATTACCCATCTTGGTGGATGGGTAAATCGTGAAGGCGCACCAATAGCCGCGGTCCAGTACCTCTTGCACGGTTTCTTCATTGTTATGATCGATGACGCAACGGGCCGGATCAAAGCCACATTCCTCTAGCACATCCATGGTTCGGGTGGTGCCGCGTTTCTTGTCACGGTGTGGCGTGTGTATCATGATGGGCAGTTCAAATTCCAGCGCCATGGCGATTTGTGTACGCAGGGCTTTGTCTTCAAGTTCGGTCTGCTCGTCGTAGCCAATTTCACCGAGTGCCACCACACCTTCCTTGCCGAGATAGCGTGGCATGATGTCGAGCACCGCTTCTGCCAGTGCCGGGTTATTCGCTTCTTTGGGGTTGAGGCCGATTGCGCAATAATGGCGTATGCCAAACTGCCCGGCGCGAAAACGCTCAAAGCCGGTGATGGTAGAAAAATAATCGATGAAACTGCCTACATTGGTACGCAATTGCCCCAGCCAGAAAGCCGGTTCTATGACAGCGACAATACCGGCCCTGGCCATGGCTTCATAATCATCGGTAGTGCGGGCGATCATGTGTGCATGCGGGTCTATCATCATGCCATTGCCACCGCTGGGCAATTGACGGAATGCTGCCTGCCCCTGTTGCAGTTGCCCGGCCTGGGCAAGCAGGTTTTGCAGCATCTGGGGCGTGATCGTGCCATTGCAGCAGGGGCAGGTCACTGCACGGTCAGAAAACATTTCATCGACTATCGTGCTGTCGGCGACGAAGTTGCCTGGGTAATTACCTGGGTTCGTTCCATTCTCGTTCATTTGCCTGCTCCTGAGTCGTATTTTCAAACATGATCTTCAAACATGATTTTTAAAGCGATGTCCTTGATATCTGCTGCATGGACATCATTCCTGTCATCTGCCACAACCTTATCCAGTATCAGCAAAGGACCATCGGCCACATCATCCACCGGCCTGCCATGCGAGCCTTTGACCAGGCTGGCATCGAGGCCAATGACGTTCATCAGGCTGCGGAAGCCCAGCATGCGCTTGCCCAGCCGCCATGCCACTGCCAGTTTGGGGAAGCGGATATTCTTATCGACAAACAGCTCAGCCGGGTCATAGCCGGGTTTGCGGTGTATTTCTACCGTGCGTGCAAAATCGGGCGCGAGTGCATCGTCTTGCCAGTAATAGTAAGTGAACCACGAGCGCTTGTCTGCCATCACCACCAGTTCACCAGAACGCGGATGATCCAGTCCTATCTCTGCCCGATCGCTACCAGCCCAGATTGTTTCCACGCCAGCGACATTGCTGAGCAACCTGCGCACGGGGGCGATCAGTTCCGGCCTGGAAATATACACATGGGCAAACTGATGATCTGCCACGGCATAAGCACTGGAGGCGATAGGGTCCAGCAATTCAGCACCATCTTCTTCACGCACGACCAGGTAGCCTGCTTCGCGCAAGATGCGGTTCAGGTGCACAGGTTGGTCAACGGCAGTAATGCCATATTCAGACAAGACCATGACGCGACGGCCAGCCTGTTGCGCATGGGCAATGAGATCACCAGCCACTTCATCAATTTCACGCAGCGACTGTTGTACTGCGGTATTAGTCAGGTCTGGCCCGTGCCTTTGCAAGTCATAGTCCAGATGCGGCAGGTACACCATGGTCAGGGTTGGGTCTTTATCGCTGATCGCCAGTTTGGCGGCATCGGCTATCCAGCGGCTGGATTTGATCGTAGTAGCCGGTCCCCAGAATTGGAACAAGGGGAAAGCCCCCAGTTTTTTTGTCAGTTCTGCGCGCCAGTCTGGCGGAGTCGTATAGCAGTCCGGCAGCTTGCGGCCATCCGCCTTGTAGATAGGGCGAGGGGTAATGCCGTAATCATGGCTGGATGCCATGTTGTACCACCAGCACAAATTCGCGCAAGTGAACTTGGGGTCACGCGCCTTGCCCGCTTCCCAGATTTTTTCTCCCGCCACGAGCTTATTGGATTGTCGCCAGAACCAGATTTCTGCCAGGTCGCGGAACAGCCAGCCATTGCCGACTATGCCATGTTGCTGTGGTGCCAGTCCCGTCATCAGTGTTGCCTGCACAGTACAGGTGACGGCGGGCGTCACCGTTTGTAAAGGCAGCAGTTTGCCTTGCTCAACAAAGGCTTTGAGCCTGGGAGTATATGCCCCCAGCAGGCGCGGTGTCAGTCCAACTATATTCAATATCAGCAAGGCTTGCATGGGGCTGTCTTTTGTCATTCGCTAAAGTGAAAAACATGATTTGTGCAAAGGCGCATACGTGGAAGCCGCGGGATCCAGATTAGCTTGTTGCCTGATTATCATCTTAACCTGCAGTTAATTGCAACCACAGTTTAATGAATAAATGTTTCTTTTTAATTAATTTCACTGAGGGTGAGTATTTAAGCATTTGTTTCAAAATAAGCATTGATTAATTTGCAATAATGTTTCAATATTTGCGTTCGTATATTGCAATTAAGTCTGTGACATCTGCTATTGGGGAATCAAGTTTGTTGTTTGGCGGATTTGTAAATTTGCAAATAAATGCATATCAGTTTTATAATCATTTTCAGCAAGGCGCATTCAGGCACGACAGCAAACTGGAAATGGATACCCATGGAGAGGATTTATCGTGAAATTGGCTGAACTGAACAGCTTGCCCGATCTGGAGGTGACAGCACCAGCAGCCTTGCGTGGTACCTGGCAACAGCAACATGTACGCGTCGATTATTCCTTCCCTGTGGTATCGACCCGCGATGCCTTTGATATTGCCAATCCCGATTTTCGTGCAGTGATCACGTTGCGTGAACCGCAACGCTGCCATCGCATTGCCATTTTCCTGGATGAAGGTGTAGCCAGGGCCATGCCCGGCCTTGCCGAGCAAATCAGGACTTATATGCGCTTCCATCATGAAGCCATGGAATTGATCGGTGACATCTTCATGATGCCCGGTGGCGAGGCCTGCAAGAATGATCCTGCCCTGGTGGAAAGGCTATTGCAGGCGCTATCTGAACGCGCGATAGACCGGCATTCCTATTCCATTGCCATCGGCGGTGGGGCCGTGCTGGATGCGGTGGGCTATGCCTCGGCGATCTTTCATCGCGGCGTGCGGCATATACGCTTCCCGACTACCGTGCTGGCGCAGGATGATAGTGGTGTGGGTGTCAAAAATGCGGTTAACTGGCAGGGACAAAAAAATCTCATCGGCACCTTTGCGCCGCCCTGGGCTGTCGTCAATGATGCGCGCTTTATTGATATCTTGCCCGCCCGTGAAAAGCGTGCGGGGCTGGCAGAGGCCGTCAAGGTTGCCCTGATACGTGACCATGCATTTTTCCTGATGATGGAAAAGCAGTTGTCCGCGCTTGCGGCATTTGACAGCGTAGTGTTGAATGCCGTCATTGCCCGATCCGCGAGTCTGCACATGCACCAGATTGCGCATGGCGGTGACCCTTTTGAAAGCGGCTCGGCGCGGCCACTGGATTATGGACACTGGGTTGCTCACAAGCTTGAGCGTCTGACTGCACATGCTTTATCGCATGGCGAGGCGGTTGCCATAGGTCTGGCGCTGGATGCGCGTTATTCCTGCCTGGCGGGTTTGTTGCCCGCCGGTGAAGACGCGCGCATCCATCATTTGCTGACGCAACTGGGTTTTGATTTGTGGCATCCACAATTACTGGCGCAAGATGCGCAAAGTGAATTACTGGTTCTACAGGGCCTCAAAGAATTCCGTGAACATCTTGGGGGGGAGTTAACCATCACCCTGCTGGCGGCCATAGGCAGTGGTGTTGAAGTGCATGAAATGGATGCAGAACGGGTGCGCTCAGCGATAGACTGGCTGCAAAATCTGCATGTAAATTCGACTGCAGATTTACAGCCTGCCATGGCTGGCATGTTGAGTTGAAGAAGAGGCTGACATGCAATTATCCCTGCCACCGCAAAACGTGCATTTGACTTACTGCACGAATATACATGCGGGCGAAAGCTGGGATGAAGTAGTGGTCAGCCTGGATGAAACTATTCCAGTACTCAGGAAGAAATTGGAGCTTGTTGATGGCCAAGCTTTTGGCATAGGTTTGCGCCTGTCAGCCATCGCTGCCGATAGTCTGGCCAGGCCTGTAGTCTTGCAAGAATTCAAGGCGCAACTGCAAAGGCTGGATGCCTATGTATTCACCATCAACGCCTTTCCTTATGGACCATTTCATACGGTCAGAGTGAAAGAACAAGTCTATCTGCCTGACTGGCGCGATGAAGAGCGCTTGCGCTATACCAGGCAATGCGCATTGATTTTGAGCCAGCTCTTGCCTGACGGTATGGAGGGCAGTATTTCCACTGTCCCCGGTGCATTCAAATCTGAAACGCAAACAGAGTATGCGCAGCAGCAAATTGTCGATCAGCTCATAGAGGCGGTTGCCATGCTGGCCCAGTTGGAACAACAAAGTGAAAAATGCATAGCCCTGGCATTGGAACCAGAACCTTGCTGCTTTCTTGAAACCATGGCTGAGACCACGGCCTTTTTTTGTGGCCAGTTGTGGGCACAGGACAGTATAAGCAAGCTGGCAGAATTATGCACCTGTACAGAAGCGCAAGCCGCCCGTCTGATGCGCCGTCATCTGGGTGTCTGCTATGACGTTTGCCATGCGGCTGTCGAATTTGAAGATCCTGTCAGTGCAATGCAAACTTTGACCGATCTGGGCATACGCATACCCAAGATACAGTTGTCCTGCGCCTTGCGCATCCCTGTCATGCATGCTGACATGGTGAATGAACTGCGGCGTTTTGATGATGGCGTGTATTTGCACCAGGTCGTGGTCCAGAATCAGGATAGCTTGCAGCGCTATACCGACCTGCCTGCTGCGCTGGCTGCTTATCAGGCTGGTCAGGCTGATGGTGAATGGCGTGTGCACTGCCATGTACCGATATTCTGGGACAGTGAAGAGCAATTGAGTTCAACACTGGGTTCAACCAGGACTGATTTGCTGGCGACTCTGCAAGCTTTGCGCAGGCAAGATCTTTCCGGTCATCTTGAAGTCGAAACCTATACCTGGGATGTCTTGCCCGCACATTTAAAAACTGAATCCAAAGCCCACGCGATTGCGCGTGAGCTGAGCTTTATCATGAAAGAACTGCTGACATGAATACTTTAGTGATGAACAACAGCCGCATGGGTATTTATTTGCGGCTGGGCCGGGTGTCCAACCTGCCTACGGTATGGACCAATGTGCTGGCGGGTGCCATCGTTGCTGGCAGCATTACTGGCCGCTCCTTGTCCCTTATGCATACCTTATTGGTCATGCTGGCGATTTCTTTTTTTTACTGCGCGGGCATGTATCTGAATGATGCCTTTGACCGCGAAATCGATGCTCGTGAAAGACCAGGGCGACCCATTCCTTCAGGCCAGATCAGCGCCAGGGCAGTGTTTGCCATCGGCTTTGTCTTGCAGGTTGCGGGCATTGCCATACTCAGTTACTACGGCACCTGGGCCATCGTTTGCGGTTGCGCACTGGCAGCCACCATCTTGCTGTACAACGTCTGGCACAAGGGGAATCCGCTTAGTCCGCTGATCATGGGTCTGTGCCGCGCTCTCGTGTATTTTGCAGCCGCGGCCAGTGCCATGGTTATCACCGGTAACGTGGCCGATGATAATTTGCTTAATGCTGGCAGCAGCCTGCCTTTGACAAATACCGTGCTGGTGAATACCACCGTGGTGCTGGCGGCACTCGCTATCTGGGCGCATGTGGTCGGGCTGACTTATGCAGCAAAACAAGAGAGCCTGAATCGCCTGGGCAGTCTGTGGCCCTTGCTGATACTGGCCCTGCCCGTACTTTTGTATGGCAGCCGCTCTGTCACCAGTTGGGCTGATGGTGGCCTGGCTTTATTGATGTTGCTGGCCCTGATCATGGCTGACATTATTGCTGTGCGCTTGCTGATCACCCGTCATATCGCGGGTGCGGTACCCAAGGCTGTGGCGCAATTGATTGCGGCAACTTCCTTGCTGGATGCGCTGGTGATAGCCATCGCCGGTGGTGGTGTTGCTGCCGTAACGTTTTGCCTGTGTGCCTTTGTCATGACCAGGGTTTTGCAACGTGTCATTCCCGGAACCTGATCCATCATTTGAAGGCTGCCATCATGAGACATCCATCCTTAGAAGAAATGCAGGCACTTACCCCAACCGCCTCAGCCCTGTCGCAACTCGATATCTGGATCGCCGCGCGCAGCTCACCCGAAGCCTTGCTGTGGTTTCGCCTGCAATGCCAGCAAATCAGTACGGCAAAGCAGGAGCGTGATGTCTACCGTGCCATGGGCATGGCTTCGCGCAAGCTGGGCAAACTAGATTTGAATTTAAGCAACGATGAACTGGCGGCGGCGAATTTACTGCGTCCCGGTTTCGATCCTTCAGGCTGGAGTACCGATATCGCTGCCAGGGTTGCTTTCATACTCGCCAGCTATGCCGGTGATGAGGCGCAATTTGCCAGCCAGCTTGACAGCATCGCTGACAGTGCTGAAATCAATGAATTGATTGCCCTGTATTCCGGCTTTCCCTTGTATCCCGCAGCCAGTGCGATAGAACACCGGGCCCGTGAAGCCATACGCTCCAGCATGCGCCCTATCTTTGAAGCGATGGCGCATCGTAATCCTTATCCCATGCAGGCATTTGATGAGGCAGCCTGGAACCAGATGGTCGTCAAATGCTTTTTTCTCGATAGTCCCTTGTGGCCAGTGCAAGGACTGGAACAAAGAAATAATCCAGCCCTGGCACGCATCCTGATCGACCTGGCGCATGAACGCTGGGCTGCAGGGCGCGCCATCAGCCCCGAGCTATGGCGTTGCGTAGCACCACAACTTGATGCTGTAGGTGAGGCTGAATTGTTGCGCGCGCTGGAGCAAGGCAGCATGGCAGAGCGGTTGGCTATCGCCAAGAGCCTGCCTGCACATGACAGCAAAATTCGCAATTTATGCCAGCAACAGAATCTGATAACGGCAGCGAAAGACTTGAACTGGCAAGAACTGTTGCAAGAGCCGCAGCAAGTGCAACATTAATACACAAAGGAGATTCAATATGTTTGAAAAAAATAATGAACACCAGCAATGGCTGGAAGCCAGCATCGCCAATCTGGACGCTGCCGCCGGTACTATCCATATACAGCGCGGAGAAGATTTATACCTGAGTGCCGCCTTGCGCATACCAGAACCCGTACTCGCCATCGTCGCCCATGTCAGCCATGGCAAGGGCATGGCGGGTGCGGCGCAGCTGAGTAAAGCCCCTGTGCAGACCTGCAATCTGCAAGACGATAAAAGCGGCAATATCCGTCCCGGTGCCAAGGCTGTTGGTGCCCAGGCGGCGATCGCTATTCCCTTGCTCAGCAAGGCAGGCGATGTCATGGCGGTGGTCGGCTTTGCCTGGCAAAAAGAAGGTGACCCTGCAGAGTGGGTGGCACAAGCACCTTTCCCGGATAAGCTGGCTGAACTGACTGCGCGCCTGCAAGCGGCTTGATTTAGTTTTCGGGCAGGATCAATTTACGCACATAGCCTTCCAGTGCCACGGTTTCTCCATCCGCATTGGTGATGGGGCGGCCGGGTAGACCCATGCCTTCGCTGATGAATACTGTATTGCCTGCCACGCATAAATTCGATGGAGTATCCAGGTGCCTTGCAAGACAAGTCACTGTGCGCTTGTCCAGATCAAAGCAAAGCAGGCGGCCAGAATAACGTTTGAAGCCACCATGCCAGGCGGTTTGCGGTATTTCATCTACTGGCATGGGCTCTAAAAAATCATCGCATAATTCCAGCACCAGCAATTGCCCTTGTTCAGTAAAAGCCATACCTGTGGCCAGTGTCAGGCCTGTGATTACGGTGCTGACTTCACCTGTATCAAGATCGAGCCTGACGATTTTACTGACACCCTTCTCAAAGTTAATACCCGTCTTGCCAGCATCGTCCTGCAATTCGCCTGAGAACAGGGAGATCAGTACTGGCTGGCTGCCACTCGATGGTCGCCAGCTTTGATCAAGAATCACCGTCACCGGCACAGCATGCTGACCACCAGACAAATCTGGCAGCACACCAACTACAGCTTCTGCTTGGTCATCTACAAACTCTATGGCCTGATTGGTATCAGGCTTCACGGTCAGCCAACTTTGTCTTTGCGGGTGATAGCACAGCGCATTCAGGTTGCCGCTACTGTGGAATACAGCTTGCGGTGGCAGGGTAGTCAAATCCAGGATGCGTGAACCGGCTACATAGTCTGTCTGGCTCAGCAGCCAGCGACCACCACCATAAGCGATATCCGCCAGGCCAAATATTTCATCCCTGCACATGCGTGACTGCATATTCATGGAGCGAAAGCCATCAGCGAGTACTTCCCGTTTCACATACTCAGCTTCTGCATCCTGTTTGAACTGCAATAGACGGCCAGAAAAAACTTGTTCAGCATCGCCGCTGCCTGCTTCTACCAGCAGCAGGCTGCCATCCTGCTTGAGCTTGATGCCGCGTGGATTATTCAGCCCGCGCAAGATGATGCGGGAAGCGCAGCGTTGCTGGATCATGAGTTGCGGTAGAACGATGGGGGGCGGGTTTGCCATGGAGTGAATCTGAATGGGGCTTGTCAATGCAGGACAGTGTTTCACAAAAGATAAATATGGTCAATGTGATATGTATTTTTCCTACTATGACAAGGCCTGGCGAAAAGCCAGTCGCGTCCAGGTCACCCCGTTTTGCTGGTTCAGTTTTTGTATTGATGCCGTCTGTACATTCAAGATGGGTTCCAGGCTTTGCAGAGCAGCCAGTTCTATGGTCTCTGCTGCGCTGACATCAAACAAGCGTCGCCCGGCAGGGACAGGGCCGTGACGCAGCGACAGTATCAGGGTCGCAGATGCATTCATCAAAGCTGCCAGTCTGGGCATGGCCTGCTGGCGTTGTGCTGCATCAAGATGCATCCACACAGCACTCAGCATGATGAGGTCGAAAGTCTGATTCATGGCGCACAGCCTCGACAAGTCTGGCAGGCTGTCATCCAGCCACGTAATGCGGGGTGAATCATGCAGCGCTATGCCCGGCAAGCGCAACTCCCGCGTTGGCTCTACCGCGACTACGCTATGTCCCATGGCAGCAAACACCGCCGCATCCTTGCCTATGCCTGAACCTATATCCAGTACATGACAGGGCGCTGCTGGTAACAAGTGCAAGACCATGGCGTGGTGTTCTTGAAAGGAAATTTCCTGCCACTGCTGCACCAGACAAACAGCCATCTCGGCATAGCCTTCGGTGCCACTGATTTTATTCACATGCATGTTCTGACTATCGTGTTTTACCGGAAATGAAGATTGTAAATCACTGCTTCGAATATCTTTACTTAAAAAAAGAATAATGACATTGACTTTTCGATAATTGAAAATATACTAAGTAAGCTTGCCATATTGATAGCAGGCAGGTTTCCAGAATTTCATAGATACCCACCCCAGTTTCATAACCCGTACTCACCTCAAGGAGTAATTTTATGACTACCAGTAAAGAATCTTATGGCGGTTTTATCCCTCTGTATGCAGTGGCAATGAGCGATGCAATTGCTAGTGGCGATGCAGCAAAAATGAGCGCTGCACGTGATGCCGCGTTTAGCCACCTGGCAGCCGCGGCTGATGTTGCCCGTCTTTTGCCTGAGCTGGAAAGCGCGATCAAAAGCAAGGGCGGTATTATCCGCCCTTTGTATGCCGTCACGATACAAGATGCCGTCGCCCGTGGCGATCAGGTTGAAATTGCCCGCATTAAATCCGAACTGGCTTCCTACAGCAATCTGCTCGGAGGGGTCAGCAATACTGCCGCCGCATTTCATCCTGTCACACCTTACGGCGTCGCAATTCAGGACGCGCAGGCGCGCGGTGATCAGGCCGAAGTGGATCGCCTGAAAGAACTCGCGCAAAGTTTGCTGGCACAACTCAACGCCGGTAAATAAGCAGTCACCTCTTTATCGCAAATGCCAGCTTGCTGGCGTTTGCCACCGGAGCCAAGTATGGAACAAACTCCTCTCTTATCTCAAGCTTCTCAAGCTTCCCAACCTGCCAGGGCGCGCACCTTGTCAGACCTCAACGGTCATACCCCTGTGCACGTCGTGTGGGAAATCACTCTCGCCTGCAATTTGAAATGCAGCCACTGCGGTTCACGTGCAGGCAAGCGCAGAGTGGGCGAACTCTCCACCGAAGAAGCCTTCTCCGTGATTGATCAACTAGCCGCTCTGGGCACGCGTGAAATCACTTTGATAGGTGGCGAAGCCTTCTTGCGCAAGGACTGGCTGCAAATGGTGGAGCGTATCGCTGGTCACGGCATACGGGTAGGCATGCAAACTGGTGCCCGCAACCTCAATACTGCCAGGCTGGAAGCAGGCAAGCAGGCTGGTTTGTTTGGCATAGGCGTGTCCATCGATGGCATGAAAGATTATCACGACAGGGTGCGTGGTGTGGTCGGTTCCTGGAATGATGCCCTGCGTGCCATGGAAACCGCCAAGTCCCTGGGCCTGGGTGTCAGTTGTAATACCCAGATAGGGGCAGAGACCATAGATCAACTGGAGCCTCTGTTCAACCGCATCATCGAAGCCGGCGCCACTCACTGGCAACTGCAAATCACAGTCGCCATGGGCAATGCGGTAGAAAATGATCACCTCTTGTTGCAACCACACCGTGTGCTGGAACTCATGCCCTTGTTGAACCGTCTTTACCATGAAGGCCAGCAGCGCGGCTTGCTGCTGACCTTTGGCAACAACCTCGGTTACTTCGGCCCCTTCGAGCATCACTGGCGTGGCCTGGGGGATGAAACCCTGCACTGGACAGGTTGTGCTGCAGGCCAGAATGTCATCGGCCTGGAAGCCGATGGCACCATCAAGGGCTGCCCATCACTGGCGACGGAAACCTATGGTGGCGGCAATGTCCGTGACACTGCCGTGGCAGAATTGTGGAACACGTCTGAAGCCCTGCACTTTGGCCGCATGCGCAATATCGATTCGCTGTGGGGCCATTGCCGGACCTGCTACTACGCCGATGTTTGCCGTGGTGGCTGCACCTGGACTTCAGATTCCCTGTTCGGCAAGCCAGGCAATAATCCCTATTGCCACTACCGCGCACTGAAGCTGGAGAAACGCGGTATACATGAAAAAATCCGCAAAGTGGCACCAGCGCCTGACAAGCCTTTTGCCATAGGCAGGTTTGAATTGTATGAAGAAGCGATTCCAGGAAGGCAAGTGCTGCCAGAAGAACCTGCGCCAGCACCAAGGGTAGCAGAACGCACCAGCAGTAATCCTTTACCTGAACTGGACCTGTGCCGCGGCTGCAATGAATATATCTGGCCAGATGAAACCGAGTGCCCGCACTGTCATGCCGATGTCGCCGCAGCAGCACAAAAATATGCTATTGAAGAAGCCAGACGGCAAGCCGTCATGACAGAACTCAAGAGCGTACTTGATCGTTTGCATGTGCTGACCAGCACAGCCTGATGATCAAAGCCCGGCATTGTTTTTTTGCCGGGATAGTTTTGGTGTCGAAGTATATTTTACTTAATCCGCAAGGCAGTTAACTGATCGCATTCATTGCTTACTCATGGCCCGCTCATTGTCGATTAACTGTCTGCATTTCTTGAAGGAGTAGATATGGTTTCCCCAACTCACGCCGCACCCATGGCCGCCTTGTACGGCGTACCCATCCATGAAGCTATTGCAAGTGGTGATCTCGGCAAGATCGTTGCCATCCGCGATCAGGCACTCGATTACCTGGCTGCAGCATCAGAAATAGAGCGTCTCTTGCCATCACTGGAAGCTGCGATGAAAGCCAAGGGCTTGCCGCCACAGGCTTTGTATGGCGTATCCATACAAGATGCAGTGACACGCGGTGACCAGGCTGAAATTGCGCGTTTGAAAGCACAAGTGGCTTATTACAGTCGCTTGTTTTAAGGTCTAAAAAGACAAACGGCAGTTTATCTCGTAGGTTGGGCTACGCTTCATCAGCCCAACACTTGGCTTAAACAAACGTATACGTTATTTAAACGCCGAGTGTTGGGTTGGTAAACCGCAGCCCAACCTACGAACTCAATCATTGTGACACCTCAACTCACCACCTTCTCCGGCGGCGTCACAATCAACACCGAAGGCACAGCCTCTGGATTATATAGGCGCAAATAAAAGTGCCCTATCCCTGCCGTCCCCAGCATCAGGTTAGGCGTTTCACCCGTACCAGCCACCCCGCAAGGCCAGGGCATGTCGGACTGGCCGTAATGCTGCCAGCCTTCCTGCCCTATTTTTTCTGCGACCTGGGTCAGGTCAGGGCGTTTCAGATATTGTCCCGCCATGATCATCAATTCAGCATTGCCGCATGCGCCATGGCATAGTGAAAAATTACCGACGCCATGTACCCAGGCAGGCATCAGCGAACTGGCGGTGGTTTGTATGGCGGCATTCAATTCCTGCATGAGCATGGCATCATCCGGCATCAAGGCCACATTGCGCAGGCGTGACAAACCTATGCCGGGTGCGCCATGACACCATGCCATGTTATAGACTGGCGGAGCATCAGCCTGGCTGGCATCCATGATGCGTAAGTCTGGCCAGTTATTATGCTGGGCGCTGAACAGGCCACGCTCATACCGCAAGCCTTCATTCGCCCCGTCCAGGTAACGCTTTTCACCCGTGGCGCGATACAGTTCCAGCAAGGCAGTGACGATGCCCGCCACGCCATGCGAGTGCCCGGTCAGATGTTTTTGTCCTGGTACGTGCATGGTTTCCCATGACCAGCCTGCGTCGCTTTTGCTCGCATGTGCCAGCAAATAATCACCATGAGTTTGCGCCAGCGCGATGAAGTCAGGGCGCTGGTGTTCCAGCCCCAGTTTCAGCATGGCAGGTATGGCACCAGCACTGCCGCCTATGACGTCAATGAACATCGCATCGGGTGCCTGTTCTGTGAGGCTGGCCATTTCGCGCAGGCCACGTGCTACCAGGGCTTCGTTCTTCAACAATGTGCCTATCCGTACCAGCACATAGGCAAAGCCGCTGCTGCCTGCATAAAAACCACTACGTGCTGCGCCCTGCATTTTGTCAGACAGCGACAGGGCCTGGTTCAATGCACCTTCCAGCACCCGCTTTTGCTGTTTGTCTCCACTGAACTGGTACAACTCCGCGAGGAACAATGCGATGCCACTGGTACCACCATACAGGTCACTGGCAAAGGAACGGTAAGCTGGCACCCAGGCTTGATTCACGGCTTCCATCGACCAGCCCAGCCAGTTGCAACGTGCGCCATCCCAGACGGCATCACGGCATAAGCTGCGGCCTATACGGTCAGCCACCTCAAGATAGACTTCCTTGTACGAATTTATTGCTGCGCTTATAGGTCCGTCTATAGGTGCATTCATAGTTGCAAGCCTCCGTTAAATACCGGTGTTTCAAATAAATTGACTGAATTGCGATTCAGGTAGGGGGTACGCATATCGATGCCATTCGCGGCGAAGCGTTTTTGTACAGCATCTGCGCGCGCATCCACGCTTTGTGAGCCAGCCAGCCACGCATCGACCATACCTTCGGCTACCAGCCTGCACCTATGCATGCCGAAGCTCTCACCTGTGCCTGGCTCTTCTGCCACGCCTATGCCATCAATCAGGGTTTTGCAGAACATGGGCGTGAGGGGGCGTAGTTTGCTGCCCAGGCTTGCATGCAAATCCTGTACCAGTGCTGCCACCATGGGGTAATGGCGTTTGGCGATATACAGCACGGCTGCATCTGCACGCCGGTAGGCGCTGGCGTCAACCAGTGTTTTATAGCGGAAGGGCAGTGCATAGCGGTTGAGTTGCGTCGTCAGGCCATATAGCAATTCTGCCGCTGCACTGGCTGGTACATTGAAGTAAAAACGGATGAGTTCATAGTCGTCAAACTGGTCAGACAGATTGCTGCCAAAGGCATAGTAAAACCCTTGCTGCATATCGGCAGTACCCGGATAGACGCGTAAGTTAACCAGCTCGCCCGCTACAGGTGCCATACCCGGCCATTTGTTGGCGGCATATTCACCCACGACTGCAGTACGGCTGCGTTCACCTTTTTGTATCATGACGCGGCCGTCGGGGCTTTGCTGATAAATTTTCCAGCCAGGATCCCAGCGGTCTGGCGTCTGGTTGGCCTGGCTCAGGTTGGGTACCAGGCTTTGTGAAGCTTGTATCGGTTCACCCACAGTATCACGTACATAATACATGCCATACAGGCTGCTATTGATGGCGGCGATCAGGTCTTGCGCAGGATTAGTCTGACCAGTGGCCGTGACGACAGGAATTGCTGCGCTACTGCCAAATGCATAGCTATTCTGGTTGTGGATCTGCAAGGCTGCGTAGATGCCTTTCAATTCTTCGATCATGGCTGTATTGTTCATGCATTCATCACTCATGATGGCAGCTCCCCGCTAAATCCGTACAGGGCAGATGCAGCCTGGCGTGGATTGCGTAAAATATTCTGACTGACTTGCAATAAGGTCGCCGCATGATTGGTCATGACGGGCGAGTAGTAGAGTGATTCAAAAACAGTCTGCACCATGCGGGCAGCACCATATTCTATGCAGCGCAGCAGGTAGGCATACGCCTGGGATTTGTCGATACCCGCCGTTTGTACATAGCTGCGCCAGAAGGCATGGATGGATGGATACATCCCTTCCAGCGGGTAAATGGCTTTGTCAACAAAGCTGGTAGGATTGAAATCATGATATAGCGGCATGGAATAAATCCATGAGGTCAGATAGGCTTGCAGCACTGCACCTGTATCCCAGCTGGCATCGCCGTAGTCAACCAGTTCCCAATCTATGATGCGAATCGCTATTTCACCACCAGGACCCGGATACACCACGCAGTTATCCCATTTCATATCACCATGGATAATGCTGTCGTAGCGCCAGCCTTGTGCCAGCCGCGCCAGGTTTTGTTGCAGATCAGGGTATTGCCTGATCAGGGCTCCAAGCTGCTGCACACCACCACTCAGGGTATTACCTGCCTGCATGCTGTTTTGATGAAAACTTAAAATCCATGGCACCATGCGCGGGAAGCTGCTCAAGTCTTCTGTCTGCAAAGTTTTGCCACGCAGGGTCTGGTGATAGCTGCCCAACGCAGCTCCCAGCAACTTGCCTATCTCGGCCGGGAATGTTTTTTTGCGCGCATGAAATTCCGTCAGGTTTTCACCGCCAGGCAAGAGACTGATAGTCAGGCAATGGCGTGCTGCATCATGATCAACAAAGCTGGGCATGAGTCCTGCCAATGCTTCATAACCATTTTTTTTCGACATGCGGTAGCAGGCAGCTTCGCGCTGCATGGTCGACATCGCCATCGGTTCGATTTCCTTGATCTGCTTGACGAACAGGCCAGAACCATCGCGCCGTATGATCTTGTAATTGCGATTGCGCCTGCCAGCCTCTACCACCATAAAATCACCATCAACGACCACTGCCGGTGGGATCGTGCCACGCGCCAGCAGATAGTGGGCCATATTGGAAGCGGTTAAAAACATCCCTGATACTCCTTAGATTAAAGCAAGAAAAATGACTTACAGTCCACTTTCATGCCGAAACCCCAGGTGCAAATAATTGCACTTGGGGTTTGCGAAGAATGAGTCAGCCCGCGGCCGGAAATATATCCCGACCGTTTTTTACCAGGGCTGATCAAACTACTTTGTGCTGCTTTGGTTCACTTGCTCCCTGTTAGCAAAATCCGGGCGCAGTGACATTGCCGCAAATTGGCATGTTATGCGTAGGAATAACAGGCCCCACCGTCATAGGCAGGCAAGTGTGACCACAAATCGGCATGTTATGAGTTGGAATAACAGGGCCAACTGTCATAGGCAGGCAAGTGCAACCAAGCAGATGAGTTGGTGCTATCGTTTGTGTGCAAACCGTGGCAGCAGTGTGGCAAACAGCGGCAGCAACGGTTGGGCAATGTGGTGGTGCCGACAGCGGTGGCTGGCAACCATGCCACGCGGTATGACCACAAAATTGCGGCGCGGCCGTGCAAAAGTGAACGCCAGTCTGGCCGACTTGTTGCTGTTGTTGTGCCTCCAGTGTAGGAGGAGGGCAAACGAAGCAATGTGTAGCATTCGTTGGATTCATTGCCTGTGCTTGTTGAGGTGCCGCTTGCTGCGCCTCAATGGTGAATGGTGGGCAAATGAAGCAATGGGTGCTGGCAGTAGGATTTGTAGTTGGATAGAAAGCCTGTTGTGCCTGCTGTGCTTGTGGTGGCGCGCAACCCTGCCATGCAGTGTTACCGCAAAATTGTGGAGCGGCAGTGCAATGCTGGACGCCGGTTGGACCAAGAGGTGGGCAAGGCTGCCACGCAGTGTTACCGCAAAATTGGGGAGCCGCTGTGCAATGTTGTACACCAGTCGGGCCCACATTGGCCTGCGCCGCAAATTGCTGAGCAGGCGCAGCAGCGCCAGCAAAGTTTTGTGCTTGTGCTGGTGCAGCCACGCCACCATTAAATACTGGTGGTTGGGTTTGCACTATGGTCGTGTTGATGGTTGTGGTCACTGGAATATGCGTACCAGCCTGGCATTGTATGCCGCACAGCGGGTTATTGTGGGTGACGATATGGCATATCACAGGGCTGGTATGCGGGAAGCACTGCTGTGGTTGTGTCAGGTGACAAACGGCTGGCAATGTTTGAGGGAAACATTGCGGTGGTTGCGTCACATGGCAGATGACCGGCAAAGTATGTGGCAGGCATTGTGGCGGTTGTGTTGGATGACAAATGACCGGTAAAGTATGAGGCAGGCATTGCGGTGGTAATGTCTGTATATGGCAAATCGGTAATTGAGTGGACATAGCAAACTCTCCTAAGAGTGGCACTACATTTCATGAACGATAGGGACAACAAGGGAACAAACTAATGGCAACATTTCCTGCCTCAGGACGAGGCAATGCTAGCGCCATTCTTCACACATTCGCATGAGAAAAAGGCCCGTTAAATCAGCGACCCTTCACATCACGAATATTTCAATTGGGTTTATCCGGGCAACCCTGCCATGCGGTATTGCCGCAAACAGCCGGGGCTTGCGTGCAGTTCAGGACACCTGTAGGCCCACTGGCAACCGCAGCCTGGGCTGCATTGGCTGCAGCGGTAGCTGCTTGCCCGCTTTGTATGGGGCCGCTGAAAAAGCTCATCTTGGTGTCTGCCACGCTCTTGCCTTTGCGAATCAGCTCGGCGTCGGCCTTGACCCAGACATAGGCTGTTTCCAGTGGATTATTGCTGTTGGCGGATGCTGTGGCCGTGTGCAAAATTGCCTCGCTGGGGATTTCATAATATTCATTCAGTACCGCGTTCAGATACAGGCGCGTATAGCCTTCAAGTGCAGAATTACCCACAAAGCCATTGAGTAACACCACCTCGGGAATATTCGCCGGATCGGCAGCCAATACTTCTACAAAATACTTGTCTTTCGCCATCACAGTTCTCCATTTGGTTGAAACTGAAACGCAGGCCAGGCATCGGGCTTTTCAGATGCCTGATTGCGGATTCAGAAAATTTTGGATAACAATAAAAACTCAGCAGACAGAAGCCAGACCCCTGCCATGCAGCCACAACATGCGCCTCTGTTACAGCAAGATGACGCAGATAAAACAAAACCAGGGTGTTAAAGCAAACCTGAACTATCGTGCAAAAATAAGTGTGCAAAAAAACGGCGACAACAACCCACCTTGAGCTTGCTGGACACTGGCTCAATAACTCAAAAGAATGCTTCAGGAAGGGGATTTGCAGGCGAGAGAATTTATTGCATATACTTATTACTTTATTTGCATGTCAATAGTTCAAGGTTAATTTATTATTAATATTTGTCAAGGGTGAAATGCGTAACAATTTATTACTATCTTATTTTGATGGAAACTTAATACTTAGACGGGCTGAGCATGAAAAAGCTTTTTCATCCCCTCGCTTTTCCATATAGGCTGATTCTATTTATGCTTTCACCTGAGCCCTGATTTAACGCTAACATCAGGACAACTCGCCCTTGATGACCACACTGTCAAAATAATGAGTGATAGCAGGTATGAGACTTGATATTTCTTAAGTGAAATATTATAAAAATAAACATTAAATATCGCGTATTAATCTCTGAGGTGGAAATTGTGAGTCGCTCATTATCATCAGGGGGCAATTGCCAGGATCTGGAAAATATTGGTATGGTGCAGGCTCGTATCGGCTATCATGAAATTCAAAAGAAGCGGAGTCTGAAATTGGACGAGGCATGGGATGTGCCAGCACTTCTTCTGGAATGTCGCTACACCTCTTGAAAATTTCCGGGAAAGGTTAGAACCCTTTTAAAAACGTACAGGTATATCGATATTCTGGAATATAGAAATGTATCAAGGCCAAATCCTTCTGGATGCACCTGCGGTATCGCATTTGTACCGGATATTGCAGGAAGCCATGACCAACATCATGAAGCATAGCCGTGCAACAGAAGTCGTATTCTGGAGTGCCTACGACCATACTGAAAAACAAATGCAATTGCGCATTATCGACAATGGCAAAGTGGATGACATGTGCTTGCCTGCGGACAGGAAAGGGGCTGGCAATGGTGTGCTTTCCATGCAAGCCAGAGCCAGGCAATTGGGTGGCAAGCTGGACCTGGAATTTACTTCGCACGGTAGCACCGTCAATCTGGTTTTTCCCGCATCGATGCAAATGATGCTTAACGATTAAATGGCTCTTTGGTTCACCCGTCTGGTCAATTCCTCTGCGGTTTCCTTGCGTTCGCTATATCTATCCACCAGATAAGGAGCGACATCGCGTGTCAGCAGGGTGAACTTCATCAATTCTTCCATCACGTCAACTACGCGATCATAGTAAGAAGATGGCTTCATGCGGCCAGCTTCATCAAATTCCAGAAAAGCTTTTGCCACCGATGATTGATTCGGTATCGTGATCATGCGCATCCACCGACCCAGTATCCGCATTTGATTGACGGCATTAAATGATTGCGAACCGCCAGATACCTCCATTACTGCCAATGTCTTGCCCTGAGTAGGGCGCACTGCACCAACGGACAAGGGTATCCAGTCTATCTGCGCCTTCATGATGCCCGTCATTGCGCCGTGGCGTTCGGGCGAAGTCCAGACCATGCCCTCTGCCCACTGGGCCAGTTCACGCAATTCCTGTACCTTGGGGTGGCTGTCAGGTACTTCATCCGGCAATGGCAATCCATGCGGATCAAAGATGCGGGTTTCAGCACCCATGGCCTGTAGTAGGCGGGCCGCTTCCTGCGTCAGCAATTTGCTGTACGAACGCTCGCGCAAAGAGCCGTACAGTAGTAGGATGCGCGGCACATGGCTGGAACGCTCAGGTGCAAATAATTGTTCGGCTTCCGGTAGTCTGAACAAGTCCGGTTGCAGGCTGGGTAAGTCATTTGCTGTGAACACGCTTGCCCTCCGCATCAATGACTTGCTCGCCATCTTCCTTGATGAATTCAGCCAGCTGTGGTGAGGGCAGAAGATCCAGCACTGCTTCTGACGGGCGGCATAGCCTGGTACCAAGGGGTGTGACTACCACAGGACGGTTCATCAGTATCGGATGTGCGACCATGAAGTTGATGAGTTCATCATCGGTCCATTTGCTGTCATCCAGACCTAGTTCTTCATAAGGAGTGCCTTTTTTGCGTAAGAGTTCGCGTACCGGCATGTTCATCGCTGCGATCAATTCTTGCAATTTGGTTTTACCAGGCGGTTGCTTCAGGTATTCAATCACTTCCGGTTCGATACCGCTGTTGCGTATCAGGGCCAGAGTGTTGCGTGATGTGCCGCAATCAGGGTTGTGATAAATGGTAATCGTCATATCGCTATCCAGAAAAAAATCAATTGCTTGCAGAGTCTTTTTGTTTCAGTGGGTACAGCCAGCAAAATACAGCCGTTGCTACAGCAGCTCCCAGTAACTGGGCAATAATGAAACCTGGCGCATCTGCCGGACGTATTCCCGCAAAAGTATTGCTGGCAGCGCGCGCCAGGCTTACTGCCGGGTTGGCAAAAGATGTTGATGATGTGAACCAGTAAGCAGCAGTGATATATGCTGCCACTGCAAAGGGTGTGACCGCAGGACGGCTGCGGGTACAACTGATGATGACGGCGATCAAACCAAAGGTCGCCAGAAATTCACTCCACCACTGCGCCATGCCGGTACGCACATGCTCAGATGCAAAGAACAGCGGGTTCTCAAACATGCCATGTGCAGCAGCGACACCGGCAAAAGCGCCCAGCACTTGCGCCAGAATATAAGGCAGCACTTCCTTGCCTGGCATATTCTTCTGGAAAGCTTCTGACAGTGTGACGGCAGGATTGAAATGCGCACCAGATATGCTGCCAAACATCAGGATCAGGGCGACCAGGCCCGTACCAGTGGCAATTGCATTTGCCAGCAAGGCGATAGCGGCATTGCCGCCTGCCAGCCGTTCAGCCATGATGCCGGAACCTACCACCACGGCCAGAAGGAACGCCGTACCCAAGCCTTCAGAAACCAGACGCCGTGCCATTGTCATGACAAGTTCACCTTCAAATATGTGCATGCGAGTTTCATTTTGTCCGGCCTTGGTACTGAGTTCATAAAAATTCTGATGCAGAGTGCAGATAAGTTATTCAGTTGCCACACATGTTTGTATGCCTACTGGCGAGCATGGATTACCGCCACAGCAGTTCTCAGTCAAAAAGCCCAGCATCTGGTTCATTGTGTCCATGTTGGCAGAGTAAATGACAAAGCGTCCTACCTGGCGCGATTGCACCAGATCAGCGTGTGATAACTCTTTCAAATGGAAAGACAGGGACGAAGGAGGGATGCCCAGTTGCTCACTGATCTTGCTGGCCGCCAGCCCGGCAGGACCAACCTGTACCAGCAGGCGGAACAGGGCCAGACGTGATTCTTGTGCCAGGGCAGCCAGGGCTAATAGTGCTTTTTTTGTTTCCATCGTCTTTTCTTTGGCGGCCTATAATTAATTCTATATTTCGATAATAATGGAATTATAGTTGCTTGGCAAAGAAGTTTTTACATATTCCTTAAATGTTTTTAAATGTGGAAGCAATTGCAGGCACGTGAGCTGATACTTTATTTCCCTGCTGCAAGCATGGCAGGCGATTCATTCGCCTATTCAAGGCAGACAACTTACAATATGCCTGCGTCATGATATTGCCCACAGGCCAGATTTCCTTTTCTATCAATCTTGAATGAATACCTTAATGCCAGTAAAGCGAACATCCATCAAGTTAGCCATGTACATGTTCATTGCTCTGGTATGCATAGTCTTGATAGGGAATAGCATCTGGCAGATGTGGAAAACCCATGACATGGCGATGCGCGCCGGCGATGTGGCCGCAGGGAATCTGGCACAGGCGATGGCGCAGCACTCTGGTGATACGCTCAAGGCAGTTGATGTTGCCATCATTTCTGTCATGGACAGGCTGGAGCAGGATGCCAGCTATCTGCAGCAGCGCGACAAACTGACCCTATCCCTGAAGCGTGAGATGGATAAGCTGCCACAGTTAAAACTCATGACTATGATAGGTGCTGATGGCAAAGTCATGGCATCAAGCAGCGCAGGCTTTACCCAGATCAGCGAACTGGAGCGCGATAATCTCACCTATCATCAAACTCACACAGAAACTGGCTGGTATATCAGCAAGTCAGCCAAAGTGATACAGGACGGCAGTTGGGTTTTTTTGATGTCACGCCGCCTGAATCAAAAAAATGGTGATTACACCGGCATGGTGCTGGCGCACATCGATGTTGATTTTCTGCTTAAATATTTCAACAGCATCAATCTGGGTAAAAAAGGTTCCATTGCCATGCTGGCAGATGATGGCACCCTGGTATTGCGCAGGCCGCTGATTGTCGGAGCCCTGGGCAAGAAATACATTAACAGCCCCATCTTTCGCGAACAAATTGCTGCCAACAATTCTGGTACATTCTCTTCCACTTCCAAGCTTGATCGTATAGAGCGTATTGTTGGTTATAGCCGTCTCGAACAATTTCCGCTGATTGCCGTTGCTGCTCTGTCCAGGGAAGAAGTGCTGCAGGGCTGGCGTTCCAGTGCCATCGTGCAAGTAATCGGTAATGGCGTCCTGATCATCATTTTGATCATTTTTGGTCGGGTCATCGTCAGGCAATTTGAAAAGCAATTGCAAGCGGCAGCCAAGCTGTCGCAGCTATCGGCGATCATCGACAGCTCTGAAGATGCCATTATGGGTGAATCGCTGGACGGCATCATTAGCAGCTGGAATGCCGGTGCAGAAAAGCTGTTTGGCTATCGTGCCGACGAAGTGCTGGACCGGTCTTCCAGACTGCTCTATGCAGATGGTGATGTCATCGCCAGTTCTGCACGCCTGGACAGCATCATCAAAGGCGAACGCATCAGCCACTTCGAAGTCACCGGCTTGCGCAAGAATGGTGAAAAAATCCAGCTCTCCGTCGCCATGTCGCCAGTACATGATGGCGGACAAAGTGTCATTGGTGCGTCAACGATTGCGCGCGACATCACCCAGCGCAAGCAGATGGACAATATGAAGGCTGCCTTCATTTCCACCGTCAGCCATGAATTGCGCACTCCGATTACATCCATACGCGGTGCCTTGGGTTTGCTGGAATCCGGCACGTTGACAGAACTCTCACCCAAAGCCCTCCAACTGGTGCGCATAGCCCACAATAACAGCAAGCGCCTGACTGGCCTCGTCAATGATATTCTCGATATGGAGAAAATTACTTCTGGCAACATGCGTTTTGAAATCCAGCGTGTTGACCTGACTGCCCTGGCACTGCAGGCTATCGAGGCAAATACTAGCTATGCGCAAGAACGTCAGACTTCCTTTTCTTTGACTGAGTATCCCAAGTCCGCCTGGGTCATGGGTGACACGGACCGCATCATGCAAGTGTTTGCCAACCTTTTGTCGAATGCCGCAAAGTATTCTCCTGCACATGAGCAAATAGAAATCCGTCTCAAGTACCACGATGATATTTTCAAGATAGAAGTTGAAGACCATGGTGCTGGCATCCCGGTAGAATTCCGCCCCCGTATTTTTGGCAAATTCGCCCAGGCAGAAGAGCATGGCGAAAAGAATCTGGGTGGTGCTGGCCTGGGCTTGAATATCACCAAGAATCTGGTGGAAACCATGGGTGGCAGCATAGGCTTTGAATCTGAGCCCGGCGTGCGTACCGTGTTCTGGTTCACCTTGCCAGCGGCTGCACAGCGTGGTGGTGATTTGTAAGCTTATCAGAACTGAACTTTGATGGAAGATCAGTCAATGTCTTGATTCTTTCTCAGACTGGCGTCGGCGGTAAGCATACTCTCATAAAATATCCGGCACTAATCAAGGGTGCGGGTATATGCTAACTATCATCAAATCACTCAGGCAGGGATGGCGGCTGTGTGTCATCAGCTCCCTGATGCTGATCTCACTTTTATCGGCGACTCCAGCCTTTGCTGAACCAGGGCGTGAACGTCTGTCGCTGGACAGAGGCTGGTTATTCCATCAGGGTGATATCCCCATGCCGGAGATTGTCGGCCATAGTGCTACCTATGGTAATGCCAAGGCAGGTAACGCCCAGGGGGCGGCAGGTACAAAATACAATGACAGTGGCTGGCGCAAGCTGGACTTGCCGCATGACTGGGCGGTAGAAGGTCCTTTCGATCCCAAAGCGAATATCTCGCAAGGCTACAGGCCACGTGGCATTTCCTGGTATCGCCGTTATCTGCGGGTGGATGAAAGTGAGCGTGGCCGCTATTTTGAACTGCAGTTTGACGGCATTGCCACCCATGCCAGCATCTGGGTGAATGGCAATATCGTGCACCGCAACTGGTCTGGCTACAATGCTAGCAATATCGATATCACTCCCTATCTGCGCTATGGCGATGCCAGCAATACCATCGCCATTCGTGTCGATGCAGAGCAAATGGAAGGCTGGTGGTATGAAGGCGCAGGCATTTACCGCCACGCATGGTTACTCAAATCTGATCCTGTCCACATCATGACTGACGGTGTGCATGCTACACCAAAAAAAATCAATGACAGGCAATGGCAAATCCCGGTAGCAGTGACGCTGGACAACAGCGGCAAGCAGGTGGCCAATGTCAAGGTCGAAGTCACGGTGCTTAGTTCCGATGATAAGGTGGTCGCCAGCAAGATACAGTCTGTCAGTGTGCCTGTGCTTGGCCAGGCTATCGCCAAATTGCCAGTAACCATCAATCAGCCACAGCGCTGGACGCTGGATAAACCAGCACTGTATCGTGTTAAAACAGTGGTGCTACAAGATGACAAGGCAATCGATGAGGTGAACCTCAAAACCGGCTTTCGCAGCATACGCTTTGATGCCCGGCAAGGTTTTTTCCTCAATGATCAGCATGTGAAATTGCAGGGGGTATGCCTGCATCAGGATCATGCCGGTGTCGGCGTGGCCGTGCCAGATTCCATCTGGGAATACCGCCTGCGTCGCCTGAAAGAACTGGGTGTGAATGCCATACGCTTTTCCCACAATGCTCCGGCACCTGAAGTGCTGGACATGGTAGACCGCATGGGCTTTCTGGTGATGGATGAAAACCGCAATTTCAATCCCTCTCCAGAGTATATGAAGCAACTTGAATGGATGGTGCGGCGTGATCGCCACCACCCTGGCGTGATCCTGTGGTCAGTGTTTAATGAAGAACCGGTGCAGGGCACAGAAGTCGGTTATGAAATGGCACGCCGCATGACAGCGGCAGTCAAGTCGCTGGATGATACACGCCCGGTCACTGCAGCGATGAATGGTGGCTTTTTTACTGCATTGAATGTCTCACATGCCGTCGACGTACTGGGTGCCAATTACCAGGTGCCTGACTATGACCGCTATCACAAGGCCAATCCCGACAAGCCATTCACCAGCGCAGAAGATACCTCTGCCTTCATGACACGCGGTGAATTTACGACCGATAAAAGCAGGAATATCGTCGCCAGTTATGATGATGACTTTGCCAAATGGGGTAATAGCCACCGTGATGCCTGGCAGGCCATAGACAGCCGCCCCTATGTGGCAGGTGGTTTTGTCTGGACTGGCTTTGATTACCGTGGTGAGCCAACGCCGCATGAGTGGCCCTCAGTGAGTTCAGTATTCGGCATCATGGATATGAATGGTTTTCCCAAGACAGCTTACTACATGCATCAGGTACAGTGGATCAAGGACAGACCGCTGATCCACATTGCACCCCACTGGAACTGGCAAGGAAAGGAAGGCAAGGAAATTCGCGTCATGGTCATGGCCAATGTAGAGCGCGTCAAACTCATGCTGAATGGCCGCGAGCTGGGTGAGCAGCAAGTCGATCCTTACCGCATGAATACTTTCCAGGTCGCGTATGAACCCGGCAAGCTGGAAGCACTGGGCTACAAGGGCGGCAGGGAAGTAGTACGCATCAACGTAGAAACCACGGGCAAGGCCGTTGCATTGGAACTTTTACCTGACCGTGCATCACTGGCAGGTGATGGTCGTGACGCCATGCCCATTACCGTGCGCGCGCTGGATGCACAGGGTCGTGCCCTCCCTGTCGATAACAGCGAGGTCAGTTTTGAAGTCTCCGGCGCGGGGCAATCCATAGGTCATGGTAATGGTGACCCGAATTCGCATGAAGATGAAAAAGGCAAGACACGCAAATTGTTTAACGGCCTGGCACAACTCATCGTGCAAAGTCATTTTGACAGCAGTGGCGAGCTGCTGGTTACCGCTACCGCACCTGGTCTGACAGCAGCCAGTGTGCGCATACCTGTACATAAAACTGCGGGCATTCCTTTTGTCGCAGTCAGCGATGCTCCCACGCTGTATCTGCAAAACTGGCGTATCTCACCAGCATATGCTACGCGACCTGATCCGAACCAGGTATTGGCAGATAATGACATGAATACCTGGAGCTGGGGGCAGCCACCCATGCTGGAAGTTGATGCCAGTGAGATTAATAGCAAGGCGAATCACTTTCACCTGTTCCGCAGTAATTTCACACTGGATAAAAAACTGGCTAGCGGTAAAGCTCGCCTGCTTTTCTCACGCATCAACGGCAAGGCCGAGGTATGGTTGAATGGCAAATTGCTGGGAGCTAAAACTTCTGTAGGCACAGGTGATCTAAGCGTGGACTTGCCCGCCGTCGAAGGGCCAGCGCAAGTGACAGTGCTGGTAGAAGGTGGGCCCGGCAAAAAAGCCGGGCTTGAAGGGAATGTTATTGCCGAGCCAAAAAAATAAATCCGGCTTTTTTGACTCAGCTCATTGATGGGAACGCATTTTTTGCAATGAAATGCGTTCCTTGTAGATTAAAGTTTTCGTGTCGGATCAGTCTTTGCCGTCAATCTGTCAGATATCTGGCTTAATCTGGAGCTGGGCACACTGGGGATATTCAAAAGATCAGATTTGCTTTGCAGGTTTGCGCCAGATGCCATGGTGACAGCTTCATAATGCGCAGCTTTTTGAATGATAACGACATCGTTTTTCCCTGTCTGATTGGTGGGTAATACAACCGGTGTGCCACTTTCATGCGGTTGGACAATCAATACATTCATACTGACATCAAATTTTTTATTAATATGGTTCACCAGTGCCCGGAAAGGCACGTCGTCTGAATACAGCATCTGGCTACCTACTTCAGGAAATTTTTGCTGTAACGCAGTGCGTAATTTTGTCGCCATCTCTGTATGTTGTGAGGTGTAGTCCTTGGTGGCATGCTGCAGTAAAGAAATGATCAGGCAATTCAGGCTATCCCCGTTATTTGGTACTATCGCTATATTCCTGGCCTTCATCCAGCCTTCGACTTTGGGCATCAGTTTTGCCATGCGCTCGCGTTCTTCAGCGATTGCCTGCGTGGCTCTGTTGTCTGATGCTGTACCTGCCTGTGACCTGGGTGTCGGTAAAATACTGCCAGCGACCAGTTTGTCGGTATCATTACCCGGATTGTCGAACGCAGTTCCCTGCATCTCAGTGATTTTCTTCGCTGCTATCGTCGCCCCTTTTGCATCAAATGGGGATTTCAAAGATTCGCTAGTGCTGGCATTCTTTTCAGTTTTTACCTGCTGGGTGCCATTAATAAAGCTTTTCTGTAAACTGGAAATGCTCTTGCTGGCTTCGCTGGTTTTTTCACCAGTCTTAAATGAGCCCTGCACATCCGATTTTTTTTCCAATGGAGTAGCCTTGATCAGGGCAGAGCGCTTAGCCAGTTCCTTGAATGCCTCAACCCTGATGCGGTCAGAGACTGTCATATTCTTTGAAATGATCTCAAGCTCGACGGGCTTAAGTTCGCGCAGGGTCTTTCTCTCAGGCCGTTTGATATCTGCGACAGCTGACTTTAACGCGCCAAACAGACCTTTCTCGCTTGAGCGCCTTGCATCCATGCGCGTGATCGTGTCAGTCACCTCTTTTGCTATTTCAGCGTGAGGTGTCTTGATGCTGAAGCCATCCCTGCGGTGTTCTGCATGTACCATAGCCGCACTATTTACCTGCTTGGTGACATCAATGATGTTGACGAAATGATTGAATATATGACGTCCATTGGGGCTCTCAAAATAAGCCAGACGTTGTTCTACAGAAGACAATTGACTGATTGCCGCTTTTTCCTTTTCCCAATCGACGCCGTCAGGCAGTTGCATGCTGCGTATCTGGGTCAGCAGATTTTCAGGTGGCCTGGCAAAAGGGTCGCTATTGTCCTTGCTTGACCCCGGTGCAAAATGCGCCACTTCGTTTGCCATCGTCGCCGCACGTTTATAAGGCTCCTGCTCAAAATACCAAAAGAATTCATTGGGCATGGTCATGGTGGAAATATCATATCCAGCCTTGCTGATTGACTGATATTCCTGATGCTTTTCGATCAGTTTGATGAATAAATCCGGGTTGCTGAAATACTGGTTCTTTATCCGGGGATTCGCGCCAAACATCTCTGACAGCGATGCATCATCTTTCTTCCCAAGGTCCAGCATTTGTTTCAGGTCAGAGAAACGCAACATCAGATAACTCAGGTCCGGGCCAATAATTTCATTCACTACCGAGGTGGTCGAATCTTTGTTGCTCAGGCTTAAAGAAGTCACACCTGCCTTGGTCACAATCAATGGGACGGAAATGCTCATGCCGCTATCGGTATTTGCCAGACCACGGATACGCTGCATTTCAAAGCGCGTTCTGGATCCTACCTCCGGCATTCTGTGCAGCTTCAATTCTATGGATGCACCGGCTCCCTGATCTGCGACTACCCCTTGCACACTACGCAATTGCTGGCAGGCTTCGTCTGTCATGGACCTTAAATCCTGGGATGATGTGCCGGGATACATTTTCTCCAATGCCAGCATCAGCCCCTTTTCTGCCAGCTTGCCTGTGATCGGCTGGCCTGCATTTGCGCTGATCGTCAGGACGATGAATTGTCCCAACCGCCCGGAATTGATTTGCGAAGAAGCATTTTGTACCCTCGCTTCAACCGAGATGGACATATTCCCGACCTGTGTCGTGAAGCTGGGATTATGTGCGCCATCTTCTTTTGTCTGGCCGGTTTGTGCAGGCAGGGTATCTAAGACATTGAAATTTGAACCACCAGACCCCGTCAGCTTTGCCGAGTAGTCCTGTCTTTGCCAAAGCGCACGTTCTTTCAGCAGCATATGCTCTGACAAGGTCTCATGCTTAATAGGCAGCATGGTGCTATCCATGAGTTCACGTAATTTTGCGTACTCATGATCAGCCGTTTTAATCACTGCAATTTTTTGTTCTCTCACAGCTGGATCTGTGATTGGATTACTTGCCTCTTCCCTGGCGATTTCTCTCTTGAGCAAGCTCAGGTGCGTACCGGCAGATGCCAGTACCAGGGAAATTCCATCATAGCTTTCAGCGACAAATTTCTCTGGATCTTTCAATGCATTTTGCACGCCTTGCGGATTTTTACCTTGCCAGATTTCAGTATTGATTGCATCGTAAGCTTTTTCTCTTTTCGCCTGGAATTCATCTCTTAATGCAGGTGGCAGGAAACGGTCCGGCTTGGCTAACACAAGATTGGCATTTTCAAGATAGTTGCCATACATCTTGTGCACTTCTTCAAGTGCAGATGTCAATCCGGCCAATTTCTCAACATCTGGAGTAGTAATGGTGGTTCTGAATTGTTTGGGAACCTGACCAGTGTTGCCATAAAAATGCTGGGCTTCTGACGGTAATTTATTCGTAGCACCAGGTGTAACCTGTTCCATGATTTCGCGCAGGGAGTGGTACAAATGCAATCGTGGATTATTCAGTTTCTCAAGCCGCTGATGGACTTCCATGGTTTGTGCCATGTCATGCAGATGTGCCGGATCCAGCAAGCGATGTGCAGGCTCTGCTGTTTTGATATGCATCGCCAGATTTTTGACAGTCAGCTCGCCTCCGAACTTGCCACTAGCTGCAGACCATAGGCCCTCATTATGCTTTTTTCCAATATCAGCAGCCAGGGTGGCAGTCACACTATTGATCGCCGGTCTCATGGTTTTATTGTTGGCATACCCCACTGAATCAGGGATAGACGCATTGATGGGTGAGCGTAATTTATCAGTAGTCCCGGCAGCCCCGGCACTCTGGTTTTTATTCACCAGTTGCGCCGCACTGGGGTAGGCTGCTGCAAACAATGCAGCTATCCTTTTTTGTCCCAGCATGGCGTCTGCCGCGTCGGCGATATGCATCAGCTTTGCCGTGTTGTAGCCTTTGCCGAGCTTGGCATCATTCAGATAAGTTGGTTCTGTGGCGTCACTCTCATAGCGCCTGCCAACCACGAATTTGGCAATTTTATTGTAAGTTTCTTTGACCTTGGTCAGTGCTTCAGCGCTTTGTCCAGCCGAACCCTGGCTCAGTAACTGGTTCGCATGCATGTTTGCGATCAGCTTTGCCATCTCGGCGGCGCTTGCTGTTTCAAAGAATTTTGTGCCAAATTCTGCTTTCACCTTGCCGCTGGCATCGTAACCCCAGCCATTTATTTTATTGCCGTAACCACCTTTGATTTGTCCGCCCAGCATTTCCCAGTAATTGGCATCACCATCTTCATCAATGCTCAGGACATTGGTTTTTTGCAGGTTGCCACCGAGATTACCAAGGCCAAAGAAGGAATGCTTGGCACCTATGCTTTTTGATACCACCAGACTGGCACCAGGAATACCTTTATCTATTGTCGGTGCGGCGTTTTCCATGTTTTTAGCTTCTGCCGCCGCGTATTTGTCCAAAATAGCCGGGGCTGCTGCAGTCAGATGTATGCGCTTCAATTCAGTGAGCAGGGCACCCATGCAGCTATAAGTCAATGCCAGTTCAGGCTCAGGCTTGAACAGGGGGCGCTGTATGGTTGAGCCTGCCAGATTGCGCGCCAGCTTTCTTGAATCGCTTGACGCTTGTGAAAAGCTCTCGCGAATTTTTAAACCCAGCTCATCTTCGGGCAAGCCATTTTTGCTGGTGGCCAAAGCCAGGACACTATGAAGCTGCTCAACTATCTTTGCTCTTCTTTTTTCGCGTAAATCCAGCGGGCTGGCCGGTACTGGCGGTAATTCCTGTATCAGGGTGCGCACTGTTTTTGCCAGGTTTTCTCTGTTGATTGCACCTGTCACAGGATCAATTACAGGTCCCGGAACAGCCTGGGCTTTTTGTGTGCTTGATGTAGGGGCATGCTCCTTGTTCTTGAGCTGGGAGAGCAATTGCTGTTGCATGGAATTGCTGCTGGCAGGTCGCTTGCTTTCAGAACTGTTTTTTTGCTCAGGATTGGGTGTCAGCTTGTCTGTATCTGCTTTGTGTTGCGAGTTGGTGAATGAATCGGCAGGAGAGTGACTGCGTCCTTCCTGCATGCCTTGCTTGAATATGTCATTCAGCGACTCTGAGCTGCGCTGAGAAGATGTTGCTGTGCCAGTTGCCTTGACAGGATTTCCCGCAGCCTGCTCTTTCAGATAGCCATTCCAGGATGCGATCAAAGAACCTTTGGGCAAGTTCAGTTGCAATGCTGGTGCGCCCGATTTTTTCAAATCGTTTTGCAACTTCATATGCAGGTAATGATTGCGTTGCGAGTAGGTCGTGCCGCCCGCTGTGTCCCTGCTGCTTGAGCGTGAGACATTCATATTCACCGTGTCAGTGGACGACGAGGTGGGCGATGCAGCAGGCTCATGCTTCTCAAAGCTTCGGAGGGAATAATTATCAGCTTTAATGTTGCTTATCATCTTGCACGCTCGCTAGTAATGAATTATTAACGACTTTAGCGGGCAAACGGAAAATGATTTAATTGAAATACACTATTTGTTGTAAATTTAATTTTGTTAAATTGTTATTGCTGTAAACCAACTTGTGAAAAATACGCTTGTGCTTAAAACCCCGGCCGTCCATATCGCTTGCGTTTCTTGATGGTAAAGAATCAGGGTGGCTTAACTGAGGATAAGCAGTTTCTCCGCTGCCATCTGAAAATTGCTAATCTCTTCCCACATCACCGCAGGATTGGAATACATGGGAAAGTGGCCGCATTGTGGGATTTCAGCCAACTGGACACCATGATTGGCGATGTGAGGTAAATAAGAGAGTGAGCGGTTTTGGTCGCCATACATGAACATTTTCGGGCAAGCAAGATTTAAGAACTTACTCATTAATTCACCATTGTCAGACAATTCAACCATGGACTTGAATATGCCAGGAACTGCGGCAGCACGGACTTTGTGAGGCAGGCTGGCTGCGTACAATGCACTGGCATAGGCGGGAGAATACAAGGTCCTTGCAATGAAGTCTTTGAAAAATCTCTCTGGATCAAGCTGTGGATAATCAATGATTTGCCTGCTCAGAAAACAATCTTCGGGCGCGATATTGCCTTCTATATTGACAAAACTGAGCACACGTTCCGGATTTTGGTACGCCAGTATCAGGGCAGTCAAGCCACCCATGGAATGACCAACCAGATGAAAGTGTTTGATAGCCAGGCGCTCGAGTACCGCCAAGGCCGTACTCACCAGAAAAGGAATGGATACCTGGGTAAGATCCGCACATGTGCTTTCGCCGCATCCGGGTGCATCATAGGCGACGAAAGGATGACCGGCAAAGTTGGTGTGACGCAGGATATCGGCATAGTCTTCTTTGGTAGAGCCAAAGCCGTGCAGAAACACGATAGGGGAGAATTCGCCATGACGATGGATCGCCGAAATGTTGAGTTCAGTGCCTGCCATGCAAAAAGACAGATTTGTCTTTTGAAATTCTTTTTGTGCATTCATGTATTGCTCCTGGTCTGGGCATCTATCGTAGTGCTTTACAAAACTGTTTGATGGCGGTGCAAGCCCGGCGCAGGGATGCATTGTCCAGGGCATAAGCGATCCGGATGTAAGGTCCCAAGCCAAACGCGCTGCCATGTACCGCGGCCACACCGGCTTCATCCAGCAAAGCATAGGCAACATCCTCGTCGCTTGACAGCGTGGCTCCTGCCGCCGTGGTCTTTCCTATCAATGCAGCAACAGAGGTGAATGCGTAAAATGCGCCATCAGGGTTTTCACATCGCAAGCCCGGCGTATCATTCAGCATTTGTACCACCATATTGCGCCGCGCTTCAAATACAGATCTCGATTCCTGAATAAAATCCTGCGGCCCGGTAAGGGCGGCGAGTGCTGCATATTGTGAGATGGAACAAGCCCCGGATGTTTGCTGGCCCTGGAGTTTCTCCATTGCATCAATCAACCAGCGGGGGCCAGCGCCAAAACCTATTCGCCAGCCCGTCATGGCATAGGCCTTGGATACTCCGTTCATGGTCAAGGTTCTGTCTCGCAAGCGCGGCTCAACCTGAGCCATGGTATGAAATGAAACGCCATCAAAGATCAGGTGCTCATAGATATCGTCTGACAGAACAAGCACGTGGGGATGCTGGAGTAAAATTTCGGCCAGTGCGACGAGCTCATTACGCGTGTAGACGGCACCAGTTGGATTGGAAGGTGAGTTGAGGATCAGCCAGCGTGTTCTGGGCCCGATTGCCTGTTGCAGGGCGGCAGGTGTAAGTTTGAAGCCGCTGGTGTGGTCACAAGGAATGATGACGGAAGTGGCCCCACAAAGCTGCACCATCTCAGGGTAACTGACCCAGTAAGGTGCCGGAATGATGACTTCATCGTCAGCGTTAAGCGTCGCAGCCAGTGCATTGTGGATCACCTGTTTGCCACCGCTGCAGATGATGGTGTCTTCCCAACTGGTGTTTATGCCATTTTCATTGCGGAATTTATCCGCGACAGCCTCACGTAATGTCCGCATGCCTGCGACCGGTGTATAGCGAGTGTGCCCGGCTTCAATTGCAGCAATGGCAGCCTCCCGGACATGCGCAGGCGTGTCGAAATCCGGCTCGCCTGCGCTCAGGGAGATGATTTTCGCACCCGAGGCACGACGTGCCGCCACGCGGTCTATCATGCGGTAAGTGGCCGAGGGCTGGGCCTGGGTCAGGTTGATGTTCAAAGCTTGTAGTGGTCTATTCACGAATGTGTCCTCCAGGCAGTAAGGCCCAGCAAGTCCAGAGTAGTTGCACCTTGCGCTAATTGCTGCATCATGATTTCTTCTTTGCTGGCCCTCGCTTCTGCCGCTGCGATGGTGCGTTCCATATCGCCAGAGGGGATAATGATTACACCATCGTCATCCGCAACCACCAGATCTCCTGCATGGACAGGGACGCCGCCAAAATAGATAGGTTGCCCGACGGAAGGGCTGCTAGCCTTGATTGTTCCACGCACGCTCACGCCTCGTGTAAATACGGGAAACTGGCGCTTGGTCATAGCAGCCACATCCCTCACTCCACCATCGATAATCAGTCCTGTTATGCCTGCTGCTTCCGCCGCGACGGTCAGTACCTCACCCCAGTATCCAGCAATGAAATTACCCGTACCGACCACCAGTACGCTGCCACGCGGAGCACTCTCCATGGCGAGGTGTATGGATAGATTATCACCGGGCGAACAGATCAGGGGAAACGCCAGTGCAGCAATGGCGGCACCGGGCCAGATGCTGCGGATATCAGGGTCGACCGAGCAAGCCAGTCCGGATGCCTCATATAGTGTGGAGCTGCCAAGTTGCTTGCAGCGCCCGGCAATGTCTGCAGTGACGGTGATCATGATACTTTCCTTTGTAATGTGTGATAGCCCAGTACTTCGCGGGCTTCCCTGAGTGTCTTTCCCTGCGCAAGTTGCGCCCGGATATCTGCTTCCACCTGTTCGATTTTGCGCGCTGTGTCAGCAACCTCCCTGGCACACGCCCGGGGAACGACTACCACGCCATTGGCATCAGCGATGACAATGTCGCGTGGGCAAACCCGCGCTGTACCAACCGACACAGCTACATTCGTGGCTTCGACCTGTACCCTGTCTTTTCCGGTGCGCATGAAGCGTCCCCGGCTGAATATCGGGTAGGCATCTCCCAGTGCTTTAGTGACGTCACGACAGACACCGTCGATAACGGTTGCTGCAATTTTTCTGGTGCCAGCATACTGGGTCATGATGTCACCCCATACCGTGCAGTCAGTGCGACCATTATTGTCGATCACTACCACGTCACCCTCGGCAACGTCATCAATGAAATCACCTACCGTTCCGGGTGGCGTGCTGGCCGACACATATTTGACCGTGAAAGCTGGGCCGACAACCACATTCTTGTAATTATCTAAAGGCGCGATACCAAGGCATTGACCCGGCAAGCCCAGTTTGTCCATCGCGTCCGAAATACCTGGTGTGTCCAGGCCTTTGAACAGGGCAGTGATTTCCATGTCTTCGTGATTCATTTCGCGCTCCCTGACTTGATGGCTTCAAATTTCTTGTCGTGCATGACATCTGCAACCGAGTGTCCTGAGCGTACCGCCTGAACCATGCCATCCTGACGTTGCGCGATACGCTCGCCAAGCTCAATGACTTCGGCAATGCGGTCAACCGGTATGAAGACCGTGCCGCAGCGGTCGGCGATCACGTAGTCGTTTTCCTTGACGACGACTCCCCCCATATTGACTGTTTGGCCCGATGATATTTGTACGACACGGTTGCGGGCACTGATCATCGTGATGCCGCGGCCATAGACGGGATAGGAAATTGACTCGCTTCCCTCAATATCACGACTGTTGCCATCGATAACGGAACCACGTATACCCTTTGCCCGGGCAGCATTGGCAAGAATGTCGCCCCAGCATGAAATGCCATCGACACCGCCTGCAATAACGAGGATGCGATCATCGCAGGTGATTTCTGCGATGACAGGCGAGATCAAATGGACTGTGGGCGCTGAGTCAGTCTTTGGCCCCAACTGTATCGTACTGGCTCTGCCAACGATTTTCTGGCAATCCCATAGAGGACGAATGCCAAATGTTGCGCCTGGGAGATTGAGAAAATCCAGGGCATCCGATACCGTGTTGGTATCAAGAGCCGCCAGACGGTCCAGCAGGTTTTCTTGAGTCATGGTGTATATCCTCTGTGTGGTTGCACAGGACTTACTCTGAGGTATAAGATGTGATACGTAAATTCCTAATTAAATATCATTTAATTCTATAAAAGCTATCACTGCCATGATCAATTTTCGCCTGATGCGTCACTTATGGCTTTTTCTCGTTGTTGCAGAAGAAAAATCGTTCAGGAAGGCTGCACTTCGCCTGGGAATGTCACAGCCACCTCTGACCGAGCAAATTCAAGTGCTTGAACAGTCTTTGAAGGTGACTTTGTTTGAACGCTCAAGACGCGGCGCTCAGCTCACTCCGGTCGGTGCTGCAATACTCCCGGCAGTACAAAAACTGGCTGAACAGATGGGGCATCTGGAGTTCGCAGTAAGGGAGGCGGTTGCTGGACAAACCGGGGTGCTGGCTATCGGTGCCATCACTTCTGCAATGCTGGATGTGCTTCCCGTCATCATAGAAAAAATCAAGTCCGCACATCCACAGCTCACGGTTTCAGTCAGGGAAATTGATAGCGCAGATGCAGTTCCGGCATTGCTTGCAGGTGAGATTGACCTGGCTTTTGCACGGCTGGAAGGCTACTTTGGCGAGACCGTGCGGACATTACCATTGATACAGGAGCGTCTCGCAGTTGCGCTCCCACATACACATCCTTACGCAAAAAAAACACGCGTCAGTCTTGCAACACTAGCCGAAGAAGACTTTGTGATGTTTGCTCGCAGAGTCAGCCCAGTCTATTTTGATAATCTGATCGCTTCTTGCCAGGCACATGGTTTTTCACCACGCATAGTGCATGAAGTCAGTTCGGTCGCTTCCCAGATTGCTTTCGTAGGATGTGGGCAAGGTATAGCTCTGGTGCCAACGATATTGAAGAAGCTTGCACCAGAGAATGTGGTGGTCCGGCCTCTCAGGGAGAAGTTGGATGTGGTAACCACAGCCATAGCATGGAATACAAAACGACCGAACCCTTTGGTAGATGCAGTGATTGCGCAGGTTCGCAAGCGCGATGCGTAGCTAGAAGACACTCTCAGCAATATTCTTTTGCTCGATGACAGAGCGCAAGGTATTGTGGGCTGGGCGTTGCTCAGGTTTGCCAGCGAAAGCACATTCACTCATACCATTGAGTAATTCTGCATCGCGCCCGCTGAACAGGGGGCAGCGCGGGAACAGTTCTGCGACCCAGTCAACAAAGGCGCGCACCTTCGGTGACAGATGGCGGTTCGCCAGGTAGACCACAGAGATGGGCATGGGGGCGGGTGTCCATTGTGGCAATACTTCGCGCAATGCGCCGGATTGCAGATGCGGCATCAGCATGAAGCGCGGTGCCTGTATCAGGCCAAAGCCCTTGAGGGCGCATTCTATGTAGGCTTCAGAATCATTGACGGATATCTTGCCATTGACCGTGACATCCACAGTCTTGCCATCGACGACAAAATCCCAATCCAGGTTGCGGCCAGTGCGGCTGGAAAAATAGTGCACAGCCTGGTGGTGCTGCAAGTCTTCCAGGGTCTGTGGCTCACCATGCGTATCGAGATAATCTGGCGCTGCGCAGGTGATGCTCTGGAAAGTGCCTATGCGGCGGGCGACCATGCTGGAATCCTGCAACTCACCTACCCGTATCACGCAATCAACCGCTTCCTGCACCATATCCACCATGCGGTCACCCATGCCCATGACCAGCTTGATGTCAGGGTAGCGCGAATAAAACTCACAGACTTGCGGCAACAGTATCAGCCTGCCTATCGAGGTTGGCACATCAATGCGCAACTGGCCTTTGGGGCCACGTGCCACATTCTGGAAAGAAGTTTCGGTCTCGTCCACGTCCGCCAGGATGCGCACGCAGCGCTCATAGTAGGCCGCGCCGTCTGGCGTCAGGCTCAGGCGGCGGGTGGTGCGGTTCAGCAGGCGCACCTGCAACAGGCTTTCCAGGTTCTGGATGATGGTCGTGACGGTGGTACGCGGCAAGCCGAGGTTGTCGGCGGCGCGGGTAAAACTATTGCTGTCCACCACGCGGGTAAAGACTTGCATTGCCTGGAAGCGGTCCATCGCGGTACTCCTGAATAACTGGTTGGCATAGTCAAGGACTATTCGTCTGAACGAAGTATAAACCTAATTTGATGTCTGATTAGTCGGCCTGGCGGAATAGTCATGTTCGATTATAGGCGTTTATCCGCAAGCGCATAGTGCCTACTATTCGGTCCATTCACTAAGCTCTGGCGCGATTGGCGACAATATGATGGACGAAACAGCAATAATTCTTGGCAACCCTGGCGTTTCTGGCAACCCCGGCAACGCCGTCAAGAAAAGAAAAAAGACCACAAAGACGGCTGAGCCATCTTTGCAGATAGACAATTTCCTTATCCCTGGCCAACTTGGGGTCATTCCTGTGCGCCTGTACCGCCCTCAGGGCAATGCAGTTTTGCCGGTGGTGCTGTATTTCCACGGTGGTGGTTTTATCAGCGGTTCCTTGAATGATGCCGATGTACCGGCCCGCTTCATTGCACGCAACAGCAATGTCATCGTCTTGTCCGTGGGCTATTCACTGGCACCTGCCAAGCCTTTTCCTGCTGCACCGGAAGATGCTTACACCGCCATGCTGTGGGCCATCAAGAACGCCGCCAGCATCAAGGCTGACGCCAGCCGCCTGGCGGTAGCGGGTGACGATGCCGGTGGCAATCTGGCGACTTGCCTGACGCTGATAGCACGTGACCGCAATGCCCCGCCGATACTGGCGCAGGCGCTGATAGGCCCGATGCTGGACCCCAGCATGACACGTCTGGGTGACGCCAAGAAACTGGAATCTGACCTGACCCCGCAAGAATGCGCGCATTGCTACGGCCAATACCTGCCGCGCTCTTTGCAGCGCCTGCACCCCTATGCCGCACCGCTGGAATCCAGCCGCCTGGGCGGTTTGTCGCCCGCCTTTATCGCTACTGCTGAACATGATGTTCTGCATGTGGAAGCAGAAAAATATGCAGCAGCCCTGATCACGGTTGGTGTGCCTGTGCAGGTAGCCCGCTTTGCCGGGATCAAGCATGCCTCATTGCCTGAGCATCAGCCTGTGCTGGTGGAAGTGGCGGATTTTTTGCGTCGCCGCCTTGCTGCCTCGTCTTCATCTGATTTGAACACATCTGCTTTCGTATCCCTGGAGGAAAAACAAAATGTCTGACAACGCAAAAGACACTCAAGAACTCAGTAATTTACATACTACATCCACGAGGAATATCATGTCTGAATCTACTAGCTCCACAGCACCAAGCCGCAAATCCATCGCCATCAGCACTGCCATTGTCCTGTTGATCGCCGCCGCAGGCACCATAGGTGCCATCAAAGTTGAAGCCAGCGATGCTGCACCTAAAGGTGCTCCACCGGCAACGACAGTCGACGTGGCAGAAGTCGTCAGCCGCAATATCGTCGACTGGCAAAATTATTCTGGCAAGCTCGAAGCCGTCGATAGAGTTGAGATACGCCCCTTGGTTGGCGGTACATTGACTGCCGTGCATTTCAAGGATGGCAGCCTGGTCAAGAAAGGTGATTTGCTGTTCACCATAGACCCACGTCCGTATGCGGCTGAAGTGGCGCGCTTCCAGGCGCAACTGGCAGCAGCCGAAGCACGCGCAGCCTATACCAGTTCTGACGTGGCCCGCGGTGAAAGACTGCTGGGTGAAAACGCCATCGCCCGCCGTGACTTTGAAGAAAAACAAAATGCATCGCGTGAAGCAGCCGCCAACGTAATGGCAGCGCAGGCCGCATTGAAGGCGGCAAAACTCAATCTTGAATATACCCAGATCACCGCCCCCGTTGCTGGCCGCATCTCGCGTGCCGAAGTCACGGTCGGCAATGTCATTGCAGTCGGTGCCAGCTCCCCGCCTTTGAGTACGCTGGTATCTGTCTCGCAGGTGTATGCATCCTTTGATGTGGATGAACAAAGCTTCTTGAAATACGTGAACCCGGCACAGGCCAAGAATAGCCAGGTGCCAGTCTTCCTGGGTCTGGCGAATGAAGAAGGTTATTCACGCCAGGGCAAGGTGGTTTCCATCGACAACCGCGTTGACACTTCTTCAGGAACCATACGCGTGCGCGCCGTGTTTGAAAACCAGGATGGCTTGCTGCTGCCCGGCCTGTATGCCCGTGTGCGCCTGGGTGGTGGTGCACCGCATGCAGCCTTGATGATAGATGAAAAAGCCGTGGGCACAGACCAGAGCAAACGCTTCGTGCTGGCAGTCGACAAAGACAACCACACAGCCTATCGCGAAGTGCGCCTGGGTAACAGGCAGGAAGATTTGCTGATTGTGGAATCTGGCCTCAAAGCTGGTGAACGCATCGTCGTCAATGGTCTGCAACGTACACGCCCTGGTGACACCATCACGCCGAATATGGTGGCGATGAGCAAAGCGACTGCCGCATCTGCTGAATCAGCGACCCCGGTTGCAGGCGCGGAAGACAAGGCTACTCCAGCTAACAAATCTTAATCGTCACATATATAAATATAGACGCAGATAGAAAAATATCATGAATATCTCAAAATTCTTTATCGACCGCCCCATCTTCGCCGGGGTGCTGTCGGTAATTATCTTGCTGGCCGGTGCGCTGGCCATGTTCCAGTTGCCTATCTCGGAATATCCCGAGGTGGTGCCACCTTCTGTCGTGGTGCGGGCGCAGTACCCCGGTGCCAATCCCAAGGTGATTGCAGAAACCGTGGCTTCTCCTTTGGAAGAATCCATCAATGGCGTAGAGAATATGCTGTACATGCAGTCACAAGCCAATAGTGACGGTAACCTGACAGTGACAGTCAACTTCAAGCTCGGTGTTGATCCTGACAAGGCGCAGCAACTGGTGCAGAACCGTGTCTCGCAAGCCTTGCCACGTCTGCCTGCTGATGTGCAACGCCTGGGTGTGACGACGATCAAGAGTTCGCCTGCGCTGACCATGGTCGTGCATCTGATTTCACCAGATGACCGCTATGACATGACTTACCTGCGCAACTATGCCGTGCTGAATGTCAAAGACCGTCTGGCGCGTATCAAGGGTGTCGGTGAAGTGGGCTTGTTTGGCTCTGGCAATTACGCCATGCGCGTCTGGCTGGACCCGCAAAAAGTTGCACAGCGTGGCCTGACTGCCTCTGACGTGGTGAACTCCATACGCGAACAAAACGTGCAGGTGGCGGCGGGTGTCATTGGCGCATCGCCAAATGTGCCGGGTACGCCTTTGCAGTTCAATGTGAATGCGCAAGGCCGTTTGAAATCAGAAGCAGAATTTGCCGAGATCATCCTCAAGACCTCTGTCGATGGTGCAGTCACCCGCCTGGCCGACGTGGCGCGTATAGAACTCGATGCCTCTGAATATGGCTTGCGTTCTTTGCTCGACAATAAGCCGGCCGTCGCCATACCTATCTTCCAGGCACCTGGCGCGAATGCGCTGGATGTGTCTGACCAGGTGCGTGCGGCGATGAAGGAATTGTCGGCAGACTTCCCAAGTTCGGTGCAATACAAGATCGTGTATGACCCTACGCAATTCGTGCGTTCCAGCATCCACGCGGTCGTCGAGACCTTGCTGGAAGCGATTGCGCTGGTGGTGCTGGTGGTCATCGTGTTTTTGCAAACCTGGCGTGCTTCGCTGATCCCGCTGCTGGCCGTGCCGGTTTCCATCGTTGGTACTTTTTCGCTGATGCTGGGCTTTGGCTATTCCATCAATGCCTTGTCACTGTTTGGCATGGTGCTGGCCATAGGTATCGTGGTCGATGATGCGATTGTGGTGGTGGAGAATGTGGAGAGGAATATATCTGCTGGCCTGTCACCGAAAGAAGCGACTTACCGCGCCATGCGCGAAGTCAGCGGCCCTATCATCGCGATTGCTTTGACACTGGTTGCGGTATTCGTACCACTGGCCTTCATGACAGGTCTGACCGGGCAGTTCTACAAACAGTTTGCGATGACGATTGCGATTTCGACTGTGATCTCGGCCTTCAACTCGCTGACTCTGTCACCAGCACTGGCAGCCATCCTGCTCAAAGGCCATGATGAAAAACCGGACTGGCTGACCAAAGTCATGAACCGCCTGTTTGGCCGCTTCTTCGATGCCTTCAATCGCATGTTCAATCGTGGTTCTGAAAAGTATTCCAAGGGTGTGGCTGGCGTCATATCGCGCAAGGCATCCAGCATGGTGGTGTATGTCGTATTGCTGGCCGCAGCCGTGGGTATTTCTTACATCGTGCCGGGTGGCTTTGTGCCTGGGCAAGACAAGCAATACCTGATCAGCTTCACGCAATTGCCTAATGGCGCGACGCTGGACAGGACTGAAAAAGTCATCCGTGATATGTCGGCCATTGCCTTGAAAGAACCGGGTGTGGAGAGTGCAGTTGCCTTTCCTGGCTTGTCCATCAATGGTTTTACCAATAGCTCCAGCGCCGGTATTGTTTTTGTGACGCTGAAGCCTTTTGAAGAACGCCGCAGCAAAGAGCTGGCAGCCGATGCAATTGCTGGCAAGCTGAACCAGAAATATTCAGCGATCAAGGATGGTTTCATTGCCGTTTTCCCACCGCCACCTGTCATGGGCCTGGGTACTGTCGGTGGTTTCAAGATGCAGATAGAAGACAAGGGCGCGCTCGGCTATGCAGAACTGGATGCCGCAGCACAAGCCTTTATCGCCGCTGCCAAGACAGCGCCAGAACTGGGGCCTATGTTCTCCAGCTACCAGATCAATGTGCCGCAGTTGGACGTCAACCTTGATCGCGTCAAGGCCAAGCAACTGGGTGTGCCTGTGACCGATGTGTTTGACACCATGCAGATTTATCTTGGTTCCTTGTACGTGAATGACTTCAACCGCTTTGGCCGTGTGTACCAGGTACGTGCCCAGGCAGATGCGCCTTACCGTGCCAAGCCTGAAGATATCCTGCAACTGAAAACCCGCAATACGGCTGGTGAAATGGTGCCCCTGTCTTCCCTCGTCAAGGTGACGCCTAGCTTTGGTCCTGAGATGGTGGTGCGTTATAACGGCTATACCGCGGCGGATATCAACGGTGGCCCTGCCCCTGGTTACTCATCGAATCAGGCGCAGGCTGCGGCAGAACGTATCGCTGCAAAAACACTGCCTGCTGGTATCAAGTTTGAATGGACGGACCTGACTTACCAGCAAATCCTGGCGGGCAATGCTGGTGTCTGGGTATTCCCTATCAGTGTCTTGCTGGTCTTCCTGGTATTGGCAGCGCAGTATGAAAGCCTGACCTTGCCACTGGCTGTCATCATGATCGTGCCCATGAGTTTGCTGGCGGCTTTGACTGGCGTCTGGCTCACAGGTGGTGATAACAATATCTTCACCCAGATCGGTCTCATGGTGCTGGTGGGGCTATCGGCCAAGAATGCGATTCTTATTGTGGAATTTGCGCGGGAGCTTGAACTGCAGGGCAGCACGCCTTTGCAGGCAGCGATAGATGCCAGTCGCTTGCGCTTGCGCCCTATCCTGATGACTTCCATCGCCTTCATTATGGGTGTGGTGCCACTGGTGATTTCTAGCGGCCCTGGTTCCGAGATGCGTCATGCCATGGGTGTAGCGGTGTTTTTTGGCATGCTGGGTGTAACCCTGTTTGGCCTGTTCCTGACGCCGGTGTTTTATGTATTGCTGCGTACTCTTGCAGGTGGCCGCAAGTTGCATTCTGCAGTGGTGCATGAAGCGCCCGCTCTTGCACACGACCTTGCACATGGTCACGATCATGAGCACACTACTGTTAAAGTTTGAGAGAACATGATGATGAATACAATCAAACCCCTGAAGTCTGCTTCATCGCTGTTGATGTTATTGCTGGTATTGGCTGGCTGTTCAGTCGCACCAACTTATCAGAAAGCGGAAGTGACAACTCCCGCTGCCTATAAAGAAGTGCAAGCAAACAGCAACTGGAAAGAAGCCCAGCCCTCAGAAGAAGTCGCCCGTGGCGACTGGTGGAAAATCTTTGCGGACGATAGTCTCAACGAGATGGAAAGCCAGGCCATGGCGGCCAACCAGAACCTCAAAGCCGCTGCCGCCCGCCTGAAGCAATCCCGCGCCTTGCGCCAGGATGCGCGTGCTGGTCTGTTCCCACAAGTGAATGCGGGCCTGGGTGCCAGCCGTGGGCGTGCTGCACCGGCGTCCCAGGGTTTGCCTGACAATACCAGGATGCCAACTTCCACGACCTACAATGCACAACTCGGTGCATCGTATGAGCTGGATTTGTTTGGCCGCGTGGCGTCCAGCATAGATGCGGCAACAGCAGATACGCAAAAAAATGAAGCCCTGTTCCAGTCTGTGCAACTGGCCTTGCAAGCCGACGTGGCGCAAGCCTACTTTTTGCTGCGCGAACTGGATGCAGAACAGGCTTTATATGCCGCCACGGTAGAGTTGCGCTCAAAAACCCTGAAGCTGGTGCAAACCCGTTTTAATGAAGGCGATATCAGCGAACTCGATCTGGCCCGCGCCAAGGCAGAACTGGCAACGGCGCAATCTGAATCGCTGGGCCTGGCACGCAGCCGTGCAGTGGCAGAACATGCACTGGCCGTCTTGCTGGGCAAGACGCCGGCAGAATTCAATTTCCTGCCGCGTCCCTTGTCACGCATTGCTGTCAATATTCCGGCGGGTTTGCCATCAGCCTTGCTGGAACGCAGGCCGGATATCGCCGCAGCAGAGCGCAGCATGGCAGCCGCCAATGCCCGCATCGGTGTAGCCCGCTCAGCCTTCTTTCCACGGCTGGATATCACAGGTTCTGCCGGTTATGCATCAGCCAGCCTGGGTGATTTGCTGAACTGGAGCAGCCGCACCTTCCTGCTGGGGCCTCTGTTGTCCATGCCTCTGTTTGATGGCGGCCGTCGCCAGGCCAGTGTGGACAGGGCTGGTGCAGTCTATGAAGAAGATGTGGCCACCTACCGCCAGACCGTGCTGAATGCCTTCAGGGAAGTCGAAGACAATCTGGCTGACTTGCGTATCTTGCGTGACCAGACCCTGGCACAAGACAATGCGGTGCAGGCGGCAGAGCGGGCAGCGAAACTCTCGCATGTGCAATACCGCGAAGGCTCGGTCAGTTACCTGAATGTGATCGATGCTGACCGCACGGTATTACAGCAGCAGCGCATCGCTGCACAACTCGACGGCGCACGTGCAAAATCCGCAGTTAATCTGATACGTGCCATTGGTGGTGGCTGGGAGGCACGTGGTTCTGTACCCGCAGTATTGCCCGGTGCTCTGACCAGCGCAGATGGAAAAACAATCGTGGCAAAAGCCGACTAAGATTTTCACCCTCCCAGAACAAGTTCTGGTTTTCGCAGCGTGCTTCTGTTAAAGAGGCATGCTGTTTTTTTGCGAGAATTTTCTTTTCTTGAATCAGACGGATGCTGATGGATTCAGATATTGCCTGAACTCGTCGCTGGGTTCACGATCAGAGTAAATGTAGAGCACGATGCCATTGGGGTCGTTGATGGCGAAACCGCGATCACCCCAGGGATGATCTTCAAGCGGGACAGTCACTTCTATTCCTGCTTCGGTCAGAGCCTGGTATTCTGCATCGACATCCGGGACGCAGAAGTTATAGGTTAAACCTGCAGGATTGCACAGGCTTTGCCCTGGTTGTGGTGCCATGAATTGCAATGAAGTTGCCCGTTGGCCAAATTCTACACTGACATACCAGCCGCAATCGAAGGCAACTTTGGCACCAAAGTATTTAAGGTAAAAATCCCGCGATTCCTGTACCAGGTTGGTCGTGATGCAGGATGATAGTGCAGAAGGTTTCACGATATTCTCCATTCATCTATCTTGTTCATCGAAAGACATTCAATAATGAGAATATAACTGCCGGTAGTGAAAAAGACAATCACGCTATTGCTTCAAATTTTTACTACCTGTTCTCAGTGCCAGTTCATGATGAGGGCACTAAGGTCGCGGAAAAAATCAGGAGTTCCTGATCCTCAGAACAAGTTCTGTTATGCATTATCGCCATGCAACTGGTCAATGCAGGCTTGGCATGACAGCATCAGCAAATTCACCACCGGCTGTCAGTGCATCCTGTTCAGTAGGATATAAATCCTTGTCAGGGTGATGCACCATGATGCCATTGATTTCTACACCCACTGTCCAGCCATTTCCGTATTCAGTCGTTTCCATACGAACTGTAGCTCGTAAAATGCCTTTTCCTACGTTTTTAACAATAATCACTTTGACCTCCAATTGTCATGTGCATGATTCATCCTGCTCGCCTGACCGCCTTACCGCCATCGGACTGTGGTCCCCGGTCTTGTAAGATAAGAGCCTGCTGTAGTTGAGGGGGATGCGCAAGACAAATCATGGTATTCAAAGTGTGAATGCCATGGCAGTAACTGCAGCCCCCATCATCGCTGTTGCCAGCCACCCCAGGATTTTTAATCTGCGGGAAATAACAAATTGCCCCATCACGGCAGGTTTGGCTGCCATCAGCATCATGACGATCATCACTGGCACAGAGATAATGCCATTGATGACGGCACTCCAGAACAGCGCCTTGATAGGATCAATATTGCTGAGGCTGAGAACGACACCGATGATGGTTGACACCGCAATCACAGCGTAAAATTCCCTTGCCTGCATAGCAGTGTGCTCAAGGCTGTTTTTCCATTTGAAACTGCCTGCAATGGCGTAGGCAGAAGAACCGGCAAGCACAGGAACAGCCAGCTGCCTTGTACCAATAATACCCAGGCTGAATAACAGAAAGGCAAATTCACCTGCAATGGTGCTTGCAATAATGCGGTTTCTTCTGGCCTGGCACGCAATTCTTCCACCTCCTGTGAGACTTGCCAGAAGAAAAGCTAAGGGCTGATGGTGGTGCCAAATACAGCGACGATCATCGTCAGATACTCAGTTTTCATTGAGATATGCGGCATGACAGTACTAACTACTACCTGGCCTCAGCTTGGCCAGGACTGATTCCTTATTATCATTGTCTGTGTCATTGTCTGGCAGTGTCGCCGACACTTTTGCTGGTGGCAGCATATGCTTTTTCATCCATGAATCATGCATATAGGCGTTTGAAACCGTAAACGCTCATCTTTTTTAATCATGAAATACCGTTCAAGTGATCATCATAAGGCGCGTAGCGATGATGAGCAGTCAGTTTATATCACCAGGTCTTGTAGGATTACACCGCGACATGCAAGCCTTTACCACCGCTGGTTTTCAAAAAAACTGCAGTTCGAGTCCTGCCAGCATTGCCTGCGTCAATCTGGCGGCTTCTTGCACGAATTCCCTGCTTTACCCTTGCCAGCCCATGTTATGAGGCAAACGCATCCCTGTTTATGAAATGAGTTCCAGTCATGTCACATCTTTCTCAAGGTGAAGTGTCATACAGCAATGAGGAAGGTAGTTTTACAGACGTCAGAAATTATGTGTCAGCGTCAACCTCACAGAGCGTGGCTCAACCGGATGAAAATGAATGCCGTTAGCACCCTCCATGCTTTCACGCGGCAGGCGTGACTGGTAATAATAATCAATGTCGCTGGCCTGCCTGTTGAACAGGTTGAACACATCCATAGTCAGTTTGGTACTGGCATTGATCCTGTAACCCAAGCGGGCATAGGCCAGCGTGGTCGATGAAGAGTGCACGCTATTGTCCTCAACTAAAGGACGTGGGCCAAAGTAACGCAGTTCAAAGCCACCATGCCAGCGGCCCATGTCAGTCACAGTCACGCCAAAAGAAGCCACCTTGTCGATGGAACCGGGAATGTAATTGCCCGTCACGTCATTTTGCGTATAACGCGCCCGTGACGCTGCTAGGTCAAGGTCAAACAGCAGCCATGGTCTGGCGATATAGTGGTTGTTCCATTCTATGCCGGTGCGGCGGCTGGCACGGCTGGGTTCGGTTTCACCGGCATCACCAACGAATAGCAACTCAGAGGCAATATCCAGCCGCCACAGCGCCAGCGAGCTTTGCAGGCCGGGGATGATTTCTGTACGCATACCCAGTTCTGCTCCCCTGGTTTTTACCAGTGGTGTTACCGGTGTGGAGGCACTGCCATCAGACAAACGGGCTTGCGTAGTGCCGCGTGCATCATTGCTGTGAAAGCCGCTGCCATAGTTGATGAAGTATTCTGTCTTGTTCCATGGGCCAAAGATCAATGACAACTTGGGCGAGACGATATGGTCACTTGCCTTGCCTGAATTGCCGCCTATGCTGCTGTTGACATCAAAGCGATAGGCATCGTAACGCAACCCGGCAATACTGCGGAATTTTGGATGCCACTGTATGGAATTTTCTGCATAAAAACCAGCACTGGCTTCCTTGACACTGTCTTCACGTATCGTTGATATGCGTTGCTGTGCGACGGTGTTATAAATGCCGGCTGGCGACAGTTTATCGTAGCGCAGTTGTACACCTATCTTGTTACGCATTTCAAGATCAGCTACAGTCAGCGGCCAGGTCTGGCTCATATTCATCCCCAGCATCTGCCGCTTCTCGCTTTGGCTGAACTGGTCACCCGTATCAGGGTTGGTCAGGAAATATGTAAAGTTGCTGAACAGGTCAAGACTGGATTGCACGGCATAGGCATCCATTTCGAACACGCCATCCTGACTGCGCTTCTTCATGGCATAAGACAGGCTGTAACGTGAACTTTGTCCTCCATCCGTAGGGTCAAGCGCACCAAAGCGGCTGATCTGGCCAGATTGCACAGCACGCAAGGGTACCTGGTCCGTGGAATTCCAGTTATTCTTGTAAGCTATGGCTGTCACGCTGTAACCATCGTCATGGCTGCCCTGGCTATAGCGCAGTACGGCACTGTACTTGCGCACATTTTCAGGATTAACCCAGGGGCCATTATTACGGTTGATCTCCAGGCCATACAGCAAATTGCCGTTCGTCAGTGTCACCGAATTTGCCAGCACTGCCCGCTGATAGCCATAGTTCCCCAAAGACAGGCTGGCGATACCGGCAGCTAGTTTGTCAGTAAGGCGAAGATGTGCTGCACCAGCAGAGGCAAAATCACCTTCATCGGCAAAATAAGTCCCCTTCTTGTAATCAATGCGCTGTACCAGTTCAGGGATCAGGAAATTCAAATCCGAATAACCCTGGCCATGCGCATGGCTACGCATATTGACCGGCATGCCATCAACAAACGTGGCAAAGTCAGTGCCATGGTCGAGATTAAAGCCGCGCAAAAAATACTGGTTGGCCTTGCCATCACCGCTATGCTGGGTAACGATCATGCCGGGTACAAATTCCAGCAATTCGCCAGTACGCAGGGCAGGGCGGTTGCTGACAAGATTGGATGTCACCGACCCCTGGCTGGCAGCATTGCTGGTACCGACTGCATTATCGTAATTACCGAGGACTTGCACCGTAGGGATTTTTTCTAAATCATCAGCCCGTGCTATTTGGAAGGTTTGCAGCAGCAAAAAGCCAAAGCAGGAAAGTAGTGCACGGTTCATCTTTGTTTTTTGCATTGCTGCTCCATTCATATTCTTGTTTGCTGATTTCATTTGTTGGATCTGTATGATGAAAATTGAATTCGCCATACTTTATATTTGTACAAGCAAAAAACAGACCTATACGCTTGTTTCAGCTATGCCCCATCGAGGCAGCTTGCTTTTTATCTTGTTTAAGTCTTAATACGCAGGAAACAAAGAACTGGATTCACAATTTTTAGAAATTCATTCCGCCAACGGGGATGAGTGTGGAAAAAATGATTTTGGACGTGCGACAAGGGTCGTTATGCATGCATGGCATGACAACGCGTAGCTTAAGTAAGCGATCTGGGATGGGATAGTGCCGGGTTTATCCGGCAATTTTTGATGAATCCTGACTTATGTCGATGCTGTGCCCAGTGCGGTCATCTTCTCCAGAAAACGCTGGCAGGCGATATCTGATGGCCAAGGCTCCCATGGTTGGCAATCATAGATTTCTGCAAGTGGGTCTTCTTCCAGTATGGGGAGCTTGATTTCCAGCACATCCAGCACTTCATTGCGTGGCCAGCCTGCACAATGCACGGCCTCTGAGGCGGCGATCAGTTCATCTGCAAGTTTATGCAGGCGGTAATCCATCTCATCCCAGGCTGGGAGCTGATAGCGTTTGATGATGGCATCTGTCAACCTGTCGCTGACTTCCTTGAACGGTGAACCCAATACCGCCTTGAGTGGTGAAATGCAATCGAAGGCAAGCAAGCCTTCTTCCCCATCATGCAAGAGTTCGCGCAGCGCTGCACCGGCACTTAAGGCAGAGTCTGTCATGGTACTGCGCAAGGCCAGCACATTCAGGCTATGCTGTGCGACTGACAGCGGCCTGGCCCAGCAGGATTCACCGCCCCAGCGGTAAGTGCGGGACAGTCTGTCTGCCAGGTCGCTGTCCAGCCATGCCTGGGGATCGGGATTGATCAGATCAAGATGCTTGCCTGATGGCAGCCTGATCCATGCTCGTGTTTTCAATAGTTTGTCCTGATGCCGTGCAAAATGCGCAGCTTGAAAACTACTATCTTAACTTATTCAGGCTTACTGATCTTGAGGAAAATGACAGTCCGGTAAGCCGAAAGCAAGTCGTCTTTGCGATCAAATTTAATGCATATCGATATCCTCTCCGTGCCAGTTTTACGACGTTGACGGTTGGTGTCACGCAATGAGTGATGCCAACCGCCATATGCCATAGCCTTACTTTTTATACAGCGTTACAGGGGGTATGCAGCACGCTTATGCTGCATTACGCAGCGCTTTAGCCGCTGCCACCATATTGGTCAGCGCGGGGATGACTTCTTCCCATGCGCGTGTCTTCAAGCCACAATCCGGATTGACCCACAGACGTTCAGCCGGGATACGTTCAGCTGCTTTCTTCATCAATTGCTCAATATGCGCCTGGGTCGGGATATTTGGTGAATGGATGTCATAGACGCCAGGGCCAATCTCGTTAGGGTAGTTAAAGTGATCGAATGCATCCAGCAACTCCATGTCAGAGCGTGAAGTTTCTATGGTAATCACGTCAGCATCCATGCCAGCGATAGATTCAATGATGTCATTGAATTCTGAATAGCACATATGGGTATGAATCTGGGTTTCATCCTGCGCACCATTGGCGGTGATGCGGAAAGATTCTACTGCCCAGCCCAGGTATTCTTGCCATTGTGCTTTACGCAGCGGTAAGCCTTCGCGCAATGCTGCCTCGTCAATCTGAATCACGCGCACGCCTGCTTTTTCCAGGTCCAGCACTTCTTCGCGGATTGCCAGCGCAAGCTGATAACAGGACACAGAACGCGGCTGGTCATCACGCACGAAGGACCAGTTCAAAATGGTGACCGGACCAGTCAGCATGCCCTTCATCGGTTTTGCAGTCAGCGACTGGGCATAACGGCTCCATTCCACCGTCATGGCTTTGGGGCGGGCAATGTCACCGAACAGGATGGGCGGTTTCACGCAACGTGAACCATATGACTGTACCCAGCCAAACTGGCTGAAGGCGTAACCCTCAAGCTGCTCACCAAAGTATTCAACCATGTCATTGCGCTCGGCTTCGCCATGTACCAGCACATCCAGGCCCAGTGCCTCCTGTTCACGCACGCTGCGGGCAATCTCGGCCTGCATGGCGACTTTATAGCCAGCTTCGTCCAGTCTGCCCGCCTTGAATTCACTACGTGCATGACGGATTTCTGCCGTCTGCGGGAAAGAGCCGATAGTCGTCGTCGGATACTCTGGCAGCTTCAGCAATGTGGCTTGCTTGCTGGCGCGTTGTGCATAGGCACTCTGGCGTTGTCCCATGCCTGCAGTAATGGCGGCAACGGCGGCTTTGACGGCAGCATTGTTCACCCGTGGTGAAGTGCGGCGTGCGGTAATGGCTGCCTGGTTGGCCTCCAGTTCATTTTTGACGGCGGCACTACCCTGATTCAGGGCAGTTGCCAAGACCTTGAGTTCATCGAGCTTCTGGATCGCAAAAGCCAGCCATGAGCGGATATCGGCATCCAGTTTTTGTTCACTGTTCAGATCAACTGGCACATGCAGCAATGAACAGCTAGGTGCTATCCACAGACGGTCGCCCAGTTTTTTTGCTATAGGTGTGAGCCATTCCAGCACGGCATTGAGATCAGTTTTCCAGATATTGCGGCCATTGATGACACCCAGTGACAACACGCGGTCTTGTGGCAATTGTTCAACGACAGCGCTGACTTCTGCACGCGCATTGATGGCATCCAGATGCAGGCCCTGCACAGGCAACTGGCATGTCAGCGCCAGGTTGTCTTGCAACTGACCAAAGTAAGTTGCCAGCAGCAGCTTGATTTTACCTGTCGTCTGCCTGGCAAATATGGTGTATGCGGTCTTGATCGCATCCTTCCATTCTGTCGCCAATTCGGTGACCAGTATGGGTTCATCAATTTGCACCCATTCCACACCCTGAGCGGCAAGCTGGCTCAGTAATTCTACATAGACAGGCAGCAGGCGTGGTAGCAGGGCCAGCTTGTCAGTATCATCCTTGGCCTTGCCCAGAGACAGGTAAGTGACTGGGCCAATGACGACTGGCTTGGCTTTCACACCCAGGCGTTTGGCTTCTGCCAGTTGTTCCAGCAGGCGTGTAGCATCCAGCGCAAACTTTGTATCGGCAGTAAATTCAGGGACGATGTAGTGATAATTGGTGTCAAACCATTTGGTCATTTCACCAGCCGCGACACCATCACTTCCACTCCCATTTGCACCACAGCAGGCACTGTGATCTTCCAGCCCTTTCGCAGAACGGCCACGGGCAACGCGGAAGTAATTGTCCAGCACATCGCCATGAAAACCGCTGACACGTTCAGGCAAATTGCCCAGCGTGAAGCTCATGTCCAGCATCTGATCGTAAAACGCGAAGTCTCCAACCGGTGTCAGGTCCAGTGCAGACTGGTGACTCCAGTGACGCTGGCGCAGTTCTGCACCCAGACCCTTCAGTGCATCGCGTGAAGATTCACCCTTCCAGTAAGATTCCAGCGCAAACTTGAGTTCGCGTTTGGCACCAATGCGGGGAAAGCCCAGATTATGTGTAGTGACCATGATGTTGTCTTCATTCCTTGAGATTATTGAATGAGGGCTATGCTATAGTCAGCAAATCATGAAGTAAAATGATGTTTTCTCATTATTCGATTAGTTTTGCTCATACATCATGCTTGAACGCATACATCTGTCCATCATCCAGGAAGTAGAAAAACAGGGCTCGCTGACCGCTGCAGCGTCTGCCTTGTTCCTGACCCAGTCAGCGCTTAGCCATGCCATCAAAAAACTTGAGCAGCAACTGGGTACCGATATCTGGCTGCGTGAAGGGCGCAGCCTGCGACTGACGCAGGCAGGTGAATATCTGCTGGCCGTCGCCAATCGCGTGCTGCCGCAACTGGCAATGGCAGAAGAACGCATGAGCCAGTACGCCTGTGGTGAACGCGGTACCTTGCGCATAGGCATGGAATGCCATCCCTGTTACCAGTGGTTGTTGAAAGTGGTGTCACCCTACCTGGCAAGCTGGCCCGATGTTGATGTCGATGTCAAACAGAAATTCCAGTTTGGCGGCATTGGTGCCTTGTTTGGTTATGAAATTGATTTGCTGGTGACACCTGACCCACTCTACAAACCTGGCCTGCATTTTGAACCTGTATTTGATTACGAGCAGGTGCTGGTCGTCAGCCGCAAACATGGGCTGGCCAAGGTCGCTTATGCGCAGCCAGCACAGCTCGTTGATGAAGTGCTCATCACTTATCCCGTGGCGATAGACCGGCTGGACATCTATAATCAGTTCCTGATGCCAGCCGGGATCAGCCCGCAGCGACACAAGACCATAGAGACGACGGACATCATGTTGCAGATGGTGGAAAGTGGCCGCGGCGTTGCCGCCTTGCCGCGCTGGCTGGCAGAAGAATATGCAGAAAAAATGGATGTAGTGGCGGTACGCCTGGGCCGCCAGGGTATCGCCAAGCAGATATTTTTAGGGGCGCGAGAAGCTGATGTGGATATCGATTATTTGAAGGCCTTCGTTGAACTGGCACGGCATTCAAAGCAAGCTAGTGGCTCAAGTCAGGTGAAGAAGAAAGCAGGAAAATAGGTCAAGTAAGTTAGATAAGTCAGACTCCACCTGGGCTTGTCGCCAATGGCAATTCAAAGCAAAAACAAGCACCCGTATTGCTTGCATCATTACGCAACTCTATGCTGCTGTGATGCAATTGCAATATGCGGTGCACGATCAGCAAGCCCAGACCACCACCACCGTGCCTTTCACCACTGAGCGCAAATGGCCGCTTGAACAGTTTGTCCAGTAATTCAACGGGTATGCCGGGGCCGGTATCGCGTATGCAGATTTCCACTGCCTGCAAGCGTTTTGTTACTGCCACAGTCACCACGCCGCCTGCCGGTGTATGGCGTATGGCATTGTCGATCAGGTTGGTCAGCACCCGCTCTATCATGCCAAGGTCTGCCATGACCATGGCATTGCCATCCAGTTCTGCTTCCAGCCTGACCTGGCCGTTTTGTGCCTGCAGTTCAAACTTCTGGAACACGTCCTGTATCAGGTCATTCAGCATGAAGGCTTCCGGTTCTGGCTCTACCCCGCCATGTTCGAGACGCGCCAGGTCAAACAGGGCTTGCGCCAGGCGGCCAACCTTGCGGCTCTGGCCCAGTGCAATTGCCAGATAGCGCTGGCGCTCAGCCGCATCCAGCGTCGCATCTCTGGCGGCCAGGGTTTCCAGATAACCGTGGATTGATGTCAGCGGTGTGCGCAGGTCGTGCGAGATATTGGCAACCACTTCGCGTCTGTCATGGTCCATCTGTTTCAATGTATGCCATTGCTCATTGATGCGCGCCGCCATTTGTCCGAAGCTGGTTTCCAGCACCGCAATTTCATCGCGCTGATTAGTGGTCTGTGCTGACGGTGGCGGTACGACGGGTTGTTCAGCCTGGGTATCAAAACGGCGCATGGTGTCTGCCAGTTTATGCAAGGGGCGAGTGACCCAGCGCAGTGCAGCCCAGCCTGCCACCAGGGTCAGCAGGGCCACCAGCGCCATCGAAAACAAGGTAACACGCAGTACGGCATTGATACCTGCGTGAGCGGCATAGCGGTCATGCTCTTCACCCTGCAAAATCACGTAAATGTAATGTGCTTCAGGCCTGTTACTGCGCAATGCCGCTACGCTGAATACCTTGCGCCTGCTTTCACTGCGTGGGTCGTCACCAAGTATGGGCAGCATGCGTCCATCGAGGAATTTGCGTATGGGTGCCAGATCAACTTGCTGGCGCTTCAGACGGCCAGGCGGTGCCGCATTGCCGATGATCTTGCCGGTTTCATCGAGCAGATAGACTTCTACACTGGGGTTGACGGTCATCAATTGATCGAACAGGCGACGTACAGAATCAGGCCCCATTTCTTCTGTACCCGTCAATTGCGCATTGACTGCAATGCTGCCTGCCAGGCCGCGTGACAGGCCCTGCACCACTTCCATCTCACGCATATCATTGGCGCGTATCTGCAACCAGGCAGAAACACCGCAACTGGCCAGCAACAATACAGAAAAAACCAGCGACAAGCGCTGTGATAGTGTCAGCTTCACGTCACCTCTCCCGGCAGCGCGTAACGGTAACCTTTGCCCCACACCGTCAGTATGCGGTGAGGCTCAGCCGGATTGCTCTCTATCTTGGCGCGCAGGCGATTGATGTGGGTATTGACTGTATGTTCATACCCCTCATGCTCATAACCCCAGACCTTGTTGAGCAAATCCAGGCGCGAATATACCTGGCCGGGGTGGCGTACAAAAAAATATAGCAAGTCAAATTCGCGCGGGGTCAGGTCCAGCAACTTGCCATCGGCAGTGGCAACGCGTGTCACTGGTGACAAGGCCACGCCATCTACGGCTACATCACCGGCTTCAGTGCGGCGGCTCTTGTCCATCGCATCGGCACGGCGCAGCATGGCCTTGACGCGGGCCACCAGTTCCAGCACCGAGAAAGGTTTGGCCAGGTAATCGTCAGCCCCCAGTTCCAGACCCAAAATGCGGTGCACTTCGCTGGAACGGGCGCTGATGATGATAATCGGAACATAGTTTTCCATGGCGCGCGCCTGACGGCAAATCTCCAGCCCATCTACACCGGGCAGCATGATGTCGAGTATCAGGGCATCCCATTTACCAGTACGCAATTGTGCGAGACCTTGTTTGCCGTCAGCACAATGCGTGACCTGATAGCCCTCGTCCTTCATGTGCAGGCGCAGCAGGTCGGCGATGGGCATATCATCTTCCACGATCAATATACGTTTTACTGTATCCAAGGCAAGGCTCCTGCAGGCTGCTTTAATGTTGTCATTGTGCAGGATTTGCGGGTAAAAAAGTATCACAAATCGTTTAACTTTACGTGAAGACTTGGACAGCGATTGGGGCGCACAATAAGAATCATGGTACAGGAGTGGAACCAACACCAAGGAGGATTTATGCAAAACCGACGTCAATTTTTACTGGCTGGCAGCATGCTGGCCATGAGCCCCATGTTATCAGCAGCCCCCGCCGGTAATTCATCCAACACTGCGTTTGAAGTCCAGCGCACCGATGCCGAATGGCGTCGTCTGCTGACCGGCATGCAATACGAGGTCTTGCGCCGTGGCGCGACCGAACGGGCCTTTACCAGTCCACTCAATGATGAACATCGCAGTGGCCAGTTCAGTTGCGCTGGTTGCCAGTTGCCGCTGTTTTCATCGAAAACCAAGTTTGACAGCGGCACTGGCTGGCCCAGTTTTTATGCGCCGCTGGAGCGCGCAGTCAACAATGTGACCGACACCACCTTTGGCATGCTTCGTACAGAAGTACTGTGCCGCCGCTGCGGTGGTCATCTCGGCCATGTATTTGATGACGGCCCGCGTCCTACTGGCCTACGTTATTGCATGAATGGCGTGGCGATGACATTCACCCCCGGCAAAGCCTGAGAACCTGCTTACGATCTAAAGCGCGTGCGCAATCGGAGTTCATGCGCTGCTCAAAATGCTCATGTACTACAAGTACATTCCGTTTTTTGCGCTGCGTTTTGTTAACCTGACTCCGCTGACCCCCGCTCGCTATAGATCGTAAACACGTTCTGAACTGTACACAGAAAGCAAACATGTTGTTGATACTTATTTCTTATCTTGGTGGCGTGCTGACCATACTCAGCCCCTGCATCCTGCCAGTGCTGCCCTTTGTCTTCGCCCGCACTGGTCAGCCTTTCCGCCGCAGTGGTTTGCCATTGCTGGTGGGCATGGCCTTGACCTTTGCTGCCGTTGCGACATTGGCTGCGGTGGGCGGTAACTGGGTGTTGCAGACCAATCAATATGGCCGCTGGCTGGCGATGGCCTTGTTGGCTTTCTTTGGGCTGATGCTATTGTTCCCACACCTGGCTGACAAGCTCACCAAGCCACTGGTGGCTGCTGGTGACCGTTTATCAAGTACGGCACAGGCAGATGGCGGTGGCATAGGTTCATCGTTATTGCTTGGTGTGGCGACTGGCCTGTTGTGGGCACCCTGTGCCGGGCCGGTACTTGGTCTGCTGCTCACTGGCGCAGCACTCAATGGTGCGAGTGTACAGACAACTTTCCTGCTGCTGGCGTATGCTGCCGGTGCCGCGACTTCACTGGCAGTGGCCTTGCTGATAGGTGGCAAGGTATTTGCCGTGATGAAACGCTCACTGGGTGCTGGTGAATGGGTACGCCGCATTTTGGGTGCTGCGATGATAGCCGGTGTTGCTGCGATTGCGCTGGGTCTGGATACTGGCCTGCTGACACGCTTATCTACTGTTGCCACCTCAGGTTTGGAACAGCAATTGATAGACCGCTATGCGCCAAATTCACCGGATGTACAAGCCAATCCAGCGCAGGCACAGACCGCACCGCAACAGGGAACGATGACTGCCTCGAATGCGATGATGGCGTCCAATGCCATGATGGCATCGAACAAGCAGATGACATCTAACATCATGGCACCATCGAATGCCATGATGTCTGCCCAAGGTAGCAATGCAGCTACAGCAGGCGCTTTACCAGAAGAAGGGCGCATGCCAGCGTTGGATGGTGTAACACAATGGCTCAATTCCAAACCACTGACTGCGCAAGAGCTCAAAGGCAAGGTCGTGCTCATCGACTTCTGGACCTACTCTTGCATCAACTGCCTGCGCAACCTGCAGTATGTGCAGGCATGGGCGAAAAAATACCGTGACCAGGGCCTGGTCGTGATTGGTGTGCACGCGCCTGAATTTGCGTTTGAGCGCGACCCTGCCAATGTCAGCAAGGCCGTGCGTGACCTGGGTATCAGCTACCCGGTTGCCATCGACAACAATTATGCAATCTGGCGTGCCTTTGGCAACAAATACTGGCCTGCACATTATTTCATCGATGCCACTGGCCGCATCCGCCACCATCATTTTGGTGAAGGTGAATATGTGCAATCTGAACAGGTGATACAGCAATTGCTGGAAGAAGCAGGGCAGAAAAATGTTGCCAATGATGTCGTCATCGAGACGGGGGCGGCTGGTGCGCAAATGGCAGCGGACGATAGCCAGGTCAAATCACCAGAAACCTATCTTGGTTACAGCCGCGTGCAAAACTTTGTGTCAACTGGCGGTGTACAGCAAAACCGCAATGCCGATTACAGCTTGCCAGCGCAACTGACGCTGAATCAATGGGGTCTGGCAGGTAACTGGAAGGTACAGGAAGAGCATGCCGCCCTGACGCAGAAGGGTGGGCGCATCACTTACCGCTTCCATGCCCGTGACCTGCATCTGGTGCTGGGTCCAGGCAAAGACGGCAAGCCCGTGCGTTTCCGCGTCACTATTGACGGCGCTGCACCTGGTGCAGCGCATGGCAGCGACATAGCAGCCGACGGTGCCGGCACCGTAACTGGACAGCGCTTGTACCAACTGGTGCGGCAATCCGGTAAAGTCGTCGGGCACACTTTCAGCATAGAGTTTCTTGATCCGGGAGTAGAGGCCTACGCCTTCACTTTTGGTTGATTTTCCTTCTACAAGGAGTACGGCATGAAAATAGCAAACAGATTCACAGCACTGGTGCTGGGCATAGGCAGTGTCGCCGCAGCACTGGTTTTGAATGGTCAGGTAAGGGCCGGTGAGGCAGCAGTCATCATTGCCGCCCCAGTGGCGGATGCACCGGCAGGCAGCGCCAAGACGGAGACCGCAGTGTTTGCCGGTGGTTGCTTCTGGGGTGTGCAGGGCGTTTTCCAGCATGTACGTGGCGTCACCAATGCAGTCTCGGGCTATGCCGGTGGCAAGGCAGCTACTGCGCATTATGAACTGGTAGGTTCAGGCGCAACTGGTCATGCAGAAGCAGTGCAGGTGACCTATGACCCCACCCAGATCAGTTATGGCAAGCTGCTGCAGATATTTTTCTCAGTTGCACATGACCCCACCCAGTTGAACCGCCAGGGTCCGGATAGTGGCACGCAATACCGTTCCGCGATTTTTCCAGCCACGCTGATGCAACGCGATGTAGCTGAAAAATACATGGCCCAACTGAATGCCTCGCATGCTTTCCGTAGCAAACTGGCGACTACCCTGGAAGCAGACACAGGATTTTTTCCGGCAGAGGGCTATCATCAGAATTACCTGACCCTGCATCCTAATGAGCCATACATTGCGATCAACGACTTGCCCAAGGTCGAGAACCTCAAGCGTGTCATGCCAGCGGTATATAGGCCTGATCCGGTTCTGGTGCGCAAGGGTATTTGAGTAGATGATGTCAAAAACCGGTCAGGTGATGCTGGCTGGTTTCCATGCGCATTTTTGATATGTAAGGCTGCTCATACATTTATACCTTGATCCGCTTGAAATTTGACGCATAATGGCAAAATTGCATTAATGCTCACTTATGTTCAGGAGACCGGTATGGAAATAAATCTGGCACCCGAAGTCATTGCACAAACCCTGGAAGCAACGCTGAAGCGTTTGCGTGTCGCCTACCGCGCCCAGCCTCATCCTGATCTGCAACAACGATTGGACTGGCTCAATCGCCTGGAAAAAATAACCGTGCAACATGGCGCTGAAATCAACAAGGCGATCAGCAAGGATTTTGGGCATCGCTCTGCACATGAAACCGAACTGGCAGATTTATCGTTGATTGTTTCTTCCATCAAGCACACCAGGCGCCACCTTGCTGGCTGGATGAAGCCACAGCGTGCTGCTACCGCCCTGCAATATTTGCCTGCAAAGAACAGGCTGCTGAGCCAGCCCCTGGGTGTGGTTGGCATCATCTCGCCATGGAATTATCCGCATCAACTGGCGCTGGGGCCTACCATTGCCGCCTTTGCCGCAGGCAACCGCGTCATGCTCAAACCGTCAGAACTGACGCCACATTATTCAGCACTGCTGGCGAAGCTGGTTGCTGATTATTTCTCTGAGGATGAAATGGTGGTTGTCACTGGCGGTGCCGATGTAGCGAAAGCATTTTCTGAACTGCGTTTCGATCACCTGGTGTTCACAGGTTCAACCGCAATCGGCAGGCATGTGGCAGTTGCTGCAGCCAAAAACCTGACACCGGTAACGCTGGAACTCGGTGGCAAATCCCCGGCCATAGTGGATGCCAGCGCCAATATCAAGACCGCCGCAGCCAGTCTGGCTTTTGGCAAATTACTCAATGCAGGCCAGACCTGCGTGGCACCGGATTATGTGCTGGTGCCAGCAGACAAGCGTGATGAACTGGTGGCAGCGTTGATGGCCGCCACGGGCAAAATGTACCCGGTGCTGGAAGACAATCCAGACTACACCGCCATCATCAACGACCATCATTACCAGCGCCTGCAAGGCTTGTTGAATGATGCAGTCGAGCAAGGTGCGCAATTGCTGCCACTCACCAGCACTGCCCAGTCTGCAGGCATGACAGCCGCACGCAAACAGGCACCGGTGCTGGTCTTGAATGCCACGCCAGACATGCGCATCATGCAGGAAGAAATTTTTGGCCCCTTGCTGCCGATCATCACCTATCAGGGCGACATCAAAGAGGCGATAGAATTCATCATTGAGAGAGAGCGTCCGCTGGCCCTGTACTGGTACGGCGCTGACAATCGTAACCGCGACCTGGTGCTGCAACAAACCGTCTCTGGTGGTGTGACCATCAATGATTGCCTGTGGCATCTGAGTCAGGAATCACAGCCTTTCGGTGGCGTTGGTGCCAGCGGCATGGGTGCCTACCATGGCGAATGGGGTTTCCGTGCGCTGAGCAAGGAGAAGCCTGTGTTCTATCAAAGCAGCCTGAATGGCATGCACCTGCTTTATCCGCCTTACGGAAAAACCTTTGCACGCATGCTGAAGTTATTAAAGCTCATAGGCTGAGAATTAATTTCTACATACCTTATCGACTTGCATCACCAATTCACATCATTAATTTGAGGAAAAGTAAACATGACTTTGTCGCAAGATACTGGAGTACTGCTATTTTCTTATGGAACCCTGCAAGATAAGGCGGTGCAACTTGCCAATTTTGGCCGTGAACTTGCAGGCAAGCCAGATTCCCTGCCTGGCTATGCGCAAACAATGCTCGCCATAGCTGATCCTGATGTCGTGGCAACCAGTGGCAAGACGCATCACCCCATCGTCCAGGCCAGCGCCAACCCCGCTGATGAAGTTGCTGGCACTGTCTTTACGATCACCGCGCAAGAGCTTGCAGCCGCAGACGCCTATGAAGTGGCAGACTACAAGCGTGTTTCGGTATCCCTGAAGTCTGGCAAGCAAGCCTGGGTGTATATACGCGCCTGATTTTTTTTATGGGCTTTACAATTAACCAGCCTGCCCATCTGACCTTGCCTTCAGGTAGATGGGCAACATCATGGCGACCCAGCAGGCCAGCAGGGCGAGCCAGGCGCTTGCAGAGACCGTGATGAGAAAACTGTATGACAGCAGGCTTCCCAAAATGCGCAATAGGGCGGCAATATGCAAGCCCAGGTAAATACCCCATAACAGGCCGGAGGCCTGCAGCGGGCGACCACTGTGGCCATAAGTAACCCGGCTGACAAATGCCACCAGCATGGTACCCATGAAACCCAGGGCCAGCGCATGCACGGGCGCAGACCCTACTGATACGCCATACGCGCCCGCAGCCTGCAGGGCAAAGACGATGGCAAGCCAGGCAAACGACAGATGCAGCATGGCCAGCAGCCGGTTTGCCATGCTGCGCAACAGGCCCCAGCGCCAAGAGGTGTACATGAAACTCAGGCTCATCGTTGTGGCCGCGCCTGCTTCCAGCCAGCGCCATTGCAGGCTGCCGCTGATCACCAGCAAACCAGAGCCGCTTAACCAGGCAAGCAGCAACCAGTAAGGACGCCAGACCACATAAGGCTTGATGATATTGCCGCTAAAAAATGGCAGCATGCGATGGCAGACTGTCAGGAACACGGGCAGTAAAAAACCAAAGAAGGCGCATTGCCGGGCGACGATCCATGCATCCGTCCAGCCACAACTCCACATCAGGGTCGCTGCCAGTGCACATGCTCCACCGCACATGGCAAGCAGAATGGCAATCGCATGTTTTTTATCCGGCACCGTGCTGCGTTTGATCAAACCGGCCCAGCGCCAGGTCACTGCCAGCCAGGCGCATAGCATCAGTGCAAAACCCGAACTGCGCAAAGGTGACAAGCCCAGGCTGGCTGCCAGCATGGCCAGCAGCAGGCCGCAAAAATAGGTGGCTCCATGCAGCAGGAAGTAATCATCGTCAGCGCTGACAGCCAGCCATTTAGGCCCGGCAGTGAAAGTAAAACCCAAAATGAACAAGGGGAAGACACCTAGCGGCATCAACAAGGCATGCAAAGGTATGGCCATGGTTTGCGGATGCTGTAGCTGCAACCACCACCAGAAAAACAGGATAAAGACAGACACAGTACCGAGAAAGAAATACAGCCTGTGGGGGGCGGTGGCAAGACGTTTCATGATCATGTATCCCTTGGGTGGGGCCAGGGAGGCCCCGCAAAATATAAGCCTGGTATCATGCTTGTGGCTCCAGGGTTTGTAGTGTCTGCACTGCATCTTCGACCTGTTGCCAGATATGTTCCCTCTCATCTTCAGTGGCATCAGCATGGAAGCGCTTGCGCGCGCCTTGCTGGTTCAGCACCAGATGGACATCAGGGACAACACCTGCCTGTTGCAGGCAAGCTTTGACACAGGCCAGTGCGCAGCCATCCAGTGCGAGTACAGGCCTGCCAGATTGCGCCAGTTTAACCAGGCTGGCAACGCCACCACCAACGCCACTGATGCAGGACATCTGTGCCTTTTGCTCGCGGTCCAGCCTGAGCGCACAATCATTGGCCAGTTGCGCGACACTGGAACAGCCAGAGCAGGAATACACCAGAGGCAGTGGCACGGTTTTCATCACACACCTTCACCTGCATGCATGAAGCGCTGACCAAAGCGGGCGAGCCAGGCCGGGCGTTCGCTGGCATCGAGCCAGTATTTGACGGCGATGCCCAGCTCAGTGTCACCTTCCATCTTCAAACGGCGGCGGAAGAACAGGGTGTCGGCATCTTCCTGGCCAGTTGCCAGTTTTAAAAAATCCATGGCGCTGGCAGACAGGCTGACATCCGGCTGGGGCAAAGATGATAGTGGCTTGAATTTGCCAGCCTCGCAGTAAAAACACAGCGACAAACCGAGGTCTTCTACCCTGATACGAAAACTCTTGCCGTACAGGCTCTCAGGTGCGACCAGCAGTGCCCGCCGCCTGGCGAGTTCAAGCAGCAGCATCAAAGGGGCATTCGCCAGTGGTGCAGGTAAATAGCTGCCCAGTTTTTGTACACTCTGGGGAAAACGGAAATTACTCAGGTCCATGTTGATTTATCCTTCCCCCGCCAGCCATTGCATGCCGGGTTTATCCATCCAGTAACCATTGCTGCGCTGCGCGTGGGGTGGCAGCAGGGTCTCGCTGACATCGGCAGCCAGCTTTGCCGTTCTGGCGCTGTCAAATGCTGCAATCACTTCTGCCATGTCTTGTGACTGTGGCTGCAGGCGCAAGATATCCACCTGCATGGCGGCCAGTTCAGGTAATTGCGCACCCAGATCGACGCAACTGGCACTCTGGGTCTGTATGCCATTGATGGTCAAAAAATCCTTGCCGTCACGGGTGGCCAGGGGCAGGCCGTCCGGGTATAGTTCACAACGGAATTCACAACTATCCTTGCGCAGGCGATGATGTCTTGCAGTGAAGCAGCGTGATGAAAAAGCCAGTGCCATGCGCCCCCAGACCTGTACTTCAGTCTGCATCTGTTCACCGCGTTGCTGTTGCAAGGCTGCCAGCGCATCGCGCCCCATTTCCAGCGGTGGTAAAAAGCGGCAAGCACCGAGGCTGGCCAGCCATGCCAGACTGTCTGCATGGTAGATATTCAGATGCGGCCCGGCGACAAAGGCCTTACCCTGCATGGCGCGCACGGCACTGTAGTCATTCGCCTCGACCAGGAAGTCTTCTGCACAGGCACGTTCTATCATCCTGTGCATATTGCGCCGGTCGGCTTCACTGTCTATCAGGGTCAGGCTGGACAACACGACCTGCTTGCCGGCGTCCCTTAATTCCTTGCCCAGCGCCAGCCAGTCATCCAGTTTCATCAGATGACGGCGCGAGCAGGTGACTTCACCGAGATAGATAATATCGACCGGCCATTGCATGGCTTCGACATAAAAACTTAACGTATCCTGCCTGGACCAGTAATAGGCCAGGGGTGCGAGGGAAAGCAGGGCTGTGGTAGCGGGTAAGCTGGCAGTCATATTATTTCCACGGACGTTCAAAAGCGCCCTGAGTCACTTGCGCACCTTCGGCATGGCGGGCCAGGCTGGCCTGCCAGTCTGTGCGGGGTGTATAACGTTCCGGGTCGCGTTGTGCAGCATTGAGTGCCGCACGCAGGGTACCAACGACCTGGCTGACGTAATTCGGGCTGCGCTGGCGGCCCTCTATCTTGATCGCGGCAACACCCATATTGATCAGCTTGGGCAAGAGACCTATGGCATTCAGGCTGGTTGGTTCTTCCAGTGCATAGTCGATTTCACCTTCCACTTCAAAGCGCCCTTTGCACAAGGTTGGATAACCGGCAGCTTCACCGGGTGCATAGCGATCTATCAGGGTGCCGCCCAGACGTGCATACATGGTCTGGTCTTGTTCTTCCCAGCTTACGGCATGGGCTGGCGAACATACGCCTTTATTATTTGGTGAGTCGCCGGTGACATAGCTGGATAAAAGGCAGCGCCCTTCCGCCATGACACACAGGCTGCCAAAGCCAAAGACTTCGATTTCCACGCTGGTCTGGCGAATAATTTTTTCAATTTCTGACAGGGTCAGGACACGGGGTAGTACTGCACGTTTGATCGCAAATTGCTCACGCATGAGCTCGATTGCATCCAGGGTACTCGCAGAACCCTGCACCGACAAATGCAGGCGTAAATCCGGGTAGCGGTCACGGGCATAGGCCATCAGACCGGGGTCAGCCAGGATCACCGCGTCTGCACCCATTTGTACCGCAGTGTCAATTGCCGCCCGCCATTCGGCGACGGCACGCGCTTGCGGATAAGTATTGATGGCAAAAAGAATTTGCCGGCCACGCGCATGGGCATAGGCGACACCTTGCCGTATCTCATGATCGCCAAAATTAAGGCCACCAAAATTGCGTGCATTGGTCGCATTGCGCAAACCAAGGTATACCGCATTCGCCCCTTTATCTACCGCTGCCTTCAGTGCGAGCAGACTACCGGCAGGAGCCACCAGATCTATAGGTTTCATGAATCAGATGGTAATGAAAATTATTCGCTGGGTCATTGTGCTGGGTCAAGAAAGCGGCGTTTCTTCAGACTTCAAGCCAATGCATGAATATTTTTCTGATAAGACTTGAGTGCTTCCTCGGATGATATATGTATGCTGGCACCACATACCTTGATCAAATGCTCATCCATCAACTGATGCAAAACACGGGACAAGGTTTCTGGTGACAAATTCAGCAGTGAGGCGACCAGGTGTTTTTTGAGTTCAAGACGGATGTCATTGCTATGCTGCGAGGCGGATAGCTGCAACAGATAATCAATCACTCTCTGGGTGGCGTTTTGCAGGGAATAACGCTCTACATTGCGGATAAAACCCAACAGGCGATAAGATAATCCGGCCAGCATTTGCCGGGATATCAATGGTGAGCGATCCAGCAATTGCAGCAGGGCCTGGCGGGGTATTTTCAACAGTAGCGTGTTCTCCAGAGCTTCTGCATAAAAAGGGTAGGGTTCATCCAGGAACATCATGGCTTCACCCAGGCTTTGTCCACCGCGTATCAACTCCAGGACTTTGTCGTTACCTTGCGATGAAGGCAGGCACAGCTTGACCAGGCCAAAAACCACGATGTAGGTGGCTTCTGCCATATCGCCTTTACGAAACAGCATTGCACCTTTGTCCAGCTCCAGCTTGACAACTTCTTTTTGCAATTCCCTGACATCTTCCTGCGAAATATGGCGGAACAAGGCATGATTTTGCAGCAGGCCCAACAAATTTATTTTCGTCATCACAGATCTCCGGCAAACTGATTGAGATCAAGTGTAGAAGTGATGTGCTGATATGCCTATACGCCGGGAGGACTAGGCCGCTGCTGCAAAGGGATGAGAAGTGGTTTTGCGTAAGTACTGAACACTTAATTTTTATCCATGCCGTGTTCGACTGCATACACAGCAATTTGCACACGGCTGGTCAGATTCAGTTTCTTCAAAATATTTTGCACGTGGATTTTGACGGTGCTTTCTGCCACATCCAGATTGCGGGCAATTTCTTTATTGCTTTCACCGCGTGCCAGACAGACCATGGTTTCGCGCTCCCTTGGCGTCAGTTTTTCTTTTTTGGGTATGTTATTCTGATTAAGACCGGAGCGAAATTGCATGACCAGTTTGGCTGTCATGGATTCGGCAATCACAGGCTCACCGGCAGCAGCGCGTTTAATGGCCTGCGTCAGATATTCAGCTTCTATGTTTTTTAATAAATAGCCACGTGCGCCATTTTTTAAGGCGGTAGTCAAATCCTCGGCCTCTTCTGAAACGGTCAGCATCAGGACAGCGGTATCGGGTAAGTCTTCAACGATGAGTTGCATGGCTTCCAGACCGGACAAGCCTGGCATATTCAAGTCCATCAATACGACATCGGGACGTAATTGCTTGGCGCGTTTGACACCATCGAGACCATCGACAGCTTCACCGACCACTTCAAACTCTGGATTACGCTGCAACAATAAGCGTACACCACTGCGAAAAAGAGTGTGGTCATCCACCAGTAAAATCTTGATTGGCATTGGTATTCAGTGTCCCCGGTTTTTTATAAATAATGCTTATGCTACCAGACGTTCTTGCCGCAACAATTCCAGTGCGATGGTAGTGCCCTCACCAACCTGACTCTTGATATCGAATTTGGCGGCCAGTCGCTCTGCTCTTTCCTGCATGATGCGCAAGCCTACATGTGCTTCACCTTTTTCATGAACGCTGTCCATGTTGAATCCTTCACCGTCATCTGTCACAGTCAGGGAAAAATCCCGTTCATTCTGTACTTTGATCCTGACCTCACTGGCCTGTGCATGCTTGCGCACATTCGACAAAGCTTCTTGCAAAATGAATAGCACTTGTAATTGCTGTTCTGGCGCAAGAGGTGCGCCATTTCCGACGAACTCAATCTCACCATGCACACCAGTCTGACGCTGGAATTTGCCGACGACATTGCGCATTTCTGATTCCAGATTACTGTCTTGCAGGCGGGTGCGGAAATTAAGCAATAGCTCCCTTACGTCTTCATAGCTTTCCTGCACTCCGGCACGGAGCATGGGGGTGATATCCTTGATTTCTTCTACATCATTACGACTCAAGGAATCTTCCAGCATCTGCACTTGCAGGTTCAGGAAATTCAAGCCTTGCGCAATGCTGTCATGCAGGCCTTGCGCCAGCAGATTGCGTTCATTCGATACGGCAAATTCTTTTTCTCTGGCGATCAGCCGCTGGTTTTCAATGGCAATACCCAGGTTTTTACCCAGTGTCTCCAGCAGGCGCCGTTCTTCGCTGGTGATGTCACGTTCCCTGGAAAAATGTAGCGAGAAGCTGCCTATGACTTGTTCGCGCGCCAGTATCTGGAAAACCGCCAGCGAGAAAAAGCCCTCTTCCTGGCAGCGATAACGGCGCTGCTGGTCCATCTTGCGGAAGTCGCGGACAATGATGATGCCCTGGTGGGTAGCAGCACCGCACAGACAATCATCCTTTTTGATGCAATGTTCCTCTTCTATCATTTGCTCCGAGATACCTTCATGTACCGTTATATGCAGGTTATCGCTCTGGTTATCGAGTATGCGCACGGTACCGCCATCGGCTTCTATTCTCTGCATTATCCGGTGCAGGAAGCCGCGACATAATTCTTCTATCGCATGCGGTCCTGCCAGGAAACCGGCAATTTCATACAAGGTGCTGATCTCATGATTCTGGTCCTGCAGTCTGGCGGTTTTTTCTGCAACGCGTTCTTCCAGAGTGCGGTGTACGCTTTGTACATGGTCAGCCATCTGGTTGAAGGCTTGTGCCAGGACGCCGAACTCATCTTCAGTCTCAATTGGCAGGCGCACGCTCAAGTCGTCTTTGGACATGCGTGCGATACCTGCCTGCATGCGTGTGACCGGGCCGACTATCCATAAATACAGCAGATATAACAGCGCAATACTGGCAGCGAGTGATAAAAAAATCAGGGCAGTCTGGCATAAACGCAACCAGGTCGTTTTCTCTGTCAGTTCGACTTCAACCAGTGATACCAGTTTATTGATGCTGTCCACGAAAACAGGTAATTCTTTGGTGTAGAGGGCCAGTGCCGCCTGCTTTGCTTGTGGATTCTTCTCTGCCAGTACTGTTCTGGCATAGACTTGTATATGTTGTTGCCATTCATTTTGTACCAATAGCATTTGCTCACGAATGGGCTTGGAAGCAGGCAGGAACAAAGGCCGTTTCGCATCACCGGCCTGCAAATCCGTTAAAGTACGATTGAAATCATCCAGCTCCTGCTCAATCCTGGTCGCTGCGTGATCGTGCTCAAGTTGCATGACCAAACGGTAAGAACGCATGCGCAAACTGCCTGCTTCATTGATCGCAGCGCCACCACCCTCCAGTTGCCATGACAGCAACAAGGTGTAGCCAACTGCCGCCAGCGTAAGGCCCAGACCTATCAGTGTCGTCAGCAATATCCTGAAAGTCAGGCGCTTGCCTACTGGCAAGGTATAAGGTGAGCCTGAGATAGGGTTCATGATGGATGCTTTAGCTGGTATGTGTCAGATGTAGTATAAGCGCATTGCAGGCCATTTTTCATGGTTCGCTATACGAGACTTCTTTTATGACAGCCTTGCTGGCAATGTTCAGGGGGCATACCATGGGTAAAAAAGTATCCGACCGCTCTGAATAAGCCAGCAAGGCACCCTTGCTCATATCAAAATACCAGCCATGCAAAGCAATATCGCCTCTGGCCTCACGCTCTGATATCCAGGGAAAACTGCGCAAATTATTCAAGGAATTGATGATTGCTCCCAATTCACAGGCGCGTATCTGTTCCGGTTCTGAACAATTTGCCAGTTGCTGCAGCACTTGCTGCTTGACTGGTTCAACTATCTTCATCCAGCGGCCGATGAAATCTATCTTGCGACTAGGCTGGTAACCTTGCATCAGCGCCCGTATACCACCACATTTTTCATGTCCCATGACGATGATGCGTTTTACATTCAGCGCCTCGACGGCAAACTGTATGGCGGCACTCACGCCATGTTGCTGTGCTGATTCATTGCAGGGTGGCACCAGGTTGGCGACATTGCGGACTACAAAAATATCGCCAGGATCGCAATCCAGCAGCAAGGCAGGATCTACCCGTGAATCGCAACAACCTATCAATAAGGTGGTGGGATTCTGGCCGTGATTCAGCTTTTCAAACAGGCGGTCTTCTCCTGTGAAATATTTGCTTTGAAAACGCTGGAACCCTTCTATGAATTGCTGGATATTTCTGACTTCCATTTGCTACTCCATCATTCTGCTAACCGCCAGTTTGTGACATGAAACGGATGATCTTATGCGGCTGCTCCTTGAATTCATGGCGCTCCGGCTTTAATTCTATCGCTGTCCGTATGGCAGCATCCAGTTGCTGGTCACTGATACCGGAGCGCAGCAAGGGCCGCAGTTCAAATTTTTCTTCCTGCCCCAGGCACATGTATAAGGTGCCATCTACCGACAAACGCACCCGGTTGCACGTGGCGCAAAAATGCTGACTGATGGGGGAGATGAAACCTATCGTGCCTTTGCTGTCGTCCGTGGTCCAGTAGCGGGCCGGGCCACCACCGAGTTCTGCCGCTGCGGGAACCAAATTAAACCGGCTGACCAATTGATCGCGGATAGGGCCTATATCCATATACTGACTGTTGCGACCTGTCTCACCCATGGGCATGGCTTCTATCAGGCGCAGGATAAAGCCTTCTTCAAAACAGAATTGTGCCATGCGCATGATTTCATGGTCATTGATACCACGCATCACGACCATGTTCAGCTTGATAGGGTCAAACCCCGCTTGCTTGCCAGCCTGCAGCCCGGCCATGATGCTGGCGAAACTGTCGCGCCCGGTGATTTTTTCCGTGCAGGCTCGGTCCAGACTGTCCAGGCTGACATTGATGCGGCGCACGCCTGCATCGTGCAAGACTTGTGCATGCTTGTGCAATTGCGTTGCGTTGGTGGACAGCGAAATGTCTTGCAAACCCGGCAAGCCGGATAGCTGTGCCACCAACTGTGGCAAGCCGCGGCGCAGCAAAGGTTCGCCACCCGTCAGACGCACACGCCCTACACCCATACGGGAAAATGCAGCGACAACCCTGGTGATTTCATTGAAGCGCAACCAGTTCTCAGGTTCTTCAAAGCCAGAAAAACCTTTGGGCATGCAATAACTGCAACGCAGATCACAACGATCAGTGACAGACAGGCGCAAATAACTGACCCGGCGGCCAAAACGGTCTGTCAGTGCAGGTACAGTTGAAGGAGGGGCAGGAGTTTCCATACCTGCATTGTGGTTGGAGACTGGCAACAGCACAATTCGCCGCCAAGCTAAAGGGACATAGTTCTTTCGGCGTATATGAAAGACTCATTCAGTTTTGAATATCAGCTTTAACTCGTGCCGGTAACGCAACAAACTCATGATCAACAAGCTACCCAGATAACCTTGGGATATAGAAAAAGCAAGTCCTGCGACAACAGGGAGCCAGCCCGGTGCCAGTGGCAGTAATAGCAACAAACCAAGCGCCAGTAATACCAGACGTGCTTGCCATAGCAGACGTTGCGGTGCCAATATTGCCTGCATGGTGGGGACACGCTGTCCCATCGGTATCTGCCTGCGCAAATGCAGGAATACCAGGAAGGGAATAATCTTGCCCAGCATCGCATTGACTGGCAACACCGCGCCACCGACCAGAACCAGTACAGCTATCCACCAGGATAGTGCCTGCGAGATAAACCCCGGCAAAATTAGTCCGCCAGCATGTTTCAGCACAGAAGGCAGGGCGGCCACTAGCGCGGCACAGACATAGCTGGCCGTACATACCAGCCATAAGCCCCATGCCGGATCAAAACGGCGCTTGGCACGCCACAGCGTCATGAAAGCAATTGATGCCAGCACGAAAATCACCAGGCAAGCGAATAACAAGGCAAACTGCTGCAACGCTGGCCAGATTGCCAATAACAAAGGCAGCCACAGCACACCGGGCAAAGCCTTTTGCCAATACGCTGTCGGGCGTTTGGTTTGCCAGAACATGGGGACCGTCGTCGATGCGATACCAACTACCAGCGTCGCTATCCAGCCTGCTAACCCCCAACCCACATGCAAGTCCAGCAAGTACATGACATCAAGTTGCCACCAGCCAGCAAAATTACCTGCCAGGCTGATACCCAGCGTCACGACCAGCAAGAACGCCAGTGCTATCCAGCGCAATGTACGGGTAGTGCTATCGACGACCACGACTTTGCAGGCTGCTATCAGCAAAGAGACGGTGACGGCACCGTACAGTAGTGCGCCCAGGATGCCGGCCAAAGTAAATCCAGCGGTGATACCCTGCAAAAATCCCAGGCTAAGGCCAACTGCGATCAAGGCAGAGCCAAGCGCCACAAAAGGTGCTATCTTGCGTGCGCCTGTTACTGCCTGCCCTGCCACCACAGGCATCAATTGAAACAGCGCGCCTATCATGATGGGGGCCAGCATCCCCAGCACCAGGCAGTGAGTCAGCGCCAAAGCCAAAGGCGCAAACCGGTCTGGCAAGCCTTGCTGTGGGCCAAATGCCAGCAACAAGCCTGTCAGCGCCCCCATCCAGGGCGCAGGCAATAAACAGCCAAAGATAGTGGCTGGCGAAGGAGACAGCTCGTAGTTAAGAATTTTTACGCCAGCCATAAATGGCAATCTGTGTATTGCTTAAGTATGCAACAGCGAGACTCTTTAGGCGCAAGAACAGGCACCACAACATGTACTACCCATGCCCAGAACTGCTTCCAGATTGGGGATACTGCTACCACACATGGGATACAGAATATTCTCTTCCTTGATATTGTGTTGCTGTATCAGGACATTGAGTGTATCCAGCACAGCCAGCGCCTGTTCTGCCTGCCCGGCTTCAATCGCAACATTTGCTTCGTCGCGCAAATTGCGGATTTCTATATGCTCGGCGCGCATGACCACCGTAGGGCCATGCAGCATGCCGGTTGCTTTTTCGAGAGCCGGGAAAAGCTTTTCTTCTTCTACAGAAAAATGGCTATTCAGTTGCTCACTGAATAAACGGAAATTCCTTTGGGCAGCAGCCATATCACCTTTGTGCAAAGCAGCTTCACAGCGATTCAATTGCTCATCGCATTCTGTGTGCTGAAGTACGAGTTGTTTCATTGCTTGCGACATGATTTTATTTCCCTGACTATTGGACTAATGGAGTATCTGCGCCTTGTATATCTATTCCAGAAATCTTTGCACGCCCCACCAGCAATTGCAGATACTGGCGCAAAGCATGATCGTGGCTGGCCTGGTGCATAGCCTTCGCGATATTGCCTTCTATGTCTTCAAAGGGCAGTAAATTTCCATCCATCTTGCGACCCACGAGGATGATGTGCAGACCGAAGCGGGTTTCTACCAGCTTGGGAATAATGCGCCCAGGCTCTGCCGCAAATACGGCTTGTTCAAACTCCGGCACTGTCGCACCGCGTGTTATCTGCCCCAGGCTGCCGCCTACTTCGCTCGAAGGGCAATTTGAATTTGCTTTCGCATATTCGGCAAACAGGGACGGATTTTCCAGCAAATCTGCCAGTACCACAGAAGCATGCTTGCGCAAGGCATCCAGGTCTACACCAGGTGTCACCTGAAACAGGATGTGACAGGCTTCTGCCAACTCACCGACCTTGAAGCGGTCAGGATAGGCATGATACTGACGCAGACATTCCTCACGCCCTGGTGTCGGCACCTTGACTTCTTGTTGCAGCAAAGCCTCGACACTGGCGTCATCATCTTCATGCTGCAAGCCCAGATGCTGCGCCTCATCCAGCAAGACACGGCGCAACACCAGTGCGGTCATGGCGCTTTTCATCGCATCTGCTGCATCTTGGTGTGCAGGCAATTCCTTCTCCATATCGGCATCTGTCAGTTCGTAATCATTGACAATGACTGGCATATTGTTCTCCCTAACGTAACTTACTAAGCTTATTGAATCTATGGATAAATCAGCGCGACCTTACCAGTTGCCATGCACGGCTGATATAAGTCACTGAAGCAAATCCACTCCAGACATGTACCAGGCGGGTGAATGGGAAGATCACGAACAGGCTAAGTCCCATGAATAAATGCAGCTTGAACAGCAAAGGGGCAGCAACGATGAACTCGGCAGCATCACCCTTGAAAGTGACGATGTGCTGAGCCCAGGTCATCAGCAAGACCATCATGTGGCCATCGCTATGATTCGCTGATTCAAAAATCGTCGACAGGCCCAGACCCAGTGTGACGAATATCCATAACAACAAGACCTTGTCCCCTGTTTTTGTCACTGCAGAGATACGCGCATCGGTAAGGCGACGGTGCAACAGGATCAGCAGGCCCAGCATGCACAGCGTGCCAAAGATGCCACCAGCAACAATGGCGATCATTTGCTTGAAGCTGTGGCTGATGCCCAGCGTGTCCCACACGATGACAGGCGTCAGCAAACCCACCAGATGGCCAAAGAAAAGACCCAGTATCCCCACATGGAACAGGATATTTCCCAGTCGCAGATTGCCGGTATGCAGCATCTGAGATGAATCACTCTTCCAGGTATATTGTTCACGTTCAAAACGTGCAAGGCTGCCAAAAAGAAAAATGGCCAACGCGATGTAGGGATAAATCCCATAAATAAATTGATGCAGATAAGTCATGATGGTCTCCCTGATTATTGGGCTGCAGCAGCCCCTTGTTTAGGCTGTCTGGGATAAAAATTCACGGTATGCGTGCCCGACAAATTGGGCTTCAACAAAGGCTCGACACCATCCGCACCGGGGCCAAAAGTTTCCATTGCGTCATCCATATCGCGCACTGGAGGCTCACCCTGTTCATGTGGCACCACATCAGTCAATGTTGTCAGCAACAAAAACAGATTGGCGTAGGGGCTTTCCTTGCGTTGCAGACGCATGCCTATCGCAGCCAGTACATGGATGGCTTCACCGAGCAATTTTTCTGAAGTAGTTTCGTCCATCAGGCTCAGGAATTCCAGGAACAGTGGAACAAAATCCGGCAATTCGCTGGCCTCAGGTTCAAAGCCATGGGCGCGGTATTCTTCTATCAAATCCACCATGGCCTGCCCACGATCACGGCTTTCACCATGAATATGCTCAAACAGATGCAGTGACAAAGAATGCGTGCGGTCAAAGGTGCCTACATAATTTTCTTGCAGCGCAATCAGGTTGTTTGATTTCAGATAGTTCAATAAGGTCTGCAATGCATCCAGAAATACTGGCTCGTCTTGCAGCGCCTGCTCGATCTCTGGCAAGGCGGCAATAAGATCTGGCTGCGGGTAGCTCATCAATGCCGATAAAATGCGATAAATTTGCATACGATTTCCTTTTTACGTCAGGTCAGGGCGCATTTTTTGCGCCCTGACAAATTATTCGGTGGTCGACATTTTCTTGCGCGACTTGGGCATTTCCACAAAAATCACGCTGCCTTGTGGTTTCTTGCCAAACAAGGCGCCATCCGAGGTGCCGCCCGAACAACCATTACCAAAAGTAAATCCGCAACTGCCTTTTTCATTGAAGCTGTCTTCCACCATTTCCTTGTGTGAAGACGGGATTACGAAACGGTCTTCATAGTTGGCAATCGCCAGCGTCTGGTACATGTCTTCCACCTGGGCGGCATTCAGTCCGACCTGCTTCAAGACCTCATGATCGAGTTGTCCGTGCACAGTTTCAGAACGCTTGTAGGCACGCATGGCCAGCATGCGTTCCAGGGCGTTGGTGATCGGTTCTTCCTTACCTGCCGTCAGCAAGTTCGCCAGGTAACGCACAGGTATGCGCAAGGACTTCACATCAGGAATGATGCCATTCATGCCCATGTGACCTGCCTCAGCTGCCTTTTGTATAGGCGACAGAGGCGGTACATACCAGACCATGGGCAGGGTGCGGTATTCAGGGTGCAGGGGGAAAGCTATCTTCCATTCCATCGCCATTTTGTAGACAGGCGACTTTTGCGCCGACTGTATCCAGCTTTCAGGTATCCCATGCTTACGCGCTTCGGCGATCACTGCCGGGTCATGCGGATCAAGGAAGCAACCGAGTTGCGCTTCATACAAATCCTTTTCATCCGGTACCGAGGCAGCAGCTTCTATCTTGTCCGCGTCATATAGCAAGACACCCAGATAGCGTATGCGGCCTACGCAGGTTTCTGAACATACAGTAGGCTGACCGGCCTCAATGCGTGGGTAGCAGAAGGTGCATTTTTCTGCCTTGCCCGAACTCCAGTTGTAGTAAATCTTTTTGTAGGGGCAACCGGAAATGCACATGCGCCAGCCACGGCATTTATCCTGATCGACCAGCACGATGCCATCATCTTCACGCTTGTAGATAGAACCTGAGGGGCAGGACGCAACGCAGGCCGGATTCAGGCAGTGTTCGCACAGACGTGGTAAATACATCATGAAGGTGGATTCAAAGGTGCTGTACATCTCTTTTTGCACACCTTCAAACAAGGCATCCTTGCTGCGTGAGCTGAACTCGCCACCGAGATCATCTTCCCAGTTCGGGCCCCAGACTATCTTGTCCATTTTTTTGCCAGTCAACACAGAGATAGGGCGTGCTGTCGGCGGGGTCTGCATCAGGGGCGCATTTTGCAGATGCTCATAGTCAAATGTGAATGGCTCGTAATAATCATCAATCGAAGGCAAGTTCGGGTTGGCGAAAATATTGGCGAGTATGCGCAACTTGCCGCCCTGTCTTGGTTCCAGCTTGCCAGCCTCAGTGCGGTGCCAGCCGCCTTTCCATTTCTGCTGGTTTTCCCATTCTTTGGGATAACCTATGCCAGGCTTGGTTTCCACGTTATTGAACCAGGCATACTCAACACCGTCACGGCTGGTCCAGACGTTCTTGCAAGTGACTGAGCAGGTATGGCAGCCTATACATTTGTCCAGGTTCAGCACCATGCCGACTTGTGCGCGTATTCTCATGATGCTGACTCCTCTTCCAGTTTGCCTTCCAGCCAATCTACTTTCTTCATTTTTCTCAAGACGATGAACTCATCCCTGTTACTGCCTACGGTGCCGTAATAATTGAAGCCATAAGCAAGTTGTGCATAGCCGCCTATCATGTGGGTAGGTTTCAGGACTGCGCGTGTGACCGAGTTATGGATGCCACCGCGTTTGCCGCTGAGTTCTGCCCCCGGTGTATTGACGATTTTTTCCTGAGCGTGATACATCAGGCACATGCCTTTGGGCACGCGCTGGCTGACCACGACGCGAGCGGTCAAAGTGCCATTGCTGTTAAAGACTTCAACCCAGTCGTTATCGACCAGACCGGCTTCTTTTGCTTCGCCTTCAGATATCCAGACATGCGGGCCACCACGGCTCAAGGTCAGCATGCGCAGGTTGTCTGAATAGGTGGAATGGATACCCCATTTTTGATGCGGTGTGATGAAATTGAGAACGATCTCTTTTTCACCATTCGGTGATTTATTCAGCATCGGTGCCACGGTCTTGGTATCAATCGCCGGTTTGTAGACACACAGGCCCTCACCAAAATCCAGCATCCAGCGGTGATCCTGGTAGAACTGCTGGCGACCAGTCAACGTGCGCCAGGGTATGTATTCATGCACATTGGTGTAACCGGCGTTGTAGCTGACTTCTTCAGATTCCAGGCCAGACCAGGTCGGTGCAGAGATGATCTTGCGTGGTTGTGCCTGCACATCGCGGAAGCGGATCTTGTCATGTTCACGGCCAACGGCCAGATGGGTGTGATCACGACCGGTAATCTTGCCCAGCGCTTCCCATGCCTTGACGGAGACATGGCCATTGGTTTCTGGTGCGAAGGTGAGTATCATTTCGCAGGCGTCGATGGCGCTTTCCAGGCGTGGGCGACCTTTGCTGACACCTTCTTCAGTCACGACTTTGGTAATGCCACCGATTTCCTTGACTTCATGTTCGGTGTTCCAGTTGATGCCTTTACCGCCGTTGCCCAGTTTGTCGAGCAATGGCCCTATCGAAGTAAACTTCTTGTAGATATCTTTATAGTTGCGTTCTACTACGAAGAAATTAGGGGCAGTCTTGCCGGGTATCAGATCGCATTCACCTTTCTTCCAGTCCTTGGGTTCAAAAGCCTGACCAAGTTCACCAGGGGTATCATGCATCAAAGGTTGCAATACGATGTCCTTGCGGGTACCGAGATATTCACCGCCAATTTCAGTAAATTTTTTGGCGATGCCTTTATAGATTTCCCAATCTGTCTTGCTTTCCCACAGCGGTTGCACTGCTTCACTCAATGGATGGATGAAAGGGTGCATGTCAGAGGTATTGAGGTCATCCTTTTCATACCAGGTAGCTGTCGGCAAGACGATGTCGCCGTACAAACAAGTTGTACTCATGCGGAAGTCGAGCACTACCAATAAGTCCAACTTGCCTTCTGCTGCCACAGGGCGGTATTTGACTTCAGATGGCTTGACCGCTTCATCAGGATCATCAAACAAGGCGTTTTGCGTGCCCAGCAAATACTTGAGGAAGTATTCATGCCCTTTGCCAGAACTACCGAGGATATTCGAGCGCCAGACAAACATATTGCGCGGGAAATTCTTGGGATTGTCCGGATCATCACAGCTCATGTTGACTGTGCCTGATTTCAGGCTGTTCTTCAAATAATCTTGAGGTGTCATGCCTGCTTTTTCTGCCGCATCACAAACATCCAGAGGATTGGTTTCCAGTTGCGGTGCTGATGGCAGCCAGCCCAAACGCTCAGACTTGGCATTCATGTCTATCATGCTCATGTGGCTGATCTTGGACTTGTCTGCAGTCGGTGCGAGTATCTCATCCATCGCCAGTTTTTCATGACGCCATTGGCTGGTGTGGGCATAGAAGAAGCTGGTGCCATTCATCTGGCGTGCAGGGCGTACCCAGTCACTGGCAAAGGCCAGCGGTGCCCAGCCAAATTGTGGGCGCAGTTTTTCTTGCCCGACATAATGCGCCCAGCCACCACCGGATTTTCCTATGCAACCGCACATCATCAGCATATTGATGATGCCGCGATAAATCATGTCGTTGTGGTACCAGTGATTTAAGGCAGCACCAACGATTACCATACTTTTGCCTTCGGTATCATGGGCATTTTGCGCAAACTCACGCGCTACCTGTATCACCAGATCACGCTTGACGCTGGTATGTTTTTCTTGCCAGGCTGGTGTATAGGGGACATCATCGTCATATGAGCTGGCAACAGCACCGCCCAGACCCTGGTCAACACCATAATTTGCCATTGACAAGTCATAAACAGTGGCTACCAGTGCAGTACTGCCATCGGCCAGAGTGACGCGTTTTGCTGGCAAATGACGCAACAACATATCATTGGCATCAGTGCCACCAAAGTAATTGAACCCTACCGTGACCACTTCGTCATGCTTGGCTATCAGGCTCAGTTGCGGGTCGATGGCACGACCAGAATTACCGTCTTTGGCTTCCAGGTTCCAGCGTCCGACTTTGGCACCTTCATCGAATTTACCTTCACCCCAGCGATAGCCGATAGAGCCATTGGGCGACACGATGTCACCTGTGATTTCATCGATAGCCAGTGTTTTCCAGTCTGGATTATTGGCTTCGTTCAGGTTGCCCGGCAATTGCGAAGCACGCAGCATCTGGTCTGGTACATAGCAGCCATTGCGCTCTACCAGGCGCACCAGCATGGGCATATCAGTATATTGTTTGACATAGCTGCGGAAGTAGGCAGACTTGTTACCGAGATGGAATTCCTTCAGTATCACATGGCCCATGGCCATGGCCAATGCGGCGTCAGTACCTTGTTTTGGGGCCATCCAGATGTCGCCAAACTTGACCATCTCACCAAAGTCGGATGACACAGCTACCGTCTTGGTACCCTTGTAGCGAACTTCAGTATAAAAGTGCGCATCTGGTGTACGGGTCTGTGGCACATTCGATCCCCACACCATCAGGTAAGTCGAGTTATACCAGTCAGCAGATTCAGGTACGTCAGTTTGCTCACCCCAGATTTGTGGGCTGGCTGGTGGCAGATCGCAATACCAGTCATAGAAGGACAGCGGTACGCCGCCTATCAGACTCAGGTAACGTGAACCAGCAGCGTAAGACACCATGGACATCGCCGGAATAGGCGAGAAACCAACCACACGGTCGGGGCCGAATTTTTTGATGGTGTAGGCATTCGATGCAGCAATGATTTCCTGTGCTGTATCCCAGTCAGCACGGACAAAACCACCAAGGCCGCGTATGGATTTGTAGCGTTTGGCTTTTTCAGGGTTCTGGCTGATGGCTTCCCAAGCGTCTATCGGTCCCATGGTCTTGCGTGCTTCCTGCCACATTTCCATGAGTCGGCCACGTATCATCGGGTATTTGACGCGCTGGGCAGAATACACATACCAGCTGTAAGATGCACCGCGCGGGCAGCCGCGTGGTTCGTGATTCGGCAGGTCAGGGCGGGTGCGTGGATAATCAGTTTGCTGGGTTTCCCAGGTAATCAAACCGTTTTTGACATAGACCTTCCATGAACAGGAACCGGTGCAATTGACACCATGGGTAGAGCGCACGATCTTGTCATGCTGCCAGCGGCTGCGATAGCCATTTTCCCATTTGCGGTCTTCTTCGACCACGGCACCATGACCATCGGAGAAGGTAGATTTCACCCGCGACATGAACTTCAATCTATCCAGAAAATGACTCATCGTAACTCTCCATATCAGGTGGGCGATGTACCCACATTTTCTTTACTTGTATATTGAGAGTGTAGGGATTCAAGGTGCTTTCGCCCATTCTTCGGTGCGGTGTAAGTCCTTGCGCATTCGCACTAGTCCGTCTAGTCCTTTAGAACTAGGGCATTGCCTGGCCCATGAAAAAACCTCACCCTGTGGTGGCACAGGGTGAGGTTTTTTTGACACTAGTAGTTAGCGAAAATTAGCAAGGCATCTCTGCACCTTTGCGCGAGTAATACCACCAGGTGATAGCCATGCAACTGACGTAGAAGGCGATGAACACATACAGCGCCATATCAGGTGCTCCCGTCATCTTGATGGAAGTACCAAAGCTTTGCGGGATAAAGAAACCACCGTATGCACCTATGGCACCAGAAAAGCCGAGCACAGCGGCGGATTCTTTGGCGGCATCCAGCCTGGCTTGTTTCAAGGCTGGCTCGCCCTTGCCCTTGGCTGCGCGTTCACGGTCGGTCTGGAAAATGATCGGTATCATGCAAAAGGTTGAACCATTTCCCAGGCCAGTCAAAATGAACATGATGATAAAAGACACCAAGAACGTCATAAACTGATGCTCATGCAAAGCGGGCAAAATGCCTGCTATTATAGTGGCTGCCATGGCGACAAAGACCCAGAATGTTAATCTGGCTCCACCTATTTTGTCAGAGATCATGCCACCAATTGGTCTTGCCAGTGCACCGGCCAAAGGCCCGAGAAAGGCAAATTTCGCGACATCAATTTCAGGAAACTGCGCCTTGATCAGCATCGCAAATCCGGCAGAAAAGCCGATGAAAGAACCAAAGGTACCGATATACAACCAGCACATCAGCCAATTGTGTTTGCGTTTGAAGATCACCGCCTGATCCGCAAAAGAAGCTTTGGCCGAGGCGATATCATTCATGCCAAACCAGGCCATCAGAGTTGCCACGACAATAAACGGTACCCAGATAAATCCGGCATTCGCCAGCCAGAACATATTGTCTGCACCTGTTTTGGCATTATGAAACAGGAAACCATCGCCAGATATGCTGGCACCAAACATGGCTGAAGAAATCACGAAAGGCGTCACAAACTGAACTACAGAAACACCCAGATTACCGATGCCCGCATTCATCCCGGTTGCATAACCTTTTCGTGATTTTGGGAAAAAGAAACTGATATTCGCCATACTGGAACTGAAATTACCACCACCAAAACCGCACAGCAGCGCCAGTATCAATAAGGTCGAATAGCTTGTAGTTGGATCCTGCAATGCAAAGCCCATGCCAATAGCGGGGATCAACAAACTTGCTGTGGAAATCGCCGTCCATTTACGGCCACCAAATACGGGCACCAGGAAAGAATAGAAAATCCGCAAGGTCGCGCCTGACAAGGCAGGCAAAGCCGTCAGGAAAAACAGCTGGTCTTTACTGAAATGGAATCCAGCCTTGTCCAGATTAGCCGCAACCACGCTCCACAGCATCCATACTGTAAATGCCAGCATCAGACTGGGTATGGATATCCATAAATTTCTATTGGCAATGGAGCTGCCTTCCTTGCGCCAGAACTCAAGATTCTCTGGCTCCCACCGGTTTAATACATGACTCATCATATGCTCCTGGTTTTCAATAACTTGTAATCAAAAAGTGCTCACAGATGTCAGGCTGGCATAGCGGCCTGCGCTGCCAGCATGCCTTCTCTGCGGAACTGGAAATGCATCCACACCAGGGACACACAGACGGTGCCATACAACAGCATGAAACAGGAACTGCGCACACCGGTAATGTCAACAATCGCACCGAACAAGACCGGCAAGATGAAGCCTCCAAGACCACCGGCCAAACCAACTACGCCAGAGACGGCACCGATATTGCTGCTGTAGTCATCCGAGATGAATTTGAAGACAGACGCCTTGCCCACCGCCATGGCAATACCCACGACAAACAGGATGGTCGTGAACAGCATTGGTGTCAGGCCGATATGGAATGTCTGCATGCCGTTGATGGTCTTGATCGTAAAATCAGTTTGTGGATAAGACAGCAAGAAGAATGCTACCCAGCACACCCACATGACCCACCAGGTCACCTTATAGGCACCAAATTTATCGGACAGCCAGCCGCCAAAGGCACGCAGGACACCGCCAGGCAAAGAGAAGCAGGCGGCCAGCAGGGCAGCGCTCTTGATGTCAAAACCATATTCAGTCACGTAGTACTTGACCATCCACAAACTCAAGCCCACATAACCACCGAAGACGACGGAGTAGTACTGGCAATAACGCCAGACCTTGGGGTCTTTCAGCATTTTCAGCTGGGCCAGGAAGCTGATGTTTGATTTGACGTTATGGCTGGGATCAGTGGCAGAGAATACCCAGAAGATCAGGGCTGCAGCCAGCATCATGACTGCATACACCTTGGGCACCAGAGTCCAGCCAGCTGCTGCGATCAATGCCGGGGCGATGAATTTATTCACCGCCGCACCAGAATTGCCGGCCCCAAAGATGCCCATGGCAAGACCTTGCCTGTCCTTTTTGAACCAGCGGGCAACATAAGGCGTGCCGACAGAAAAAGAACCGCCTGCCAAGCCAACGAACAAACCCAGCACCAGAAAATGCCAGTAAGCCGTCGCATAGCTGATCAGATAGATAGGTATTACTGTGAACAGCATCAGCAGGAACAGGACGATGCGACCGCCAAAACGGTCTGTCCAGATGCCCAGTGGTACGCGTATCAGCGAACCGGTCAGCACCGGCATGGCCGTCAGCAAACCAAACTCGGTTTCATTCAGATGCAGGGCGGTCTTGATGGGTATCCCAATCACGCCAAACATCATCCAGATGGTGAAACATACAGTGAACGCCAGCGTGCTGGAACCCAGCACCGCATACGCTTTGCCCTGACTGGCCATGACAGCTCCTTTTACTTTTATAGGTGCTATCAGCTTACAAAGAGTAGGGGTATTTAGAAATTCGTCTGACGGTTGCTGTTTTCCATGCAAAAGGAGGGGACGCATGTCTGGAAGAACTAGTTCTTTTGAAGAGCCGGACCGGAGCAAACCATGCAGGTCACGCAGTCGGCGCAGACACGATTAGTGCATCAATTGCAAGTAATTGAAAAATTTATCGAAAAAACAACAAATTTGTGCTAGCGATTGCTTGGCTTTGTTGCAAGATGCATGTCAATTTTATAAACTGAAATGGCAAGTAAATACCATTGATATCCTTTCACACTCTCCTCACTCCGATTTGAGATCACCTTATGCATACACAATTAAAACAAATGCGCCGCCTGGCTGGTGTCGCCACCGTGACCGGGGCCAGCATGTTCTGTCATGCGGTTCTGGCACAAGAAGCCAAAATCAAAGAGACGCCACCAGCACCGCCGCTGGCCAGTCAGATCGATGACCGCGATGTAGCCGCAGACCTGATCAAGCCCGCAGCCAATCTGCTGAGCGGTGAGCAGCGCAAGATGGTGGAAAGATCGGGCCGTGAAATACGCTATTTCCTGCCAATACAGATGACGCCAGGGTTTATCTACAATCCCTCTACTGGCGAATATGACCAGGTGTCCTTGCGCTCGTATGGCCGCAATGTTTCTGGTGTGCCTAATCTGCTGCGCCCCGACTTTGTTGCACCTACGGTAGTCATGAAACCAGGACAGACCGTGCGCTTTGACCTCAGTAACCGGCTCGACAAGGAACCAGGTTGCGAGCTGGTCGCGAAAGACAATGTCAATACCCCGCATTGCTACAACACCACCAATCTGCATTCGCATGGTTTGTGGATTTCTCCATCGGGTAATAGCGACAATGTGCTGCTGGCGATCAAGCCCAAGGTCAATTTTGAATATGAATACAATGTGCCAGGAGATCACCCGGCTGGCACTTTCTGGTATCACCCGCATGTGCATGGATCTACTGCCATACAAGTTGGCAGTGGCATGGCCGGTGCCCTGATCGTCAAAGGCGACAGGCAGCCTACCGTACTCAGCAATGGTGATCTCGACACCTTGCTCAATCCCTTCAAACCTGCCGCGGGCAGCTATGGCGAAGTGATGCTCATGCAGCAGATTCCCTATGCCTGCTTTATCAAGGGACCTGACCCCAAGAACCCTGGCAAAGAAATAGACGTCATACAGACCAACCCTGATGGTACCTGGCTATGCAAAAAGGGAGACATAGGCATAGTGCAAGACTTTAAGGCGCAATTCGCCCCCACTGCCTGGACCAAATCTGGCCGCCATACCCTGATCAACGGTTTCGCACGTAATCCTGCCAAACCTTTGGTGATGGAAGCTGGCAAACTGTATCGCTGGCGTTTGATAGATGCAGGTGTACGTGAGTCCATCGTTTTACGTATCCGCAAAATCAACGACATCAGCAAGCTGACACCAGCCGCCAATACACCAGAGGCACTGCAAGCCGAGGTTAAAAATGCCTGCAACGGCATTGACGTATTGCAGTTTGAAGTCGCAACCGATGGCCTGACACGCCCCAGTGCTTTTGCCAAGGTGACCAATACCTTGCAACCGGGCTATCGCAGCGATATCTTGTTCAGTCTGCCAGAAAAAGGTGATTATTGCGTCTATAGCGATTCCGGCGCGCCTGACTTTGTTTCTGCCCAGCCGAATAATGCGAAGGTGATTACGGTGATCCATGCTACCGGCAATAAGACCAGCGGTGATCAGACGCAATTCGTGACCAAAGAACTGGTACGTGCAGCTGGCTTATTGTCGAGAAGTGTGCGCGATACCATCATCAGGGATTTGAAAGATGGCTTGAAACTGACGAAATTCGTGCCGCATAAAGCCATCCCCGAATCCGAACTCACTGACCCACAAAAACCAGTCGATCTGGTACTGGGTATTGATCAGCGCGGCGGCAAAATTGCCTTTGACGTCAATGGTGCACCCTATGTACCATCTGAAGTCCATCAGACCCTGATTTTGGGTCAGGTACAGGAATGGCATATCAAGTCTTACAACCCGACTGACACCGGTGAAGCACCGATACAGCATCCTTTCCACATCCACGTCAATCCCTATCAGATTATCAGCATCACCGATAAAAACGGCGTCGATGTCAGCGCACTCAAAGATACGACAGCGCCGACGATAGGGCAATATGCCGGTATGCAGGGAGTATGGAAAGACACCATCATGGCGACGCCAGGCTACACCGTCAAGACCCGTACCCGCTATCAGCGCTATATCGGTGAGTACGTATTGCATTGCCATATCCTTGATCATGAAGACCAGGGCATGATGCAAAACGTCAAGGTCGTGCTGCCGGATGGTAATGGCGGTGCATCCACAGGTGGACATGGAGCACATGGTTCGCATTGATGTGTACATTGACCCACATACTCGTTATTAAGCAGACTTCCTGAATACACAGTGTGGTTGCATACGAATAATCGGATAATCGAACATCCGGTAATCAGGCAGCCACACTGCTGCACCTGCCTTCAGGTTTGGGCATCAAGAATGAAAGATACAAAATGAACACCTCAAGATATCGATTGCTCGCGGGCCTGCTGCTCGCCAGCTGCTTCACCATCAATGTCAGCGCACAAATTTCAGTGCCCCGGGAAATCCAGTATCGCAAGAACATTGATGAACTCAGTGCCGAGGAACTGGCTGCATTCGAGCACGCTGTGAAGATGATGAAAATCAAGAGCGCGAAAAACATTTATGACAGAACTGGATTTTTATGGCAAGCCTGGGTCCACAATTGCACTTCGGTTGCGGTAAATGACAAGCGCCACCATGCGCTGGGTAGCGGTGACGACAAGCAATTGTATGAAGTCATTAACGGGCAACTGAATGTCGGTAATGAGATTAACGACACCTTAAGCAACCCGTTCAACGGTTGTAAATTTGACGAACAGGTTAAAGGTACTGGCAACATTACCTATGAAAATCCGGGCATGTGCGAACACAGGAAAGACACTTTTTTCCAGTGGCACAGAGCTGAGTTTTATTTTTACGAAAAAGCCCTGCAAGATGCTGACCCCGAGGGTTTGTCTGGCCCGAGTACGAAAAACGTTACCGTCCCATACTGGAACTTCACCAAGCCCCCAACGGGCAATCGTTATCCTAAAGCTTTTGAAGATTCAGCATCGCCATTATGGTTCAAGCACAGGTTGCAGAATCCAGCTGGCAGCAAACCTGCCATGCCCAGTTACACTTCACCTTATCTGATGGCCTACCTGATTTACAAGCAGGACTGGCAGTCCTTTGGTGGGTATTCCCTGGGTGGTGCCGGTAACTCGGGCTCATTTGAATCACAAATCCACGATACCATGCACGACGAGTATGTGCATGGTTACTTGCGTAACCCCGCTACTGCTGGTCTTGATCCCCTGTTTTATTCCTTCCATGCCTTCATTGACTATGCCCTGGAAAAATGGATAGAAGAGCACGGCAGCGAGACGATCACAGGTGGCAACTGGTTCATGCGCGGCGAACAGGATGCGCGCCTGCAATTGCCGGTCGGGTTTGAAGAAGGTATTGGAAAAAAACGCGAGCCGTACAGCAATTACACCAAAAACATGGGACGGGCAGAACTGTATTACGACACCAAAAAACAGGGTTATGCCTATCAGTCCGGTGCCTTTGGCGAGTTTGTCCCCAAGAGCCAGATTGACGCCATCGTTGCCAAACATAATCTGCCAGGTGCAACCCTGGGAGACAATCCGCAAAGCCTGTTCAGTGAGTTGATGAGCCATGGCGCACATGGCCCTGCATCCCGTCCCAATGCGATAATCCAGGGCAAAGTCAAGATTCAGTCGCTGGATGGAAGCAAAGCCCTCATCGATATCGTGCGTGAGGCTGGCAGCGACGATTACAGTTATCAGGCGGATGTCTACTTCCATCCGCAAGACGTTGCAGCCGATGTTGGTAATAAAAATTTCCGCAAGCGCTACCTGGTCTTGAGTGCCAGCTATTGGGCCTTGTCCGGGCATCATCACCATCATGATGATGCAGGCAGCAGTGTGCCTTTGAGATTGACCCAGGATATCAGCAAGGATATCAACAACCTGCGTCTCGGCGGCAAGGATGGCCAGGAATGGACTGTCACGCTAGCGATCAGTTCGCGTGATAATCCGTCCGGCAAATTTGCCTTCAGCGCCCCCGTCATCAATTACAGCAAATAAAATCAGGAGTGCATGATGGTTTCGTTTAACCGTGACATCAAACCAATTTTTGCCCGCTACACAGCCTGTATGAAAAGGGTAGTGTTAGGTGATACACAAGGCACAGCCAACCTTGAACTTGACGACTATGAATGCGTAAAACGTTTTTATTATCAGGTACAGGTGGCGATCCATGGCTATGACGAGGCAGTTGGCGCACCGCCCCTGCTTGTGAAAGACGGCCCCGACAAAGGCAAACCCGTCAAAGCCTCACACCCCATGCCGCCTGGAGGAGAAAAAAACCGCATGGATCAAAAGAAAATTGATTTATATGACCAATGGATAAAAGAAGGCATGCAACCCTGACTCATTGATCACCTGGTCGGGTTTATGGAGTTATCCAAAAACCCGGCAGGTTTTAGCTCAATAAGCTCAATGAGCTTAGTTAAAATTATCCGCAAGCTCCGACGTAACCGCAAGACACGCAACGGCTGCAACCATCTATTTTTTGCAGGGCATGCGCGCCGCAATCAGGACATTTTTTGCCGGTAGGGATATAGCTGATCGGTGCTGCGGTTTCGCCTTCATAGGCCAGGTCATCCATGCCGTAGTGGTGGCTTCTTTGCTTGAACTTTTCTGCCAGTACGGTGATAGGGATCTGGTTACCGGCAGCATCGAGGAAGCCACGTTTCATCAGTATGCGTTGCAGCGAGTAACCGATGGCGGCGACTTCGGATTCATGGAACAGCGGTGCCTGTGAGCCATCATCCTTGGTGATCATGCCGCATCGTACAGTACCCTTGTCCCACACCACTTCCCGCATGTCTGCCAGTGCCTTGGCAATCGAACCACCAGAGCGCGCTGCCATTGACAGCAAACGCATGCTGGCTGAGATCCATTGCTGGCCATCGTTCTTTTGTCCTGCAGGCATGAAGAATTCAAACGGGCGTTCTATCGTCACGCGCTCGCCACCGACCATGCCGTCTATGTGGATGAAGCTGACTGTCAGGTAGACTGTCTTTTTTCCTTCATAAGTCATGTACTGCACTTTGGATGTCACAGATTCGAGATCACCAAACGGGCGGCCATCGAATTGCTTCCGCAGCAGGTCATCATCGGGAATATGTTTGACTTCTGGTGCTGGTTCAGTAGAGACAGACAGGACGCTGCCCAGGATATTATTTGGGCGGTAAGTTGCCAGGCCTTTGAGGCCAGCGCGCCAGGCATCCATGTACAGGTTCTGGAAATCTTCGTAAGGATAATCTGCCGGTACGTTGACGGTTTTTGAAATTGCAGAATCAATATACGGCTGCACGACCTGCAACATCTTCATGTGGTCGCTGGCAGACATATTGAGGGCTGTGACAAACTGCTTTGGCAGCTTGCTGTCATCAGAAACGTCGTTGCCCTGATGGCGGTACAGGCGCCATGCATGGTCAGCCACTTCATAGACTTTGGCATCGCCAACTGCCATGCGTTTCTTGCGGTTATACACCCAGGAGAACGCCGGTTCTATGCCATTCGATGCATTGTCGGCAAAGGCCAGGGTGATGGTGCCGGTAGGGGCGATGGATAGCAAATGGGAATTGCGCAAACCATGTTTGGAAATCGCATTGCGTACATTTTTTGGCAGGCGTTTGGCGAAAGTACCGGACAGGTATTTTGTGCTGTCGAACAATAGAAACTGGCCTTTTTCTTTAGCCAGTTCTGCTGATGCCAGGTAGGCGGCATCACGCATGACTTCAGATACTTTTTGTGCGAATGCACGGCCGGCATCGGAATCATAACGCTGACCCAGCATGACCAGGCTGCTACCGAGACCCAGGAAGCCCAGACCGACGCGGCGCTTGGACATGGCTTCGGCTTTTTGCTGAGGCAAAGGCCAGGCCGTGGCATCCAGCACATTGTCGAGCATGCGTGTCGCTACCGTCACCACTGCTTCAAAGGCAGTGAAATCAAATTCGGCTGCATCAGTGAATGCACCCTTGATGAAGCGCGTCAGGTTGATCGAACCCAGGCAGCAGCAACCATAATCAGGCAATGGTTGTTCTGCACATGGATTGGTGGCTTCGATTTTTTCGCAATAGTAGAGATTGTTCTCGGCATTCATGCGCGACAAAAACAGGATGCCCGGTTCTGCATGGTCGTAGGTCGATTTCATGACCTCATCCCACAGATCACGCGCACGTACGGTTTCATACACCCACAGACCGTCTTCACGCTGATAGGCACCGGCTTCTTTTTTATCTTCGCCAGGTTCAGCTTTATGTACCAGGCAGTAGTCTGTATCTTTGGCAACTGCTTCCATGAACTCATCGGTGACGCCGATGGAGATATTGAAGTTCGTCAAACCGCCCTGGTCTTTGGAACGAATGAAATCAAGGATGTCAGGATGGTCGCCACGCAAGACACCCATCTGCGCGCCACGACGGGCACCGGCAGATTCTACGGTAGAGCAGGATGCATTGAATACCTGCATGAAAGACACCGGGCCGGAAGCGCGTGAACGCGTACCGCGCACCAGTGCGTCCTTAGGGCGTATGGTAGAAAAATCATAGCCTACACCACCACCACGACGCATGGTTTCTGCTGCATCTGCCAGGGCTGTATAAATGCCGGGTTTGCCATCGGTGGCGCTGGAAACAGAATCACCTACCGGTTGTACGAAGCAATTGATCAGGGTGGCGTGTAAGTCCATGCCAGCGGCAGAATTGATGCGGCCTGCTGGCACGAAACCATTTTTTTGCGCCCATAAGAATTTTTCTTCGTAATACGCCTGGAAGTCTGGTTGCTCCACGCTGGCCAGTGCTTTGGCAACACGAGACTGCACGTCGTGGATGGTGACTTCATCGCCTTTGGCGTATTTTTCCAGCAAGACATCGAGGGAGATTTCTTGAGGAGACATTTCCGTCAATCCTAAAATTTTTTCGTTTGCGTTCATGTGAGAAAGTTTTCTTTGTTACTTGTTGCAGAGATGATTCCGAAAGCTCGCCAATCAGGATAAAAAAGCAAGGCGAATACCAAATACCAGGCTGATTTATGTCGTTCGGGACTTTTTAAGAAAGGTGAAGACGCAGGGGCACATTTTCATTATAAAAAACAAACCCTACAAGTATTGTTCTATTATTGCTCTATTGAAATTAAGGCATCGAAATGCCAGGCATCCTGATGTCTGATGGCTCCCATTATAAACCCCGTCGCCACATTTTTTCTTGAGCTGAATCTAGATAAGGACAATCCTCAGGGCAAGTCATAGCAAAATTACCAAGCTGAAATTCCCTTGAAAATCACTGATTTTTGCGGTTAATGGAAACTGCAGGAGTGATACGGGATTTTTGGATAGCAATGCCTGAAGTTGATCTTTATGGCAAGCATGGGTATATGACATTGCGGGATGTTTACCTGCAAAAAAATTCGCCATGGAGCTTGCTATTCAGATATATGTTTTTACAAACTAAATAGTTAGTCCATCGTTTCCAATATTGGTCTGATGTCAGTAAGTCTTGTCAATATTGCCGCTTTTTCGCGATTTCCCTACAAACTGTGAAAAACTCTGTGAAACTCAGGGATAACAGTGATTTCTTAATGACTGAATAACATATACTTGAACAAAAAATTGAACTAAAAAATCCAGTAAATGCAGAGGGCACATAATGAGGCAGGACAGTTTGGCTAAGCGATATCTTTATCCTCAGTTTCTGTTCGCCTGTACCAGCTTGCTTTGTCTGGCGCTCTTGCTGACTTCTTTGCTATTTTGCCAGCCTGTTAAGGCGGCCAGTGTACAAAGCCTGCGCTTTGAGCAAGTCGGGCGTGACCAGGGTTTCCAGCATGAATCCGTGCAATCCATGCTGCAAGACCGCCAGGGCTATATGTGGTTTGGTACCCAGGGTGGCCTACACAGGTATGATGGTTCCAAGGTGGTATTTTTTCGCCATGACCCCAGCCGTACAGACAGCCTCACCGATAACTGGGTCTGGGCTTTGCATCAGGATGACAAGGGCAGGATCTGGGTAGGTACGCGCAATGGTGGCCTGCATAGGTATGACATGGCGACCGAAACCATGGTCAGGTATAAACGTAACCTGGCAGATATCCGTAGTTCTGGCGGTAACCAGATACAGGCCATCATCAGTGACAGCAGTTCTGGTTTGTGGCTGGCGACCGGCGATGGTCTGGCGCATTTTGACCCCGACACTGCCCGCTTCCAGATTTTGCGTCACGATGACAAGGATGCCACCAGCATTGCCAGTGATCAGGTCAGTGCACTGAGTCTGGATAAAGACGGCAATCTATGGGCGGGCACCAATGCCGGTTTGAGCGTCATGTACCGGGGCAAGACCGCTTTCGAGAATTTCCGTCTCGATAGTGACGGCAAGCCAGACCCGCGCCACAATAATGTACAAAGCATACTCAGCGACAAGCAGGGCAATCTGTGGATAGCCACTTCTGCCGGTCTGGAAATCTGGTCTAAAGAACGCACCAAAAAACGACGCCTTGGTTTGGCTGAAGGCTTGGGCCCTGGCCCTGTTTCCTCCCTGCTGGAAGACCGCGATGGTGTCATCTGGATAGGTACGGATGACGGCCTGAAACGCTGGAACGCTGCCGACAACAAATTCACTTCATACCGCCATCATGCCAGCGACAGGCATAGCCTGGCTGACAACCGCGTCACCCGCTTATTGCAAGACCGTACCGGTACTTTATGGGTAGGCACCTGGCTGGGTGGGGCCAGCCGTACCAATCTTTCCAGCGGTGGTTTTGAGCGCCTGTTGCATTTGCCTGGTGAAGCCATAACCCTGAGTAATAACACTGTGTCAGCTATTACCAGCAAGGGTGGTGTGGTGTGGATAGGTACAGGTGAAGGTTTGAATCGTCTGGACAAGGCCAGCGGTCAGATACGTTCTTACCAGCATCAGGACCGGCAGCCACTCAGTCTGAGTAATAGCAAGATCAGGGCCCTGAAACTGGCACCGGAAGACAAGCTTTGGGTAGGTACGCAAGATGGCTTGAATTTGTTTGACACCGTGACTGAACGTGCACAGCACTTCCAGAATGATCCCAAACAGCCTGACAGTATCAGCTCCAACATCGTGCATTCACTGGCATATGACAAAGCAGGTAATCTATGGGTGGCAAGTGATGACGGCTTGAATCTCATGCAGGGTGCCAGGTTCAAACGCTATATGCATAACCCCAAAGACAGCGACAGTCTTAGTCATGGCCGGGTAGTGTCTCTCCTGTTTGACCATCGCGACCAGTTGTGGGTGGGCAGTTTTGGCGGGCTCGACAAGCTTGACCGCAGTACCGGACGTTTCGAACATCATCATCATGAACCGGACAATCCAAATAGCCTTAGCCATAGCCGCGTGTATGCCGTGTATGAAGACAAGGCCGGCGTAATTTGGGTAGGCACGGCAAGTGGCCTGAATCAGATGGTGCAGGGTGCTGATGGCAAGATCAGTTTCATTCGCTATGGCGGCGCGCTGGGCAATGATGCGACCGCTGGCTTTGCAGAAGATGAGGCAGGCAATCTGTGGATCAGCACCGATGGTGGCTTGTACAAACTGGGGCCGGACAGGAAAACGCTGAAGAAATATACTGCCGATGATGGCCTGGTCGATGGCACTTTCACAGTCGGGGCCAGCCATCGCGATACCGATGGTGCCTTGTACTTTGGCGGCTTTCAGGGCATGGCCTGGTTTTATCCGAAAGCCATACGCGACAATAATGCCAAGCCGGTCACGACGATTACTGATTTTCAGATTTTCAACCAGTCTGTGCGCGGCGGCAAATTGCCCGCTGGCGTGAAAATGGATGGCAATATTTCTGATGCCAGATCCATCACCCTTTCTTACAAACACAGTGTCGTGTCGATAGAGTTTGCGGCGCTGAATTATTCAGACCCCCAGCATTATCGCTATGCCTATAAGCTCGATGGCTTTGATGAAGACTGGGTACAGATAGATGGCGCCCACCGCGCAGCCAACTACACTAATCTGGGCGCTGGTGAGTATGTATTCAGAACCAGGGCTGCCACCAAGGATGGTGAATGGAATGATGAAGGCGCTAGCCTGCTCATCACCATCACACCGCCATTCTGGATGGAATGGTGGTTCAGGATTATCGTCAGCCTGATTTTACTGGGACTTATCTACCTGGTGTACCGCTGGCGTGTCAGTCGCTTTTCTGACCAACAAATTCTGCTGGAAGAACTGGTCAGGCAAAGAACTGCCGAGGCTGACCGTGAGCGCAAACGCTTGACTGACCTCACCGATGTCTTGCCGCTGTCAGTCTACCAGTATCGTGAAAGACCGGATGGCCAAAGGGAATACGCCTACGTCAGCGAGAATGTTAAAAACGTCATGGGTGTACCGGCAGCAGACTTGCTGGCCGACAAAGACGCCCGCTGGCGCACCACGCTGGCTGAAGACAGGGAAGCTGCCGAGATCAGCCTGAACCGGGCTGTCGATAACCGCACTTCCAGCAATTTCCACCAGCGCGTCCTGGTGGATGGCAAGGTGCGCTGGTTGCGTTCGCAAACCGTGGCTCCCAAGCGTGTCAATGGCGACTGGATATGGAATGGTTTCTGGATAGATGAAACGGAAACCTATCTGCAAAAAGACGAGCTGCGTGAAGCCAAGGAACAGGCTGAACAGGCGACTGTTGCCAAGTCTTACTTCCTGGCGAACATGAGCCATGAAATCCGCACGCCCATGAATGCCATCATCGGTCTCTCGCATCTGGCCAAGAAAACTCGCCTGACGCTGAAGCAGCGCGACTACATCGATAAAATCCATAGCGCCGGTACTTCTTTGCTCGGTGTGGTGAATGACATCCTGGATTTTTCCAAGATAGAGGCAGGCAAGCTCGATATTGAATCTGCCGAATTTGTACTAGCCGATGTCATCGACGATGTCGCCACCATCGTCAGCCACAATGTCGCAGAAAAAGATATAGAGCTGGTATTTGATATCGACACTCATGTCCCCCACAGCATGCGCGGTGACCCTTTGCGCCTGGGGCAGATCATTACCAACCTGGTCAACAATGCCATCAAGTTTACTGACCGGGGTTCTGTCATCATCCTGGTCAAACAGGTGCAGGCCGAAGTCGACAAGGTACAACTGCAATTCAGTGTGCAGGATACTGGCGTTGGCATGACAGAAGAACAGCAAGAAAACCTGTTCCAGGCCTTTACGCAGGCAGATAGTTCCACCACGCGCAAATATGGCGGCACGGGTCTGGGTCTGACGATATCGCGGCACCTGGTTGAACTCATGGGTGGCACTATCTGGGTCGAAAGCCAGGTAGGCAAAGGCAGTCATTTCCATTTCACTTGCTGGTTCGCTTTTGCCAGCCCGGCACCGCAAATCATCTTGCCGCCGCAAGTACAAAACCTGAAACTGCTGGTCGTGGATGACCATGACGTGGCACGCCTGCATTTGCAAAAACTGGGGCAGCAACTGGGTTTGACCGTGAATGCTGCCAACAGCGGCAAGCTGGCGCTGCACATGCTGAGTGAAGCCAGGGTACTTGGTCACCCATATGATTTGCTCTTGCTCGATGCCCATATGCCAGACATGGATGGTGCCACCACCATGAATGCGATTGCCGCCAGCATGGGCAAGGAAGCACCGCAAGTCATCATGCTGACCACCATGAGCTTTGATGAAACCACCATGCAGGCCAGGACCTATGCACCGCTTGCCTATCTGTCCAAGCCCACAGGCATGGCAGGCTTGCTGGAGATTTTATTGCGTATCAGCGCTTCATCGCGTGAAGCGCCGGTCAGCACCGCAGCCGAGACGCACAACGACTGCCGCTTTGAAGGCTTGCGCATCCTGCTGGTCGAAGACAATCACATCAACCAGCAAATTGCTGCAGAACTGATGACTGAGGCAGGCATCATCGTTGAAGTGGCCGACAATGGCCGCATCGCCATCGACAAGCTGAATCGTGGCAATCCTTATGACATCGTGCTCATGGATTTGCAAATGCCCGAGATGGATGGCTATGCCGCCACTACCGTCATTCGTTCTTACCCTGAATGGCTGGACTTGCCCATTATCGCCATGACAGCCCATGCCATGAACGAAGAAAGGCAGCGCTGCCTGGACACAGGCATGAATGACCATATCGCCAAACCGATAGACCCGGACAGTTTCTTTGAAACCCTGAGCCGCTGGTGTGGCCGTCGCATGCCTGGCTACCAGACTGATCTGCCAGCCAGCACAGGCATACAACCGCCAGCCTCAGTTACGCAGACCTCAGTTACCACTACCGCAGCGGTAAGCAAAGCTGAGCCAGCGAAGCCAGAAGTCGTTGTTCATGATCTGACCATACCTGGTGTCGATGTCGCGCCAGCCCTGCGTCGCTGCGGACAAAATCTCGACCTCTACCTGCGTCTGCTGCAAATCTTTGTCGACAGTGCCGCATCCACGCCAGACAAGATCAGGCAGGCGCTGGAGAAGGGCGACCGTGGCACTGCCGAGCGCGAAGCACACACCATGCGCGGTGCCGCTGGCAACATCGGCGCGACCACGCTGGCGGCGGTATCAACCGAGCTGGAACTGGCAATTGAAAAGTCTGAAGAGAACGAGGCGCTGATACAAAAATTCACCGCTGCCAGTGCGGAACTGATCAATGCATTGAAGCAGGCTTTAGTGGAGCAGACGGCTAAGGCAGCAACTGAGGCCGCAGCTGAAGAGAAACATAAAGCAGCAGCCAAGGATGCTGATGCCGCAGAGGCAACAGAAGTAGCCCAGCTATTTGCCATGCTGCGCCAGTATCTGGAGGAATCAGACAGCGAGGCACTGGATTATTTCAATACCCATAATCTCAGCATGCGCCAGGTGCTGGGGGCGCAGGCTGAAGAGTTTGTGCAGTCGCTGCAAGTGTTTGACTTTGAAATCGCCTTGCAGATACTCGACAGTGTCGCTCCTGCAGACAGTGCTACTTTATAGATATTTCTCCAGCATCTGCATGGTGCGCGCAGTCGCCCCCTGATGCTGCAGGAAGAAGGCATGGGCCGCTACACCCATGCGCAGGCATTGCTTTTTGTCTGTCAGCAAGGCATGGGCCTGGCGGAACAGGCTCAGTGCGCCATCGACACGGAAAGCAGCGCCACTGGCAATGGCCTGATCAGTGATTTCAGAAAAATTAAAGGTATGCGTGCCCGTCAGTACAGGCTTGCCCATGGCGCAGGCTTCGATCAGGTTATGGCCGCCCAGCGGCACCAGGCTGCCACCAACAAAGGCGATATCGCAGGCAGCATAGTACATATACATCTCACCCATGCTGTCACCCAGTACGACCCGTATGTCTTCACCTATAGTAGCGATTTCTTCATGGTTCAGGCTGGATCGGCGCAGGTATTTGATGCCATGGGATTCCAGCAGGCTGGCAACATGGTCAAAGCGTTGCGGGTGGCGTGGTGTGATGATCAGCAGCGGGTTGGTTTGCAATAGAGGCACTTGCTCGACAAAGGCTTGCAGTATCAATTCTTCTTCGCCGTCGCGGGTACTGGCACACAAGATTACCTGGCGCTCACCAAAGCTGCGGCGCAGGGCTGCGCCGCGTTCTGCCATCAAAGGTGGTGGTGTCACATCAAACTTCATGTTGCCGGTCACACCTGGTTGCTCTATGCCCAGCTCATGCAGGCGCAGGGCATCAGGATTTGATTGCGCAGCCACACTGCTGATCGCACGTGCCGCAGGCAATATCAGCGAAGCCAGGCGCTGGGCCTTGCGCAAAGACTTTTCTGACAGGCGGGCATTCACCAGCGCTACCGGTATGGACTTGGCCTCACACTGGGCGATCAGGTTGGGCCAGACTTCTGTTTCTATCAGTATGCACAGTTGAGGAGAAAAGTGCCGCAAGAAGCGTACGATCATCCAGTTGATGTCATACGGTAAAAACGCCTGTTGCAGGCGTGGGCCGACATCGGCAAACAGTTTGTCGCCTGTTTCACGCCCTGTAGCTGTCATGTGCGTCAGCAGGATGCGGTGTTCAGGGCAACGTGCCAGCAGGGCGCGTATCAGTGGTTCTGCCGCACGGGTTTCACCGGCAGAGACAGCATGCACCCAGATCGTTGGTACGCTGACAGAGGCTGGGTAAAACCCCAGGCGCTCGCCTATATGCTGGCGATAGCCAGGCTCAAGGCGGCCACGCCACCAAAGGCGGAACAGGGCAAACGGCAGGGACAGACCCCATACCAGAGAGTAAAGAAGACGCATGCTTTATGTCCGACGGAAATTCACCAATACAATACCACCACAGACCAGTACTGCACCCAGCGCAAAGCGCGGGCTAATGGGATCGTGCATAAGAATGACACCAGCGGCCACGCCGAACAAGGGTGTCAGGAAAGAAAATACAGAAAGACGTGATGCCAGATAACGCCTCATCAGCCAGAACCAGGTCAGGTAACTGGCAAAGGCAATCACCACGGTCTGGAAAATCAGGCTGACGATGCTGGTCATATCCCATTGTGCAGGCAAACTCTCGCCACGCAGCAAGACAAATGCCAGCAAAATCACCGCAGCCACTGCCAGTTGATAAAACAAGGTCGTCGTCGGCTCTGCTTCAGACAGGCTGGACTTGCGTATGGTAATCGTTGTTGCCGCCCATAGTATGGCTGCGGCGACCCCAAAGCTGTCACCGATGAGCATATCTGCCACATCACGCTGGTTGCTACTGAAGGCGCCAGAAAAGGCGATTGCCACACCTGCAAAGGCTGACAAGATACCCAGCCACTGTGTTGATTGCAAACGCTCAGCAGGGATCAGCCAGTGCAGGCCCAGCACCGTAAAAATAGGCGCTGTATATAAAAACACCGACATATGCGAAGCCGTTGTGTATTTCAAACCCAGCGATATGCATAAAAATTCGATGGCAAACAAGAGGCCTGCCGCAATACCCGGTACTACATGCTTGTCACGCAGGGAAAACGGAATCTTTTTGATAAGTATCAGTAATAACACCAGCACTGCCGCCAAACCAGAACGCAAGCCCAGTTGCATACTGGCACTAATCACTGGTGCCGCCAACTTAACCGCCACTTGCTGCAAACCCCAGCACAGACAGAGTATCAGCATCAGGGATATGGCAAAACCATCAAGATTTTTACGTTGAGCGGACATCAAGCTTGGGAGTGTGGGCGAAGAGGTGGGAATATACCTGAAAACGGTGTGCAGGGGTGTATGTCTTGCTTGCTGTAAATGCCGGGTGGAGTATGTATTTTTATAATTTAGCAAGAAAGTTGAGCCAAATAAACTAGATAATTGATTGTCCAATAGGTAACTTTTTGCCACTCTGTAAACTGTACAGCTTAATAAAGCGAGAACGCAAAGCCGTCGCTCCTGCGCAGGCAGGAGGCTACCGGGCTGACGCTCCAGTGGTTTTCGTCATCAGGCAAGAACTTGAAAAATGGGCATAGTTCAACAAGGCACTTTGCAGTTCTGCAAAACCACTCCCATAAAATGATATCCTATGCCTCTTAAACAACATGCAAGGACATGTTGAGCCACCTACCCATCTTGGAAATGAATAGATGAGCACAGATATCTTTTGGCAAGCACTTTCAAACGCACAGCCTCAGTTGCAGCAAATGGAGGCCCGCGATGCAATGGAAGCCATCAATGAATTGCTGCAACCCCACTTTCCCAACCTGGCAGCAGAACTGCAGGGCAAACCGGAAGATGGTGTGTATGACCTGATCATCACTGCCCATGGTGCTACCGAGCATTTTCAGGATGTCATGTCGCTCACGCAGACAGCCCCCAAACTGACCATGTTCCCTAATGTGACCGCCTTCCGGGCGCGTACAGAAATGGGCGATTTTGGCATGTCCATGGACAATTTCAGCCTCAGCCCGGCCGATGTCCTGGTTGGCCATTATGCCGACACAGGCAGGGTGGGTCTGCAATTATGGTTTGCCAAACCGATACCGCAAGACATGATCGATCATGCCAGGCACATGTCCTTCATCCTGCTTGACCATGCCATCGGTGAATATGATTTCGCCATCAAGATAGGTCCGGTAGAATTCATGGACGATGCACCCGAACAGGCTACCGTCAGCCTGGCTGCCTTCCCGCCAGTGCTGGATAACTTCTGGCGTGATGACCTTGGGCATACTGCCCTGTTCCCCACCGGTGAGAATGAATGGACAGGTTTTGAGCTCGTCAGCAATACCGACCCTGACGACAAATTGCTGGTACAACGCAATGAATCTGCCATGTCTTTGGTAGGCAGGGCAGACATGCTGTGGCGTGTGCAAGTCGATGTGGTGCTGGATCATAAAGATGATCTGGAAGCCGCACGCGAGTTTGAAGACCAGCTCGAAACCCTGCTCATGCAAACCCAGGAAGGCATCACCAGCCAGATCACGCTGCATGGCAATGTGCGCAGCATGAACTGGCATGTCAGCGATGTAGAAACTGCCTTGGCCAAGGCACAAAAACTGGCAAAAAACTTCGCCCCGCTCGAGTTTGATATCAGCAGCGAATTTGATCCACAATGGCAAGACTACCTGCGCTGGGTTTCTTAGAGACTGTTGCAAAATTAATCTGGCGTTGTTGCGCCTCCCAGATGTAAAACCCGGTACTAAAGTACTGTCTGCGTCGACGGCGCCTAGCCGGGGGCACCTAGCCGGGGGCGCCTAGCCATCTTAACTTTGCAACAGCCTCTAAGGTAATGCTGAAAATAAATCGCTTGTACATATAGTTTTAACAGCCTATTTAAAAGAATTGGAATCATCTTGACTACCGTAGCCATCACCCCACAAATTCAAGCCAGCAACCAAAGCCCCTTCGTCCTGTTCGGTGGCATGAATGTGCTCGAATCCAAAGACATGGCCTTGCGCGTTGCAGAAGAATACGTGCGTGTCACCAGCAAGCTGGGCATCCCTTATGTTTTCAAGGCCAGCTTTGACAAGGCCAACCGTTCTTCCATCCATTCTTACCGTGGCCCTGGCCTCGAAGAAGGCTTGAAGATATTCGAAGCCATCAAGGCAGAATTTGGCGTACCCTTGATCACTGACGTGCACGAACCATGGCAAGCCGCACAAGTGGCTGAAGTCGTCGATGTCCTGCAACTGCCAGCCTTTCTGGCACGCCAGACTGACCTCGTCGTGGCGCTGGCCAAAACCGGCCGCGTCATCAACATCAAGAAGCCACAATTTTTGAGTCCTTCCCAAGTACAAAACATCGTCGAAAAATTCAGGGAAGCAGGCAACGACCAACTGATACTCTGCGACCGCGGCACCTGCTTCGGCTACGACAACCTGGTGGTCGACATGCTCGGTTTTGCCGTCATGAAAAAAGTGACGAACAACCTGCCCGTCATCTTCGACGTGACCCACGCCCTGCAACAACGCGAAGCTGGCGCCTCAGCCTCAGGCGGCCGCCGCGAACAAATCGTCGAACTGGCCCGCGCTGGCATGGCGACTGGTCTGGCTGGCCTGTTCCTCGAAGCGCATCCAGATCCGGCGCAGGCCAAATGTGATGGTCCCAGCGCTTTGCCGCTGGATAAGCTGGAACCTTTCCTGGCGCAATTGAAATCGTTGGATGATTTGGTGAAGTCGTTTGAGACGTTGGAGATTTAAGGCGGTTGTTATAGATGTGACTCTGAGCAGACTGGATGGCAAATGTAACCCAGTCTGCAAATGAATATGCCTTTTTATTTGTATGTACGAAAACCTCGATCATCTTTACCGCTTTCCTACTAGGGCCGCTATCGACGCACTGGCACTACGCTTCAATCTGCCCAATACAAAAAATATGCAGGATTGGGCATATGAAGTTGCTGATGCAAACAGGATCGATGAATTTCTCGCGGCCTATGATAGTGGTGAGTTAAGTGATGATGAAAAATTCACGCTCATGGTCATGCTTTTTCAGTCATTTTGGGACGCACTGGATGAAGGCAAGGCATTTTTGAATAGTGCAAGCTGGAAGCACTTTCTGGACTTGCTTGAACAAGATATAGAGATACATATTTATCTTGTCTGGTACTGGTCCAGTGTTGACAAGCCTGAAGCCGATATTGAAAACCCTGATTATATGTTTTCGATCAGTCCACTTATTCGCCCCGTGCTTTTACGACATCAGAGCAAATTCGCCAGGCATTAGTTTATCAATTTGAGTTTGCTTAAACTGGCTTTATAAGCGGATTGTTTTTTGCTTTGACCTGCACATAAATTTCTTTTGGTGGCTGCTCAAAATATTTGAGCAAGGCCGGGCACAGCCATCCTTCCATATTCAGTTTTTCTGAAAAATACCAATTGCCATTGCTGTCTGCCCTGCGCCAGGAAAGTTTGATCTGGTGGCCAGGAAATGGGGTGGCGGAGAACAGCATGATGAAACCCGATTCCGGATCAGGAATCGTGGCAACTACCTGATCTATCATGGTGTCAGCACCGCTGACGAATGGCTCTTGCAGAAGACCTACGCGTTCATCATCAAATACCCACATGTCGAGGTATTTGTAGGGGGCGATTACGTTGATGGCATTCATTTTTGTTTGCTTGCTAGATTTGAGTTGTTCACTGAAGGATAATTTAATTTGCGTTTGACGACAATGATTAAGATTCGTTGAATTTATTTTGATGAATAGTTATCTGATCAAAAAAAACGTGAGTATTGGACGCGATGACGCTGTTTTTGACTTTTGCCGTTCCGATGTGTCGATGCCTTTGATGCAAGGCAGAAAATGGAGAAAGAAATACCGCTGTTTGAGCGCAGCGAGTTTCGGGCATTTCCCATTTTTTGACTTGCAGCAAAGGGGTCCCCCTTTAGGGGGCAGCGACGCCTCGGTCGCCTTCTTTGGCTTACTTTTCTTGGCGAGACAAGAAAAGTGAGTAGCTGCCGGGCTACCCCCGGCCTGTGATCTTAAATTACATGGGTACGTATTTGAAAAGCAAGTACGTAAAATAATGCGGTTCTGAAATTAACTCACGCAATAACTTGCTACGAATGCCACTGGATTCCTGCCAAAGTCACCCAAGAATGACGTTAAGGCGATTGCTGTAATATTTGATGGTAAGCAAGTTACTGTTTGCTCTTTGACCCTAGTAATATTCCAATCGCGCCTCGAACCTCGTCAACAGTCGCAGGCTCCCCGCTATCTCCAAGATTAATAATCCTGTCCGACCAGTTGCCTTCAGTCTTCCACCGCGGCGAAGCGCAATAGATTTCTATGGTTGGGGTTTCGTAAGCTGCAGCGATATGCGTCAGGCCGGTATCGACACCGATGGCAAGGTGTGCCTTTTGCGCCAGCAGGGTTGCGGCCTGCATGGATAGTGCAGGCAAGACGCTGGCGTTAGGCATGACGGCAGCCATGGCTTCAGCTTCAGCTTTTTCAGCTGCGCTGCCCCAGGGTAGCAGTATCGGTAATTCGTAGTTTTTCAATTCTGCGGCAATCGCTTGCCAATTCTCACGCGACCATTTTTTTGCCGCACCTGCGGTGCCGTGAAAGAACACCGCATACGGCGTAGCTGGCAACCATGTACGCTGATCAGCGGGTATCTCCGGTGCCCGCAAGCCAAAACTGGCTGGCGTGTTGACGGTATAGCCACCAGCGGCAGCAGCAACCAGGCGACCGCGCAAGACGGCGTGAGTGCGCTTGTCTACGGGTACACTGATGTCGTGGAAAATTCTGGAAATGCCTTCATAGCCTGAACCCTCAGTACCATTTGCCAGGCCGACTTTTTTGCCGCCTTTGACGGTTTTTGCCAGGCCCATGATGATGCCGGTTTTGAGCAAGCCCTGGGTATCAAGCACCAGGTCATATTGCTCTTGCCTTAGCTGGCGAAAGAAATTTTTGATCTCTTGTCGTGTTGCCGCCTGTCCCAGACTCTTGCGCCAGCGACGCAAGGCGAAGGGGAATATCTGATCGACACCGGGATTGAGTCTCACCAGTTGCACATAGGCTTCTTCAACAACCCAGTCTATGCGCGCCTGCGGAAACTGGCGGCGCAAGTCATTCACGATGGGCATATTATGCAAAACATCGCCCAGCGACGAGACACGAACAAGAAGGATTTTCACTTGGATAGTAAGACCGGAATTCTCACCACAGAGGCACGGAGACACAGAGGTAGCACAGAGAAAAAGCAAAGGCGTGAAGAGTCATTGCCAAACACTTTTAGCTTAAAAGATTTTCTCTTGTTTTTCTCTGTATCTCTGTGATGAGCTTTTATGTTTTAGGTTTAAATAAAATTAATACGGCAATTTCGCATCTGGCTTAACAGCCAGCACAGCCTGCTTCATTGCGCCCTGTATGCGTGCCAGTGCTTCGGGGTTTTCGGCTTCAAAGCGCATGACGATGACGGGGGTGGTGTTGGATGAGCGGGCCAGGCCGAAGCCGTCCGGGTATTCAACGCGCAAACCATCGATAGTGATGATTTCATCGGAACCAGGGAAGCTGGCATTGGCTTGCATGGCAGCGATGATCTTGAAGTTTTCGCCTTCGGCCAGTTGCAATTGCAGTTCTGGTGTCGAAGTCGATTGCGGCAAGTTGTTCAGTGTGGCTGTCATGTCAGCTACGCGGCTGACGAGTTCCAGCAAGCGTGCACCAGCATACAGGCCATCATCAAAACCATACCAGCGGTCTTTGAAGAAGATATGACCACTCATTTCACCACCCAGTGGTGAGCCTGTTTCGCGCAGCTTGGCCTTGACCAGGGAATGGCCGGTTTTCCACATCAGCGGTACACCGCCGCGTGCTTTTACCCAAGGTGCGATATGGCGTGTGCATTTGACGTCATACAAAATTTGCGCACCGGGGTTGCGTGTCAACACGTCTTCAGCAAACAGCATGAGCTGGCGGTCAGGGTAAATGATCTGACCATCCTTGGTGACGACACCGAGACGGTCACCATCGCCATCAAATGCCAGGCCTATTTCTGCATCAGTGGTTTGCAGGCAGCGTATCAGGTCTTGCAGGTTTTCTGGGTGTGCTGGGTCAGGGTGGTGGTTAGGGAAAGTACCATCGACTTCGCAAAACAGTTCTATGACTTCACAACCCATGCCGCGATACAATTCACCGGCAAATGCACCTGCCACGCCATTGCCGCAATCGACGGCAATTTTCAAAGGACGGGCGACCTTGACGTCACCGATGATGCGCTCAAGATAAGTCGCCTTGATGTCATGCGTGCGGTAGTTGCCGCTGCCTTGTTTGAAATCCTTGTTCAGGATGGTCTGGTACAGCGCTTGTATGGCATCGCCATAAATCGCTTCACCAGCCAGCACCATTTTGAAACCATTGTAGTCAGGTGGGTTGTGGCTGCCTGTGACCATGATACCGGAGGTAGCACCCAATACATTGGTGCCAAAGTACACCATGGGGGTGACAACTACGCCCAGGTTGATGACGTCAATGCCAGTTGATTGCAAACCCTTGGCCAGCGCTGTGATGAGGTCCGGGCCGGACAAGCGGCCATCACGGCCTATGACCACAGCTTTCTCACCCTTGGCGATGGCTGCGCTGCCAAAGGCCTGGCCTATCAGGTGAGCAACTTCTGCATCCAGGGTTTTGTCGATGATGCCGCGAATATCGTAGGCTTTGAATATGCTGGGGGAAAGTAGGGACATGATTTTTCTTCTTTATCTAAATTAGCTAATTAATCTAATGCTTCAGTGGAGCAGGCCAGCGCTGGCCTTTGTGGCCTGCTCTTCAGTGCCAACTTGCTGGGCTTGCCAGATCAGGTCTTCAATACCGCATTGTGGTTCATATTCTGCCACTATTTGCAGCAACAGGGCGCGGATTTGCTCATAATCAAAGGCGGTGCAGGCAGTATGCAGGTTTTGCAACAGGGCATTCAGTTGATCCCATGGCAATTCATTTTCCTGGGCGCGCATGATCAGCGGGTGCGAAGTACCTTCGACATTGTCGCCTATCAGCAATTCTTCATACAGTTTTTCACCGGGGCGCAGGCCTACATGCTGGATTTCTATGGTGCCGTCTGGCGTTGCTTCACTTTTCACTTCCAGGCCGCTCAGATGCACCATGCGTCTTGCCAGATCAATGATGCGTACCGGTTCACCCATGTCCAGCACAAACACATCTCCACCTTCACCCATGGCACCGGCCTGCAAGACCAGTTGTGCAGCTTCGGGTATGGTCATGAAGTAACGGGTGATCTCAGGGTGGGTCAGGGTAATGGGGCCACCCGCCATGATTTGTTTACGAAACAGCGGTACGACCGAGCCGGATGATCCCAGCACATTGCCAAAGCGCACCATGCAAAAACGCGTATGTTGCTGGCGACGTGAGCAGGCTTGCAAGATCAGCTCTGCCAGGCGCTTGGTCGCACCCATGACATTGGTAGGGCGCACCGCCTTGTCAGTCGAGATCAATACAAAATTCTTGACCCCTGCAGCCATGGCAGCTTGCGCCACGGACAGTGTACCAAACACATTATTGCGTATGCCTTCTGCCGGATTATGCTCGACCAGCGGCACATGCTTGTAGGCGGCCGCATGGTACAGGGTTTCTATTTCACAGGTGGTGAAGATGCGGTCCAGTTTGGCGCTGTCGAGTATCGAACCGAGGAAGGGCAAAATCTCTACATCCAGCTTTAATTGCTGGCGCAGGCCAGTCAATTCCTGTTCTATGGCATACAGGGCGTATTCCGACATTTCCAGCAGGACCAGTTTGGTGGGGCGCTGGCGCAAGATCTGGCGGCATAGTTCAGAACCGATGGAACCACCTGCACCAGTTACCATGACACGCTTGCCGGTGATACAGATACTCAGCAGGCGGGCATCGGGTTCAACCTGGTCACGGCCTAGCAAATCCTCTATCTCGACTTCGCGTATGTCCTGCACACGCAGTTCGCCATTGACCAGGCTTTGTATCGATGGCGTGACTTTGATCTTGAGCTTCAGCGGCTCAAGCTGATCAAGTATCTGCTTTTGCCTTGTCTTGCTGATGCTGGGCATGGCCAACAAAATCTCGCGTATGTCGTGGCGGTCGGCCAGGTCCTTCAATAGCTCAGGTGCAAATACCTTGACGCCGCCTATGGTCGAACCTTGCACGGACTTGTTGTCGTCGATGAAGGCGGCGCACACATATTCACCACCTGCACGCAGGGCAGTGGCCAGTTGCGCACCGGCTTTGCCAGCGCCATAAATGGCAATGCGGGTGGCGTTTTCAGCCATGTCAGCCTGTAACAGCCAGGCCCTGGCCAGAAAACGGCTGGCACCCACATACAAGATGGAGCCTGCCCAAAAAAAGCCAAACACTGCCCGCGATAATGGCGTGATATGCAGCATCACCGCCACAAAGGCCATGAACAGCACCGACAGGGTGACGCCAAAGACGACTACGCTGATGATTTTCTGATCGATGAAACGTATCACGGCACGGTATAAACCTATGCGTATGAATACCGGTATGGCTATCAGGGAAGAAGAAACGATGAGCCAGAAGTAATGATTGAACAGGCTGAGATTAAAGGTTTCATAGCGCAGCCAGATCGCCAGGATAAACATCAGTGGCAGGCAGACGGCATCAGCCAGGGCAGCAATCACCTGTTTTTGCAGACGCGGCAGATTGAGCAGGGATTGCATCATGATTGCATATCTCGATTCATTGCTTGTTAATCTTATGAATGCTCATTAATGTGTAACACCATCACGACGCATCACCTTGTAGAAGGTCAGGAACAAGATGCGAATATCCAGCATGAAGGATTGATGCTGCAGGTAATACGCATCCAGATCCACTTTGACAGGAATAGGTAATTCATCCCTGCCATTGATTTGCGCCCAGCCTGTCAAGCCAGGTGGGATAGTATGTACTTGCTTTTCTGTGCGCAGGGCGATCAGGTCATCCTGATTGTACAGGGCAGGGCGTGGCCCCACAAAACTCATGTCACCACAGAGTATGCTCCACAATTGCGGTAATTCATCGAGGCTGGATTTGCGCAGGAAAGAACCGATGGGTGTCAGGTATTGATCAGGATTGCTCAACAGATGGGTGGCAACCGCAGGTGTGTCGATGAGCATGCTGCGAAACTTGGGCATCTTGAAGATGGCATTATTGCGCCCGACACGATCGGACCAGTAGACGACCGGCCCACGTGAAGTCAGCTTGACGCAGATGGCAACGATGATCAAAGGGATGATCAAAAACAGGCTGGCTGTCAGTGCAAGGACGAGATCGAAAAGGCGCTTCAACATATTCTTCATTCAACAGGTATGGCTGCAGCCGTGGCTTGCAAGCCTTGTTCTACGGTATAAGGTGGTGACCAGGCCAGCAGCTTTCTGGTTTTGCTGATATCGACTTGCAGCGACTGGCATAAACGGTCCGCGACATTTCTTTTGCCCAGTATGCTGGCAGCAAGTGTCAGCAAGCCCACCGGGAAAGGGAGCAAGCGGGATTTAACTTGCAAAGCCTGCGCGCACAGGCGCAATAATTCTGTCGTCGATAAATCCCTGCCATCGGAGGCCAGGAATATCTGGTTGCGCGCCGCTTCGTTCAGCCGGCAATGCAGGATAAGGTCAACCAGATTATCCAGATACACAAAGCTGCGCTGGTTATGGATGCTACCCAATGGCAAAGGCAGGCCACGGCGCACCATGCGCAGCATGCTCAGGAAATTGGCTTTGACACCCGGCCCATACACCAGCGGCGGGCGTATGATGGTGACAGCCATGCCAGTTGTCTGTGCCAGTTGCAGTAAAGCCTGTTCGGCCTCCATTTTGGAAATACCATAGGCATCCTGAGGCATGGGTTGATCATCGGCAGTGTAAGGATGACCAGGCAGGGTCGCTTCACCATTCACCTTGACCGAGCTCAGATAAATAAATTGCTTGATGCCCGCAGCTGCAGCCTGGCGTGCCAGTTGCAGGCTGGCGCCCACATTGACGGCACGGAACTGCGCGAGAGGGTCGCTGGCTGTCTCTTGCATGACATGCACCCGCGCAGCGCTGTGGATGACGATGTCCACTCCTTGCAGATGGGCAGACCAGTCAGTGTCAGGAGTCATGTCGCTGACTATGGGATTGTGCATGTCCGCGGCCTGCCAATCCAAAGGGCGGCGGCCAGGGCAAATCAGGGCGATACCCTGAGACAGACATGCGCGGGCAATAGCCTGGCCGACAAAGCCGCTGGCACCGGTCAACAAGATTTGCTGCTTCATACTTTATTTGGCAGCAGGCAAATTCGACCGCCTGTCATAGACAAAATAGCGGCGCGAGAGGAATTTCAGGAAACTGCGGAAAAACCAGCTGGCATGGCGTGACACCAGGTTGCGGTTTTTATGGGCGGCTGTATGAGTAGCGTTTAGTTGTGGATAAAAACGTATGCCCTTGCCAAGCAATTGCTTGGAACGGTAACAGATATCCACATCTTCAAAATACATGAAATACCGTGTATCAAAGCCTTGCAGAGCCTGATAGTGCAGCGCATCAAAAGCCAGGAAGGCACCAGAGGCCCAATCAACATGGCAGGTTTCTGTCATGGTCTTCTTGTCATACGGTTCGGACAGGGAGCGCACCGCCACCATGCGCAATAATGAAATCACATTCGGGAAACGGCGTACATTCGCATCCACATACAGATGTTGTTCATCACGATAGAGATTGATGGTGGCTACAGGAAAAGCGTCGCTCCGCATGTTCTCAACCAGGGTGAGAATGGTGTCAGCGCTGATGGTGATGTCAGGATTCATGACGATAAAACTGTCACCTTCGGCAAAACCGATGCTGCTGCTGATCAGGTCAAACAGGTAATTATTGTTTTCGCCAAAACCCAGGCCAGGTTTATCGTCTATGTAAGAAACGCCATGTTGCAGACAATAGGCTTTTAATTCCGGGGAAGGGTGATTATCCTTGATCCACACATGCATGTTCGCAGCGGCATCGCGCAAGCCACCCATGCCGCTTGCGATAAGCAGATTTTCATGGCCGTGACTGACGATTGCGACATGTATCATAGTTTACTAAGTGATGCTGCATAGGGTCTGGCACTGAGCTGGCAACTGAGCTGGCGATTAAACTAGCAATTAGCTAGCAATTAAGCCTGGTGACTAAGCTGGCGACTTTGTATCCAATACTTTAAAAATAATACGCCCAATTTCCAGTCAGGGAAGTTATGGATGGGCGGCGTGAACAATTTTCTTGTGTACCAGATTTTCTCATAGAAATCACAGTTTATAGGTGCGGGATTTAACCATGGCGGTTGTTTTTCTTGCGCATTCGCTGTTTCTGCCATACTGATGCGCCGTGCCACCTGTTCTATATCATGCGCTTGCCTGATTTCTTGCAGTATCGCAGCCTGGTCCAAGCCTGGGCGTTGCTGTTGCGCTTGTTGTGGCGTTTGCTGCCGGGTTTGCTGTAAATAATAGCTCATGTCGTCCAGCAAGGTATCCTGACTGCCTGATTTGAGCTGATCCGCAGGAGAATAACCATGCGCGCCGGTCAATATGCCAAAGCAGGGCAGACCCTTGACCACCATTTCCGGGAAGGCCGTGCCACCGGTCAGGGGGAAGCTATCGACATAGACACTGGCGTCGCGCATGCAGACCAGATAATCCTGATAAGCCATACGTTTGTGGAAAATCGCCTGCTTGCCCATTTGTCGTGCAGGCTTCCACCACCACCAGTTGGTTTTCAGGTTGGGGCCTATCAACATCAGTTTGCGCCCCGTCCTGGCTTGCAGGCGTACCGCAAAATCAGGGAAGGAATACTCACCGCCTGGCTTGTATTTATAAGCTGAGCCTGCGCTGGCGATATGGCCTGTGGCATTTTCTGGCCGTTCGGCAGTGGTATCAGGCAACTTTAACGGGATGCCTGCAAACACGCATTTCTCATGGCTGCCACGCAGTTTACTGAGTTCCCAGCCAAAATAACTGAGTTCAAGCACTACGTCTGCGATGCCGTGACCATAAGAGAATACATGGTCGGCATGGTTGTACATATAGATGCGGGTGCCGCACAATTGCCTGGCTAAACCAGCAGCGATGACGGCATCGATATCGTAGGGGTGGATATGCAGTACAAGGGTGTTGTATTGTGCAAAGTGATTCAACAAGGCCTGTATCTTTTCTTGCCTGTTGCTGAATTTGGGCAGACAGATGCAGGGATGGCCAGGCGTACTCAATTTTTCCCAGGTAGCATGTGGTGCTTTTTCTGTCACCAATACCGCAGAATCCTGCAAGGCCTGACTGGCTATCAGGTGCTCAACTACGCGGGTATGGCCGCTGGCGGTATAAGCCTGGCTCAATACATGCAGATAAGTTGCCTTGATGCCTTGCTGTGCTGGTGCTGTGAACAAATGCTGATAACGCTGCAGCAAGGTCTGTTCCAGCTCAGGCAGAGCATACTGACCCAGATTGTTTTTCCATAGCAGCTCGCCAAGCGCGCGGGCACGCCGCATGCAACTATCGAGTTCTCCCGTCGCGAGTATGCGGGCGACGCATGCCTGTATAAAACTGGCGAGCTTGAGTGGGCGTTCAGCGGTAGGCATATTTTTTTAAAATCCAGGCGATACATGCCCAATACAATACATAGTTAATGCAAAAGGCAATCACTGCACCCTGCAAACCAAATGTAGGGGTCAGCAGATAAGTCAGCACAACCAGCGACAGGCTGAAGACGATCTCGGTAATCACATAAGGCCTGGTCAGCGCCCGGCCCAGCATGACAAAGCCCAGCACCCAGCTGCCTATCTTGATAAAGTCCCCCACCAGTTGCCATGCCAGTAGCTGTAACATGGGGCGGAACTCTTCTGTGAATACCAGCCACAGCATGAGATCACGCAAGAGATAGACCATGACTGCACCCAGTGCTGTCAAAGGCAAAACGAAGCGATATACGCGGGCGATTTCTTTTTTCAATTCTGCTGCTGCCTTGATTTCTGCCAGGCGCGGCAGGTAATACACCGTCAGCGTGGTAGTGATCAGCATCAGGTAAATATCACTGATGCGTGTCACAGCCTGCCAGTAACCGGCCTCTTGCCATCCAAAATCCTGCACCAGGTGATTACGTATCAGCATCTGGCTCAACGGCACGACCGTGGCAGTGACGACAGCCATCAATGCATATGCACCCAGTTTGCGCAGCATGTCCTTGTCTGCCTTTGCAAACAGCATGCCAAAGCTGAACCACTTGCTGCGCAGGCAGAGGATGAGTGTGATGATGGCGACGAAAGACTGGTTCACTGCCAGCGCTACCAGTGCGCCATACAGGCCCCAGACGCTGGCCAGCAACCAGGTTGCCATCAGTGTGACTATGCTGGTCGCGATGTTGGCTCCTACATAGGCAGCGACTGCTTTCTTGCCATTCAAAATCGCCAGCAAGAGCGTATTCAAGACAAACAGCACCAGGCTGGCTGCCAGCCATAAAAACACGCTGCCATATTGCGCATCTTTTAATAGCAATACCGCCAGTTGCTGGTGAAATACCGCAATGAAGGCAGAGGCCGCCAGTGAGCAATAGACAGAGATACGCGCCGCACTGGCCCATACTCTTTGCTGGGCGGCGGCATCGTCGCCATGTTCAGCTGTGTACTTGGTCACGCCGGTGGAAATTGCGCCACTGGCAAATGACAAGATCATGGTCACGGCATTCTGGAACTGGCCTATGACGGCATAACCACCTGGCCCCACATATACTGCCAGCAATTTGTTCAGGCCCAGCATGGTCAGCATCCTGACGATGACAGCAATTGCATTCAACAGGCTGGTGCGTACCAGTGTCATTGTCAGGTAGCTGATGCAGTTGAACTAGTTGAGCCAGCTTGCAGGACGAAATCGCGAACTGCGGCGATGACGCGGCTGACATCTTCCGGTGCAAGATATGGGTCTAGCGGCAGGCTCAATTCTTCTGCATGGATTTGTTCAGACAGCGGGAAACTGCCCACACCCAGTTGCAATTCAGTATACGCCGGTTGCAGATGCGGCGGGATGGGGTAGTGCACCAGGCTGCCTATGCCAGCGTCCTGCAAGTGTTTTTGCAGGGCATCGCGCTTGGCATGACGCACGGCATAGATATGCCAGACCGGTTCGGACCACTCAGGCACAAACGGTATCACCAGGCCAGGCAAGTCTTTCAAGCCTTCATGATATTGCTGTGCCAATGCACGGCGCTGCACATTCCAGCCATCGAGTCTGCCCAGTTTTACTCTTAGTAGTGCAGCCTGTAATTCATCAAGGCGTGAGTTGTAACCTTTGACTTCATTATGGTATTTGATTTGCGAACCATAATTGCGCAAGACTTTTAATTGCTTGGCCAGTTCTGCATCATTGGTAGTGACTCCACCAGCATCGCCCAGTGCGCCGAGGTTCTTGCCCGGATAAAAACTGTGGGCAGCAGCATCACCCAGGCCACCAGAGACACGCCCTTTATATGTTGCACCGTGCGATTGCGCTGCATCCTCTATGACTTTCAAACCATGTTCACGGGCGATGGCGATAACCGGGTCCATGTCTGCGATTTGACCATACAGATGCACGACCATGATGGCTTTGGTTTTGGGAGTAATGGCCGCCGCGATTTTTGCAGGATCGATATTGTAAGTAGCCAGATCCGGCTCCACTGCAACTGGCGTCGCACCTGCATACGACACCGCCAGCCAACTGGCGATATAAGTATTCGAAGGCACGATGACTTCATCGCCTTCGCCTATGCCATAGGCGCGCAAAATCAGGTGCAGCGCATCCATGCCATTGCCGACACCAACGCAATACTGGCTGCCGCAATACGCGGCATACTCAGCTTCAAAGGCTTCCAGCTGTTTGCCCTGGATAAACCAGCCGCTATCCAATACTTCATTAAAAGCCTGATTCAACTCTGTACGCAAATCCTGATGCTGAGGCTTGAGTTCCAGATAAGGTATAGGTTTCATATTATCCATTCACTTATTTCACGTGTAAGAAGGACTGCACTAAGACAGATTTTCTCTTGATTTCTCTGTGGTGAAGCAAGGATTTCAAGCGACATGTCGCTTGCTTGCGCAACGATAAACTTTTGCAAAAGTTTATTCCTTCCTCTGTGCCTCTGTTGTGAGAGGTCTTTTCCAGATTGACTGATATCAGTCAGTTTCTATGAACTTCAAAAACTCATCATACTTGCGCAAATAATCTGCTTCTTCATAGTGCTGGTCAGCAAACACCAGCAAGACGCAATCTTCGGTGAAATTTTTCATTTCATGCCAGATGCGTGTGCCGATATAAACACCCTTGGCCGGCGAATCGAGTTCGAGTTCTACACGCTCTTTGCCATCATCAAACACCATGGTGCAGGAACCGCGTACGGCCACTGCCACCTGCTGCAAGGTCTTGTGGGCATGAAAGCCGCGTTCCACACCTTCGAGCGTACCAAAAATATAGTAAACCCGAGCAATAGGAAAAGGGATGTCCTGGTTGGCCTCGACGGCGACCAGGCTGCCGCGCTCATCACCGAGCACGCGCATAGGTATCATTTGCAGTTTCACGTGGTCTGACCTTGAGCTTGAGTTGTTGTATGGGGTGATGCATAAACAGGCGCTTGCACGCTTTGCATGCAGCCAGCCAGGGGGATGCGCCAGTCCGGTATGGACAATCCAAAAGCAGCCTGCAATTTTTCTGTATTCAATAAAGAGTTATACGGACGACGCGCGGGCACAGGATATTCACTGGCTGGTATGCCGCTGATCTGCGGTGCGGCTTTGCCCAGTTTGTTTTGCTGGTCTGCCAGTTCTATGATGGCTGAGGTAAAGGCAAACCAGTTGGTCGCGCCCGCAGCACTCAGGTGATACACACTACCAAATTGCTGCCACCAGCTTACCGCATCTTTGGATTGCTGTAATTGCTCCAGTATCCCGCAAGTAGTCGCGGCCAGCCAGTCAGCAGAATTGGGTGTGCCCCACTGGTCATTAACGACGCGTAATTGCTCACGCTCACGCGCCAGCTTCAGCATGGTCAGGAAAAAATTCTTGCCAAAGTTTGAATAGACCCAACTGGTGCGCAAGATCAGATGCGCGCAGCCACTGGCGATAATGGCTTGTTCACCAGCCAGCTTGGTTTTGCCATAGACATTCAAGGGGCCTGTTGCATCAGTTTCTGCATAGGCTTGCCAGTTGCCTTCTGCATCTGCCTTGTCACCGGCGAAGACATAATCCGTTGAGTAATGGATGAGACCAGCACCCAGCTTGCGTGCTTCTTCAGCCATGATGGCAGGTGCTATCGCATTGATGGCATGGGCTTTTTCTGCCTCGCTCTCGGCCAGATCTACCGCGGTATAAGCAGCCGGATTGATAATCAGATCTGGCTTGAAGTCGTTGATGCACAGTCGCAATTGCGCGGCATTGCTCAAATCCAGTTCTGCTCTTTGCGGCGCATGGATGGTGGCAGTTGCAGACAAGCGTGACAAGTGCGGCAGGAGGGCATGACCCAGTTGCCCGTTCGTGCCAGTCAATAATATCCTCATGCAAAGACCTCGGCATCTGCCAGCAGTTTGCCCAACTGGTCTTTGCCAGACAGCAATGGCGCATCCTGCAAGGGCCAGTTGATATCCAGTACGGGGTCATTCCACAGCAGGCAGCGTTCATGCTCTGGTGCCCAGTAATCGGTGGTCTTGTACAAAAATTCTGTACTGTCGCTGGTGACTAAAAAGCCATGGGCAAAGCCCGGCGGTATCCACAACTGGCGCTTGTTTTCTCCAGACAGGACGACAGCCTCAGACTTGCCAAAAGTCGGTGAAGACTTGCGCAGGTCGACAACCACATCAAAGACCTCACCGGCAATCACACGCACCAGTTTGCCCTGACTTTGTTGTATCTGGTAGTGCAGGCCGCGCAAGACATTTTTGGCTGATTTGGAATGATTATCCTGCACAAAATTGACATTCAGGCCCGTGAGTTCAGCAAATGTGCGGGCATTGAAGCTTTCATAGAAAAAACCACGGTCATCGCCAAAAACCCGGGGTTCCAGTATCAGTACGCCGGGCAAGCCGGTTTCTACAACTTTCATCGTAAAACTCTCATCTATCAATACGCTTTCTTGTCCAGTAACTTCAACAGATACTGGCCATATTCATTTTTCTTCAGCGGCTGCGCGAGTTTTTCGAGGTCGGCATCGCTGATGTAATGGCGGCGGTAGGCAATTTCTTCAGGGCAGGCTACTTTCAGGCCCTGGCGTTTTTCTATGGTGGCGATGAATTGTCCGGCTTCGAGCAGTGATTCATGGGTGCCGGTATCCAGCCAGGCCATACCCCTGCCCATCAATTCCACATTCAGCGTACCGTGCTTCAGGTATTCATTATTGACATCGGTAATTTCCAGCTCGCCACGTGCTGACGGCTTGATATTGGCCGCGATATCGCAGACCTGGTTATCATAGAAATACAGGCCAGTGACAGCGTAATTGGATTTCGGTTTTTTTGGCTTTTCTTCTATGCTGATGGCCTGGCGTTGCTCATTGAATTCAACGACACCATAGCGTTCAGGATCTTGTACATGATAGGCAAATACGGTTGCGCCACTTTGTTGCGCATCAGCCTGGCGCAATTGCGGTTCAAAGTCGTGGCCATAATAAATATTGTCACCCAGTATCAGGGCTGTATTGGCATTACCGACAAAGTCCTTGCCGATGATAAAGGCTTGCGCCAATCCATCAGGTGACGGCTGGACTGCATAGCTGAGCTGTATGCCCCATTGATTGCCATTGCCCAGCAACTCGGCAAAGCGCGGCGTATCCTGGGGGGTGGAAATAATCAGGATGTCGCGTATCCCCGCCAGCATCAGCGATGTCAGCGGGTAATAAATCATGGGCTTGTCATACACAGGCAGCAATTGCTTGGATATGGCCTGCGTCACGGGATACAGGCGTGTGCCTGAGCCACCAGCCAGGATGATACCCTTGCGTGCAGATGTATTGGCCATGCTACTGTTTATCTTGTTACTGCCGCTCATACTACGTCCCCGTCTTCATCATCTTCATATTGCAATGCTACCCATTTCAGGTATTCGCCCGATTGTACCTGCCTGGTCCAGTCATCATTGGCGAGATACCATTCCACGGTTTTTTTAAGGCCGGTACTGAAAGTTTCCTTTGGCTTCCAGCCCAGTTCTTTTTCTATCTTCCTGGCATCGATTGCATAACGGCGGTCATGTCCTGGCCTGTCGGTGACGTGCTTGATCTGGTCTTTGTAACTGCCTTGCGCCTTGGGTTGCAATTCGTCCAGCAATTCACACAGGGTATGTACTACGCTCAAATTGGTTTGCTCATTCCAGCCACCGACGTTATAGGTTTCACCGGGTTTGCCAGCTTCCAGTACGCGGCGGATTGCCGCGCAGTGATCTTTCACATACAGCCAGTCACGTACCTGCAAGCCATCGCCATACACCGGCAAATCTTTGCCGGCGCGGGCATTGGCTATGATCAGCGGTATCAGTTTTTCCGGGAAATGGTAAGGCCCGTAATTGTTTGAACAATTGGTCGTCAGTACCGGCAGGCCATAGGTATGGTGATATGCCCGTACCAGATGATCGGATGCAGCCTTGGTAGCCGAGTAGGGGCTGTTCGGTGCATAAGCCGTGGTTTCGGTGAAGGCCGCATCGTCTGCAGCCAGCGTGCCATACACTTCATCCGTGGATATATGCAGGAAGCGGAAGTTGGCTTTATCTTCGCCTTCGAGGCTTTGCCAGTAAGTGCGTGCTGCTTCCAGAAGATTGAAGGTGCCATTCACGTTGGTTGTGACAAAGGCGGCCGGGCCCAGGATGGAGCGGTCTACATGGCTTTCTGCTGCAAAGTGTACGATGGCCCGCGGCTGATATTCAAAAAACAAACCGCACAGATGGGCACTGTCGACGATGTCGCCTTTGACAAACACATGGCGCGCATCATTATTGAGGCTGGTCAGGTTGTTCAAATTGCCAGCGTAGGTCAGTTTGTCGTAATTGAGGACAGACTCATCCGACTGGGCCAGCCAGTCCAGAACAAAATTGGCACCGATGAAACCCGCGCCTCCTGTGACAAAAATCATGCCTCACTCCTCTAATAATCGCTGAAATCTGCTGAATTGCTTGCAACAGGCGATTTTACTTGAGAAGAGGCTGCTTTCGTTGAAGGGGACTACTAATCTATGCGTTTATTTAATATGTTTTGGCAATTGTTTTATATAGATAGCGACCGACAAACCTGCTGGCGAGTTTGAAAACTTGCCACTATTGAAATGTCGTTGTGCCGTATCAGCTTACGAAGCCAGGGTATTTGTCTGGGACAGGCAGATCCAGGCGACAGTGGCGACGGTGTAGGCCAGCAAGATGAGGGAGATGAGTGAGAGTTTCATGGTTATACCTCCAATGAAGATATTTCTTGGAACCTGCTTACTATCCTACTACGCGAGCGCAATCGGAGTTCGTGCGGGGCTCATGTGCTGCTCAAAATGCTCATGTAGTAGAGTACATTCCGCTTTTTGCGCTGCGTTTTATGTTGCCTTGACCCCGCTGATACTCGCTCGCTACAGATCGTAAACAGGTTCTTACGCATCATTTTAGGATGCGACGCAGCATATTCCAGTAATGAATTGTTCTTACTTTGTTACGAAATGTGTTTATTTGTACATCAAATGTAGCTTGAAATAGAGCTTGCTTAGAGCCGGGCCACCCCAATGTTGGATCAGGTCACCGCGAATAAGAGAAATTCAGGAAAATTTGAAGATAAAGCCTTGAAATCGTAAGGATATATCCCCAAATGCAGGGGTAATGTATGTTTTTGATCGGGAGAGTAAGTATGCAAGAGCAAGAAAACCAGCAAGCGGAAAAGGTAGAAATAAAAGAAGCCGCGCCGGAAGTTCAACTGGATGGCGTTGTTCAAGGTGAAACAGTGCAGACGTCTGCACCAGAAGCAGCCCAGGAAGCAGTACCTGCACAGGATACTGCTGAGCAAGTGATTGCCAAGCTCGAAGCAAAAGTGCAAGAATTGCAAGATTCTTTCATGCGCGCCAAGGCCGAAGGTGAAAATATTCGCCGCCGCGCTCAGGAAGATATCAGCAAGGCGCACAAGTTTGCGATTGAAGGTTTTGCCGAAGCCATGGTGCCAGTCAAGGACAGCCTGGAAATGGCCCTGAAGATTGACACACCGTCTATAGAAGCGCTGAAAGAAGGCGTGGAAATGACATTGAAGCAACTTAGTGCTGCATTTGAAAAAAATCGCCTGAATGAAGTCAGTCCTGTGCAGGGCGACAAGCTTGATCCTATGAAGCATCAGGCTATTTCCATGGTGCCAGCTGAGCAAGATGCCAACACAGTCGTGACTGTATTGCAAAAAGGTTATACCATTGCCGACCGTTTATTGCGTCCGGCTTTAGTGACAGTAGCGCAAGGAAAGTAAGAAAAGCGTAAAAAAACACGCAAAAATGGCTTGAAAAGCGTGTTTTTTACCATATATCCGAAACAGACGAGTTCAGTTGCAATAAAAAAGCGCACTGACTCACCAACATTGACAAAAAAATCTACATTCTGAGGGAATTATCATGGGAAAAATGATTGGTATTGATTTGGGTACAACCAATTCTTGCGTTGCTATCATGGAAGGCGGCCAGCCAAAAGTGATCGAAAATGCAGAAGGTGCGCGTACTACGCCTTCCATTATTGCTTATCAAGAAGATGGCGAAATCCTGGTTGGTGCATCCGCCAAACGCCAGGCTGTAACAAATCCCAAGAACACACTGTTCGCGGTCAAACGCTTGATCGGTCGTAAGTTCGAAGAAAAAGAAGTGCAAAAAGACATCGGCCTGATGCCTTACACCATTTCCAAAGCTGACAATGGCGATGCATGGGTATCCGTGCGCGACAAGCGTCTGGCACCACCGCAAATTTCTGCTGAAGTTTTGCGCAAAATGAAAAAAACTGCTGAGGACTACCTCGGTGAAGAAGTGACAGAAGCAGTCATCACTGTTCCTGCTTACTTTAACGATGCACAACGTCAGGCAACCAAAGACGCTGGCCGTATCGCTGGTCTGGATGTCAAACGTATCATCAATGAGCCAACAGCTGCTGCGCTGGCCTTTGGCCTGGACAAAAAAGAAAAAGGCGATCGCAAGATTGCGGTATATGACCTCGGTGGCGGTACTTTCGACGTATCCATCATTGAAATCGCTGACGTAGATGGCGAAATGCAATTCGAAGTATTGTCCACTAACGGTGATACTTTCCTCGGTGGTGAAGATTTCGATCAACGCATCATTGATTACATCATCGACGAATTCAAAAAGATCAATGGTCTGGACTTGTCCAAAGACCCTATCGCTTTGCAACGTATCAAGGCCTCTGCCGAACGTGCAAAAATTGAATTGTCGAGCTCGCAACAGACAGAAATCAACGAGCCTTACATCGCCATGGCAAATGGCGCACCTGTGCATTTGAATTTGAAAATCACACGTGCCAAGCTGGAAGCTCTGGTAGAAGAACTGATCCAGAAAACCATCGAGCCTTGCCGCATGGCGATCAAGGATGCAGGCGTGAAAACCACAGACATCGATGACATCATCCTCGTTGGTGGTATGACACGTATGCCCAAGGTTCAGGACATCGTTAAAGAATTCTTCGGCAAGGAACCACGTAAAGACGTGAATCCTGATGAAGCCGTTGCCGTTGGTGCAGCGATTCAAGGTTCTGTTCTGTCTGGTGACCGTAAAGATCTGTTGCTGCTGGACGTGACACCTTTGTCTCTGGGTATCGAAACCCTGGGCGGCGTCATGACCAAGATGATCCAGAAGAATACGACTATCCCGACCAAGTTCAGCCAGGTGTTCTCTACTGCAGACGACAACCAGCCTGCAGTGACCATCAAGGTTTACCAGGGTGAACGTGAAATCGCTGCCGGCAATAAAGGCCTGGGCGAATTCAACCTGGAAGGTATTCCACCATCAGCCCGTGGCACGCCACAGATTGAAGTGACTTTTGACATCGACGCCAATGGTATCTTGCACGTAGGTGCAAAAGACAAAGCCACTGGCAAAGAAAACAAGATCACGATCAAGGCAAACTCTGGTTTGACGGAAGAAGAAATCCAGAAAATGGTGAAAGATGCCGAGCTGAACGCGGAAGAAGACAAAAAGGTCAAGGAATTGGCCGAGTCCCGCAATCAGGGCGACGCTCTGGTGCATTCCACCAAAAAAGCGCTGGCTGAACATGGCGACAAACTGGAAGCTGGCGAAAAAGAGAAGATCGAAGCCGCCATCAAGGAACTGGAAGACGTATTGAAATCCGGTGACAAGGCTGAGATTGACACCAAGCTGGGCGCACTGTCCACTGCATCGCAAAAGTTGGGTGAAAAAGTCTACGCTGACATGCAGGCACAACAGGCTGCCGCAGGCGCAACTGCTGGTGGTGCAGGCGCGGCCGGTGCAGATGCCAAACCTAAAGATGATGATGTAGTTGACGCTGACTTCAAAGAAGTCAAAGACGGCAAGTAATACCTAGTTTGACGGGTCTGCGCCCGTCATGACGCGCCGGGTGGCTCGCTTTGCGATGCTGCCCGGCGTTTGCGCTTAAGTTTGATGCTTAAGTCGATGCTAGAAATTCTAGACTTAAGTTCAAGAACAATACTGAGGTTAACAAGAGATGGCGAAGCGTGATTTTTACGAGATTCTTGGGCTGGGCAAAAACGCCACCGAAGACGAAATCAAAAAGGCCTATCGCAAAATGGCGATGAAGTACCATCCGGACCGCAATCCGGATAACAAGGTCGCGGAAGAAAAATTCAAGGAAGCCAAAGAGGCTTATGAGATGCTTTCCGACAGCCAGAAGCGCGATGCCTATGACCGTTATGGTCACGCCGGTGTCGACCCGAATATGGGCGGCGGCGGCGGTGGCGGTGCAGGTGGTTTTGCTGATGCCTTCGGCGATATTTTTGGTGATATTTTTGGTGGTGGCCGTCGCAATGCCGGCCCGCAAGTATATCGTGGTGCTGACTTGCGCTATAACCTGGAAATCTCGCTGGAACAGGCTGCCAACGGTTTTGATACCACCATCCGTGTACCTAGCTGGGATTCTTGCGATACCTGTCATGGCTCCGGTGCCAAACCAGGCACCTCGCCAGTCACTTGTACAACTTGCGGTGGCCATGGTCAGGTGCGCATGCAGCAAGGCTTGTTCAGCATACAGCAGACTTGCCCTAAATGTCATGGCACAGGCAAGATGATTCCTGATCCTTGTACTACTTGCTCAGGCGTTGGCCGTATCAAGCGTAACAAGACGCTGGAAGTCAAAATCCCTGCAGGTATTGATGATGGCATGCGCATCCGCTCATCCGGTAACGGTGAACCGGGTGTGAATGGTGGCCCTCCGGGTGACTTGTATGTGGAAATCCATATCAAGCAGCATCCGGTATTCCAGCGTGATGGAGACGATCTGCATTGCGAAATCCCGATTTCCTTTGTCAAGGCAGCACTGGGGGGGGATATCGAAGTACCTACCCTGAGCGGCAAGGCATCTTTCACCGTGCCTGAAGGCACCCAGTCCGGCAAGACTTTCCGCCTGCGCAGCAAGGGTGTGAAGGGTGTTCGTTCCGGTTATGCCGGTGATCTGTTCTGTCACGTTGTCATCGAAACACCGGTGAAGCTGACAGAAAAACAAAAAGAACTCTTGCGTGATTTTGAAAAGCTGACGGTGGAAGGTGGGCCCAAGCACAATCCACAAAGCAAAACCTGGATGGACAAGGTCAAGAAATTCTTTGAATAGACACGATCAGTTCTGCTAGTTTTGCAAAAAAACCGGCAAAAAGCGCTATAAGCTCTACTTAAAAGCCTGCCCAAACTTGTTTTGGCAGGCTTTTTTGTTGCTCATATACCGCGAAACCATTTCTTGCATATCAGTGCCGCAATTCTGCCTGTCACCCCTATGGCATTCTGCTACTATGAGAAGAGTGGAATATTGTTGCTCCTGAGTTATAAGCAAACCAAGAACAAGTCGTTAACAGACAGAACAAACAGCACAAACAGCACAAACAGCACAAAAACAAAAAACAGTACATTAAAACCTGTTTTCAGGACTCATACCGCCTTGATGGATAAATCATATATCGGGTTGTCATCCAGATATCCCAGGCTTTTTGCTCTGGGTGTAGCTCTGATTGTGTTTCTGGGTTTATGGGCCATTGACAATAATGAACGTGAACTGGCCATCCAGAAGCAAAAAGTCGACATCATAGAAAAGCTGGTGGTCTTGCGTACCAAGCTTGGTACGGGCATGACTTCAAATATTTCTGCCGCCCGCGTACTGGCCGTCACGTTCGCTACCAAGCCGGATTTGTCTGAACAGGAATTCAAGGTGTTGGCGGCTGAAGTGGCCAGTGCCAATCCCAGTATCCGTAATCTGGTTCTCGTCAAAGGCACGGTGGCCAGCTATGTCTATCCTTATAAAGGGAATGAAAAAATCCTCGGTGTCGATTATCGCCAGTTACCCAAGCAATGGCCAGTCTATCAGCGCATGATAGAAGAACACACCATACAAATTGCCGGGCCATTGACGCTGGTGCAGGGCGGTGTCGGCCTGGTAGTGCGCATCCCCGTCTACCAGCATGAAAACCGCGATGAATTTCTTGGTTCGATCGCGATGGTGGTCAATTATGACCAGTTGCTGGAACAGGCTGGCGTCGCACAGATGCAAAATGAAATCAATCTGTCCATACGTGGCCGTGATGCCAAAGGCAGCAAGGGAGAAGTGTTTCTCGGTGACGGCAGTTTGTTCACTGGTGATGCGGTCAGGCAGAGCATCATGCTGCCTGGCGGTAGCTGGGAGCTGGCCGCCTTGCCGCACGGTGGCTGGCAAGGCACGACCAGGTTATCGAGATTCATCGAAGTTTTTGGCCTCATTGTTTGCCTCATGGCCTGGATGCTCAGCTATCAATCCACCATCAAACGCAGGCAACGTGAACTGAATGCAGAAGAGCTGCGTGAAAGTGAGGCCTTGCTGCGTCTGCGCAATGAAGCCCTGAGCGCTACTTCGCAAGGTGTGATGATCGCCGGCAGCGATGGCCATATCAATTATGTCAATGAGGCAGCTTGCCATTTGAGTGGATATGCAGAAGATGTCTTGCATGAAAAAAAACTCGGTGATTTATTTGCTCCCGCTGTTACCAGCATGTTGGCCCAGGATAATGAAGAGCAAAAACCACTGACACTGGAATACAGCAGACTGAGTGACAATGGTCAGTTACTGTGGCTGGAGTTATTGCTCACCCCCGTCTACGACCAGCAAGCCAGATTACAGCAATACGTCGCCCTGTTGCGTGACATTACCGACAAAAAACTGGCCGACAAAGAGCTGGAAATTGCCGCCATGGCATTTGAAACTGAAGAAGGCATATTAATCACTGATGCCAACCTCATCATCTTGCGCGTCAATAAGGCATTTACCCGCATCACCGGTTATGAAGCCAGCGAGGCGATAGGTCAGGGCACACGCTTGCTGCAATCTGGTCGTCACGACGAGTCTTTCTATAGCCAGATGTGGGACGAGATACGCCGTAATCATCGCTGGCAAGGTGAGCTGTGGAATCGCCGCAAGAATGGTGAAATTTATTCCGAACGGCTGGTAGTGTCTGCCGTGCTGGATGAGGATGGCAAGGTCAGTAATTATGTCGGCTCTTTCAATGACATTACCGAGCACAAGGTCTCTGAAGAAAAAATTCATCAGCTGGCTTTTTTTGATCCACTCACCAGTTTGCCGAATCGCCGTCTTTTGCTGGACAGATTGGCGCGTGCCTTGTCACTGAGCCGCAGGCATCTGCGTTACGGTGCGATTTTGATGATAGACCTGGATAACTTCAAAACCCTGAATGATACCCAGGGTCATAATATGGGTGACTTGCTGCTGACCCAGATAGGCAAGCGCATCCATGCCTGTGTGCGCGCTGATGATACAGTCTCGCGCACTGGTGGCGATGAATTCGTGGTCTTGCTCGAAGGCCTGCATGAAGAGCAGCAATATGCCGCCAGTCTGGCTGAAAACGTCGCTGAAAAAATCCGCCTGACCCTGAGCCAAACCATCAATCTTGGTCATATCGATTATGAAAGTTCAGGCAGCATAGGTATCACCATGTTTGGTGCCGAGGCTGTTGGTATCGATGAATTATTGCGCCGTGCCGACATGGCCATGTACCAGGCCAAGGCATTGGGTAAAAACAGTGTGCGCTTCTTTGATCCCAGCATGCAGGCAGCACTGGAGTTCCGCACTGCGATGGAAACTGATTTGCGCCATGCCCTCATGCATGATCAGTTTGTCCTGCATTATCAATTGCAAGTCAGCGCCCTTGGTGACCCCATAGGTGCAGAAGTTTTATTGCGCTGGCATCACCCCAACCGCGGACTGGTGTCTCCACTGGATTTCATCCCCCTGGCAGAAGAAACGGGTCTCATCTTGCCGATAGGGCTATGGGTGCTGGAAACTGCCTGCAAGCAAATCGCCATCTGGGCCGATGACCCGGTTAAATCCGGCATGCAACTGGCAGTAAATGTCAGCGCCCGCCAGTTCCGCCATCCTGGTTTTGTAGATGATGTGAAACGCATTTTGCATGACACGGGTACCAACCCGGTCTTGCTGAAACTGGAGCTGACTGAAAGTGTCGTGCTTGAAGACGTCGCCATCGTCATAGAAAAAATGCATGCCATCAAAAAACTTGGCGTGGGATTTTCCATGGATGATTTTGGTACCGGTTATTCATCACTTTCTTACTTGCAACGCTTGCCGCTGACACAGCTCAAGATAGACCGCAGTTTTGTGCACAACCTGCCAGATGATGTGAACAATGCGAACATCGTCCGCACCATCATCAGCCTGGGTGCCAGCCTGGATTTGAATGTGATTGCCGAAGGCGTGGAAACCGAACAGCAGCGCGAATTTTTATTGCAGGCCGGTTGCCAGGCCTATCAGGGTTACCTGTTCTGTAAGCCTATTCCCATAGACGAATTTGACCGTTTCATCAGCAACCGTCACACGCTACAAAAAGCCGACAGCCCAAAAGTTGAAATTCAGGTAAGCTAGAGTCGCGACTATCGTATCCCAAAGCGATGGCGAGTAGTTTACAAGTGGTATTAAAATAAAAGGGGAGACAAATGCGATTGAACAAAACAGTAATGCGCCTGGCAGGTCTGGCGCTGGCCGTATGTATGAGTGCGCAGGCCAGTGCCACCGAAGTTGCCGGAGTTAAATTTGATGAAAGCGTACAGGTAGGCGGCACAGAATTGAAGTTGAACGGTGCTGGCATACGCTATAAGGCCATTTTCAAAGTCTATGCAGCGGGACTGTATCTGAAAGAGAAAAAGACCACAGTACCAGAAGTACTGGCATCACAAGGTCCACGTCGCGTGACTATCGTCATGTTGCGCGACCTCAGCAATGAAGAATTCGGACGTGGTTTCATGACCGGCATTCAACAAAATACCGACAAGGCAGAAAAGTCCAAAATGACTTCACAATTCATCCGTTTCGGTGAATTGTTTGCCTCCGTGCCTGAACTCAAAAAAGGCGATGTCATGACCAATGACTGGATACCCGGTGTCGGCACAGTGGTAGCACTGAATGGCAAGAAAATGGGCGATCCTTATCCGGACCTCGGTTTCTACAATGCCTTGCTGCGTATCTGGCTGGGAGAATCCCCGGTAGACCGCAGCCTCAAGAAAGCCATGCTGGCTGAAGAAGATACACGCGGTCGTTAATTCTTCAAGTTCAAAATCAGGTGAAAAGCGCAGGGATGCGAGTCCTTGCGCTTTTTTATTACGTGCATCAGCTCACACGTTCCTTAGTCATCGAATGCTGGAGCAAGTTTGGCAAGGAGGCGATTATTTCCATGACGCATATCAAGTATTCAAAAGAAGCTATTTCGCAGTCGCTATATATAAGTGTATATTACGCTTCTTGTTCGACACTTATTCTTCTGGATACCTCATGCAAATCAAGACCCTGGGTAAGTTAATTGCCAGTATTGCTTTCTGCACAATTTCTGTCAGCAGCCTTGCCGCAGAAGTGACAGTCTCTGCCGCTGCCAGCCTGACCAATGCCTTCAAGGAAATTGCGCAAAATTACCAGACGCAATATCCTGAGGCCAAGGTATCCCTGAACTTTGGTGCGTCTGGTGCGCTGCTGCAGCAAATTGCCAAAGGTGCACCGGTGGATGTATTTGCCTCGGCCGATCAGGAAAGCATGGATGAAGCACAAAAGCAGGGCCTGGTCATCGCCGCCGACCGCCGTGATTTCGTTAAAAATACCCTGGTGCTGATTGCACCCATAGACAGCACTTTGCCCATCAAACGCCTGGAAGATTTGAACCAGGCTGGCGTCAAGCGTATTGCTATCGGTAACCCTGCCAGCGTGCCGGTCGGGCGTTATACCCAGCATGCACTGACGGCAGCAAAGCTCTGGCCTGCGCTGGAAGCCAAGGCCATCTATACCCAGAACGTGCGCCAGTCGCTGGACTATGTTGCCCGTGGCGAAGTGGAGAGCGGTTTTGTGTATGCTACCGATGCGGCCGTCATGAAAGACAAGGTCAAAGTCGTCATGAATGTGCCGCTGGATATACCTGTCACTTATCCTGTCGCCAAGATCAAGGCCAGTACCAATGGGGAAGAAGCCAAACGCTTTATCGCCTTTTTGTTCTTGCCGCAAAGCCAGGCTATCCTGACTAAATACGGCTTCCAGAAACCGTAAAAACCTTAAGGTTATAGATGAACCCAGCATGGACAGCCCTGCTATTGTCATTGAAAGTCGCGGGCTGGGCCACGCTGCTGAATCTGATTTTTGGCATAGGGGTAGGCTATTTGCTGGCACGCAAGCGTTTTCCTGGTCGTGACCTGCTCGATACCTTGTTGACCCTACCCATGGTCATGCCACCCACGGTGCTTGGTTATTACCTGCTGGTCCTGCTGGGGCGGCGTAGCGCAATCGGCGCTTGGCTGCAAGATCACTTTGGCTTCAGTTTTATTTTTACCTGGCAGGGTGCAGTCATTGCGGCAGCCATCGTCGCCTTCCCGCTGGTATTCAAACCGGCAAGGGCGGCTTTTGAAGCGGTAGATGGGCAACTGGAGCAGGCAGCCAGGGTCTTGGGTGTTAGTGAAATGGCGATCTTTTTCCGCGTGACTTTGCCGCTGGCATGGCGCGGCATACTGGCCGGTGTTTTGCTTGCCTTTGCGCGCGCCCTAGGTGAGTTTGGTGCCACTTTGATGGTGGCTGGCAGCATACCCGGCAAGACCCAGACCTTGTCGATTGCCGTTTATGAAGCAGTGCAAGCGGGGCAGGACGATGTCGCCAATACCCTGGTCTTGCTGACTTCGGCGGTCTGTATAGCGGTGCTGCTACTGGCGGGCAAGCTTGCACCGGGTCGCATCGCCAACCGCATGTGACGCCTTTGAATATGAGTAGATACCATGCAATTTGACCTGCACATACACAAGAGCCTGCAATCTGGCCAGCGTCGTTTTGAACTTGATGTCGTGGTTCGCAGCGATAGCCAGCGCCTCGTCATACTCGGGCCGTCCGGTGCAGGCAAGAGCCTGGTGCTCAAAGCCATTGCCGGTTTGATGACACCCGATACCGGTTATATCCATGTCGCTGGCAGCACCCTGTTCGACCATGCAGCCCACATCAACCTGCCGCCACAGCGCCGCCAACTGGCTTACCTGTTCCAGGACTACGCCTTGTTCCCGCATCTGAACGTGGCGCAGAATATTGCTTTTGGTCTGGCCCATGGCTGGCGCAATCCATCTGCCAGAGTGCAGGATGAAAAGGTCGATTACTGGCTGGATGCTTTGCAGATAAAAGCACTGGCGAGGCAAATGCCGCATGAATTATCCGGCGGGCAAAAACAGAGAACTGCTCTGGCCCGCGCCCTGATCGCTGAACCACGCGCACTCTTGCTGGATGAACCCTTTGCTGCCCTCGACCAGCCTTTGCGCATCAGCATGCGCACGGAACTCGATAGCCTGCAAAGACAATTGAATATCCCCATGATACTCATCACCCATGATGCAGAAGATGCCCAGCTGTTTGGTGAACATGTGCTGAACTTGCAGGATGGAAAACTCATTAATATTGCTCATGTATAGCATGAAAGAGCATGAGGACGACAAAGCAATGAATGTAAAAAATAAATCCATCGCCCTGCAAGGCTCAGTATGGATGACCGTCGATGGCGAAAACTTTGGTGGCAAGGGCCGCATTGCCCTGCTGGCCCAACTGGCCGAAAGTGGTTCCATCACCCAGGCCGCCAAGGCTGTCAAGATGAGCTATAAAGCCGCCTGGGATGCCATCGACACCATGAACAATCTCGCAGGCGAACCTCTGGTGGAACGTCTCACAGGTGGCAAGGGTGGTGGTGGTACACGTCTGACGAAGCGTGGTGAACAACTGGTCAATAATTTCAAGATCATAGAACAGGAACACCGTGACTTCATCGCCCAGTTAGACAGACAGGCAGTGGGCATTGCCGACGATTTTTTATTGATCAGGAAAATGAATATGAAAACCAGCGCACGCAACCAGTTCCTCGGCAAGGTCAGTCAGGTCAAACCCGGTGCCATCAATGATGAAATAGAACTCGAAATAGCCGGCGGACAAAAGATAGTCGCCATCATCACCCATGAAAGCACGCTGGAGCTAGGTTTGCAAATAGGTGCTGAAGCCTTTGCATTGATCAAGGCTTCTTCCATCATCCTCATGGAAGAAGACCCAAAAGCCAGGCTCTCAGCCCGCAACCAACTTACAGGCAATATCAGCCGCATCTTGCCTGGTGCAGTCAATATCGAAGTAGTGGTCGAATTGCCAGGTGGCGCAACTCTGGCCGCTATCATCACCAACGAAAGCGCAAGCAGCATGGGCCTGTTTGTAGGTGGTACGGTGACAGGTTTGTTCAAGGCATCCAGTGTGATACTGGGCGTGGTGGGTTGAGGGGGAGGTCTGGTGCCTCATTTCAACGAGTAGAATAGGACTTTATGGTCCGTATAATTTTCCCTGAATACGCATTGACCAAAATAGATTTCATGTTTTTGGTGTAGCCATCGTCCGATAATATCTTGGTATATTCCCAGGCGAGGGTATCAAGTTTTTCATAGTACATGAGCCTGGCAGTCATGTCCTTTTCGAGCAAGCCTTTCTTGATGATGGCACCGTCTTCATCTTGTTCGTGTATGAAAGCCAGGTTTTTTTCGAGAAAACCTTTTCTGGCTATGACGCTCGTTAACTCTTTGAAAGAATGAAACACTTGCTTGTTTGTTGAATTCGCATAAGCAGGCAGGTTAATCTCCTTGAGCACACTCGCGTCAGACTTGAGCCAGATTTCAGCGGGAAAAATGGTTTTAGGTGTACCAGGTAATTCAAAATCGAACTGCAATATATAGGCTGGAACTTTTCCTTGCTCGTTTTTGGAACTTCCGTCTGGCAACTGAACACCAGCAAATTTCAAATGAGCATATTGTGTTTCACCCATGCGGTTTTTAAGATGTTCGGTAAGTCGCGCTACGACGGGTTGTGGGATATCTGCCAGTGATTTTGCCTGCTTCGTCTGGTAGCCACCGAACCCAACCAGGCCGTGACCAGACGACTCTGGAACAATTTCAGCAAACACAGTGCGAGAAAGTTGAGTCAAAAAAGCGAGAAAAAGTAAACACCTTATATACGTATTTATCATCGTTAAGAATTTACATCTTTAATGTGGTGGATGGTTGGCGTAGCTGATAATCGCTGTGGACTTACAATAATATTATTCCAATGTGAATTTCAGGTCCCGATTATCCTTCGCCGCATTCCCCGCAAAGTCCGCCGCATGGATACGCAAGACATAATTGCCAGGTGCTAACTTGCTGACATCCCAGCTGCCTTTTTTAGCAATCCCGTCTTTGACCGAATTGCTGGTCATGTACAAAAAGCGGGTTTTCTTCGCGCCGTGTACCGTGATGCCGCTTTCTTCTGCATACAATAATTTCACCATTTCACGGTCGGGTGGCAGGGCGTTGAATTCCATCGTCATGCGCGGGTTTTCATAGCCGGGCACGGGGCTGCCGTCGGTGTACAGGAGTTGATAGCCCAATTGGTACAGACCCAGACGGCGACGTTTTGCATTGCCGTCTACCTGGTCATAGGCATCAACGACGATGCCATAGTCTTTGACCTGGCTGGACAAGAGCAGGCGGCCTTTTTGCTTTTCTTTGACTTCCTTACCACTGCCGTCAACGATCGTGATCTCTTCTATTTGTGGTGCGACGGTATCGAACAGGCCGGGGAAGTTCAGTTGCAGTGGGTTGATTTTGAGACCCGCATGATTATGTTCCAGATGCACATGGAACATGCGGTTGATACTGCCCAGTGCCTCGCCAGTCTTGAAGCGGGTGCCGCGTCTGACACGTACTGCATAGGGTTTGCCTTCTGCGTTAGTCTGTAGCTGGAATTTATCCTCATCAATTAGCGCATCTTTGGCGGTGCGCCCCACTTTCATGTGGATATAAGCCATGCTGTCGAGCTTGATGCCTTCGCTGAGCCCAGCATAACCCCAGCTACTGCTGGTGCCTCGCACTTTCTCATCGGCGATGGCATATACGGTCGTACCCATATTCGCCTGTACATCAAGACCGCCATGGAAATGGTCGCGGCTTTCGCCATCATAATTGCCGCGCACTTCGCCCATGGTACCTACCACTTCATGTGGCGATTTTTGTGGCTTGATGGGCCAGGGGTAGGATTTGATTTCATCGTCGAGACGGGTATTCTTGATTTCTTGCTTGGGTGCTGGTGCCGCAGGTTTTTCCTCTGTCGCGGCATCAACTGTACCGTGCGCACGTATCCTCACCAACTGCAGGCGTGCTGAATCGCTGACGAACAAGGTACCCTTGTCATTCAGGGCTATGCCTGTGGGTTGGAGAAAGCGTGGCGTCGTTTCATCCCCGGGTTCAAAATTGATACCCACACCTGTTACGCCGCGCATTTCACCTGTGGGCGAAATCTGTATGATGCGGCCCTTGCCACCTTCGCCTATGTATAAATGATCGTCGTAGGTGGCGACTATGCTCAAAGGGCGGCGCATCAGTGGCTTGTCCTCATCCTCCTGGGCGCGCGCTATGGTTGTTACCTGCCCATCTTTGCCCAACCTGCGAATGGCGTCGTTCTTGCTGTCGGCGATCAGTATGTCACCCTTGCTATTCAAGGCAAGGCCTGTTGGCGTATCAAACAGGGCATCAGCTGCCGGACCATCCAGATAACCAGAACCATTGCCACCAGCGAGAGTGCTGACCTGGCCATCCGGGCTGATCTTGCGTATGCGGTCATTGTAGGTATCTGCTACATAAATATTCCCAGCCGCATCAACTGCTATACCTACCGGGCCATTGAATTGTGCTTCAGCACCCAGGCCATCGTGGAAACCGGGTTTGCCATTGCCTGCTAATGTCGTCACCATGCCTTCAGGGCTGATACTGCGTATGGCGTGATTGCCTGTATCAGCCACCAGCAAATTACCCTTGCCATCCAGCGCAATGCCAGACGGTGTATTGAAAGCCGCCTGATCAGCCTTGCCGTCGGCAAAGCCTTCAACAGAGCCAGCATAGGGCGCAACTGCACCATCAGCGCTGATCTTCATGATCAGGTTATGTTCACCGGCATCGCTGACAAAAATATTGCCTTGCTTGTCTGCTGCGACCGCGTAGGGATCTGAAAAATAACTGGCATCGATATCTGGCACGCCAGCGTACACATCCAGTTCCGCTTGCCATTCAAATGAGGTTGCTAATGGCTTTTTGATGACACCTACTTTAACCAGCAAATTTTCTGGCGCAATATCGCTATTATCCTTGCCCAGATAACGTGCCAGTCCCAGGACAATGGCAATCAATGCGATAACAAACAGCAGTCGTATGAAGATGGTTCTGAGCATGGGAAAAATAATTGGATTGCGGTGCAAGTCGTGCAGCTTAGCCCAAATACAGCGCGCTTGCCATCATGGACATTGCGGCCTTGCGCAGAAAATTCATAAATGGATTAGCATCTGGTTTCTGTGCTGAAAGGCCGCTATCAGATTAACCCAGGAAGGAAACACCATGTCCAGCTCTGTCATCAGCAATTTTTCCATCAACAAAAAATGGCCAGCGCAACATCCTGAACGCCTGCAATTGTATTCATTGCCGACGCCGAATGGCGTAAAGGTTTCCATCATGCTGGAAGAAACCGGCCTGCCATATGAACCGCATCTGGTCAATTTTGAGACCAATGATCAGATGTCGCCAGAATTCTTGTCGCTGAACCCGAATAATAAAATCCCTGCCATCATCGACCCGCAGGGCCCAGGCGACAAACCACTAGCCCTGTTTGAATCCGGTGCCATCCTGCTGTATCTGGCTGACAAAACCGGACTGTGCATCCCCACGGATGCAGTAGAGCGCTATGAATGCATACAATGGCTGATGTTCCAGATGGGAGGCATAGGCCCCATGTTTGGTCAACTTGGTTTCTTCAATAAGTTCGCTGGTAAAGCCTATGAAGACAAACGTCCGCGTGACCGTTATGTGGCGGAGTCCAAACGCTTGCTGGCTGTAGTCAACCAGCGTCTGGCTGACCGCAAATGGATCATGGGTGATACCTATACCATTGCCGATATCGCCATTTTCCCATGGATACGCAATCTCATCGGTTTTTATGAAGCGGGTGATCTGGTGGGCATCAATGATTATCCACATGTACAGCGCGCCCTGGCTGAGTTTGTCGGACGCCCGGCAGTGCAGAGGGGATTGCTGATACCAGGGCGTTGATACTTATAAGCTTCATTTGTTGCTTGCCTTGTTACTTGATTAGGCCTATAAAATATTTTTAGCGCTTTGTCGATTTGCCCGTATCCCGAACGTCATTGTCATGACGGTGCATCCTGCCCGTTATATGTTGAAGAGGAGAAAGTCATGCAATACATGTTATTGATAGCCGCAAATGAAGCCGAAGAGCAACAAATCCCGGATGCCGAAATGGTGCAGATGATTGCTGCCTATGGTGCCTATACCGAAGCCCTGATACAGGCGGGTGCCCTGGTATCCGGTGAGCGTTTGCGCGAATCGACCAAGGCAACCACGGTACGCGTGCGTGAAGGCAAGACCACGGTGCTTGATGGCCCTTATGCCGAGGCCAAAGAGCAACTGGGTGGTTTTTACATCATCGATGTGGCAGACCTGGATGCGGCCTTGCACTGGGCGGCGCGTTGCCCAGGTGCCGCCTATGGTTCAATTGAAGTCAGACCAATCTGGCCTACAGAAAAAATGCCTGGCGACGAATGTTCGGCAGCAAGCTAGCGAGTATTGTTACTGTAGCCGGGGCAATCAAGGCAGCAGAGGCCGCCGCTCGTAACAGCTATGGGCGGCTGGTCGCTATCCTGTCGGCTCGTTCGCATGATGTGGCCTGGGCAGAAGATGCTCTGTCCATTGCTTTTGAAAGCGCCTTGCAACACTGGCCGCAGACTGGCATACCGGCAAAACCCGAAGCCTGGTTATTGACCGTGGCCAGACGCGCCATGATAGATGGTGTACGCCAGCGGCAAACCCAGGCAGCAGCCTTGCCTGATTTGCTCTTGCTTAGCGATGAGTTGATGGATGAAGTGGACAGCGCCGCCATCCCTGATCAGCGTCTGGCGTTGATGTTTGCCTGCGCCCATCCGGCCATAGACGCCAGCATGCGTGCGCCGCTGATTTTGCAAACTATCCTTGGCCTGGATGCGGCGGCAATTGCCTCGGCTTTTCTGGTTTCACCTGCGACCATGGCACAAAGACTGGTAAGGGCGAAAGCCAAGATACGTGATTCCGGCATACCTCTGTTGATACCAGACCAGAGCGTCATCGGCGAAAGACTGGATGCCATCACCGATGCCATCTATGCTATTTATACCGCCGGCTGGGCTGATACTATAGGCACAGAAGGGCAAAGGCCAAATCTCGCAGATGAAGCGATATGGCTGGCCGATTTATTGGCAGCCCTGAAACCTGACGAGGCCGAGTCCCTGGGTTTGCTGGCACTCATGCTGTACACGGAATCGCGACGGCCAGCGCGCCGTGATGCTGGTGGGGATTATGTGCCGCTGGCCCAACAAGACACCAGCTTATGGGATGGCAAACTCATTCATGCCGCTGAAAAAATCCTGAGACGCGCCAGTGCTTTGCAACAAGTCGGACGTTATCAGCTGGAAGCCGCCATACAATCTGCCCATGCGGCAAGGCGCGCCATCGGCAAGACTGACTGGCAGGCGATAGTACAACTCTATGCGCAGTTAATGCGCATCACAGATTCACCCGTGGTCGCCATCAACCACGCCATTGCCTTGGCAGAGACAGCCGGTCCACAAGCTGCTTTGCAGATATTGCCGACAGTGCAGGCTCAACCTCGTTTGCAAAACTACCAGGCATACTGGGCGGCACGTGCGTATTTGCTGAAGAGTGCAGGTGAATGGGCGCAAGCGCGCCAGGCTTATGATGTTGCAATAGGGCTGGAAGCGGATGAGGCAGTGCGGCGCTTCCTGCAAAAACAACGTGCCAGTCTGGATTAGTGATTCTTGCGTAACAAGGCTTCCAGCCTGTTCGCCAGGTCCGTATGTTTTTTATGCAGGTAATGGTAAAGCGGGATGGTGCTGATAGGTGGCGTCAGCATATGCACTGTGCCTTCCAGTCCCATTTCCTTGACCAGTTGCAAACCGGTTTGCTCATCAATGACGATCAGTTCTACCCGCTTGTTCAACATTTGCCGGAAGGCTGCCTTGATATTGTGTTCGGCATGGCCGCTAGTAAAGCCCAGGGTATGTTGTTCTATGACCTTGGTGCCGGTTTCATATGAAAACGTGTGTTCACGCAGGCTGTCCCAGCCTTTGTCTAAATATTTATTTTTATCCAGGGCAAATGCCACAGTATTGGTAGTCGCCAGCGGCACCATGATTTGCAAGAGGTTGGGATATTCCACACTCAAGCCCGCCTTGCGCATGAGTTCGCCATCCAGGCGACCGCTATTCGATTCCTGCAAGGCGCGGTTGCCGGGCAGGTTGACGAACTCTACTTGTACACCCAGTTTTTTATAATTCTCGGTCAGATACGTGGCGGCAGCTTTTTCCATAGGGCCACCCTGGCCAAAAGTGGCAATACGTATGCTTTCTTGCTGAGCCAGGGCATGCCCGGATGCGCACAGGTAAAAAATGCTGAATGCGCAAAGCCATATCGTCTTTGTCTTGCCATACTTGCCCAAGATCATGCCCGAACTCCATATCCATAGCTGGATGTTTATTTTCATTAAGTATTGCTTATACAGACTTGCTTCGCAATATGATAATTTTGTTCATGTCAGATTAGCCATGTCAGGATATATTATGCAGCCAAACGCCAATACGGTTAGAATCTCGCCTGTCTAAAATAAATGGGCGAGAGCATGAACGCAACAAGCAACACTGGATTGACTCCACAGCAATTATTTGAAAACAACCGCAATTGGGCTGCTGCCATCACAGCAAAAGATGCTGATTTTTTCAAGAAGCTGGCAGCACAGCAAAGCCCCGAATACTTATGGATAGGCTGCTCCGACAGCCGCGTTCCAGCGAATGAATTACTGGGCCTCTTGCCTGGTGAATTATTCGTCCACCGCAATATCGCCAATGTCGTCGTTCACTCTGACTTGAATTGCCTGTCTGTATTGCAATTCGCGATTGACGTACTGGGTGTCAAGCACATCATCATTTGTGGCCATTATGGTTGCTCGGGTGTACATGCCGCATTGACCAAACGCCGTGTTGGTCTGGCCGACAACTGGCTGCGCCATGTGCAGGATGTACATCAAAAGCATGAAAAATACCTGGGCGAGGCACTGTCTTTGCAACAACAAAGCGAACGCCTGTGCGAATTGAATGTCATCGAACAAGTCGTCAACCTCTGTCAGACCACGATCGTGCAAGACGCCTGGGACCGTGGCCAGCAATTAACCGTGCATGGTTGGGTATATGGCTTGCGCGATGGTTTGCTTAGTGAATTGGGCATGACCGTCAGCTCTGCCGATGAACTGGCTCCGCATCTGGAAGCCAGCCTCGCACGTTACGATTGATGTGACTGTGAAGCTATAACAAGTGCTATAGCAAGTGCATTACTTCATGCACTTGCTTGCGTGGTTTTTGCGGCCAATTGCCTGGTGCAGCATAACCTACCGTGATCAGCATGACCGGGATTTCCGTCTCATGCAGTTCAAACTCACGTGACACTGCCTCCGCATCAAAGCCACTCAGGGCGCAAGACGCCAGGCCCATGCCTTGTGCAGCCAGCATAAGCGTCATCGCTGCCAGTGAAGCTGATCGCAAGGCCTCATCCCTTTGCAGCACCGCATTATTGGTATGGCTTTGCTCTGCCATACCTACCCAGGTGCTGAGCATCGTATCGTCGATGATCCCGGCAGCAACAGCCGGGCGCAAGGCCGGTTCCAGTTGCGTGTGCGCATTCAGCGTGCCGCAGATAATGAAAGTCACCGCAGCATCGCTGACCTTTTGCTGATTAAACGCTGCCGCCTGCAAGCGCTGTTTGGCTTCATCGCTGACAACCGCCAAAAATTTCCAGTTCTGGAAGTTATAGGCAGAGGGTGCCAGCGTTGCCAGGCGCACCAGTTCGCTGATCTCGGCATGGCTGAGCTTGAGGCTGGCTTCATAATGATTGGCAGAGACACGGGACTCGATAATTTCTTGTATGGATGCGTGCATTTTGTTTTCCTTGATGAAGTGAGAGAGATAAAAATTTCAGGCCTGGCTACGCATGCTTTTTTGCACGACGATGACGCTGGCCAGAACGATCAATAAACCCGCCAGTGACATCCCGCGCATGCTTTGACCCAGCACGACCCAGCCCAGGATGACGGCAGTGATAGGGCTTAATAAACCCAGTGAAGACACAGCAACTGGTGACAAACGCGCTATGCCGCGGAACCACAGGCTATAGGCCAGCAAGGCACCAACGATGGACAGGTAGGCATAGCCCAGTATCTGTGTCAGGTTCAGTGCAGGCAGCGGCGCATCCACCAGCAGGCTCAAGGGCAGCAAGATCAAACCACCCAGCAGGAGCTGCCAGCCGGTGAAAGCCAATACCGGCAAACTGCTTTGCCAGCGTCGCGACAAATACGTGCCACCCGCCATACAAATTGCCCCAGCCGCAGCGGCAGCCAGGCCCACGGCATCCATCACCGCAGTGGCCGACAGTAGCAGCGCCGCCATGCCCAGCACCGCAAAGATGCTGGCCGTGATTGCCACTACCGCTGGCCTGCGCCTGTCCATTAACCAGACCATTGCCATAATCAGCAAAGGCTGTATTGAGCCAATCACGGCAGCCATGCCACCAGGCAAACGGTATGCAGCAATGAACAGCAGGGCCTGGAAGAAACCTATGTTCAGCGCAGCCAGTACCAGCAAGCGCCCCCATTCACGCGACAAGGGCAGGCGCTTGCAAAACAGCACCAGCAAAATCCCGCTGGGCAGGCAGCGCAGCAGGGCGGCAGTGAACGGACGGTCCGGCGGCAAGAATTGCGTAGTGACAATATAAGTTGACCCCCAGATGGCAGGTGCCAGGGCAGTCAGTAAAGTATCCAGCCAAAAGCCAAGGCGGGCGAGGTTGGGAGTGGTAGTTGCGGTTTTCATGATAATGTCTTGAGTTCAAGATAAATTATGGTAGCACAAAGTATCTTGATATCAAGATAAATCCCCATGCAGCGTATGGTCTTTCAGCAGGAAGCAAGAGGCCGTAGCGGCCAAATGCCTGAAGCATCAGGGGTAGCGCATATAATGGAAACTTATAAAGAATAAATAATCAGGGAGTAAGCAAGATGGGGGAAAAGACGATGGATGCAGTCGACAAGATACTGGAACAGTGGCGCAATGCCAGGCCAGACCTTGATTGCAGCCCCATGGAAAACATAGGCCGCCTGCGCCGTTGCAGTGACCTGTTGGGGCGTGAACTGGAATCCACCTTCAGCAACTTCGGCATGAGCGCCTGGGAATTCGACATGCTGGCAACACTGCGACGCTCCAGCGCCACTTTTTGCATGAGCCCGACCGACCTGTTCTCGAAACTCATGGTCACCTCCGGCACCATGACCCACAGACTGCAAAAGCTCGAAGCCAGCGGCTGGATACTACGCCTGCAAAACCCCGACGACGCCCGCAGCATGCTGGTGCAATTGACAGATACGGGCAAAGACCTTGTAGATCGTGCGTTGGTCGCTCATGTGGAAAATGAAAGGCGCATCATGTCTGGCTTGGGAGCGGGGGAGTTGAAACGTTTGAATGAGGGGTTGAGGGCGATGTTGGCGGTGTTGGAGAAGGTTGAAGGGTAATGGTAAAAAATTTAGTTTGTGTGATTATCAGAACCTAGTCGCACGGATGCTCATTGCAATGGGATAATCGTAGGGCGCAATATATTGCGCCGTATGTATGCGCCGCAGACGACACAAATATTTACCGCGTAACCTTTGAGCACCATGCGGTGCATTGCAATGCGCCCTACGTTACGGCGATGGTGGAAAGTGAGCTATGCGGGCGACACGCAAAGTTAATTGCACCCCGCCCCATTACCAATCAAAGAATACCGTTCTCCCGATAAGGTTCATTCTTTTCAACGCGGTCATAAGACAAGCGCGACAAATCTATTGTCTCTTGATGTCCCTTGACTATCATCTCGGCAATTGCGCGGCCAGCGGCTGGGGCGTGCATCATGCCGTGGCCGGAGAATCCGGCGGAGACGTAGAAATTGTCAAAGTGTCCATTCCAGTTACCAATAATGGGATTGCCGTCCAGCTCGCATTGTTCGTACAGGCCTGACCATGTGCGGTGGCATTTTGTGCCTTCAAATGCGGTAGGGAAGCGGTGTGCCAGTGCTGGCCAGACCACGCGCTCAAAATAGTCATGATCAACATCGAAATTGAAACCGCGTGGCTCATCAGAATTGACCAGGCCGCCTGAATAGCCTACACCTTCGGGGCGAAACGCCAGGCGATTGCTGTCTTTGACGTAGGGTAGTGCTTCTATCTTGTTTTGGCCTGTGAAGTAATGCTCAAAGCGGCGTAGCGGGCTGACAGGTAAATGCATGCCTATCATGTCGCAGATCTGGCTGGCCCATGGGCCAGCAGCGTTGACAAAGTAGTCGGCACTGACTACTCGCTTGCTGGCTAAAACGGCGCTGGTCACAGCATGCTTGCTGGAGTTCAGTCCTGCGACTTTGTCCTGTATGTAATCTACCCCCAGCGAACGCGCCTTCTTGCGCATACCTTGCAAGAAGCTGGACGGGTCACACCAGCCATCGCGCGGGGAATATGCCCCACCGTCAAGATCATCGACATTCATTGATGGAAAATGCTTGAGTAATCCCTGGCGATCGAGCAGATGAATTTCTGCACCAAGTGCGGTTTGTATTTTTTCATTTTCTTCAATGACGCGCAGATGCTCACCCTGGACGATGAACAGATAGCCTTGCTCCTTCCAGTCAATAGGCGCAAGCTCGCCATTGATGCCCATCTCTGTAGGAAATGCCTTGATGAAATCAATGCTGAAGTTCGACATCTGGATATTTTCCGGGCATGAGAACAAGCGCCTGGCACCACCAGATGCACGGACTGTCGATGCAAATTCATAGGTAGGGTCTGGTTCTATCACCGCAATCTTCATGTCCGGGCTGGTCTTCTTCAGGAAGTAAGCCGTGCATGAACCGATGATGGCCCCGCCTATGATCACGGCGTCATAATGAGTTTTTTCTGTAGTGTCCATTGCCATCCCTGTCGGAGAAAATTTTGCCTGCCTGCAGCCCAAACCCAGGCGATGAAAAATTGTATCTTAAATTGGATCCAATAATGTATAATTTTTGTGTTGATAAAAAATACCAAAAATTGAGCGCTTATGAACAAGCCTACGTCAGACCAGATCAGCTCTTCACTGAAAAAGAATATTTATGATGGGGTGCTCTCAGCAGGCGTGCCTTTGAAGCAGGAAGAACTGGCTGAGCAATTTGGCGTCAGCCGCATCCCTATCCGTGAAGCACTCAAGAAGCTGGAGGCAGAAGGGTTGGTCAAGCATGAGCCCAATAAAGGTGCTGTGGTCACCACACATTCAATACCAGAGATTATCGAGATGCTGGATATACGCATAGGCCTGGAGACCAGGGCATTAAGATTAGCCATGCCCAGGCTGACGTCGGATCATCTCGACAGTTGCCAGGCCATACTTGAGCGATATGACCAGGCCAGCAAGCCCAGTGTCTGGTCTGCACTGAATCTTGAGTTTCATCTGACACTGTATAGCGCCGCTGGCAAACCGCGCCTGCTCAGGATGATAGAAGACCTGGTACTGGGGACGCAGCGCTACACCAGAATTTATATCTCCCATGTCGTGGGAAGAGAACAGCCGCAACGCGAGCATTATGCGCTTCTCGATGCATTGCGTGCCGGTGATGAAGGTAAAGCCATCAGACTACTGGAAGGGCACATTGCGCATACACAACAAGCGATTCTGGCTGCTCAGGATGATTGATTTGAATCCTTCTGCGATTTTTAAGCTAATGAACTTTGCACAGTTCATTCCTTCGCAATTGCCGTGACGTAAGGCGCATTGCAATGCGCCTTACAACGTAAAAATGTTCATACGCAAGTAGATTGTTTTGAATGCAGAAGTTCAGCATGCGTTCGCATCAAGCCACGCCGTAATACCCCAAAAACATCCCCGCCGTCAGTTCTATCAACACTTTTTGCTGCGGCTCTTCCAGCATCGGCTGCCCCATCGCCACCTGCGGCCAGAAGGCCAGGGACTTGAGCTGGCCTTGCAGCATGTCGCCCATGAAATAGGGGTCGCCAGCTTTTAACTTGCCGTCGGCCTGTGCCGCCCTGATCCAGGCGACGATGCCTTCTTCGCGCTTGCTCATGCGTTCGACCATGTCGCGGGCGCGGTCCGGGGTGTGTATGGTGGCGGCAACGGCGACGCGGACGAGGTCGATGAAGTTGGTGTCGCTCATCAGGCGCATCTTGTTGCCAAGGAAAGTTTCCAGCTGTTCGCGCAGGTTTTTATCGGCCTGATAGCGAAAATCATCCTGAGAAACTGCGCTTTGCCACAATTTTAACAATATTGCGGCGAACAAATCGTCTTTACTAGGGAAGTGGTTGTACACCGTTCGTTTGGAGACGATGGCCGTGGCGGCGATCTTGTCCATGCTGGTTGCATCGAAACCATTGAGGCGAAATTCATGAATGGCTGCCTGCAAGATGGCTTCGCGTTTGCGGTCGGTCTGGCGTACGGGTTCTGACATTTTGTAATTTTATTATCTGATGTGCTGGTTGAGCCTGTCTGGCTGCGATAAAAGAATTTTACACTAAGTAGTTTACTTTTTCAGATTTAGAAACTACACTGTGTAGTGTAATATTTCAGTGCAGTAATCAGCTTCGTAAGCATTTTATTAATTATGCCCCGACTTTCGCGGTTTGTATTCAGTCTCTTCATGACAGGAGTGTTGATCACCATGGCCTATGTTTCTTACCCCAGCAATGCCCAGAATTTGCCTGTAGTTATGTCTGCAGTGGCACCGGCAGCCCAGGCTGACACGCAAGCGCCTGCTTCAGCGGGTGGTTTTGTCAATGACAAAGAAATGCGCGAGCCTGGTCTTTGGGGAAACCTGAAAATCATGTGGAAGTTTTTCTTCGATAAACCAAAAGACACGGTGCCTGGCGGCAGCATCCCCGTGTTTGACCTGACTCAAGAGCAGTTGCTGGCCGCACCGGATAACACACTCTATCGTCTTGGTCATTCAACCATGCTGATGAAATTGCAGGGTGAATTCTGGCTGACTGACCCGGTGTTTTCTGAGCGTGCCTCACCATTCCAATGGATGGGACCAAAACGTTTTCACCAGCCACCGATCAGCATTGCTGACCTGCCACCTATCAAGGGCATCATCCTGTCGCATGATCATTATGATCACCTTGATTACGCCGCTATCCTGCAACTGGCGAAAAAAACTGAGCATATCCTGACACCGACAGGTGTGGGTGATCGCCTCATCAAATGGGGTATAGATGCAAACAAAATCCAGCAATTGGGTTGGTGGCAAAGCACCTGGATCAATGGCACGCAGTTTGTCGCCACACCTGCCCAGCATTTTTCTGGCCGTGGCTTGCATGACCGTGACCAGACCCTGTGGACATCCTGGAGCATACTGACACCTGAGCTGAAAATATTTTTCAGCGGCGATACCGGCTACTTCAAAGGCTTTAAAGAGATAGGTGACAAATACGGTCCTTTTGACCTGACGATGATAGAAACCGGTGCCTATAACAAGATGTGGCCTGATGTGCATATGCAGCCAGAGCAATCGCTGCAGGCCCATATCGATTTGCGTGGCAAAACCATGCTGCCTATCCATAACGGCACCTTTGATTTATCTTTGCATAGCTGGTTCGAGCCGTTTGAACGCATCGTTGCACTGGCCAAACAGCATGATGTCAGGATCAGTACGCCGCAGATGGGTGAAGAGGTTGACATCGCCGAACCGCAAACCGGCAAGCGCTGGTGGCTGTTCCCCATGGCGCAGGCCAGCAAACCTGTGTCTTTACAGTCTGTGCTTGCAGACTGAGCTGGTTGCATGAATGTGGCTTGAATGCGGCATGGCCAGGTTGTTGACTAGCGTTTCTGTAGTTGAGAACCTGGCCTTACTTTACTATCGGTAAAGCCGCACCTACCAATACAAACAGCGTTCCGCAAGCGCGGTTAAAGCGTTTCTCGCCACGTTCCAGCCAGGGGCGTATCTGGTGGGCCAGCCTGGCCAGCAGGCATTCGACTACAAATTCCATGCCTGCAAATGTCGCCGTCATGATCAGAAATTGCGGTAACAGCGGCTGTTGCATGTCAATAAACTGGGGCAGGAAAGCGCCATAAAACAAGAGTACTTTTGGGTTCGCAATGGCAGTCAGCAAGCCAGTGCGGAACAGGCTGAGCCCGGATGCTGCACCGGCGCTTCCCGTGAGTGCCAGGCGCAGCGCAGGGGCGCGCCATAACTGTATACCAAGCCAGACCAGGTAAAGCCCGCCGCCTATCTTCAATACAAGCAAGGCATGTGAAGAAGCCTGCAGCAAGGCACCCAGGCCAAACATGGACAAGGCAATCAAACAGGTAAAACCCACCACGCCGCCTGTGATGGTCCACACCGCTTTTCTTGCGCCATACATCGCGCCATGTGTCATCGCGAGCAAGCCATTCGGCCCCGGTGTAATCGATAAGCCCAATACTGCAATCGCGTAAATAATCCAGGTATGCAAAGCCATGTGTTCTCCCGTTTTCTATGCGATCAGTGTAGACAATACGATGTCTTGTGAATGGTATTATATGGACTTAATAAGGTAAATTATGGACATATAGCATATGCATACTGAAACTACTGTGGCAGACATACGCATACTGATTATGCCTTTGCCCGAATTTGCGCTACTGCCGTTTGGAGGGTTTCTGGACAAGCTGCGCTTTACCGCAGACGAGGCAGACTACAGTCGCCAGCGGTATTGCACATGGCATGTCCTGGGTCTTAATGCTGGCAGTGTCAAATCAAGCAGCGGGATTGACATACAGGTACAGATCACGCCTGCAGAAATTAATTATGCGGACTTTGATTATCTGGTGGTATTTGGTGGAAGAAATGCCAAGGCGACACAGGCACTGGCACCACGCTATAAAGATATCCTGCGCAAGGCGGCAGGACACGGTGTCAAACTGGTCTGCATTGATAACGCATGTTTTCTGCTTGCTGCCTGTGGTTTGTTGTCTGGTCATAAGGTCGCACTGCACTGGCGGCATGAAGCAGAATTTCGCGCTTCATTCCCACGCATAGAAGTTGTGAGCGAGCAGATGTATTGCTTTGATGGAGACCGCATTTCATGTGCCGGTGGCACGGCGGCAATAGACCTTGCAGTAGAAATACTGGCGCGTGCCTGTGGCCGCAACCGTGCCTTGAAAGGACTGGCTGACATGCTGGTTGATGAGGCCCGCAGCAGCGGTCATCAACTGCGTTCATTGGATATCGAGGCTACAACAGGTCGTCACACAGGCCGCGCCATCGCCCTGATGCGCAGCTTGCTCAGCTCAAGTAAGACGACAGATGAACTTGCCAGCATGGTCGGCATCAGCAGGCGACAACTGGATCGCCTGTTCCTGGTCAGCCATGGTATGACAGCGAAAAATTACTGGAACGAAGTACGCTTGCAACATGTGAAATGGCGCTTGCTTAATTCCAGCCATAGCCTTGCGACAATTGCAGATGAAGCAGGTATTTCTGATGTCAGTTATCTTGGGAAGATATTCCGTAAGCGGTTTGGGGAAACACCGGCTCAATTCCGAAAAACATCACCAGGTGCTCTTACAATACTCTAAGCATGCGGGTGGATTTTAATTAACAGATACATGTCCAGGTAAGCCGTGACGTAGAGCGCATTACAATGTGCCCTACAGTATCTATTTTTTACCATCGCCAGGCATTTCCTGTTTTTCCTGCTTCAGGGCTGCCGGATAAAGTCCACCAACTCCAGTGTCTTCTGATCCGGCTTAGGTGTAAAAAAGCTGACCACCAGCATGGTAATAAAACCTGCCGGTACGCCGAATACACCTGCCGATATCGGGGCGATGCTGAACCACTGGTTAGCAGGGTTGCCGCCGAATAAGGGGTGAGTGGACAGCATGTAAAACACGCAAACCACAAAGCCGGTAACCATGCCGCAGATGGCCCCCTGGCGGTTGGCGCGCTTCCAGAATATGCCCAGTACCAGGCAAGGGAATAAGGCCGATGCAGCCACAGAGAACGCAGCGCCGACCAGCGACAAAATATCGGCAGGCTTGAGTGAGGCCACATAGGCCGCCACCAGTGCCACTACCAGTAACAGCAGTTTGGATATCGTCACCCTCTTTTGCGTGGAGGCTTGCGGATCTATGATTTTGTAATAAATGTCGTGCGACAGTGAATTCGATATCGTCAACAGCAAGCCGTCGGCGGTAGACAGCGCAGCCGCCAGTCCACCGGCCGCCACCAGCGCAGACACCACATAGGGTAGCCCGGCAATCTCGGGCGTGGCCAGTACGACGATGTCACCATCCAGCACGATCTCGGCCAGCTGGACTATGCCATCATGGTTGATGTCGGTGATATTCACCAGTGGATTGATGCGGTCTATATTCGCCCAATAAGTGACCCAGGCGGGCAGTTTGGAGAATTCACTGCCGACCAGGGAATTATAGATATCGTACTTGACCAGTATCGCCAGCGCCGGGATGGTGATGTAGAGCAGCATGATAAAGAACAGCGACCAGAATACCGAGTCTCGGCTTTCCTTGACCGTGGGTGTTGTGTAATAACGCACCAGCACATGGGGCAGGGCGGCTGTGCCCATCATCAGGCAAAGCACCAGTGCCATGAAATTATTGCGTTTGTTGTCCGACTCATTCTTGTCTTTTGCGGCATACGGCGTGTACTTGGAAAAACTGGGTTGCGACTTGCCCAGGTAATTATTACGTATCTCGCTCCAGCGGTTTTGTGCTTCTTGCGGTGTCTTGGGATAATTCGCCAGCACCCGGCTGGCTGCCTTGATATCCAGCAGCGAGGCATTACCTGACTTTAATTCTTCCAGCTTATGCTGCAATTCGAAGCGGCCTTCCTCCCAGGATTGTGGCAGTTGTTGTATTTTCTTTTGTAATTCGTCGGCGCGCTGACGGTAGATGGCCCTGACTTCTTTTTCTCTTGCATCTGACTCAAAGCTTTTTTCCTTGTTGACCAACTCAGGCAACACTGAGCCATACGATAGTGGGGCAACCGGGTTGTTGGTGTGTTTGACCGACAACCACGCCACCGGGATCAAAAACGCGATGATGATGATGATGTATTGCGCCACCTGGGTCCAGGTCACTGCCCGCATGCCACCAAGGAAAGAACACACCAGGATGCTGGCCAGACCCAGGAAGATACCAACAGAAAAATCTACACCGGTAAAGCGCGAAGTGATCAGGCCCACACCATAAATTTGCGCCACCACATAAATGAAAGAGATAAAGACGGTGGCAAACACGGCGATGATCCTGACCATATTATTCTCAGGCGTACCAGCAAAGCGTGCACCCAAAAAGTCAGGAATCGTGTATTGACCAAACTTGCGCAGATAGGGTGCGATCAGCATCGCCACCAGGCAAAAACCACCAGTCCAGCCTATGATGTAGGCAAGGCCATCAAACCCCTGTAAATACAAGCCACCAGCCAGACTTAAAAAACTGGCGGCAGACATCCAGTCGGCCGCCGTTGCCATGCCATTGAAGACGGCAGGCACACGCCGCCCTGCGACATAATACTCACTGATGTCGGATGTGCGGCTGACCACACCTATGCCTGCGTACAGCACGATGGTGGCGAACATGAACAGATAACCTATCCATGCACGCGGCACGCCTTCTTTTTCCAGTATCGCCAGGCTGATCAGGAAGATGAAAAACAGCAGGGTGTACCACAGGTAGTACAGCGTCAATCTTTGGGTAAAGCGTTTTTGTGGCATGTGATCAGCCCCCCGTGTGCCGGCGGCCTATCCAGCCCATGCCTAGAGAATAGATGACCAGTATCAAGACAAAGCTCAGCGTCAATCCCTGTGCTGCCATGTAGAAAGAAAACGGCCAGCCAAAGAAAACCAGGGTTGACAATTCACGTGCAAAGAACAGCATGCTGAAACACAGTGCACCCCAGCAGCACAGCAGGCTTACCGTCAGTCTTTTGGTATGACGCCAGTATTGTTTGCTGACACTGCCAGCCAACTCAGGTGCATCGTTCATGACAGGCCCTCCATGGCAAGTTCATCAAAAGGATTTAGCTGGAAAGAAATGCGGAATACGCAACCGGGATAAGCCGGGTCTTGTGGCTGGGGATTGTCGAGTATGTCTATCCTGGCATCGTGCTGGCTGGCGATTTCGCGCACGATGGCCAGGCCCAGGCCACTGCCCTGCACATTAGTACCCAGGATGCGGTAAAAGCGTTCAAACACACGTTCTCTTTCTGCCTTTGGTATGCCTGGGCCATTGTCTTCCACCTCCAGTATCGCCAGTGCCTGGTCATGATCTATACGCACCCGCACTGTCACACTATGGTCTTGTGGGGTGTAACGCAAGGCATTGTCGATCAGGTTGCTGAGCATTTCGCGCAGCATCAGCGGGCTGCCAAAAATCAGCACGGCATTTTTATCCTGCTCAAATCCCAGGTCTATCTTTTTACTGAAAGAAGCCTGTATCCAGTCTTGTACCACATTGCGTGCCAATATGTTCAAGTCTATCTGTTCGCGTGGTTGATTGGTCGGTGCCAGGTTTTCTGCGCGGGCCAGTGTCAGCAGCTGGTTGACCAGGCGTGTGGCGGCTTCTGAACTGGTGGCCAGTTGTGTCAGTGACTGATGTATTTCTTTCTGGTCAGTTTGCCGCAAAGCCAGTTCTGACTGCATGCGCATACCGGCCAGCGGTGTCTTCATTTGGTGCGCAGCATCGGCAATAAAGCGCTTCTGGATGGCGATGGTTTGCGCCAGTCGCTCCAGCATTTCATTGAGTGATTTAACGAGGGGCGTGATTTCTTCCGGCACATGGCGTGAATCAATGGGGCTTAGATCATCTGGCCTGCGTGCGCGTATTCTCTGCTGCAGTTCCACAAGTGGAGAGAGGCCACGGGTCAGCGCAAACCAGACCAGTGCCAGAGCAATAGGCAGGATGATGAATTGCGGCAGGATCACACCCTTGATGATTTCATTCGCCAGCAGTGCACGTTTTTCCAGCGTCTCGGCTACCTGCACCAACGCCAGATGCGGGTCTTTGAGTGAATCTTTGTGCGAATCTTTATTAGGACCGCGCTTGCCAGTCTTGTTGAGGTCAATATAGCTATACGCAATGCGGATATCGATGCCGCGCAAAACGGCATTTCTTAATTGCACTGTGCCGGTCAGTGGTTTTTCTTCTTCTGTCGGCATGGGCAAGTCACGGTCCCCATCAATGACTTCGCCTTTGGCATTCTTGATCTGGAAATAAATATTGTCGAGGTCATCGGCCCGCAAAATGTCACGTGCCGGATTGCTGAGCTGGGTGATGATCTGGCCATCTATTTCTTTGACTTGCTGCGACAGCACCAGCACATTGTCTTCCAGCGCGCGGTCGAAGGGCTGGTTGGCAATGGACTTTGCCACCAGATAAGTGATGGCAATGCTCATGGGCCACAAGAGCAAGAGCGGGGCCAGCATCCAGTCAAGGATTTCACCAAACAACGAGCGCTGAATTTTTTCTTCAGGCTGCTTGCCCGCCGTGCTGTCAGGCGCTGTTGCGTCGCTGTCGGCACTGCCTGGCTGTTGACTCATTTTTGTTCAGGATTTGCAGGGGCTGCGGTTGTCGTCGCTGTTGCGACTGTTGCCGCTGATGTTGCAGGCGTGGCAGGAACAAAGAATTTTTCCAGGCAATAACCAAGTCCGCGCACCGTGGCGATGCGCACGCCGTCAATTTCTATTTTCTTGCGCAAGCGGTGTACATACACTTCAATGGCATTATTGCTGACCTCTTCACCCCATTCGCACAGGTGATCGACCAACTGTTCTTTCGAGACCAGCCGCCCGGTACGCTGCAGCAGTACTTCCAGCAAACCCAGTTCACGTGCCGATAAATCCAGCATCTGTTCATGGATATAGGCGATACGCCCGACCTGGTCATAGGTCAGTGGCCCATGCTTGATCACAGTTGGCCCGCCGCCCGCACCACGCCGTGTCAGCGCCCGCACACGTGCTTCCAGTTCAGACAGGGCAAAGGGCTTGGCCATGTAGTCATCAGCACCCAGATCCAGGCCCTTGACCCTTTGCTCTACAGAATCTGCCGCTGTCAAAATCAACACCGGCAAACGCGAATTACGCGCCCGTAGACGGCGCAGGACTTCTGGCCCGCTTAATTTGGGCAGGCCCAGGTCGAGAATCAGCAAATCAAAATCCTGGGTGGTCAGCGCGGTATCCGCTGCCTCCCCGTCATTAACACAGTCAGTGGCATAGCCAGATTGCCTGAGCGAACGGGTGAGCCCGTCGGCCAGGACACTGTCGTCTTCTGCTAGCAAAATACGCATGATGAATTCGTTTTACGGTAGTTTGTCTCTGTTATCGGATGCCAGCATACAGGGAATTGACTTTGCCCGGCTGCATCTCTTTCTATTTTGGCACGCTGCTGAGATTTGCGCTGCATGCAGGGTCAACTTTAACCCAATATGAAGGATTTTCTGGGATTGGGTGGGGATATATTTGTGCCAGGGCAAGGAATTGTCGTTGAGGGGCATCAAGCGGGAGAATTTGATACGGGTTTTTGTTGGCTGGCTGTTATCCGAGCCAAGCTTGCAAATTGATTCGTGACTTTAATGGCGTCGCTCCAGTGTGTTTTTGGCTGGAGGTTACCGGGTTGGCGCTCCAGTGGCGCTGGTTATCTTGCCGTACTTTGATTAAAACGATTGCGCTTCGTCGAACCAAGCCGGGTCTCGGCCCGGCAGCCGAAATACTTTCTTTGTGTCGCCAAAGAACGTATTCAAAGAAAGGCGACCCAGGCGTCGCCGCCCCTGCGGGGTTCCCGTTTGTGCAGTACAAAAAATGGGAAAGTCCGAAAACTCGCCTGCGGCTCAAACATCGGCCTTTCTCTTTCCATTTTCTGTACCGCACAAACGGCGGCTACACATGGGAACTGCGAAAGTCAAAAGCAACTGCAAAATCCAAACCCAAACCCAAACCCAAACCCAAACCCAAACCCAAACCCAAACCCAAACCCAAACCCAAACCCAAACCCAAA
>NZ_JBWKQH010000004.1:273204-521677 GCF_059418665.1 Undibacterium sp. GW821-FHT07F11
ACCCAAACCCAAACCCAAACCCAAACCCAAACCCAAACCCAAACCCAAACCCAAACCCAAACCCAAACCCAAACCCAAATCGGGGGTGTTTTGATTCTGGCGATTAATTATTTATCTTCACCCTGAAATAATCCACATCCACAGAATCATCACCGACAGCAGATGCTGCCTCACCAGCACGCACGCTGAACAGCCCCATTTGCGCGCCAACCCAGCGCCCCATGGTGGCGGTAAACACATCGCCAATTGCATTGAATTGCTGATTATTGGTGCTGTAATAGAAACGGGTCTTGCCACCCGCCTGCACTACCATGCGTAAGTACACGATGTTGCTTCTCAATGGCAGGCTGGCACGGGTGACTTCTTCGCATTTTGATTCTGTCTTGTCGCAAGTGGACAAGAGCAATTGTTTTTCCTTGTCTTGCTGACGTACACCCAGCCAGGCATAGTTAAAGCCGTACATGACCAAGCCAGCGCTGCTACCGTCTTTCAGATGACTGACGTCGAGCTTGGTATCTACCGTGAATTGCTCTGCAGGCAGTTTTTGCAATAACAGCGAAGGCACATCCCACAGGTTTTTGCGTCCGGCATAGCTGGTGTCAGATTGTGTCAGCAGGCGCAAATGCTGTGGCCTGGCTGTCAGTGAAAACCATTCAGGTTTCCAGTTGGCATTCCACTGCCATTGCAGGCCCAGTTTGCTGCTCTTGAATTCATCCGTAGTGGCCGGTTGCACAGAAGGGAATTTACTTGGCAGTGGCATGGCATGACTGAGCACCGGTTCGCCTGTGCCAGCGTAGTTGGTATCGTCACCGATGACAGGCCAGCCATCTTTCCAGTGCATGGGTTGCAGGTGCACGATGCGGCCATACGCACGCTTATCCTGGAAGTGATAAAACCAGTCTGTACCTTGCGGGGTTTGTACCCAGGAACCTTGATGCGGGCCATTGGTGGATGACTTGCCTTGTGCCATGACGATCCTGTCTTCATACGGGCCTTCGATATTGTGCGAACGGAATACCGATTGCCAGCCTTCTTCGACGCCACCTGCGGGGGCGAATACATAGTAGTAGCCCTGATGCTTGTAAAGCTTTGGTCCTTCCAGCGTCTTGTAGTTAGGCAGCTTGTTGCCATCAATGACGATCTTGCCTTCGGTATCCAGCAATTGTGTCGCTTCGTTGTTCATGCGGCGCAGGCTCAGTACATTATTGAAACCGGCACGGCTCTTGGCCCAGGCATGCAAGAGGTAGGCCTTGCCATCCTCATCCCACAATGGAGCAGGGTCGATGATGCCTTTGCCTGCCAGCAGCAAATGTGGCGTAGTCCAGTGACCGCTGAACTTTTCTGCAGTCATCACGTAGATACCTTTATCGGGGTCAGGGTAAAAAATCCAGAAGCGATTATCGTGATAGCGCAGGCAGGGTGCCCACACACCCTTGCCATGCTGCGGCCTGACAAAATCTGCCAACGGTAATTGCTGGGACAGGGCATGGCCGGTTAACTGCCAGTGCACCATATCTGCCGATTCCAGCAGTGGCAGGCCGGGGGCGCTGTTGAAGCTTGATGCAGTCATGTAGTAGCGATTGCCAACGCGTATGACATCGGGATCAGAATAATCGGCATGAATGATGGGATTCTGGTAGCGCGGCTTGCCAGCGTCAGCATCAGCCGCACAGGTGTGCGCACTCAGGCTGGACAACAACAGGCAGGCAGCTGCCAGCTGGGCCATCATTCCAGGCATTTGCTTCATCATGCTTTCCTAACAGATGGTTGGTCGACCAGTGTGAAAATTGGTAAGACCAATTATGCAAGGCAATGTAAAAGCATGCAAGCTCAGTTTTCAGGCGAATGATAAAAATCAAGCCCGTGCTCATGCAAGTGTCTTGAATTTTTTATTGACTTCAATGATTACACATGTAATCATTCCTCATCGATTACATGTGTAAATGATTTGAATTCGAGATTGAAGCTTATAAATAAGCCTGGAGCCAGTAATGAAAAACATCGCCATCAGCGAAGCAGAGTCGCTTGTCATGGAAACCCTGTGGCAGCAGCACCCCCAGTCAGCCGAAGAGGTCAGCGCAGCTCTGGCGCAGCAACAGGACTGGCAAGACGCCACCGTCAAAACGCTGCTGAACCGTCTGCTCAAAAAAGGGGCGATAGCTGCAGAGAAGGATGGCAGGCGTTTTTTGTACTCCCCCATACTCAGGCGTGAACAATGGCTGATGTCGGAGAGCAAAGGCTTTCTGGACCGCATGTTCAATGGCCGCATCGCCCCGCTGGTGGCGCATTTCAGCGAACAAAAGAAATTATCCAAACAGGACATCGCTGAACTGAAACGTTTGATCAAGGAGCTGGGTGATGAGTAATATTTTTTTGCAGACAGGCTTGTTGGCTTGCCTGATCATCAGTAGCCTTATTGTTCTCATCCTGTTGATCAGGCAGCCCTTGCGCAAACTGGTGGGCGCCAGTATCAGCTATCAATTTTGGGTCATCTTGCCGTTAAGCTTGATGGCGATGCTTTTCCCGCATCATCAATATCTGGACATGGCTGTGGATTTGAATGCGCCGGTGAATCAACTCATTCCCGGTACAACTTTGCTGGAAATTCAGTCTGCCAGTGTCTGGCCAGTAATCCTGGTCAGTGCATGGCTCATCGGTAGCTTTGTCATGCTGACACTGTTCGGGATGCAGCACCTGCATTTCTTGCGCAGGCTGGGCAAACTCACCAGGGCTGATGATGTATATCTTGCCAGTGATGTGGATACTGGCCCTGTCCTGGCAGGCTGTTTCAAGCCAAAAATTATAGTACCTGCCGACTTTTTTGAACGTTACAGCGCGGCAGAACAGGCACTCATCATCCGTCATGAACTGGTGCATAAACGCCGGGGTGATGTCATTGCCAATACCCTGTTCGCGCTGCTGCAATGCCTGTTCTGGTTTAATCCATTCGTGCATGTCGCCGCCAGATGTTTTCGCCTTGATCAGGAACTGGCCTGCGACGCCAGCGTGATAGCGCGAGAGCCGCAAGCCAGGCGCACCTATGCCGAAGCCATGCTGAAAACCCAGTTAAGTATTACCCCCAGTGCCCTGGCCTGTCATTGGCCTTCCCGTCATCCCTTAAAGGAGAGAATCATGCAATTGCAAAAAAACAGTCCTGGAAAATTGAAACGCATCAGTGCCTATATGGTATTGACTTGTCTGTGCGGTGCCAGTGCTTATAGTGCCTGGGCTGCTACACCGGCGAGCACAGTCGCCGCACCCATCCAGGCTGGTCAAGATGTGGGAAAATCAGAAGTGGATAGTTATTCTGTGGCGATGGATATCAAGGTAGCTGGTATAAAAAGTTCACCTCGTGTAGTAGTCAAGCAAGGTACGCAAGCCAGCATTGCCATGCAGTCTGAAGATGGTCAGGCAAAGTGGGACTTCAGTTTCACCCTCATTCCAGCGCCTGCAGACAAGTATAAAAATTCAGTGACCATAGACATGGTAGTTAAAAAAGGAGATGAGGTGATCGCCAAGCCAAAACTCATTACAGGCTTGAACCAGCAGGCGAGGCTGCAAAAAGAAACGCCAGACAAGCAACAGGATTTTGATATTACGATGACGGCCAATCTGGTCAGGTAGGCTCGGTGATCTGGATAGCTTTAGTCAAGGTTTGCCTGCCTGCTCTGATAAAATCATTCAATTCTTGTTGATAGTAAAAGAGCAGGCACAACATGCAATCCACATTTTTCAGATTCACTGCCTTGTTGTTATCCCCTTTGTTGCTGCTATGCGTTTCCAATGCCATGGCTGCACCAGGCAAAGTCTGTACCGGCAATGCTGCCTTGCGCAAGCTTGATGGCTATTGGAGTACCAGCCACTTCCTGGCGCTGTTGAAAAAACATGGCAGCTGGACTGCTGCCATGACTGCGACGGACAGCCAACGAGTTGCCCTGACCATAAAAGATGGACTCATCAAACAGAACCTTGCCTGGCATGAAGGGGATGAGACTGAATATTGCCTGCGTCAGCAAGGCGACAAAATCTGGCTGTTGGGTGATGGCAAAAGCAGGATAGAGCAAGGCCCGTATCAGCGTCTGGGCACTTTGGATCAGAATGAAGCAAACCTCTACCTGGCGCGCATCATACAAGGCTGCTTTGTCAGTGAAGAAAAAGAGCAGTGGTGCTTTCAAAACGGCAAACTCAGCATAGATGGAAAACCGGCCCAAGCCAGTTTGTCACGCGATTTGTCGGAACTGGATTTGTATGGCACCCCGCTGCGTGTTGAAGGACGCAAGCTGCCATTCTGGTACCTGATTAAACGCGGCGAAAGCTGGGCAGTATTTGAAGATGATTATGCGAGTAATGAAAAACGTGTACCCATCGATCCAAAGACCAGCAAGCCTTGGCGCGTGTTGAGAAAGCAGTAAGCCAGAATGTGCTCTTACCTCAATAGCCTGCGTCGCTATTTCAGCATCAAGCGCATTATCCTGCTGGTATTTGCCTTGCTGCTGGCGGGTTTTATATGGGCCATGTTGAATATTGCCTTTTATCCTGCACTACTGGCTCAGCATTCTGCTGCACCTGAAAAAATCAAAGCCGATGCCGCAATTGTGTTGGGTGCATCGGTCTGGAAAGATAAACCATCGCCCGTGTTTGCCGAACGTATCAAGCATGGCATTCAGCTATACAAAAACGGCCAGGTGCACTACCTCATCTTCACTGGTGGTTTGAGTGAGGGTGACAAGCTCTCAGAATCGGCTGCAGCACGCCAGTATGCGATTGTCCAGGGCGTTCCCGCAGAAAAGATATTGATAGAAGAGATATCGACAAACACTTACCAAAACCTGGTGCAGGCTTGCAAGCTCATGCAGGCGCAACAGTTGCAAAACGTAATGATAGTCAGTGATCCATTGCACATGAAGCGGGCGATGACGATGGCCGATGAATTGCACATCAATGCTGTTTCAGCCGCTACACCTACCAGTCTTTATGTCAGTTGGCGCTCAAAGAGCAAGGCTTTGCTGTATGAGAGTTTCTTTTATGCGAAGTATAGATTAACTGGTGAATATCACCATGATTGTAAATAGGGCGTAGAGCTGGAGTATTGATTAAATGAATTTGTTTTTACGAATTGGAATATGTGTATTGGGCTTGCTTGCGATTTTGTATGGTGCAGGTTTGATTTTCGCCAATGGCAGCACCCTTCCTGGCTGTAGAAGAGGATGTGCATTGGAGCACCTTATTCTGATGCTGTTTGGTGATCGCGATGGCAAAGTAGTACTGGGTGCCGGGACGATATTAATTGGTGTGACCATGATTTGGCAGGGAATACGATCGGAGAGTGAAAAACAAGGCAGTCCCAACGATTAGGTTTTCATTTGTCCATATCGGATCAGGTGGCATTGCTATTTCATACGCACAGCATATGCTTCCTGCATATCACGCCGTATCATTAATTTGTCGCAGCTTATCAGGTGGCTGCCGCAACATATGAATTGCGTTTTTTCAGCGTTATCGAGGCGCGAAAGAGATTCTAAGGATGTGTGGTCGAGCCGATTTTGGCGCTCTTCCTTAATAGCCTCAAGCTGCTCTTCTGTTATATGGACCAGATTCGCTAATCTGTACTGCATTTGCGCCAGTGACCAATAGGGATAGCGGTGCAGCGCGATATCCCAGTCCTTGATTTTTACTGTTTGAGCGAAGAAGTAATTCCAGATTTTTAGCGTCGCCTCATCCAGGGTATCAATAAAGATCGAAAAATCATTTTCGCCAGGACCGGGTATGTAGTCCCAACGCAGTAGATTTAAGCGATTTTGTACGATACGTAAATCCAGCATGGTGTCTTCAGATTTACTGATAAGCATGTGCTCGGGTGCGCGCAATTCGATTTGTAAACCCTTTTCTTCCAGATACTTGCTGATAGTGCGTAAATTTTCCATTTTCAAGTACTCTTGCCGACCAGTCTCTCCAGCTTCTCCAGCATCGTAAACAAACCCCTGTCGTCTTCAGAATAAGGATAATCAAAGTACTCTATCTGCATCCATTGCGTAGACTGCCCAGGGTGTACATAGATTTCAAAGTCGTCAACCAGGATGACATCGGCGACTGCCGCATCAGGTACAAATTCCAGATTCTTGGTTTCACCTTGCCAGTTGACGTATTCGATATCGGCAAACCATGCAGGTACCTTGCCTTCTTCTACCAGCAAACGGGCGATGTGCCGGAACTTGTCTTCCTTGACGGTTGTAAACATAACCAGGCGCGGGAAAAGCAACGTGCAACTCTCCAAAAATTCAAATAGACCAGGACGCGGGATCTGGCTCATGGCGTTTGAGATCAGCGTACCTTCCAGGTCCAACGCCAATACCTTGGGTGGGTTTGTTTTCATTTAATGAAATCTTAAGATGGAAACTGATTGTCTCACCAAGCTCCTTGTCGGCGCAACGTCAAGGCTTGATTATTTATTCTGGGTAAGAACTTATTTTATTAATAAAGGTCAGATACCTACTATTCAAAAGGAGATAAGCGATGTTGAACTATGTTGTGGTTTCCATGCTTTTGCTTTGCACGCTACTATCTACCCATGCTGCACACGCTGTCAATAAAGGGGATGTGCTATGGGAGTTCAAGACCGATGCACAGGTATGGTCACCCCTGGCATCACGCGGCGATATAGCCTACTTTGGCAGTGACGATGGTTACTTCCATGCACTCAACACCAGTCAAAGAAAAGAGGTCTGGCGCTATCGTAGTGGCGCGGCGATACGTTCCGGCGCAGCGTTTTACCAGAACATGGTCTTGTTCTCCAGCGATGACGGGTACCTGTATGCGCTTGATAATGGTAACGGCGAGCTCTTGTGGAAATTTAAGCTTGGCAGTGCGGACATTGTGCGTCACCTGCCTTCCAATCTCGGGGAGCCTGACTACGATTATCTGGCATCTTCCCCCGTAGTTGATGGTGATATGGTATTCGTTGGCAGCGCCGATGGTAATTTGTACGCCATTGATGTTAAGAGCGGTAGTCTACGCTGGAAATTTGCCACTGCAGGCCGTATCCGGGCCACACCCATGCTGGCGGATGGGCAGGTTTGCGTCGGCAGTTGGGATCATTTCTTTTACTGCCTGGAGCGTAACAGCGGAAAACAGCAATGGCGCTATGACACCAAAAAAGTCATACAGTCGAGTGCTGTCGTATCCAATGGCAAGATAGTTTTTGGTGGCCGCAAGCCTGCTTTGTTTGCACTTGATGCCAAGAGCGGCAAAGAAGTATGGATCGCACCTTATGCCGATGGTTCCTGGGTAGAATCCACGGCAGTCGCAGATGCAGGCATGCTCTACGTAGGCAGTTCAGATTCACTCAAGTTATCTGCTTTTGAGAGCGCTACCGGCAAAGAAATATGGAAGTTCAATACAGGAGGCTGGAGCTGGATGACGCCACTGCTGGCCGATGGTGTCTTGTACATAGGTGCTATTTCGGCCAGTCCCTATTATTTCCCGGATGTGACTTTACGTAGCGGTTTTTACGCAGTGGATGCCGCTACCGGTAAGCAGCTTTGGCAGTATCACCCTTCCAGCCTGAGCGGCAGTTTTATCACCGGCGGTGTATTCGCCCGCCCCGTATTGACCGCAGATGCTGTGCTGGTTGCTGACCTGGATGGCACACTCAGGGCGCTTGCCAGATAAGCGCGTTTCTTCCCGGTGCAGGAAAGAAACGCATCAAGCCTTTGCGTCAGTTTGCTGGCAAATTGCCTTCAAATAATTGCCGATGCGCGGCCAGTGCAGGCAGGAGTTTTTCTATGCAGGCATTGATGCGCCTGACACGGCGCAAGTCGGGATGGCTGAGTATCCACAAGGTGGAAAGAAATTCTTCCACAGGCGCACCCAGGCGTTTGAGTGCAGGGGCGCGGTCACCAAGATAACAGGGCAAGATAGCCATGCCCATGCCGGCGTTGGCAGCACTTACGACACCTGTCAGACTGTTGGAGCGAAATACCGCACGCTCTGCCAAGCCTTGCGTGGCCAGCCACTTGGCTGAATCCAGATGGGCCAGTGTGGCATCGACCATGACCCAGGGGTGCTTGCTCATATCATTCATGTCGCTGCCAGAAATGTCTGGCCAGGCGACGGGATAGTAAATGCAGGAGGCAATATCGCATACGCGACGGGCGATCAAATGCCCGGGGGGATCACCGCCAGCGCGAATGGCAATGTCTGCGTCGCGTTTTTCCAGGGAAAACATGCTGTTGCCAGTGCTGACTTCCAGACATATTCCTGGCAATTGCTGCTGTACGCTGGCAAATATGGGGGGCAATAGCTGGAACATCAGCGTATCCGTCGTCGTCAGCCGCACGCTGCCTGCAGGTTTTTCATCCAGCCCGGCGATGCCCAGTTCCAGTCGGTGGATGTCATCTTCAATTTGTTGTGCCACGGCGATGATTTCGCTGGCAGCGGCACTCGGCGTGTACCCGGAGCGTTTGCGTTCAAATAGATTGACCGCGAGTTTTTTCTCTATCGCCCGCACGCGGCGAAAAACCGTGGGATGACTGCTGCCCAGCGCAAGTGCGGCCTGATTCAGACTGCCTGTCCTGGCGACAGCCAGGATGATGCGCAAATCATCCCAGTCCAGTCTGGCTTGTTCATTTTTGAAATCTTGCATTGCAGGAGCAGGTCTTGTTGTAGGTCTGTGGCAAGATTACCATAGCTATAAATTCAATACGGAGTCAAAAATGAACAACCCCGAAATTTTCCAGCCAAAAACCACAGATGAAATAGATCAGATGATCGCCCGCAATCCCCTGGCCCTGGTCATCAGTGCTGACGGTGTGAATATACAAGCTTCACCCTTGCCGCTGATATTGCAGAGGGATGTTGAAGGCAATGCCAGTTTCGTAGGACATTTTTCCATCCACAATCCGCAGTTGGAAATCATACGCAAGAATCCGCGCGCCTTGCTGGCCTTCACCGGTGTCGAGGGTTATATTTCCTCCGCCTGGCTCAGCGACCGTCGCTATGCGCCCACCTGGAATTATCAAGTCGCCCATTTTGAAGTGGAGATTTGTCTGGAAGAAGGTCCTGCTGCTGCCTGGTCTGCGCTGGAAACCCTGATCAGCCATATGGATGCCAATGAGCCGCAACCATGGAAGATAGAAGAAAGCCCGAGGGCAGAACAACTGGCAAAATTCATCGTGCCTTTTCGTGCCAAAGTCTTGTCTTGCCAGGCGCAATTCAAATTGGGGCAGGGCGATCCTGTGAGCCTGATACAAGACAGTTTGCCTGCTCTCAGAAAAAACGGTAATCATGGCCTGGCTGATGCCATGGCGAAATTGCACGAGCTGGATGCGTGAATTACAGTAGCAGGAAACTGCCAGTTGGTCATGCTGTGCGAACCCGGTTTTTATTGCTCTGCCGGACAGAAGCATTATTCTTGTGAGCCGGCATGTATGGCGATTTTGCAGGTACGCCATGCGCAGCAGTTTTTGATGAATGCTAATCGTATTCGCCAGGATAGCTGCGTATGACGTACCCTGCAAACCAGCAAATTTACATGCTATGAAAGTTTAAAAAACTCGGCTGACTTTTCTTCCCCAAATTCAGTCCAGTACCAGCAAGCCATCAAGAAGCTGCTGAGCTGATGATCTTCTGCATACCAGGCTTGGTCATCATTATTCCTTTGCCACACCAGCGGGTCATCTTGTGACAGGTCTTGCAGACGTATGCCCCAATCGACGACACCCTGGTTTTCATGCATGAAGATCAGGTGTTCTTGTTCTACGTACAAATCTTCGGGTAACAAGAGTTCATTATATGTGGTGTTGATAGAGCTATTGCCAGCGCAATGATAGTAGGCCAGCAAAGCAAGTGGCAGGGGATGTGCAGCTGCCTGTAATTTGCTGGCAGCATCTGGCAGGGCTAACATTTCCAGCCCGGCGTTTTGCATCCAGTGTTTGTAATAATCCTGGTAGGTCTTTATCGCAACTTGTGTCGTGGCGGTTTGTGCTGGATTCATATTGTCAGCGATGTGCATATCCAGGTGATGTGGCTGCCCTTATTCTTTGGCCGCCGCGACCAGAGCATGTGCTGCCGCTATTAACAATACCGTGGCTTCCCCTTCAAAGAACATCTGCGAACTGACAAAGGCACCGTTGATCAGCACTGCCAACTGACCAGCCAGCTCATCCGGGCGTTTTGCATCCAGGCGTACTGCAATTTCTTTAAGCCTGCGTCGCAATTCATGCTTATGGGTGTGTGCGACCTTGCGGGCAGGGTGATTCTGGTCAGGAAATTCTGCAGCGACATTGATTTGCGGGCAGCCGCGATAATTGGGGCGTGCTACCCGCTCACCTATCCACTGGAAATGCGCATCAAGTTCGGCCGCGGCATCATTTGCATGGCGCGCATGAACATCACCCCAGCATTGCCAGAAGTCTTCATCTTCACGTTGCAGAAAAGCGGCGATGAGATCATCTTTGGTGCCGAAATGGCGATAGATACTGGTTTTTGCCACGTCAGCCTGCTCCGCCACCAAATCCACGCCCACGGCTCTTACGCCCTGGCTATAGAAAAGGCGGGATGCTGTTTCAAGAATGCGCTCTTTTACCTCTGAGGTAGCAGATGCATTGCCGGTCTTTGAAGTATTCATGGGAAAAAATTATAACATAATCGCTTGACATGCTACAGACCTGTATGTATCTTATAAAACATACCGGTCTGTATCGCTTAAACGTAAACATAAATATGAAGTAAATGTGACAACAAACATGGAGTCAAACGATGAAAACCTCAGTAAATAACAAAGTTGCTGTTTTTGGTGCCACCGGACATACGGGGCGCTTTGTGGTGGATGAACTTGTACGGCGCGGCATGGTGCCGGTAGCCCTGGCCCGCGACAGCATCAAGCTGGCTGCTGCTGGCTATGCAGAGCGCGGCATTCAGACCAGGTCTGTCTCCATAGCCGATAACGTAGCACTTGATGATGCCTTACATGGTGTAGCTGCCCTCATCAATTGCGCAGGCCCCTTCCTGGAGACCGCGGATCAACTTGCTGCAGCCGCAGTGCGCAATGGTGTGCATTATCTGGATGTCAGCGCAGAGCAGATGAGTGCACATGACACCTTGAAGAAATTTGATAGCCCGGCACGGGAAACAGGCGTGCTGGTTCTCCCCGCCATGGGGTTTTACGGCGGTCTTGCCGACTTGCTGGCTACTGCAGTCATCGGCGACTGGGATGCTGTAGACGACATCCGCATAGGCATCGCACTGGATAGCTGGCATCCGACCGAAGGGACACGCATCACGGGTGCCCGTAATACTGCGCATCGCCTGGTGGTCAGTGACGGCGAGTTGCTGCCGATGGCCCTGCCTGCGGCTGAAATTGCCTGGGATTATGCAGAACCCTTCGGGCGTCTGGATGCCATTGAAGTGCCGTTTTCTGAAGTCATTTTGATGAAGCAGCATCTCAGGATAGGGCAATTGCATACTTATCTGAATCTGTCTGCTCTCCAAGATATACGAGACCCATTGACGCCGCCACCCGCAGCGGCTGACGAAAGCGGCAAGTCCGCCCAGCTTTTCCTGGTTGAGGTGATTGCAAGCAAGGATGGGGTGACACGCAATCTGGTAGCGCAGGGGCGTGATATCTATGGTTTTACTGCACCGCTGATATGCGAGGCAGTGCAGCGGATTTTGCAGGGTGAAGTGAAAGAGCGTAGCGGGGCGCACGCGCCAGGTGCGGTCTTTGATGCCCGCAGTTACCTGCATGCTCTTGCGCCGGAACTTGTTTGTTCCTTTGCCTCATGATTCATGCTTGAAGCTGTAACAAGTACACCGCCTGCATAGCGCATCCGTCAAACCGGATATGACATGGGGCGACTGTTTCTGACGGTACTCAGACTGTGAAAATATCTTGAACTTAGAACAATTTATGCTTTATTATGCTCGAATACATAATTTATGTTTCCAGACATAATAAAGCATAATAGAGAAAATAAGGTCATCAGCCCATGAGTACTTCCTTTACTTTTCGCCGCCCTGAGTTGGCTCAGGAACTTTGCAACAGGCTGCAAGGCAAGGGTTTGAGTGATGCTCGATCAGGCTTGTTCCTGGCTGCGCCAAGGCGTGTCGGCAAGAGTACCTTCTTGCGGGAAGACCTGGTGCCAGAGATCAGTCAGCGTGGCTGGCAGCCAGTGTATGTGGACTTGTGGGCTAACAAAGAGCGCGACCCGGCACTGATTATTACCGAGGCCATCAAAAAACATCTGGCGGACACCATAGGCATCATCAGCAAGGCCGCTAAAGCTGTGGGTCTCTCCAGGGTCAATGTGCTGGGGACATTGACCATTGATATCAACCAGCCGGGTTTACCAGACAATGTCACGCTCTCAGATGTGATTGCAGAACTCAGTCATCAGGTCAAAAAACCTGTCGTGCTGATCGTCGATGAGGCCCAGCATGCCCTGAGTACCCCGGCAGGCTTGAATGCCATGTTCGCACTCAAATCCGCCCGCGACACTCTCAACCTGAGTGCCGAGCTGCCTGCCCTGATGCTGGTATTCACCGGTTCCAACCGCGACAAACTTGCCCACCTGGTGCTGAACCGCACTCAGCCTTTCTTTGGTTCCAGCATTACGCCTTTCCCATTGCTCAACAAGTCGTACACGGATGCCTTCACCAAATGGGCGAATGGCAACCTGGCCAGGGGTAATAAGCTGCGTGCAGAAAGTGTCTGGGCAGCATTCCAGTTACTGGGACACAGACCAGAGATGCTGCGCGACCTGATCGCCCACATCGCCCTCGACGGCCAGGCGCAAAGTCTGTCAGAAATATTGGAAGACGGTGCCCGAAAAATCAATAACCGCCTGTGGGAGGAATTCGCCAGCGAGTTTGATGCCCTGACAGCGATACAGAAAGCCGTGCTAAGTGTGCTCATCAGCAAGGGTGAACACTGGATACCGTTTTCCGACGAATCCATGGCAGCTTACATGGACATCACAGAAACCAAGAAGTTATCGAAAGCGACAGTGCAAACCGCTATCGATGGCTTGCGTGAAAAGAATCTGGTCTGGAAAGAATCCAGAGGCATTTATGCGCTGGAGGATCAGGGTTTTGCTGAGTGGTTCAGACATAACAGGCTGGCTGTAGCAGACGAATAAGGCTCATGAATTAATCCGTATCAGCCTTGAGTGACATCGCCCCCACAATGGGGACAATTCTTTTTATGATGGTCAGTCCCTGCATCCAGTATTGCGGCCGTCATGATGGCGGTTGGCAGTGCAAAAATTCCTATGCCGATTAAAACAATCGCACCAGAGAGCAACTTGCCCACAGGCGTGATGGGCGTGATATCGCCATAGCCTATGGTGGTCAATGTCACGATGGCCCACCATAGCGTCTCAGGAATACTGCTGAATTTATCTGGCTGTACACTGTGCTCAATTAGATACAGTAAGGCGGCAAAGCAGTACGCGGTAATCACCATCATCAGGATGGCAACGATGAGCAGATGCTTTCTTTTTGCCAAAGCACTACTGACGGATTTAAACGAATGATCCAGCCCTTCGAGATTAAGTACCCGTAACAGTCTGGTCAGGCGGAATATTCTTAAGAAACGCAAATCCCACGGTGCCCAGAAGGTCAGAATCACCAGTAAGTCGAGCAAAGACAGGGGCTGTAGAGCATATTTGATCCTACCGCTGATGGGCGAAGCAAACCGGCCTTGCTCTACACATACCCACAAACGCAGCAGGTATTCAACCACGAAAAGGCTGGTCGAAAAAATTTCGATGATATGAAACAAGACTTTGTTTGGGCCAGCAATTGAGGGCACGGTTTCAAGTGCAACAGCAATACAATTGATGAGGATGACGGTAGCCAGGAAGTAGTTGATGTAACGGGTCAGCGCATTCGAGCGCGAAGGTTTATGCAGTATGTGAAACAGGCGCGCACGGAAAGCATGGTAGGTAGTCATTTTTATCAGTCAGGATTTTCTCGCTAATAAAAAGAATACCAGCGCACTGACTGAAAAAGCAATTGCGTGAAAAAATTTACCAAAGGACGCGAAGATCAACACGTCCACAAGTGAGACTATGCTGATGGCATACAAATCACGTTGCCGGATTTTGATTTTCATTTTTTTCTAGACCATTATCTGTAATGCCAAGCCATGGATCAATCCAGATAATTATACCTTGCACCCCATCTGCTTACGCAACTTACCCATATCACTGGCCGCAGTAGATTTTTGGATGTCTTCAGAGATATGCCCATATTCTTCGCGCATCAGGCTGAAGTTGTTCTTGCTGCCTGCTGGCAAAAACCAGACCAGATAGCCGCAGGTGACAGGAGCGATGCTTTGCCTGGTTTCATAGTCAACTGCGATATAGGTACCGGGTTCCGGTGAGTTGGCGGGGTTTTCGTAGACGGTGACGCGCCACAGGTCACGGTTGGTTTGCTTGCCAATTTGCGCCTGATAGGCAGCAACCCGGGTTTGCCATTCTTCCAGGGTGTTAGTATTTTTCAAACGCCTGCCCAGCATGTTGTAGGCAGTTTCATAGTAGCCATTGTCTATGGCTGACATATAGGCATTGGTGAGTTTCTTGCCTTCTATCTTGAATTTGATGATGTCATCTTCACTGAGTTTGCTACTCACTACCTTGGGGCGTTCTGGTATGTCTGCTACGCAGCTCAGCATTTGCACCATGTTGAACGTGGTTTTGCCATCTGCGGCTTGCCCTGCCAGAGGCTCATTACGGCTAAATTTGTATTTGCCAAATTCCGGTATTTTGCCATTACACAATTTTGTCGCAGGCTCCGACATCATGACTTGTGCCTCGTCTACGGTCAGGCTGGTGTCACTGCTGAGTACCAATTCAAAGGTATTACCTGAGAGTTTTTTATAGGCGAGATCGGCAGCCCAGACCGGACTAATGATCAGGCAGGCAGTCATTGCTGTGGCAAGGCGGGATGGTGTCATGGCAATCAGTGGTAGGCGAAGATGCAGCAAAGATACGGGATGCAGGGGTATTTAACAACCAGGAAACTGTTTCAAAAAATTACCTGAAGTGCTTGCTGCATCCTGCCTGCAATCATCTTGCCGATTTTTTGCGCTCTGCCGCTATGTGCGTGTTAGTGTTAATTCATGATCTTCTACAATGCAGCATACCGATCTCTTCTACAGGGCTACACCATGCTTGCACCAGCCAGACTGCGCCAGTTCATTGTACGATTGCTGGTCTTGCCTTTGCTGGCTTGCAATCTGGCACAGGCGCAGGTCGATGACTACTGGATCAGCAGTGTGGCCCGGCCCGGTCATGTGGCTTTGTCTGATACCAGCAAGCGCAGCAATATTCTGGTTGCTGATGGTGATGCCAGGGCGGTGCATCTGGCGGCGGCGGATCTGGCGCGCGATTTTGGGCGCGTCACAGGACGCAAGCCCGTAATCGGCTCAGCTATGACTGCTGCACCCGCTAACCTGATACTGGTTGGCACGCTGGGCAAGTCCCCATTGCTGGATGGTCTGGTGGCAGCAGGCAAGCTGGATATTGGCAAGCTGCGCGGTGCCTGGGAAAGCTTCATCATTGCCACTGACGCCGCACCCATGCCCGGTGTTGATCATGCGGTAGCCATTATCGGTAGTGACCCGCGCGGTACCGCTTTTGGCATCTATGAATTGTCGCAAGCCATAGGGGTGTCGCCCTGGCACTGGTGGGCTGATGTGGTGCCGGAGAAAAAAAATGTGCTGTACATGGCGGCAGGTACGCGGCGTTTTGGACCGCCTTCGGTCAAGTATCGTGGCATCTTCATCAATGATGAAGACTGGGGCTTGCATGTATGGGCAGCAAAAAACTTTGAACCTGAACATAAAGGCATAGGCCCTAAAACATATGCCAAGGTATTTGAGCTGTTGCTGCGCCTGAAAGCCAATACCCTTTGGCCAGCCATGCATGCCGTCAGCCCGCCCTTTAACCAGTTGGCTGTAAATGCTGCACTGGCACATGACTATGGCATCGTCATGGGTTCATCGCATGCTGAGCCCATGCTGCGCAATAATGTTGGCGAGTGGAAGGCCGCGCCAGAAAGCTATAACTACGTCAGCAATGCAGAAGGTGTGCGTGCTTATTGGGAAGAGCGCCTGCGCAGTAATGGCCGTTACGAAAATATTTATACCCTGGGCATGCGCGGCATACATGATTCCAAAATGCAGGGCCCAAAGACCGATACAGAACGCAAGCAGGTATTAGAAACCATCTTTAGCGACCAGCGCCGCTTGCTGAACAAATATGTGAATCCCGACATACAGCAAGTGCCGCAAATGTTTTGCGCCTATAAGGAAGTACTGTCACTGTATCGCCAGGGCTTGCAGGTGCCGGATGATGTCACCATCATCTGGCCGGATGATAATTTTGGCTATGTGCGCAGTTTTGCCAACAGCGATGAACACCAGCGTGCCGGTGGTTTCGGCGTGTATTACCACTTGTCTTATCTTGGTGCACCGCTGTCTTATCTGTGGCTGGGCACGACACCACCAGCCCAGATCTGGGAAGAAATGAGCAAGTCTTATGATGCCGGTGCCCGCACGATATGGATAGCCAATGTCGGTGACTTGAAACCGGCAGAAATTGGCACAGAATTCTTTTTGCAAATGGCCTGGGATATACAGCGCTGGCCCCGCGCGCAATTGTCGGATTATCTACCGCAATGGGCAGCGCGTGAATTTGGCCATGTCCATGCGACAGAAATTGCCGCCATCCTGGCTGAGTATTACCAGTTGAATTACCAGCGCAAGCCAGAACATTTGCAATGGTGGTTGCCAAAAACAAGCCCGCGTCCCAGTGAGTTGAGTGCTGCAGAAATCACGCAAAGGCTGGCCGCATTCCGGCAATTGCAAAGCCGCGCAGACAAACTGCGTCCGCAAATACCCGCAGACAAACAAGATGCTTTTTTTGAGCTGCTGGCCTATCCCGTGCATGCAGCGGCGCTGGCGAATATCCGCTATTTTGAAACCGAACGTGGCAATAGCGCAGCCGCTATCGCCGCTGACCAGCGACTGGGCGCAATCAATGCATACTGGGATAGCCAACTGGCAGGCGGCAAATGGCGTGGCATCATGGCAGCAGAACCGGCGGATGAACAATGGAAATCCATGCGCATTGCCAAATGGCAGTCGCCTGCAGGACCGATGAAAGCTGTTGAAATTCCTCCTGCATCATCAACCAATTTATTAGCTGTCACGGCGATGGAAGCCGAGCAGTATCAGCAACGTACCCACGGCAGCATGCGCTGGGAACTGATACCTGGTCTGGGTCGCACAGGCACTGGGTCAATGGCGCTGTTCCCGACAACTGCTTCAGCCATACCATTGGCACAGGCAGTGACGACGGCACCTCGGCTTGATTATGATTTCACATTGGTGCAGCCAGATAATTACGACTTTGTTGCTTACCTGATCCCCACGCATGCTCTAAGTGGCAGTTTGCTGGAAATGGCAATCGCCATTGATGATAGCGCGCCACAATTGGTGCAACTGGATGTCAAAGATGGCAGTGCCGACTGGGCGCAGGGTGTCTTGAATGCCACACGCATGATCCGCGCCAACCTGGGCAAGCTGGCTGCGGGCAAGCACCGCCTGCATGTATATGGCATACGCCCAGGCATTGTGATCGACAAGATAGTGCTGGACAATGGCAAGCTGCCGCCCAGTTATCTGGGGCCTGCTATCGTCAGTAATAACCAGGACAAGAGCGACTGATATTCTTATTCCTTCAAACCTTCCAGCACTCCCCAGAATGCTGGCTTTGCCTGTCCTTTATCGTCAAACAGCAGGGGCCAGTCGGGGTAGGGTTTGCTTTCTACCAGCCACGAATCCTTGTCCAGCAAACCCCAGAAAGTGATGCCACCGCGCTGGGCAGGCGGTACGCTTTGCAGATAGGCACTGACAATTTCCTGGTATCTGGCTTTTTGCAGTTGCGCCAGAGCCGGATCCAGGTTCGCTGCCTTTTGTTTCTGATTCAGGCTGACATCCAGCTCTGAAATGCGCACCTGCAGACCACGTGCAGCCACTGCCTGCAGCGCACTTTTGATCTGTGCGATATCCGGGCTATCAACACTGACATGCATCTGAAAACCTATGCCGTGCAGGGGAATATGACGGCGCTGAAAATCATCCACCATATCCAGCATGAACTGCAATTTGTCGGCTTTGCTCTCCATGTTAAAGTCGTTGTAGTACAGCACTGCTGCAGGGTCGGCTTCATGGGCGGCGATGAAGGCCTGTTCTATGTAGGCCGGGCCCAGCTTTTCAAGAAAGAGCGTGGCACGGTATTGTTTGGGATGCTTGTTATCTATCGCTTCATTGACGACATCCCAGCTCTTCACCTTGCCTGCAAAATGCCTGCAGATTTGCTGTATATGGTCACGCAACATTGCCTGCCAGTCACCCTGATAGTTTTTCATCCAGGCTGGCAACTGATAGTCATGGTGCCAGATCAGGGTATGGCCATGCAAGATCATGCCATGCCCGCGCGCATAATCTGCCAGCGCATCGGCGGCTGCAAAATCGTAGGTATCAAAGGCGGGATGCAGGAAGCGCATTTTCATGCCGTTTTCTGCGACGATGCTGTTGAACTGCGCATTGATCAGTGCGGCACTTTCCTTGATGTCGGCCATATCACCAAGCTCATTCCCCACATTCAATGCGACCCCGATGGGGAATTTGGCACTGTCTTTCAATGCGGGAACGGGCGTTGCAGATTGCGCCCGGCTTTCCAGCTGGCAGAAACCTAATATCAAAGCGAGCAGGGTAGCTGTAAAGCGGTAAGACATGGTTTTGGGTATTCTGTTTGCAAGGCAGTCATCCTACAACATTGTCATGAAAATGTCAGTGTAGAGCGAATAAGAGCGCTTTATTGGTGAGCGTGATAGGTCGTTTTGACAAACTTAATTAGTTTTGTGATCGGTTGTCATACAACAGTCATGTGCATACCTTATGATCGCCGGACTTTTCCACTTCACACCAGACCTGCATCATGAATTCTACTCACTGCTTGAAACGCCTGTCCCTGGCCCTGATGATCAGCACCGCACTTGGCCTGATGGCTTGCGGTGGCGGCTCGAACACCGTGTCGACAGATACTGTCGTTATTGAAGGCCCGTTGGTGATACCAGCACCACCTGCAGATCCTGGCGTGGTTGACAGTGCACCCGTGCCTGCCGGTGTGCCAGCCTTTGTCGATACTGTCGCCAGCAACCAGCGAGGGGACGCCAGATATGCGACGCTGGAAACCAATGCCGGTGTGCGCGTGCTGTCCGGCTTTCTGGCGATCTGGCAGCCGCTGACCCTGCTCGTGGATGCCGGTGTGACTGCGCCTGCGGTAGATAATTTCCCGGCAGTGGTCACGTCCAAATGGACAGGTGTGCCAAATGACGGCACGCCAGATGGCGCTATCCTGAATCGCCCTGTGCATGATGCCAACATCAGTTACGTTGCCAGCCTCACCAGCAAACGCACGCCCGGGCAGGAACTGGCTGCTTACCTTGATGATCGCCGTGGCAAAGGTTATAGCGTGACCGATGGCCTGGGTCCATTGACAGCTGCATGGCGCAGTGCAGCCCAGCAAACTACCAGCATCACTGCCATACCCGCAGATGCAGGCACGGTTTTATACAATGACAGTGGTAATAATATAGGCGTAGGTGGCACGGCCAATGCCAACTTTGGCAATGCCGTCGATCTGGTGTCGCTGATAGGCAATAATGGCTCGACCGAACCAGCCAAGCGCTTTTATAAGTATGCGCGCCCTTACCGCTGGAGTAACCAGGTCATCGTCGCCCCATCGCTGGCACCAGCCAAGAGCACGACACCGGCAACCGATGGCGGCTTCACCAGCGGTCATTCGGCAGAAGCGACCCGCGATGTCATTGCCATGGCTTATCTGGTGCCCGAGCGTTTCCAGGAGTTGCTGAGCCGTGGCCTGGAGTTGGGTGAGAACCGCATCATGGCAGGCATGCATTCACCACTGGATGTCATGAGTGGCCGCATACAGGCGCAAGCCGTGGCTGCTGCCAATTTGTATGACGCCGCCAATGCATCGAAGAAAACTGCAGCTTATGCACAGGCCCGCGCCACCCTGATCACGCAAACCAATACCACGGCAGACAGCTTCAATGCCTATGCCCATTCTGCCACTGCAAGCACAGACCGCTTTGCTGACTATGTCAGCAATAAGGCCAATTACCTGCGCCGCATGACCTATGGTTTTGCCCCCATCGCTGCCACCAATGTGGCGGCAGTCGTACCGAAAGGCGCAGAAGTCTTGCTGGAAACCCGCTTGCCCTATTTGAGCGACGCGCAAAGACGCGTGGTCCTGAAAACCACAGTCATGGCATCTGGTTACCCCATCATGGATGATGCCGAGGGCTGGGGCAGGCTGAACCTGTTTGCAGCAGCAGACGGTTACGGCAGTTTTGTCGGCAATGTCATCGTCAACATGGATGCAAGCAAGGGTGGTTTCTATGCCATGGATATCTGGCGCAATGATATCAATGGCAACGGCAAGCTCAGCAAACTCGGTAGCGGGATATTGAAACTGGCTGGCAGTAATAGCTGGACTGGTGGCACACAAGTCGATGCCGGTACGGTTGAAGCCAATTCTGCCACGGCTTTTGGTAATGGCGATGTGTATAGCGCCGCCAGCGTGGTCGTCAATACCGTAGGCAATCTGGCTATCGCAGGCAAATACACACAGTTGGCCAGCGGTGCACTGGAGATTAACCTGCGTAGCGCGCAAAGCCAGATGGAGGTTGGCAGCACAGTCACCATCGCTGGCGGCAGCTTGCGCATACGCTTCCAGAATGGCTATAAACCCAGCGTTGGCGATACTCTCACCGTCATCAATGCTGGCAGCCTGAAAGGTAAATTTAGCAGCATCACGGTTGACGGATTTACTGCAACGCCAACTTATACTACGAACAGTCTGCAATTGAAATTGACAGCGTGATTCTGGTCTACAATATTGACACGCCACCGCAAGGTGGCGTGTCCTGGTATCCATCTTATTCTTGTTTCAAGCTGCGCCTGCGCATCAGCAGGTACACCGCAGGTACTACAAACATCGACAGTAACGGCGCAGTGATCATGCCACCCACCATGGGGGCGGCAATGCGCTGCATGATTTCTGAACCTGTGCCACTGCCCAGCATGATGGGTACCAGTCCGGCGATGATGACAGCCACTGTCATAGCCTTGGGGCGCACGCGCAACACTGCGCCTTCGCGTATGGCACCGAGCAAATCCTGTTCGCTGTTTTGACCTTGCATCAGACGCTGGTTCCAGGCCTGCTTCAGGTAGAGCAACATGATGACACCAAATTCTGCCGAGACACCTGCCAGGGCGATGAAACCAACCCCGCTGGCGACTGATAATTGATGCTCCAGCAGCCATAATAGCCAGACACCACCCGCGAGCGCAAAGGGCAGGGTAGCCATGATCAGCGCAGCTTCGTCCAGGCGCTTGAAGGTCAGGTACAGCAATACAAAAATAATCAGCAGTGTGGCTGGTACGACGATCCTGAGTTTGGCGGTGGCGCGTTCCAGGTATTCAAACTGGCCCGACCAGGACAGGGAGTAAGTCGCAGGCAAGCGAACTTCTTTGCTGACCCGTTGCTGCATCTCGCGCACAGTCGAACTGAGATCGCGATCGCGGATATCGACATACACCCAGCCGGATAATCTGGCATTTTCGCTTTTCAGCATGGGCGGGCCATCATTGATGCGTATGCTGGCAATATCCCCCAGACTGATCTGCGCACCTCTTGCAGTCAACACCGGTAGCTGGCGCAGTTTTTCTACAGAGTCGCGCAGCTCACGCGGATAACGCAGGTTGATGGGGAAACGCTGCAAACCCTCCACCGTTTCACCGATATTGTCACCTCCTATGGCTGCCGCGATGATGCTCTGCACATCGGCGATATTCAAGTCATAGCGTGCAGCGAGGTCGCGGTTGATATCCACATCAATATACCGGCCACCGTTCAGGCGTTCTGCCAGAGCAGAGCTGACACCGGGAACGCTTTTGACGATGCGTTCTATCTCGCTGGTGATCTTGTCGATTTCCTTCAAGTCAGCACCAGCGACCTTGATACCTACCGGGCTTTTAATACCGGTCGCCAGCATGTCGATGCGGTTGCGTATTGGTGGTACCCAGATGTTGGACAGGCCAGGTACCTTGACGGTACGGTCGAGTTCTTCCAGCAGCTTTGCCGGTGTCATGCCTGCGCGCCATTGATCGCGCGGTTTGAACTGTATGGTAGTTTCAAACATTTCCAGCGGTGCCGGATCAGTCGCGCTTTCGGCCCTTCCAGCCTTGCCAAACACGGTCTGTACTTCAGGCACGCTCTTGATCAGTTTGTCAGTCTGTTGCAAGAGCTCGCTCACCTTGCCTGCACTCAGGCCAGGCAGTGCAGTAGGCATGTAAAGCAGATCGCCTTCATCCAGAGGCGGCATGAATTCACCACCCAGGCGTGCCAGCGGCCAGACTGTCAACACGGCTATCAATGTAGCCAACAGCAGAGTGATCCTGGGGAATTGCAAAACCTTTTCCAGCAAGGGACGGTATAACGCAATCAACAAGCGATTCAAGGGGTTCTTGTGTTCAGATGGTATCTTGCCACGTATCAGGTAGCCCATTAGCACAGGAATCAGGGTCACTGCCAGACCTGCCGCCGCTGCCATGGCATAAGTCTTGGTCAGGGCTAGCGGCGCAAACAGGCGGCCTTCCTGCGCTTCCAGCGTGAATACCGGAATGAAGGACAAGACTATGATCAGTAAAGAAAAAAACAGCGCTGGCCCCACTTCTGCGGCGGCTTCTGCAATGACTTGCCAATGCTGTTCACCCGCCAGTTTGTCATGCGGGTGCGCATGTTGCCAGGCTTCGATATGTTTGTGTGCATTTTCTATCATGACGACTGCAGCATCGACCATGGCGCCAATCGCAATGGCAATGCCACCCAGGGACATGATATTGGCATTCACTCCCTGGTAATGCATGATGATATAAGCTGCGAGTATGCCCAGAGGCAGCGATACTATCGCCACCAGGGCTGAACGCAGATGAAATAAAAATGCGACACAGACCACGGCTACCACGATGAATTCTTCTAGCAGTTTATGCTGTAGATTCTCCACTGCCCGCGTGATCAGGCCAGAGCGGTCATACACGGGAATAATTTCCACGCCAGGTGGCAGGCCAGGCTTGAGTTGATGCAGCTTGTCTTTGACGGCGGCTATGGTGGCCAGGGCATTTTTACCCGAGCGCATGACGACCACACCACCAGCGACTTCACCTTCACCATTTAGCTCTGCAATGCCGCGCCGCATTTCTGGCCCCACCTGTATGCGCGCTACATCGCCCAGGCTGACGACCACACCGGCACCTGTCGTCGTCAGCGGTATTTTGCGAAAATCGTCGAGGTTCTTCAAATAGCCAGAGGCACGCACCATGTATTCGGCTTCACCCAGTTCCAGTACGGAGCCGCCGCTTTCCTGATTGGCTTTTTGCACGGCTTCGATGATCTTGCCATGCGTGATGTTATAGGCGCGCATTTTATCCGGGGACAGCTGGATCTGGTACTGGCGCACCATGCCACCTATGCTGGCAACTTCTGACACATTCGGCAGCGATTTCAATTCAAATTTCAGGAACCAGTCCTGGTAGGCACGCAGTTGTGATAAGTCCATTCTGCCGCTGCGGTCAACCAGTGCATATTCGTAGACCCAGCCTACCCCTGTAGCGTCCGGACCCAGTGAAGTTTTTGCCTGTGCCGGTAACCTGGCCTGTACCTGGTTCAGGTATTCCAGCACGCGTGAACGCGCCCAGTACAAATCCGTGCCATCTTCAAACAAGACATAGACAAAGGAATCACCAAAAAAAGAATAACCGCGCACGGTCTTGGCACCAGGTACCGAAAGCATGGTCGTCGTCAGTGGATAAGTGACCTGGTTTTCCACAATCTGCGGTGCCTGGCCCGGCAGACTTGTTCGTATGATGACTTGCACATCCGACAGGTCAGGGATGGCATCCACGGGTGTTCGTACCACAGCCCAGATGCCCCAAGCCGTTAACATCAGTGTGGCCAGCAAGACCAGGAAACGGTTGATGATGGACCAGCGTATGAGTTGTGCAATCAATTTTCAACTCCCGAGGGGGCAGTTACAGAAGCCGCAGAAGTGGCACCTTCCATGCGCGCCACGCTCGCTTTCAGACTGGCTTCTGAATCGATGAGGAACTGGCCGGAGGCTACAACTTTTTGCCCGGCTTGCAAGCCTTTAAGTATTTCAGTCTGACCACTGGCTTCCTCACCTACCTCCACATCGACAGGCATGAACCTGCCGCCGTCCTTCGCCAGGATCACCACGTTGCGGGTGCCTGTGCTGATGATAGCCTCACTGGGTACCAGCAGAGTATCTTTATGCGCCGTAGCGGTAAAACTCAGGGCGGCAAACATGCCTGGCAATAGCCGTGCGCCAGCAGCACCGGTAGCAGAATTAGCCAGTTCCATGCGCACTTTCAAAGTACGTGTATTGCTATCCACTTGTGGCAGTATAGCGGTGACCTTGCCACGGAAAACCATGCCAGGCAGCGATGCTGTCCTTGCTTCTGTTAAATTGCCTATCTGTACTTTGTGCGCCATGCTTTCCGGGATGTCGGCATTTACCCAGATCGTATCTACACCATTGATGCGGAACATGGGTGTGCCCATGCTCACGGCCATGCCTTCGCGCACGGACAATTCTGTCATCACGCCACTCAGCGGGGCATTGACCGTGATGCGCGCATGCAGCTTGCCACTGCTTTCTACTGTGCGTATCTGTTCATCCGTCATGCCTGCCAGGCGCATGCGTTGACGTGCAGCATCCAGCAAGCCAGTGATCGCCTGGCCTTGCATGTTTTTCACTGCCAAAAATTCTTCTTGTGCAGCAATCCAGTCTGGTACATAGAGTTCTGCCAGCGGCTGACCCTTGCGCACCATGTCCAGAGGCGTGCGCGTATAGAGTTTTTCAACAAAGCCATTGCTCCTGGCTTGCAGCACAGCGACATCGCGATCATTGTAGGCGATACTGCCAACTGCCTGCACTGCTGAGTTGAGTTTGCCCAGTATCACGCTGCTTATACGTATGCCGAGATTTTGCTGTATACGCGGATTGATGCTGACGGAATTTTCACTCGCCGTATCAGCATTGTCTGCATACACTGGCACCAGTTGCATATCCATGAAGGGCGATTTGCCTGGCTTGTCGAATTTCTGACCCGGTACCATGGGATCATGCCAGTACAAGATTTTTTTCACTGCGCGAGCATCTGGCAGACCTGTATTTTTATCTGATGATGAATGCTGCATACCTTCATGTTTGCCCAGTTGATACAGACCATAAGCCGCAGCAACCAGTAAGCAGGTGGTAATGGCAACAAATAATATGTGTTTGGTTTTCATGCTTATTCCTTGTTGGCGCTTGACGTGGTTTTTGTTTCATTCGATGGCGTCAGGTAACGTAGTTGCGCCCACAAGCTTGCCGTTTCCGCCTGCAGTTGCAGGGCTTGCAGATGCATGTCGGTTTGATTGCGTTGTGCTGCCAGCAAGTCACTGAGGCTGGATTTGCCGCCGCGATAAGCGGCCAGGATGGCTTGTACCCTTTGCCCGGCCTGGGGCAGTAATTCATTGTCATAACGGCTCACGCGGCTGCGTTTGCTTTGCCATTCATTGAGCAAGCTGCTGACTTCGGCAATATGGCTGCGCAAGGCTTCATCACGTTCTGCCCTGGCCTGGTCCGCCATAGCCAGACGTGAAGAAAGTTCGCGTTGCTGGCGGTTCTTTTGGTCCCATTGCAATGGCAGCGACAGGCCAACCGATATCATGTTGGAATAGGCAGGGCCGCGTTGCTGGTAGGCGACTTCTATGCTCCAGTCCGGCTTCTTGTTTGCTTCGGCCAGTTTTGCTTCGGTATCAGCCAGCTCAATTTGCCTGTTCAAGATGCTGATTTGCGGATGGTGCTCAAGAGTGGATTCCAATGCATTTGTATCCAGATCCACCTTGTCCATCGCGGGTAATTCACCCAGACTCTCAGCGGCGGTCTCGCCAGTCCAGCGCGCCAGCATGATGCTGGCATTGCGCGCGCGTCTTGCCAAGTCGCTGTTGCGGTCTTCCGTCAGCGCCAGTGCACTGCGGGCAGCCAGCAAATCTGCCTGGCTGCCGCGACCACTCCGATACGCTAGCTCTGCGGCCTGGATTTCCAGCCTGGCCTGGCTTAGCTGTTCGCTGGCCAGCACCAGCATTTGCTCGCTGTAATAACGATCCAGCCAGGCGATGGCAGTGTCTCGCTTAATACCGAGCATGGACTGCGTTTTTTCTGCCTGGAACTTATCGATCGCACGTTCATAGCGTTCGGCACGTAGCTGGCGTTTATCGCTGCGGGTAATTTCTTGCATCAGACCTATGCGGCGCATGGTCATGAAATCATTCGTGAGGCTGCCACGGTCAGGGCCACTGACAGGCAGGTTGTCAATACCGGCTTTGAGCACAGGGTCGGGTAACTGGCTGGCAGCAACGGCCATATCGTGCGCTGCGCTGATGGCCAGGTCCTGGGCAGACAATTGCCTGGAACGCGCCAGCGCAAGTTGCTGGGCTTGTGGCAGACTCAATTCTGCTGCTGAGATACCCAGAGGTAGCAGTGCGCATACCGCAAGAAAAATACATGCAGGGTATACGCGCCCGTGATGGGGCAATATAGAAAATAAAAACATAAAACCTCCAGACGAAGAAACAGGACGTACACCAGCAAAAGCTGGTGACGATGAATCAGGCGTTCAGGAAATTAAATGCGGAAACAGCAGTTGCGTATGGCGAGCGGTGGCGCAGTCGAACGTGCCAGTGAGATTGGAATAGAGGATACAGAAACAGGTGCTTGAAGCGTATCAAAAGCAGGCAGTATCAGCAGCAGGCTGGCACTGACAAAAGCTGGTATATCAGGCAAGGCTGGTTTATCGGCGGATTGCTTGCCAAACGGATTTTCTGCATGCGTATGACAAAGTGCAGGCTGATCCTGATCCATGCTTGCGCAATCCGGCATCGCCACGCTGGCAGTGATGGAAACCTCGGCGGCACTGGACGTGGCCATTCCCGGACAGGCGTAAGCTGCTACGGCCAGCTGCATGAACAGCAGGCTCCACAGCATGACAAACACCGCAAGAACACGGGATGGACGGGACATTTTCATGAAAGTGCAGAACTTCCTTTATAAATTACCGGAATAATTATAAACGCAAGTTCATTCCCGGTGTTTGATTCAGGCCAAATGTCCATTTCCAACACGAATACAATTGCGCCCCTGGGATTTGGCGTAATACAGTGCCTTGTCGGCAGCTTCTATCAGTTGCAGAGGCAGATTGTTTTCCCTGACGGGCACAAAGGCATCAATGCCAGCGCTGACGGTGACCACGCCGGTGGCATTGCCTGAGTGTTTCAGTTCCAGCTGGTAAATTGCCTGACGTATGTTTTCAGCGACTTTCATGGCACCGGCTACATCGGTACCGGGTAATAAGATAGCCATTTCTTCGCCGCCATAACGTGCACTCAAATCTCCTGGCCTGTGCTTGCCAGCAGCGACGACTTTGCTGATGGCGCGCAGGCATTCATCACCGGCGGCGTGGCCGTAGATATCGTTATATTGTTTGAAGCAATCGACATCAATCATGATCAGTGCCAGTGAACTGGCATTGCGCATGGCGCGGCTGAATTCATCTTTTAAGGCAATGTCAAACTGACGCCGGTTGGCAAGCCCGGTCAGGCCATCCTGCATGGCCAGTTTTTCCAGTGTCCGGTTTAATTGTTCCAGCGAGCTGCGGGCTTTTTGCAATTCATCTTCTGCCTGCACGCGCAGCGCTATTTGCCTGATCAGGCGCGATCCTATAATGGCCAGACCAAACACCAGACATGCCACGCCAATCGCATGAATAATGGCATTCGATTTCCATTCTTCCAGCACTTCATCCCTGGATAATGCAGCTGAAACCACCAGCGGATAGCTGTCCAGTTGCCGGTAGCTGTTGATGCGTGTGATGCCATCCTGGCCGGAGGTAAAGGTCTTGGTGGCTACTTTGGCGGCGGGGAGGTAGTCGCGAAATAGCGGTAGTTGCGAAATATCCCTGCCCAGGGATTTCTCTTCGAAAGGTCGCCTCAACAGCACCGTGCCATTACTCAGTGCAACGAAAATTGCACCGGTCTCACCTATATCAAACTGCTCGTAAAATTTCTTGAAATAAGTCATCTGTATGGTAGCCAGTACCACGCCAGCAAAACTGCCGTCACTTTTATTAAAACGGCGGGAAACGGTAATGATCCATTCACCAGTAGATTTGCTTTTGATAGGCGGACCTATGTGGACACCGCGGTCAGCGTGGTCGTGATGATAGATAAAATATTCCCGGTCAGAATTGTTTGCATTTTTCTTGAGAGCAGGTTGAGAGTTGACAACCCAGTTACCACTTTGATCGTAGACAAAAATGCCGTGTAACTGTGGTAATTCTTCGACGCGCTTTACCGCCAGGGCATGGAAACGCGCGAGAGCTGATTCTCCCGTGCCATCTACTTCCAGCCGTTCGACCAGGCCAACCAGGACAGTGTCGGCACCTTTGATCGTATCGTAAGCATGCTGGCCTACAGAACGCGCCAGATTGGAAGTTGCCCTTTCGGTTTCCGCCAATTGCACTTCGCGGGCACGCCAGGTGACCCAGGCTTGTACCAGGATCAGGGACATGCAGACCAGAACGACAAAACCGATTGCCAGGGCGGTAATCGGAAATTTTTTTTGTGCAGGTTCTGGGAGGTCGGTATTCAAGGCTGTCATGGTCGTCATGAAATGTAGCCCTCCATTATTTGTCAATGCGTATTATTACTAGCAGGAAAGCGTCTCATCGTTGAGAAAATGCTAAATATGTAATGATTATAGAACGCATTGGCAATTAGATATGATTTTCTTGGAAATCTGGAGAAATACTTGGTTTGGTGCCATCGGACAATACCCATCAAATTGCATGAAAATACTTGATGGCAAGCATGTCAATGCGGCAGTGCTGCAGCAACAGATGCGCAACCCTGAGCATTTGCAAACATTATTTGGTTGATACAGTTTTGGCAGGTTTCTTGAATCTGGATACGCCCGAACGCTAGTCCATGCTTCGATAGACCAGTTGGTATAAAAAATCGAGCAATATTTGTTCTGGCTTAATAACAGAAGCGGAGGGTTGTTGATTGATGTTTAGCAATCAGGTATCGTGCCAATGCTTTAAATTTTTAAAATTTCTTTCATCTATCGGCTTGAGTTCCGTCTATCGCTTGGCTATTGCTAACGGCGAGCTTGGAGCTGAGCAATCAATTCAGGAATAAACATGTATGTAAAGAAATTAGCCCTGAGCTTGGGCGTTGCTGCGTTGAGCGCAGGCTGCTCCATGATGGCACCGCCATATTTGGCCTCTATGGAAAATGTACAAAACTTGAAAAACCTAGGGGATTCCAAAGTCAGTGTGGGGCAGTTTGATTCTACGCTTGGTGCGGGGAATATTTATCCGCTTTCCATTCGCGGCTCTTCCATGAGTTCACCTTACAATAATTCTTATGGTGGCTATGTGGCTGCGGCTATACAGCAGGAACTGACGCTGGCAAACCGTTATACCCAAGGTGGCAATCTGGAAGTATCGGGCATCTTGTTGAAGAATGATATTGAGGCTGCAGGTTTCAGCGTGGGATACGTGACAGTAGAGGCGCGTTTTGTTGTCAAGCGTAATGGGGTTACTACCTATGACAAAGTCAAATTTGTCAGAAAGGAATTCCCGTCGTCTTTTGCCGGTGCTGTAGCGATTCCTAAGGCAGTCCAGGAATACACTGTTGCCGTGCAAAAGTTGCTTGGCCTTTTGTATGAAGACAAGGCTTTTTCAGAAGCAATCAAATAAATTTTTCAATTCCCAAACCAACTAAATAAATACCCATGCGCTTTCCTAAACTCATTTTCATCGCATTTGCCGCTGTCATACTCAGTGCTTGCGCCCATCCTTACGTAGTTTCTCCAAGCATGGAAAAACTAGGTCCACCAGTACAGGGACAGCAAATCAATAAAAGCGTTGCATATGTCATCACTGCTGAACAACTTAGCAAAGAAGTGACTACAGATGGCGGTGGTGGCGATAAAGTCCGTTATCAGCCATATCGCGATATCGAAACTGGTTTTTACCGGGTCTTGAGCAATGTCTTTACTAAGGTCACCAGATTAAAATCCGGTACTGAGGCCGATACTGTCGCAAAGAACAATGTGACTTTGATTATCACACCTACTTTAACAACGGATTCTTCTTCGCCCAGTATGTTGACCTGGCCACCAACCAAGTTTCAGGCCGAGTTGAATTGCAAAGTGACTGATACCCAAGGCAAGCTGATATTCGAAACCACAGTCTATGGTAAAGGAGCGGCCGAGTTTGATGAGTTCAAGAAAGATTTCAATCTGACTGGACGACGTGCGACTGAAGATATGTTATTGAAATTACAGCAAGCATTGACAGATGCACCTGAACTGAAAAAGTAATTCTTCCCACATCTCCGCCTCCACTGACTTTCAGAAAGTCAGCAGGCAGGACCTGTGCTCCAACTGGCCCTGCCTGACAAGTATATCTCCCTCCTTCCAGTGTCACTTCTTGGCCAGGCAAGTAGTTTGCGGGCATTTGGACTGTTACAAGAATTAAATGCTTGAATAAATATCATTGTAAATTCATTTTATTTATCCCCACTTTGCTTCCATGGGTGTGAATCTTTGGTCCTCCTGCAAAATTTTTTAAACTGGTATAAACTATTGACTAGTCAATGAATATTGTTGCTGCCATGAACCACGAAAATCAAAATTCAGAGTTTTTTGCCCATCAGGTTGAAGAAAGCGTCGGCTATCTGCTGGCCCGTTCCCGCACCATGCTGTCCCGGGCGATTGATGAGTCGCTGCGCCGCCTTGATATCACTCACGCTCAAGGGAGTGTGTTCATGATGCTGTCCATGGGCACTTGCCATACGGCAGCTGATCTTGCGCGCGAGCTGTTTATCGATTCTGCTGCTATGAAACGCACGCTCGACAAGCTGGAAGCCAAGGGCTATGTACAGCGCATCGTGGATGACAACGACAAACGCCTGTTCAAGCTGGCCCTTACCGCCAGTGGCAAGGCCCTGGCGGCGCAATTGCCAGCCGTGTATTCAGAAGTGCTGGATGTGGGTTTTACAGGTTTTGCGTCTGAGGAAATCAATTTTCTCAAGTATCTCTTGCGCAAATTGCTGGCCAACAGATCTACCCTTGAAGCATGGATGGCAAAGAATAATTAGTTGCTTGGGCAATTAATTCATCCGCCAATTTTAGTCATTAATTTTTGACATCGTTTTTTGACATCATCCATATGAAAAAATCTCTTTTCCAGCCAGTCAGAGCCGCAGCCAGCCTGCGCCTGCTGCTCAGTGCATCTGCATTGTGCCTGCTGTCGGCCTGCGTCAGCTATCAGGGTATTGAAAGCCATGCGCAGCTTAAGACCCTGACAGCGCAAACAGGGGCTTTCCCTGATCAGGGCGGTAATGCGGCCTGGCCCGACCTGCAATGGGCGACAGGCATAGGTGGTGCAGAGTTGCAGGCATTGATAGGCCGCGCGCTGGAAAATCACCCCAGCCTGCAGGCTGCCGCCGCGCGTTTGCAGGCTGCACAGGCAGCAGCTGCTGCTGTGGGTGCGAGTAAATTGCCTTCAGTTAATCTTGGTGTGGACAGCACTTACCAGCGTTTTACCGAGCATGGCCTGGTGCCGCCGCCACTGGCAGGTACTCACAATACGAATAACCAGATCAGTTTCAATGCTTCTTATGAACTGGATTTCTGGGGCAAGCACAGTGCAGAAATGCGTAGCGCCATGTCGCAGGAAAAAGTGGCAGAAGCCGAAGCGCAAAGTGTGCGTCTGATGCTGAGCAATGCCATTGCCCGCGCCTGGCTGCAACTGGCACGTCAGAATGCACAACTGGAACTCAGCAAGCAACAACTGGCAGTGCGTGAACAGTTTGACAGCCTGACGCAACAACGTGTCAAAGCCGGTCTTGATACCAAGGTAGAAGTACAGCAAAACCTGGTGCAATTGTCTGGCCTTAAAAATGAAATCTCCCAATGGCAAGAAGCCATGGCATTGACGCGCAACCAGATCGCTGCCTTGCAGGGTCTGGGTCCAGAAGAAGGCAGGCTGATCGCCACACCCAAATTCCAGCCCGTGGCAGACACGGCATTGCCAGGTAATTTGCCGCTGGAATTGCTGGGCCGCCGTCCTGATATCGTCTCTGCCCGCTGGCGTGTAGAAGCGGGGCAAAGTGATGTCGATGTCGCCAAGACCCAGTTTTATCCCAATATCAATATCGTTGGTTTTGCCGGTTTATCCAGCCTGGGCCTGAGTAATTTGCTCAATAGCGGCAGCAGCATCATAGGTGTTGGCCCGGCGATACGCCTGCCGATATTTGAAGGTGGCCGCCTGCGTGCGCAATTGAAGGGCAAGGTCGCGGCTTATGACGTGGCTGTGGCGACCTATAACCAGAGCCTGACCGATGCCCTGCATGAAGTAGCAGACCAGGTGCAGATACTGCAAGCCAGCCAGTCACAATTGGTAGAGCAGCAGGTTGCAGAACAAGCTGCCCGTGTAGGGCTGCAACTGGCACAGCAAAGACAAAAGGCGGGCACTGCCAACAAGCTGCCCGTGCTGGCTGCGGAAAGTGTAGTGCTGTCCCAGCAAAAACTCTCGCTGGAATTGGCTGCGCGCCATACAGAAGCGCGCATTAACCTGATCAAGGCGCTTGGTGGCGGTTATGAAAGCAAGGCCTTGCCTGCGACTAATTCCACTGCCGCCAGCAGTAATAAAAACATCATTCAATCTCAAGTTAAAAACACAGCGGAGGCCGCGTTATGAACGCCCCAGATCAAAACAAACCTGTCAATGTTCCTGTTCAGGCTGAATACGCACCAGAAAAAAATGGCAAGCGCCGCGTGCTACTGATCATCATCACCCTCATCGTGCTGGCATCAATTGCTGCCTATGCCGCATGGTGGTATACAGTAGGCCGCAATTTTGAACATACTGAAGATGCCTATGCCGCCGGCAATGTCGTGCAAGTGACGTCACAAATTGCCGGTACGGTAGTCGCCATTCATGCTGATGACACTGATGTTGTGCAGGCAGGCAAGCCTCTGGTGGAGCTCGACAAGACCGATGCCAAGGTGGCTGTTGATCAGGCCGAAGCCCAACTGGCACAGACCGTACGTGAAGTGCGCGTACTGTTTGCCAATAATGGCAGTCTGCAAGCCAATGTCAGTCTGCGCAGTAGCGAAGTCGAAAGAGTCAAATCTGACCTGGCACGCCGTACCCAGTTGCTGAGCACAGGTGCTGTCTCTGCTGAAGAACTGGAGCATGCCCGCAATGCCGTCAAGAGTGCAGAAGCTGCCTTGCAAGCGGCCAATGAACAACTGACATCCAATCGCACACTGACAGAAAACACCACCGTCACCCAGCACCCGAATGTCTTGCGCGCTGCCGCCCGTGTACGTGAAACCCTGCTGGCCCTGAGCCGCACCAGCCTGCCAGCACCCATGAATGGTTTTGTCGCCAAGCGTGCCGTGCAAGTCGGCCAGCGTATCGCCCCCGGTGCACCCTTGTTGTCCATCGTGCCTTTGAATACCTTGTGGGTAGATGCCAACTTCAAGGAAGTGCAGCTTGCCCATATGCGTACAGGCCAGGATGTGGAATTGCATTCTGATTTGTTTGGTAGCGACGTGACTTACCATGGCAAGGTGCTTGGCATGTCAGCCGGTACCGGTTCTGCCTTTGCCTTGCTGCCTGCGCAAAATGCCAGCGGTAACTGGATCAAGGTTGTGCAACGTGTACCTGTGCGCATCAGCCTCGACCCTAAAGAGCTGGAAGCGCACCCATTGCGCATCGGTGTCTCCATGCAGGTGCAGGTCAATATCTCGCAGCAGCAGGGCGCACCGGTAACTGCAGCGGCACGCACCGTTCCTGCCTACCAGACTGCAGTGTTTGAGCAAAATGGTAAAGATGCTGACCAGCGTATCGCCGAGATTATCGCGGCGAATTTGCCGGGCACTAAAGATCATAAAGACGATCACAAAGAAAGTCACAGCGCTGCCGCAATTAAAACCACAGGCAAGGGTGCGTAATGAGCACGCCACGTCCTCAGGCACCGCATCCACCACTGAAAGGTGGGCAGTTGGCAATGGGCACGCTGGCCTTGTCGCTGGCGGTGTTCATGAATGTGCTGGATTCATCGATTGCCAACGTCTCGATACCGGCCATCTCCGGTAACCTCGGTGTCTCTCCTCAGCAAGGCACCTGGGTCATTACCTCGTTTGCGGTGGCGAATGCGATTTCCGTGCCGCTGACGGGCTGGTTGACCACCCACTTTGGTCAGGTCAGGTTATTCTTGTCTTCCATCCTGCTATTTGTCATTTCCTCTTGGCTGTGCGGCATGGCGCCGAATATCGAGATATTGATTGCAGCACGTATTTTGCAAGGTGCGGTAGCTGGCCCCATGATCCCGTTGTCGCAGGCCTTGTTGCTGGGCAGTTACCCGCCCGCGAAAAGCTCCATGGCGCTGGCGCTATGGGGCATGACGACCCTGGTCGCCCCCATCATGGGGCCGCTGCTTGGCGGCTGGATCTCCGACAATTATTCCTGGCCCTGGATTTTTTATATCAACATCCCGGTAGGTTTGTTTACTGCCTGGGCCACCTGGTCCATCTATCGCAAGCGCGAATCTGCCATCAAGAGCCTGCCTATCGACAAGGTTGGTTTGTTCCTGCTGGTGGTCTGGGTCGGTGCTTTGCAAATCATGCTCGACAAGGGTAAGGAGCTGGACTGGTTTAATTCTGGCGAGATCATCCTGTTGACCGTAATTGCTGTGATAGGTCTGATTTATTTCGTGGTCTGGGAACTGGGGCAAGATCATCCTGTGGTTGATCTGTCGCTGTTCAAGGGGCGCAATTTCAGTGCAGGGGTGGTGGCGATTTCGATAGGTTATGGCCTGTTCTTTGGCAGTCTCGTCATCATGCCGCTGTGGTTGCAAACGCAGTTGGCCTACACCGCGACGGAAGCGGGCAAGGTCATGGCACCAGTCGGCATCTTCGCGATTATTTTGTCACCCATCATAGGCAAGATCTTGCCCAAGGTGGATGCCAGAAAAGTCGCCTCTGCTGCCTTCCTGGGTTTTGCGCTGGTCTTCTTCCTGCGCTCGCGATTTAATACCGAAGTGGATACTTATACCTTGCTGATTCCCACGCTGATACAGGGCGCGGCAATGTCGATGTTCTTTATCCCATTGACGTCTATCATCCTGTCAGGCCAGCCACCGGATAAAATCCCGGCAGCATCGGGTTTATCGAACTTCGTGCGTATCATGTGCGGTGGCATGGGGGCCTCCATCATGACCACCATCTGGGACAGCCGCAGCACCCTGCACCATGCCCAGATCGCCGAGAACACCGGTAGCAGCTTCCCCAACTTTGTGCAAACCGTGCAAGGCCTGATGCAGCAAGGCATACCAGAACAAGGCGTCTACGCCATCATCGACCGCACTATCAGCGTACAGGCCAGTACCATGGCCGCAACCGATATTTTCTGGCTGTCAGCCTATATGTTCATAGGACTTATAGGCCTGGTGTGGTTGACCAAGCCCAAGAAATCGGCTGTACCTGTGGATGCGGGTGGGGCGCATTAGTTGAGTTCGGAGCCATTTGAATTTGTAGAAAGAATGAGTAGTCAAGCTGATTGTTCATTCTTCTACGTCCATATCTTAAGGGCACTTGCCTTCATACTCACACATTAGTGCTGCGGACTTTATACTAGCTTTATCGCTTTTCGATAACTTTTGAAGTTCAATGCTCAGATTATTCAGGGTTTCAGCATTTTTACTTTGGGTGTAATTGAAGTTTTTTAATTGATTAGAAATTTCTTTCGTGTCCATGTTAATTTGAGGGGGATTACTTGCAAGTTTATTTAAAAAGGTAATGATCGTCGCCTGATTTGTGAGATTGTTACTCAATTTTTCTTCTAATGCAGGCATGGATACATTGACTTTATTTTCTAAATGTAGATCAAGAGGAGTCTTCGAGTTGTAGCTCAGGTCCGTGGCTTTCGTCGTAATTTCTGGTCGCAGGTTAATTGGCAGAGATGCCGCCGTAGCTTCAATACTTATGTCAGGTAATAGCTTGATTGGTAATTTTCCATCTTCAAGTTCATTGCCTTTGGAATCAATCAGTTTGGTCTGGATATTTATAGTTTTACCTGCGCTTGAAGTATTCAGGTTAATTGGGTCGTGTTTGACTGCAAGCCCTATTCCCAAGATGGCAGGTGTTAAAAACAAGGCCGCTGTCAACATAGTGGATGCGGCTGATTTTCCAGTTGTTGCCGCTTCAGTGGTCACGGTCCCTTTTTTGAGAATCTCCATGATTTCTGCGGTGTATTTATTGGATAGACGCAGTAGATTAATGATCTGAATAATTAATATAACAATGCACAAAATGATGAGGTAATACATTGCAGCAAGGCTGATTTTATAGACGTAATTGCCAGAACTATCCTTGGACAGGAAAAATTTTTCCAATCTATTCTTTTTTTCTTGAACTTCGTTATCTTTAGCTTGTGTTGCAGACTCCTTTTTTTTATCATTTTCTTGCCGTCCAATTTTGTTTTTTGCAATGTCAGTTTTTTTGAAAAAATCTGAAGCCAAATAATTAACCAGGTTCGGATCTTCCTTGATGTTTTTTTCGCAGGATTTAAGAGCCTCCTGAGTTATTCGAATAGTAAATGTATCTTCTGTGTTTTTAGCCTTTGTAAGATCACTCAGTGCAACGTCTAAAACACTACATTGTTTGTATCTATTTTTTAGCAGTTCATCGTTGTGATTGCTATTGTAGTCTTGCTCGGTGAGGCTGGATTGCAGTAGTAAATATACCGTAAGCAAGAGTAATGTCATTGCACCCAAAGGTGTTACAAGATGCCCCAACATATTAAGCGCAATGCTTAAATTTTTCGCAGGCATTGCTTTGAGTTTATCTGCCTCTGGAGGCGGTTGCGTGTCTCCTGTGTTCCCTTCGGATGCTATTGGATGCATCGTTGCTTCATTATTGCTTGACGGTTGTTGTTCTGGATCACTGGGCTCGGCGGGGCACATGGCATACTCCTTTTTTATGTGAAGATAATTTTGTCCTTAGCTTTATCAACAGCGCTTTACTATCGACAGCTTCGCCACCATCAAGCAGTATTTCTGGGAATCGTCGTGGTTCGTAATCGCTCCCTTACTTGACCGAATCTTCCTTTGGCTTTTGAAAAATTACAGGCACATCGCTTTGACCGAAACGGATGCCAGTGTTGATCAGGGTGCGTTTGCCATCTGCAGTGGCATATCCGCGTTCGCTGATGCTGCCTATGATGAGCCAGGTGTTGTCGGCGATCTGGTATTCGGCACCATAGCCGATGCGGCGTATATTCTGGGTAGACACCCCCGCAGTATCCACGCGAGCCAGGCCGCCGTCGATAAACGCATTCCATTTACCTTTGCCAACCTTGAAACGGGCAACAATATCAGTGCGTGTTTCAGTGCTGAGCTTGTTGGTATCCTTGGGGTCTTGAATGCGGTCATCCCATTTTCTTGCAGCATAAAATTGCAGCAGACGCTTGCTTTGGTCGACAGGGTTGGTCTCGTGATTGTCCCAGCCCCATGAGTAGGATGTCCACAATACCTTGGCACCTGGCAGTGCATCCTGGACTTGATTACTTGAACCTGTATACCAGGCCTTGGCAAAGCCTACATACCAGGCCGGTTGTTTCCAGCGGTCTGCTTCAGCCTGCTTGACGCCGGCGTTTTCCTTATAGCATTTGGTGATAGCCTTGGCGGTCGTATCTTCCGGGTCGGTCTCAGGAGGACTTGTTACTGTTTTCCGGGGATCAATAACAAAGGGATTTTTTTTGATCTCCTGAATAGCGCAGTCATTGAGTGGCTTCCATAGCAGACGCGTATCCCCTCCATCGATCAGGCCTATGCGTATTGAGGCTGCAAGCTGGCTTCCGACCAAAGGATTTTCTGATTTTGCAGTTGCCAGCCCGACTGAGGTTCTGGTTGCCGCACGCATCAGCCAGTTCTTGTCGTCCGCATAAGTTGCACCACCAATGATGAGTTGGGGTGCAAGCAAGGGCAATGGGGCAAATTCCAGGCCTATGCCATCATTGATCTTGCCAGACGGGTCCACGCCGCGGGCTGCGGCGATCAGCACGTCATGTGGGGTCGTTGGCCGGTTAATATCGGCGGCAGTGACTCCAAGCAGGCTCAAGCCTGACGAATCCATAATTGCATCTTGCTGTTTGAAATACTCTGGTATGGCTTTGACGATATCGACTTTAGTGGTTTTACTTGCGTCAGCATCCTCGCTTTTGGGTGCTACAGCCGGATCATTGCTTGTCTTTGTTGTAGTAGTTCCCGGATTGACAGGTGCAGGAGCGGCCCGCGTCATCGCCAGGGTGGTTCTGGGCTTGACTCTGAATAATATTTCGCCATTGGTGAGCTGAAGTTTTTCGACAAGTTCATACCTGTCGTTGCCGACGATAACATCTTGTGCAAATGCAGCACCAGAGGCAAGTAACAATACAGGCAGGCAGCCGCAGACGAAGATCTGCATCAGTTTGCTCTTCATGATGCGTCCTTAATTGAAACTGAGACCGTCGTAGCCGACATGCGCTGCATTTTCACCGTCATTCAGAGTGACTGTGATGTCGGCTTCACGCAATGGCGCACGTCCCACCTGACTGACATTAACGTGGATGGTTGTGTTGTCAGTGCTGACATTCCCGGTGACGAACATGTTCCACGATACATATCCGCCAGGTGAGCTGCCTGCCGGTGGGTCGAAACTATAAATGACGCTGCCGCCTGCAGTGCTGAGTGGGTTGCTCGTATCGTCCGGAGTGCCGACAGTGATGAGATTCTTGTTGTCCTTGTCCCTTACCAATAATTGCAACTGTGCCATACCGCCGCCAGTGGCCGTGAAAGTAAGTGTGACTTTGCCGGTAGAAAGCAGCTGATATTCAGTTTTGAACAGATAACGATTGTCGGTAGTGATTTTCGCAAGCATTTTATGCCCCTTGGTGATAGGTACGAAGTCATCTTTAAATAGATGCTTAATAGGCTAGCATTTAATGCATGTAAAATATTTAATGATTTAAGTGATTTTGCAATTTGTTGCAATTCTGCTGCCTCGTTATATTTCCTTTAAATTGTCCTTGGTATGCAGTCATATGGTTTGCTGCGTAAGTTCGCGAGTGATGTGCAATATCCGGTTCTAAGCTAATATCCCAGCCTTGAGCAGTGATTTTGGATTTACGTGAGCGGGTATTTATGAATAAGAAGTTTATTGCCCTGGCCGTGGCGCTGGGTTTGTTGTTTGGGGGTTTGGGGATTTATGCGGGCAACCGCCAGACCACGCCCAAGCCGCCGGCTGACAAGTCGGTTGCGCAATTAATGGCGCAGCAGTTCAAGGATAGTGAGGGCAAACCACAATCCATGACTGAATGGCAGGGGAAATTCCTGGTGGTTAATTTTTGGGCAACCTGGTGTGCACCTTGCGTTCAGGAAATGCCTGAATTGTCAGCTATGCAAGATGGATTCAAAGGCAAGTCCATACAGATACTTGGGCTGGGCATAGATAGTCCGACAAATATTGCTGATTTTGCAAAAAAATATAAAATCAGCTATCCCTTGTTTTCTGCGGGCATGGAAGGTTCTGAGCTTTCGCGCCAATTGGGTAACACCGGTGGCGGTTTGCCGTTTACTGTACTGATTAATAGCGAGGGCAAGGTCGTGAAATCTTATCTGGGCCGTCTGAAGATGGATGAATTGCATACCGATATTGCCAAATATTCTTTGGAAAAATAGAAGTCGCATCGTTTTTCCTTGCCAATCTGCGTCGATTAGCGGCAAAATGCGGCCATCTTCGTCAAATTGAATGTGACTATGGCGCGCAAACTATTGCTGCTGAATGGCCCCAATCTGAACCTGCTCGGTACGCGCGAGCCTGCTACCTATGGTGCTACCACCCTGGCCGAGATAGAAGCAGCGGCACAGGAGCAGGCAAAAGCAGCGGGCGCAGAGTTGTCATTTTTTCAAAGTAATCATGAAGGCGCATTAATTGACCGCATACATGCTGCACGAAATGAGCAAGTCGATGCTATTATCATCAACCCGGGCGGCCTGACGCATACCAGTGTTGCCTTGCGGGATGCCCTGGCAGGCGTGGCGATCCCGTTTATTGAAGTACATATATCAAATGTACATCAAAGAGAAGCCTTCAGACATCATTCATACTTGTCTGCAATTGCCAAAGGGGTCATCTGCGGCCTCGGTACTGAAGGTTACCGTCTGGCGATTGACTTTTCCCTGAAAAATATTTAAATTCTCGCATCTTCGCGTAATTTGCTGATAATGCCAGCTTATTTCGTATATAATCCAAACTTCGGCGGCATTCTCTGAGCTATTGTCATGCTCAGTATTGCGCGTCCCAATTAATTCAGAACCACTTTTTTCAAGGGGATTCCACATGGATTTAAGAAAACTCAAGACCCTGATCGACCTCGTAGCAGAATCAGATATCGCTGAACTGGAAGTAACTGAAGGTGAAGGCAAAGTCCGCATCGTCAAATCTTCTGCGATGCCGCAAAATCAGGTCGTCATGATGCAGCAGCCCCAGCATCAAATGATGCCTGCAGCAGCCCCGGCCACCGCTGCGGCCGCACCTGTTGCAGCAGCACCAGTCGTGCCGGATGGTCATATTGTCAAATCCCCTATGGTTGGTACTTTCTACCGTTCCTCCGCGCCTGGCGCAGCTCCTTTTGCTGATATTGGCAAAAGCGTGAATGCTGGCGACACCCTCTGCATTATCGAAGCAATGAAATTGCTGAATGAAATCGAAAGCGATTTCACAGGCACGATCAAACAGATTCTGGTTGAAAATGGTCAGCCTGTTGAATACGGCCAGCCGCTGTTCGTGATTGGCTGATCCAGGCGCGCGTGCGCGAACTGAAGTCCAATGCCCGTGTTGAGGGCAATAATACTGGACAGGGTTTTCTGCTCACGCAATTGCAACCATTGCCACCGCAAAGTTAAATCATGTTTGAAAAAATTCTTATCGCCAATCGTGGTGAAATCGCGCTACGTATCCAGCGCGCCTGCCGCGAGATGGGTATCAAAACCGTGGTCGTGCACTCTGAAGCTGACCGCGAAGCAAAATATGTGAAGCTGGCCGACGAATCTGTTTGCATAGGCCCTGCTCCGTCGAATCTGAGTTACCTGAGCATGCCAGCCATCATCAGCGCCGCTGAAGTGACTGATGCCCAGGCCATCCATCCAGGCTATGGTTTTTTGTCTGAAAATGCCGACTTTGCTGAGCGTGTAGAGCAATCCGGTTTTGTCTTCATCGGCCCGCGTGCTGAATCCATCCGTCTGATGGGTGACAAGGTATCCGCCAAGCATGCCATGATCAAGGCTGGCGTGCCATGCGTGCCCGGTTCTGAAGGTGCATTGCCCGACGACCCCAAAGCCATCGTCCAAATCGCCCGCAAGGTTGGTTACCCGGTCATCATCAAGGCCGCTGGCGGTGGTGGTGGGCGCGGTATGCGTGTGGTGCATACTGAAGCGGCTCTGCTCAACGCGGTCACCATGACCAAGACAGAAGCGGGCGCAGCCTTTGGTAATCCTGAAGTGTATATGGAAAAGTTTCTGGAAAACCCACGTCACGTGGAAATCCAGATTCTGGCCGACCAGCATGGCAATGCCATCTGGCTGGGTGAGCGTGATTGCTCCATGCAGCGCCGCCATCAAAAAGTCATAGAAGAAGCACCAGCACCCGGCATCCCGCGCAAGATAATAGAAAAAATCGGTGACCGTTGCGCTGCTGCATGCCGCAAGATCAATTATCGTGGCGCAGGTACTTTTGAATTCCTGTACGAAAACGGCGAATTTTATTTCATCGAAATGAATACCCGCGTACAGGTTGAACATCCGGTGACCGAGATGATCACTGGTGTGGATATCGTGCAAGAACAGATACGCATCGCTTTCAATGAAAAGCTGCGCTTCAAGCAAACCGATATTACGCTCAAGGGCCATGCCATTGAGTGCCGTATCAATGCCGAAGACCCGTTCAAGTTCACCCCTTCGCCAGGTCGTATTACCTCATGGCATACACCAGGTGGCCCTGGCATACGTGTAGATTCACATGCTTACGCTGGCTATTTCGTGCCGCCGAATTATGATTCCATGATAGGCAAGGTCATCGCCTATGGTGAAACCCGCGAACAGGCCATACGCCGCATGCAGATTGCTTTGTCAGAGATGGTGGTAGAAGGCATACAAACCAACATCCCGCTGCATCGCGAACTGATGATAGATGCGCGGTTTATTGAAGGTGGTACGAATATTCACTACCTTGAGCATAAGCTTGCAGATATGCCGGAGTTGTCGAAGAAGTCTAAGTAATTTGGAGTAAAGACCTCTCAATACAGAGACACAGAGGAAAGTGTTTGAGTTCTGTAGGTTGGGCTATGGTTTACCAGCCCAACACTCGGCGCTTGAATAACGTATACGTTTGTTGAGGCCCAGTGTTGGGCTGATGAAGCGTAGCCCAACCTACGGGATAGACGGGATGCAAAAATTCCGTCAAAAAGAAGCACAGAGAAAACACAAGTTTTTCCCTGTGCTTTTGGTTTTGTTCTGCCACCTCTGTGGTAAGCTTTTCGCTATTGAAGTAATAACGTCGTATAAGAAAGTAGCAATATGGGCTGGATAGAAATAGTCATAGAAGTAGCGCGTGAGCAGGCTGAGGCTTTGTCGGACGCTTTGATGGATGCGGGTGCCTTGTCGGTGTCCGTGGAAGATGCCGATGAAGGTACGGATGCTGAACGTCCGCTGTTTGGTGAGCCCGGTATGGAGCCTGATGAAGCCGCCTGGGACCGCAGCCGTGTGGTTGCGCTCGCCGATATCGATGCCGATCACGCTGAACTGGTGGCTGAAGCCGCCGCTGCCATTGGCCTGACTGTCGTGCCAGCCTACATCACCCGCAATGTAGAAGAACAAGACTGGGTGCGCCTGACGCAATCGCAGTTTGCTCCTATCCATATCGGCAAGAATATCTGGGTCGTGCCTAGCTGGCATGATGCCCCTGATCCTGACGCCCTGATCCTGGAACTTGATCCTGGCCTGGCCTTTGGTACTGGCAGTCATCCTACTACCAAGCTGTGCATGGAATGGCTGGAAGCGCATGCACCCAAGGATTTGTCCGTCCTGGATTATGGTTGTGGTTCCGGTATTCTGGCCATGGTCGCCAGCAAGCTGGGTGCCGCGAGTGTCATTGGTGTGGATATTGATCCGCAAGCGATTGAATCTGCCAACTTCAATGCTGAACGCAATAGCTGCCAGATCGAATATGCGTTGCCAGAAGGTTTTGGTGCGGCTCATCCTGCATCGCAGAAATTTGATGTGGTCGTGGCGAATATCCTGTCCAGTCCCTTGAAACTCATGGCACCGATGCTGGCTGGCCGTGTTGCTCCTGGTGGTTCACTGATACTTTCAGGCGTGCTGGCAAGGCAGGCCGAAGAAGTGGCAGCAGCGTATGCGCCTTTCATCAAGCTCACAGTCTGGGCTGAGCATGAAGGCTGGGTGGCGTTGTCTGGCTCTTTGAGTAGCTGAGGCGACTATGGCACTGGCGACCCGCTGCCCCCACTGTCAGACTGCCTTCAAGGTAGCCAATGATCAGTTGAAGTTGCATGCGGGCCTGGTGCGCTGTGGCTCATGCCAGCAAACTTTTAATGCAGTAGAAAACCTGATTCCGGTCGAGGGGCAAAAACCTGCGCCAGTCAGCAAGTCAACACCTGCATCTGCGCCAGCTGCAAGTCAGTCGTCATCACCGCTGGCAACGGCAGCGACAAATAATGTTATGACTGCCAGGCCGCAAGTCAGTGCAGCGGTGCCAGCGCCAGCAGCAAAACCAGTCTTGCCTGCCACGGCAAGCGAAGTTGTGGCAGAAAGCAAGCCAGAATCCAAGCTGGACGCCAAGCCAGTGCCGGCAGAACATCTGGCGTCCCTGATCGAACCTGAGGCCAATTTCGAGCAGACGCGTATAGTTCCGCCAGCTCCCGTCACTCCTGTGGGCCGCTTCTTTCCGCCGGATGCGCTGCCGCAAGAAGACACGCTCTTGCCAGACAGTCTGGTGCCGCCAGAAAGGGGCGCAGTTGTCGGCACGCCAGCAAGCAGCGCGACAGCCAGGCCTGCAACAAAAGTGCTGGCCGCCATCAGCAAGGCCGAGCTGGAATTTGAGGCGGAAACTTTTGACATGCCCAGGGATATTCCTGCGGCAGTCGGGCCCGCCGTGGTTACTCCTGCTGTGCTTACTCCAATCAGCACGGCGCTCATCACCGCAGAGACGCAGAAGCTTGAGCCTGTGCTCGACCCTCTCAGCCAGCTCAAGGCTGACCCTGAACCGGCAGGTTTAAAAAAGGAACCTGTAATCAGTAGCTCATCGGCTCTCGATTTTGACCTCGGTGATGGCGGCTTTTTGCTGCCGTCTGAGGAGGTGCAGGAAGCCGATCTGTCCCGCATAGAACTGGAAACCCGTGCCGCCCTGATGGACCCGCCAACAGCTGACTGGTCAGTCAGCGAAGCCGTAGAAGATGCGGCGGATGGCAAAGAAAAACTGCCAGAATTTGCTGCCACTGAAATTGCGGATGCACACAGTATCAGCAAGGTCTGGCGTCATAAAGATCATGTGGATGTCGCGTCACCTGATGACGCGGTTTCCATCAATGATGATGCTACTGATGGGCTGCACAAAGATTCCTATATAGGTGAGGCTGAAGCCGCGCTCGCCAATCAGGCCGCCATCAATGAAGATTCCAGCAGTGATCCTGAAGAAGAGGCAGCCAAACCCAACTTTGTCATTCAGGCAGAAAAGCAGCGCTCCCGCAAACGCATCGCCAACATCATGCTGGGTTTGATGATCGTTTTACTGATTCCATTATTGCTGGGGCAGTCTACCTATATTTTCCGTAACCAGCTCGCCGCCAGAGTGCCAGAAGCCAAACCCTGGTTGCAGCAGGCCTGCAAATACCTGAGCTGCCAGGTGGCATTGCCCGCGCAGATAGAAAAGATTTTTGTCGATTCGAATGAATTGCAAAATCTGGCACCAGAACGTAATGTCTTTATGCTGGTCATGCAAATCCAGAACCAGAGTGATGTAGCGCAGACATGGCCGAATATAGAACTGGTCTTGAATGATGTTAAAGATAAACCCTTGTTGCAACGCGCTTTCACTCCAACTGATTATCTGACAGAAAAAGATAAACTGGAAAAAGGCTTTGCTGCTGGTGGTGAACACAGCATCAAATTGTATTTTGAGTTGCCGGCACTGAAAGCAGCTGGCTTCCATGTAGGCGTATTTTATCCATGATGCGCCATTTACATGCCTGCCATGATTATGTCTGTCCATATGGCCGATATAATCCAGGTTTTGCTAAAGCAATAGCCTGTATTGAAGTCTTGTAGCAAAAATTTTCAAACCTGATAGTCTTATGTTATTTCTCCTTGTCTCCGCCAAAAGGGCAGGGCAAACACGCTAAGATCATAAAGACTTCAGGCATGCAAATACAAACCGGGGCTACAGATATGTGGCCACCTGCGGCAGACCTTCTGCCCGCAATGACTATCCCAGATCATGATGCTGCCGCAGATACAAGCTCTGGACTTATAGCAGAGCAGCATACTGAATACCAGCCTTCATTCACTGGCACAGGCAAAGAATATTTTCGCATCTGGATCGTCAATCTCTGTTTGAGCCTGGCGACTTTGGGTATTTATTCAGCCTGGGCAAAAGTGAGGCGGCTCAAGTATTTTGACCGCAACACCCAATTGAATGGCACGGTCTTCAATTTTCATGGTGATCCTAAAATCATATTTCGTGGCAGGGTCATCGCAGTGCTACTGCTGTTCTGCTATCACTACCTGTTCACTTTTTCAAAAACACTGGCGCTGAGTCTGTTTGCCATTTTCTTGCTGGGCGTGCCGTGGATGATGCGCAGTGCCTTGCGTTTTCGCTTGCGCAACACCAGTTACCTTGGTCTGCGCTTTCAATTTCACGGCACACTTGCGGGTGCTTACAGAACGTATTTTCCAGTCGGCCTGATGGTGTTATTGCCGGGCTTGCTCGGCGTTTTGATGCCACGTCGGCCCGAGGTTGTGGCACTTGCTTTCATCCCTTATTTAAGCTGGCCCTGGCTGCATGCACGCATGCGCATGTATCAGCATAATGAACTGGCTTTTGCAGATTTGAAAAGTAGTTGCAAACTCACCAGTAACTCTTTTTTATGGGCTTATTTTGCTGTCGGACTGGTCTTGCTGATCTTTGTCATGATGGTAGGGATGGGCAGTGCCATTTTCATCGCCACGCTCAAAAACCATACCCCGGACAACTATAAATTTTTTATGGAGATGTATGGCTGGCTCTTGTTCCCGCTAGGATTTTTGGTGATATTGCTGGCCTATATTATCTTCCTCAGTGGTAGTACTTTATTGCAAGTCAAAATCTGGAACAAGTCCTGGAATGCCACCCGTTTCCCTGGCATGGCAATAGACTCACATTTGCCCTACAAGGCTTTTTATTTTATGCAGGTAAAGAACCTCATCCTGACCATGTTGACGCTCGGTTTGTACCGGCCATTTGCGGTTGTGAATATTTATCGCTTCCGTACGCAGCATGTCAGTTTGAAAGCGACCGGTTTTGAGCAGTTGCTGGCAGCACAGCACGCGCCAGTTGCGCAGACGGGAAAATCAGGGCAAGTCGGCCAGGCCAGTGGTGACAGTACCGCAGATTTGTTTGGTTTTGATTTGTCCTGGTAGAAAGCATTCATGATACAAGCACATTATTTTGACCATCACCGGGCTTTGCTGCACAAGGTCATCCTGCATTTTCAGGCTAGCGGAATCAGTTTGACAGGCGAGGGTATAGACAGACAGATAGACAGGAGCCAGTTGCAACTGGAAGAAGCTTTTCAGGATGCGCCATGCATACTCAATTTTGCTGATGGCAGCCATTGTGAAATTCACGCGCAGGCTGACAAGCAAAGCCTGCTCGCGTATCTTGGCTATCACCCATCCATCGTAGAGCGATGGCAGCACAAATGGCAGGCAGCCTTGCTGGCGATTGTCGTCATGGCGGGTATTTTGTTCTCGGCTTATAAATGGGGTGTGCCTGTGCTGGCCGACAAGCTTGCAGTTCTGGTCCCTGTCAGCTATGAACGCGCCCTCGGTGCCGAAATAATGAATGTGCTGGACCAATCCATGCTGAAACCAAGCAAGCTTGATGACCGCACAATAGCGCAGGCCGAACAATTATTGCGTCGCTTGCGCAACAAGGATGCACAGGTGCCGGTACACCTGGAAGTACGCAACTCGCCGCAAATCGGCCCGAATGCCTTTGCCCTGCCAGGTGGTACCGTGGTTGTTACCGATCAGTTGATTGCCCTCATCATTGGTACTGGCGGCAACGAGTTGACGGGTTTTCTGGCGGATGAATTATCAGGTGTGATGGCGCACGAAATCGGCCATATAGAACATCGTCATGCCATGCGCCGTTTGTTGCGCAATGGTTTGCTGACGGTCACCCTGGGTAGCATGTTTGGTGATTTCAGCTCGGTTGCGGCCCTTGCACCTGCGGCCTTGCTGAACCAGGAATATAGCCGTGAAATGGAAGTGGAAGCCGATACCTATGCCATTGCAGCACTGGTGCAAAGGCAGATTTCACCCGGCCACCTGGCTGATGTATTAGCTGAAATGAGCGAGAAGCGCAAACGGTCTGGAACTGAAGCGATGCCCAAATGGTTACGTGCAATGAATAATTACGCTGCCAGTCACCCGCCTTCGGAGGAACGTATAGCCCGTTTCAAGAAGGCGGCAGCGGCCATGGCGCAGTAAATGGTGAATTAATCAGAGTAGAGGGGTAAGCCAGGAAGATTGCTTAAGGCGATTTTTGTGCAGATGCTCAATCTGCTGTCTCAGCCTCTGCCATAATCGCCCGCAAAGCAGCGGCATTGGCGCGCTCAGTGCTCTTGCCGTGACCGCTGCGTATGGCATCCTGATCTTGTAGCACCAGATGTACCCCTTCGTTTTTGTACATGAAACTCAGTGTTTCTATACTTTCATTGCGATTATTGAAACTTTCTGAAACTTCAAATTGCACATCTTTGTTTAATAGGTAGATGGCAACATCCTTGGTATTGTCAGCAAATAAATGCAAATGAATATCGGAATGATTGCCTGCCGTGCCATTCAGCACTGCGCCAACGATATAAGGGCTGTAGCGCTCCATGTCTTCCATCAGCTCAAGGGCAAGTTGACGTAAGTGCAATAATCGCTGCGGCTGAGTATCGCCAAAGAATAATTCATTGTATTCGCGTACTTCCTGCTCGATTTGGGCATTGTCAGGCATGACATCACCCTTGACTTTATGGTTGCCCAGCAACTGCTTGGCCGCCTTGCGCTTGGCCGAACCATAATCTGCCCCATCCTCGGCTATCATGCGCGCCGCCAGCGCGGCAATCTCTGCCCGCAGGTTTTCTGCTTCATTAGGTGTATGGATCATCATGGGGTAATCATAACTGAAACCTTGGCTAAATCCAAAAACAAGACTGCTCAATGCAGAAAAATGCAGATTTTTTGTCTATGCACTCATAGGTTTTCAGCTTCTGTTACGAGTGGTGACAAGAACATGCCTTCTCTCAGGTAGAATTGCGGGATTCTGGAATTTGGTTCAATTATGCATATTCACATTTTAGGTATCTGCGGCACTTTCATGGGTGGCCTGGCCGTATTGGCAAAAGAAGCAGGTCATACAGTGACGGGCTGTGATGCCAATGTCTATCCGCCCATGAGCACCCAGCTCGAATCCCAGGGCATCAGCCTGACCCAGGGTTTTGGGGCAGAGCAGATAGCGCTGGAACCGGATTTGTATGTCATAGGCAATGTCGTCTCGCGTGGCAACCCGCTGATGGAAGAAATCCTCAACCGCGGCTTGCCCTATGTGTCTGGCCCGCAATGGATGGGCGAACATATCCTGCGTGACAAGTGGGTACTCGCTGTTGCTGGTACTCATGGCAAAACAACCACATCTGCCATGCTGGCCTGGATACTGGAATATGCCGGATATTCGCCTGGCTTTCTGATCGGTGGTGTACCGCTGAACTTTGGTATCTCTGCCCGCTTGTGGGGCAACCACGCCTCTGACTTTTTTGTCATCGAGGCTGATGAATACGATACTGCCTTCTTCGACAAGCGCAGCAAGTTCGTGCATTACCATGCCAAGACAGCCGTGCTCAACAATCTGGAATATGACCATGCCGACATCTTCCCCGATGTGGCGGCCATAGAAACCCAGTTCCACCATCTGGTGCGCACCGTACCCGGTGTAGGCCGTCTGATCGTGAATGGCAATAATGCCGCACTGGAACGTGTCCTGAAACGCGGCTGCTGGAGTGAAAAAGAATTCTTTGGCAATGACCAGGCCTGGCGTCTGCTCATGCAAGACGGTGAAGACTTTGATGTCTATTTCAATGACCAGTTGCAAGGCAAGGTGCAATGGAATTTGAATGGCGAACATAACCGACAAAATGCGCTGGCCGCGATAGCCGCTGCCCGCCATGTCGGCGTCACACCAGAAATCGCGATAGAAGCGCTGGCCCAGTTTGTCAGCGTCAAGCGCCGCATGGAAGTACGCGGTGTCGCTGATGGCGTCACCGTCATCGACGATTTCGCCCATCACCCTACAGCCGTTGCCACGACGGTGGAAGGTTTGCGCCACAAGGTTGGCGATGCCCGCATCCTGGCCGTGTTGGAACCGCGCTCAAACACCATGAAGCTGGGTACGATGAAACAGGCCTTGCCTGGTAGCCTGGAACAAGCTGACCTGGTATTTGGTTTTGGCGAGGCAGACGGCAAATCAGCTTTAGGCTGGGATCTGGCAGAAGCATTGGCACCGTTGGGTGACAAGGTCGCTTGCCACCACAAGATAGATCAACTGGTGCAAGACATAGTCAGCAAAGCCAAGGCTGGTGACCATGTACTCATCATGAGTAATGGCGGCTTTGGTGGTATTCATCAAAAATTGCTGGATGCCCTGCAAGACCGCGCACAGCAGGCTGGTAATCAAGCCGGTAATCAGGCAATTGCAGCATGATTCTCTACCTGCACGGCTTCCGCTCATCGCCCGACTCTTACAAGGCACGTGTCATGCTTGCGCATATGGCGAAGCTGGGCCGTAGCGAAGAGATAGCCTGCCCCGACCTGTCACCTTCGCCAGCGCTGGCGATACAACAGGCTGAGGCTTTACTGGCAGGGCACAAGGCAGAAGACATCTGCATCATAGGCTCGTCGCTGGGTGGTTATTATGCGACCTGGCTGGCAGAAAAATACGGTTGCAAAGCTATCTTGCTGAACCCCGCCGTCAAGCCGCCACGTGATCTGGAGAGCTATGTTGGTGTGACAACTTATTATCATAGCGACCGCGTATTTGAATTCAAGGCTGAATACATGGCTGAGTTGCGCGCCCTGGCTGTGGAAAAGATCACCCGGCCTGAGCGTTATTTTTTGATGGCCGCTACCGGTGACGAAGTGCTGGACTGGCGCGAAATGGTCGCCCATTATCCGCAAGCCAGACAGCTCGTGATTGAAGGCAGCGACCATGGCATTGCTGAATTTGCCGATTACCTGGATCAGGTGATGGCCTTTGCAGATGGCAGGGCTTGATTTGGAAGCAGCAATTTTGCGATTGAGTTTGCCGGCAAGTAAGCAAATGCAGCGACCGCTGGCCGCGCAATGGTATGCCCATGTGAATGCAGTTGATACCAGCGCGCTGATGGAAGACTGGCTCAGCAACCGCGATTCACTGACGGCCAGGCTGGTGGCACGGTGCCAGCAGTTTCGCGTGCAGCGTTTGTCGCAGCACAAGGCAGTGTGCCTGCAGGATGAATATGCTGCCATAGGTTTGGCCCGCGCCATGAAAGTCCATGAGCGCGAAGTGTTTTTGCGTTGCGATGGTGTGGCCATGGTGTATGGTCACACCATCGTCCCGTTGAGTGCTACGGCCAATGAATGGCCGCTGTTTCATGCGCTTGGTGAAAAGTCTTTGGGCAGCACCTTGTTCAACGACCCGCTGGTGCGCCGTGGTGAATTGCATTACGCCAGGCTAAGACAGAGTCACCCGTTGATACGCCGCATCGTGGCAAGACAGCCGGAGTTGGTAGGTGTGCATAGCATGCTGGCACGCCGGTCTCTGTTCTGGCGCAAGGGTGGTTGTTTGCAGGTGACGGAAGTGTTTTTGCCGGGGGTTGAGGGTTTGCGGATTATTGAAAAGCGGTAAGGCCGAAGACATCTCAACACAAAGAGGCGCAGAGAAATGCAAAAAGGACGTAGAGAGAAACAAGGCGGTACCGTATTAATGAGACAGCTCTCTCAAAGTCGTCATTCCTGCGAAGGCAGGAATCCATCGGCTGGCGACACCAGCGGCGTTCGTGGCAAACTGATAAAGCCAAAACGCAAGCTGCAATGTATTTACTTCTTCCCCTTCAAGGGGGAGGGAAATGAAATAGGCATATGAATAATTTTCCGCTTTGCTGATAAAAGCAAAGTAAATATAGAACAACAGACATCTTAAACAAGAGACGCAGAGAATAAAAAAGAAGCAGTAAAGATCCAGGATTTTTTCCTGTCTTTCTCCGTGTCTCTGTGTTGAGCTTTTTGGTCATAAACAATATTAAAGAAGTATTGAATGAATTTATTTTTCGAAGAATCCGGTGATTTCAAGGCAGGCAGCATCATGACGCATGCTGGTGAGGCTTATCAGGTCGAGATGGCCAGTGGCAAGCGGACCAAGGTGAAAGCCAAGGATGTGCTGTTGCAATTCGCCTCTCCCGATCCCGCCAGCCTGATAGAGCAGGCCAAGGCTGCTGCTGCTGAGATAGACCTGGAATTTTTATGGGAAGTCGCCGGGCAGGAAGAATTTGGCTTTGCTGAACTGGGCACAGAATATTTTGGCCACGCACCGCAGCCTGTCGAAGCCGCAGGCCTGATCTATGCCTTGCATAATGCGCCGGTCTATTTCTACAAAAAAGGCCGTGGCCGCTACAAGGCTGCGCCTGAAGCATCGCTAAAAGCCGCACTCGCCGGTATAGAAAAGAAAAAACAGCAAGCCCTGATACAGGCTGGCTATGTCGAAGAACTCAAGCAAAACCATCTGCCAGAGGCGATGAAATCGCTGGCCCTGCAACTCTTGTTCAAGCCCGACAAGAACAGCATAGAATACAAAGCCCTGGCAGAAGCCTGCGATGTCATGCAAATGTCGCCGCAACGTTTGATGCTGGCTGTGGGTGGCATTGCCAGCCCCAAGCATCTGCATCTGGCCAAATTCCATTACGAGCATTTCCCCAAGGGCGTGGGTTTTCCGGCCATTACCATACCGGCCTTGCCTGCTGATCTGCCCGTGGCTGATGTACAGGCTTTCTCTATCGATGACGTGACTACCACCGAGATTGATGATGCCTTTTCTGTCGTCGATATCGGCAATGGCCAGTTGCGCGTCGGCATACATATTGCCGCGCCTGCCCTGGGCATACAGCGCGGTGACGCGATCGACCATATTGCCCGTGGCCGCATGTCTACCGTGTATATGCCGGGCGACAAGATCACCATGCTGCCGGATGAGCTGGTCAATACTTACACCCTGGGTGCAGGCCAGACCCGACCGGCGGTGTCACTGTATGCAACCCTGAATACCGAAGACTGGTCCGTCATCAGCACTGAGACCAAGGTAGAAGCAGTGCCCATGGCCAGCAACCTGCGCCACAATGACCTGGATGCTCTGGTCACTGAAGATAACCTGGCCAATGATGCCGGTGAATATCCGCACAAGGCCGATATCGCGCAACTGTGGAAATGGGCACAAGTGCTGGAACAGGGGCGTATGGCCAAGCGTGAGAGCTTTGGCATGAAGCCTGAGCAAAATAACCGCGTCGATTTCAATTTCTATGTAGAAGATGACGTGGTTTCCATCGTGCGCCGAAAACGTGGTGCGCCGCTGGACAAGATCGTGGCCGAGCTGATGATCTTTGCCAACAGTACCTGGGGCAAACTCATGGCTGACCATGGCATCCCTGGCATCTACCGCGCCCAGGGCGTGGCCGGTGGCCGTGGCCCCGGCGGCTGGACAGCACGCATGCAGGTGCGCATGCTGACACATGCGGCACCGCATCAGGGCCTGGGCGTGGATCAATATGCCTGGAGCACATCACCGTTGCGCCGCTACACCGATCTGGTCAATCAATGGCAAATTATCGCCTGCGTACAGCATGGCATTACGGCACCTTTGGTCGCTACCTTCAAACCCAAGGATGCTGACCTGTTTGCGATAGTCTCCGGCTTTGATGCAGCTTATGCCGCCTATGCTGATTTCCAGAACAATATGGAACGTTACTGGTGCCTGCGCTGGCTGGGTCAGCAAGAGCAGCGCCAGGTCGAAGCTGTTGTTTTGAAAGACGAAGTCTTGCGTCTGGTCGATATTCCGCTCATCATCCGTTTGCCGGGTATGCCACAAACTGCACGCGGTGCCCAGGTCAGGCTGGATATCCTGCGCTGGGATGAAGTTGATCTTGAAGTCGAAGCCCGCCTGCTGGAATTGCTGTCCACCGTCACCGAACTGGATGAAGAAGAACTGGACGATGAAACCAGCACAGAAGTCGCAGAAGACTTCAGTGCAGAAGAAGGCGCACCTGCAGAAGTGACAGAGACAGTAGCAGAGGCGGAGAGCGCGACAGCAGACGTTGCAACTGATGTTGCAAATGACGACGCGAATACTCCAGACGAAGAACAGCCACAAGCCTAGTAATGAAAAGTCAGAATAAAAAAACCAAGCCTGCGAAACAGGTCAAACAAGAAAATCTGCCTGGCGAGCAAGATCAGCCTGCAAAGGCAGGTGAGGCTGTATCCGTCGCATCAGTAAGCTCTGTTACTGGTGCTGCAACTGCTGGCAGCAAAGTAAAAAGCGGCTCAGCCAAGTCTCAAACCATCAAATTGGGGGCAGGCAAAGCCAACCATGAAAACCTGATTTTCACGGTTGCCATTACTGCTTCGCTGGTCTTGCACGCGCTGGCTTTGCTGGTGCATTTTGTCATGCCCAAAACCATAGACAACAAGCCGCGTGATGCTGACCTGGAAATCATCCTCGTCAACTCCAAGCATGCCAAACCGCCAGTCACGGCGGAAGCATTGGCACAGGCAGACCTTGACGGTGGTGGCGCGCATGATAGCGGACGTAGCAAATCTCCCTTGCCAGACATGAAGCGTAGCGAAGACGGCGATGCCTTGCAAACCAATAGCCGCAAGATTGCCGAACTGGAAGAGCAGCAAAAGCAATTGCTGGATCAGGCCAAACTCAAGGACAACTTCCGTCAAGAGAAGCAGGAAAAGAAAAATACGGAAGACAAGCCCCAGCCGTCCACTGGTGCAGATAACGTCGATACCACCAAGGCGCTGGCGCGCATGGCTGCAGAAATTTCGCAAACCATAGAAGACCAGAACAAGCGCCCGCGCAAAACTTATATCACGCCCAGCACCAAACGCCTGGACCATGCGATTTATTACAAGGCTGTGCAAAAACGCATAGAAGATACAGGTACGCTGAATTTCCCGCAAAAGGATGGCAAGAAACTGTATGGTGAAATGTTTATTTCCATCCCCATTTTCCAGGATGGCACCATCTATGAAAAAGAAGGCGGCCCACGCATAGAAGTCTCTTCCGGCGACAAGGCGCTGGATGCGGCTGCGCTGCGTATTGTCCGTCGTTCCGGGCCATTTGGGCACTATCCAAAAGCCAGTCTGGGGCCAGACAGTAATGAAGTCTTCATCATGTTTGCCCGCTTCAAATTCACCCGCGAACAGCAACTGGAAACTGAATTGCGCAAGGGGCCAAATTGAACACTGACCAGTATGTCGTCATAGGCAACCCGATTGCGCATAGCAAGTCACCCGCCATCCATGCCCGCTTTGCTGAGCTGACAGGCCAGCAAGTTGATTACCAGCGCCTGCTGGCACCGCTGGATGGCTTTGCCAGCACTGTCCATGACTTTATCGCAAAAGGTGGCAAGGGAGCCAACGTCACCCTGCCTTTCAAGCTGGAAGCCTTTGCACTGGCCACTGAATTAAGTGAACGCGCCAGGATTGCCGGTGCCGTTAACACCCTCAAGTTCGAGCAAGGCCGCATCTATGGCGACAATACTGACGGCATAGGCCTGGTGGCCGATATTGTGCGTAATGCCAGTGTCAGCCTGCGCGGCAAGCGCCTGCTCTTGCTGGGTGCGGGTGGTGCGGCACGTGGTGCCTTGCTGCCGCTGTTACAAGAACAACCCGCCTCGCTGACCATCGCTAACCGCACTCTCGCCAAAGCACAGGATTTGCAGCAACAGGCGTGCAGCCTGAGTGATAGTTGCGAACTGCAAGCCTGTCGTTTTGAAGACTTGCAACAGCCCTTTGATATCATCATCAATGCCACATCTGCCAGCATCAACGACGATGTGCCGCCTCTGGCTGCGACAGTATTTGGCAAAGACACGCTGGCCTACGACATGATGTATGCCGCTGCCCCCACGGCCTTTTTACGGCTGGCAGCCAACCATGGCGCCCAATGCCGTGATGGCCTTGGCATGCTGGTAGAACAGGCAGCAGAAGCCTTTGCGCTGTGGCGCGACGTGCGCCCGCCATCAGCTCAAGTACTGGCAGAAATGCGTGCGACCCTGCTAGCGAGCCAGGCATGAAATTATTTGGCCGTCTCCTGTTTTGGCTGGTGCTCGTGCCCTTGCTATTGTTTACGCTTTTGCAAGCCTATTATCTGGCGCATGTATGGTGGTGGATAGACCATAACCCGACCTCTACCAGTTTCATGCGTCAGCAACTGGATGTCTTGCAAGAGAAAAAGCCAGACTTTCAACTTAAGCATAAATGGGTACCGTATAACCGCATCTCCAATCATCTCAAGCGTGCGGTCATCGCTTCAGAAGATGATGGCTTTGTCGATCATGAGGGTGTGGAGTGGGAAGCCATGCAAGCCGCTTACGAAAAAAACCAGAAAAAAGGCAAGGTCGTTTCTGGCGGTTCTACCATTACCCAGCAATTGGCCAAGAACCTGTTTCTCTCACCTGACCGCAGTTATTTTCGTAAGGGTGAGGAGTTGATCATCACCTATATGCTGGAAAAATGCATGGACAAACAGCGCATCCTTGAGATTTACCTGAATGTCGTAGAATGGGGGGTGGGTGTCTTCGGCGCGGAAGCTGCAGCCCAAAATTATTATCGTACCAGTGCCGCCAATCTGAGCCCGTCCCAGGCAGCCAGGCTGGCTGTGATGTTGCCCAAACCACGCTACTTTTATAAAAACCCGGGCTCTGGCTATTTGCAAAGACGTAGCGAAATTATCCTGCAGCGCATGAATAACTCCGAACTGCCATGAAATATACAAAACAACGCGGTCTCAGTCTTGTCGCAGTCGCCATCCTCTCCATGCTGGTGGCTGCACTGGGCATGGCTTTCCTGTATTACATGCGCTATGGTCACCTGCCCATGCAAGACGTGTGGGCACGCTTTGGCAAAGCTGCTGCCGTCATCGGCAATGACGTCAAAGACAGTACCGGCCTGCCAATTGGCAGCAGCGAGGGCCCGGGCATGCGCCAGGCCGCCACTACCAGCGAAGGCGTACGCCGCTGCACGATTGATGGCAAGACCGTGTATTCAGACACCTTGTGCCTGGATACCAATCCCACCACCAAAAAAATCAAGCTCAACGACTCCAAAGGCATGGAGCCGCCAAAAACTGCGGTCGCCAGAGAAGATGGCGGTAAGAGCGCGGATAATAACTACCCGGCTTCCATGAGCAATGAAGAGATGAAGAAAAAAATCATGGAACAGGCACTGGGTAAAAACGCTCCCGCTTCCAGTGCGGCTGATGAAGACCTGCGCCTGAAGGCCATGAACCGGGCAATTGACAAGGCGACGAAATAAGTTCGCAGGCCGATATGGAATGCCCTCATTGAGCAGCAGGGGCTACCATGTCACTCAAACCATGTGCGCCATAACATATACCACTTCATGCAGCACCAAAAAGACGACAAACAAGGCGGCCAGCCCGGAAAGTTTAAATACCTTCATATAGTAAGGCTTGAATTGAACCTTGTCGGCTTCCCTTAAATTCACCGCAAAGACCAGCGCCAATATCATCGGCCCATAAGCATAGAAGTCACCAAAAAAATAACGGGTATGTGGCACCTTCATATTTTCGCTATAGATCGTCAACAGCGGGATTGCCAAGGTCAATGGAAATACCAGCAAGGCATAGATCAGCAAATATCGCGCAGCCACCTGGTTTGTAAACATTTTCTTTTGCAGTAAGGCAATGCCGCCCAAAAGATAGAACACACCCAGTATCACCAGGATAATTGCCATGTCAGGGTCTGGCACATTGTAAGACCTGGCCCTCATGATTGCCTCTATCCCGCAGCCTGGAAATTATATCTTCCTGATATATTTTCCAGGAAATGCATAATTAAATGAACCCTTTTAGCTCGCTGCGCACTCTTGTCATACAAGCAGATATCAACCAGCCCCCTGAAAGGAATCAATATGAGCACTTACCAAAACCCGCAAGACCTGGCCAAGGCCAAAGACCTTATCAGCCTCGCCCCTAAAGAAGCTCAGGCCTTTCTGGCACTCAAGACCACGGCAGAAAGAGCAGATGGTGCCATCCCGGAAAAATACCGCGAGCTGATTTCCATTGCTGTTGCCCTGACTACCCAGTGCGCCTATTGCATAGACACGCACAGCAAGAATGCAGTCAGAGCAGGGGCAACGCGGGAAGAAATTGCCGAAACCGCCTTCATCGCCGCTGCCCTGCGTGCAGGTGCTGCCGTTGGACATGGCTTGCTGGCCTTGCGTTTATTTGATGAGACTGCCTGAACCTGATTCAACAAGGCAATACATGGAATGACGCCCCCACAACTTGCGCTGCACCGTTGATTATTGCGCTGCATATCCTTGCCTTGTTGAATGCGACATCAGCCAGACAGGCCATCGCCAACGCCAGATAGGAAAAATAAGCCAGACCCACATAGTCAGCGAAAACAATGGTGTGCAACCAATCCTGTTTAAACAGGTAGAAAAAGGCAGTGATAGCGGCAGCACCGAGCAGTACTGAAGCGGGCAACAATAATTGCACGCTGGCGCGCGGCCGCAAGCTGACAGTGGCTGCAAGCAGGATAAATACCATGGCATTGGCAGCGCTAAAGATACGGAATTCTCTCGTCAGGGCTTGTGCCACTTCCATGTACTTGCTGCGTATCAGGTCGTTCAATTTGTCATTCAGTTTTGCCAGTCTCAGGCTGCGCTCTTCCAGTCCTGTCGTAATGGATTTCTCTATCTTCTGGCGGCACGGGCAGTCAAGCCTGCCCATCTCTGCCACTATGCCAGCGATTTTTGCGGGCAGACCTGCAGCGAGTTGTTGTTTGATGTCTTCTATCTCGGCATTCTGGCGGCTGGCAATACGGTTTGCCAGTCCCATGATGTTACTGTCTTGCAGGGTATGCAGTTTTTCATTAACGCGCTTTTCCACTTCCATGCGCACGACTTCGCGTGCCGCGTTTTCCACCATCACGGGATTGATATAAGACAGCACAAATGCCGCGCCGAATAACAGGCTGCCCAATGCACTGATGAATAAAAGCATTACGCGTATCATTGCCCGTGTCTCCGCTCATGAGAGTTAGCCAATGCCTCAGCACGCATATCCCGGTTGAAACACCATCGCACCAGCGTCTCCTGCGCCTCGTCAGCATAACTGCCAGTATTAACGAAGCCCAGCTTTTGCACGACCGTGGTTGATGCCAGATTATCTGGATTGACTTGAGCCATCACTTGCGTGGCACCACCCTCAAAGGCCAGTTGCAGTAAAGCCTGCACGGCGGCTGTGGCAGCGCCCCGTTTTCTGCATTCGGGTGAAATGCCATAACCTATCTCCACCATGCCATCCCTGGGTGCATGCTTGAAACCGCAACTGCCGGCGATGTGCCGGTTTGTCGTCTCGACTATATAAAAGGTGCTGCACCAGTAGACAGGTACACCGGCTGCCATTTGTTCCAGCGCCCGGGAGGCAACAAAGTGCGGTGGCAGCGCATCCACGGCACAGCTATAGCCATGCATGTCTGGCAGGGCAGAGGCAGCCAGAGCACGCAAATCTTCAGATGGGATGCTGATCAGGTGAAAGAGCATGATATTGATGTGTGCTGCGTGGTCTGTGTTACTGGCATGGCGATATTGTACCTGCAAGCCAGATTCGCCTGTACAGACTTAAGTCTGCTGCCCCGTTCATCGTTCTTATCTGCCATTCAATACCCGCATCTTTCCACTAGTCGCAGCTAACTGGTCTTGCTATGCCCAGGACTTTTACTATGCACGGGCGCTGCAACAATTCACTAAGACAGTCGCATCAATATTCAACATACCAAAGGAGACAGCATGACCCAGCAACAAGAACTCATCACACAATTGACATGCCAAAACCGCTTGCTTAAACAGGTGTTGACCATCGCCGGGGCAGGGCTGGGCGTCATGTTGCTTACTGCTGCAGTCAATACTGAAAACCGTGGCAAATTTTCAGAAATCGATGTAGAGCGCATCAACATCGTCACGCCTGAAGGTAAACATGAGATGGTCATCGCCAATCACCTGCGTCTGCCTGAGCCTGTCACCGACGGCAAGCAAAGCAAGCGCAGCGGCCCGCAACGCCCAGGCATGATTTTCTATAATGCTCAGGGTGATGAAAATGGCGGCTTTATCTTTGATGGCAAGCTTGACGATAAGGGCAAGCCTGTCGCGGGCATGCATTTCTCGATGGACAGATTTGGCGGCGACCAGCAACTCTCGCTCGGTCATTACGAGAGCGGCGGCACCATGGAATCTGGTCTCAAGATCTATGACCGTGGCCTGCAAAAAGACTACGACGGTTTGTACCAGGCCTATGAAAAAGCCCCGGCCGGGCCAGAGAAAGATGCGTTGCTGCAGAAGTGGAAAGACGCTGGCGGCCAGCAAACCAACCGCATGTTCATCGGCAAGACTCGCGGCAAATCATCAGCCATCATCATGGCAGATGCCAAGGGCAAGGCGCGCATCATGATGATGGTGACGCCAGAAGGCCAGGCCATGCTGAACTTCCTCGATGACAAAGGCGAAGTGATACAGAGTTTTCCGCAGACAGAGCAGGGGGCAGTGAAAGCCAAATAGAAGTTGGGTGATTTGGGGCGGTAAAACCCTGGCAGGGTGCGTCGTGCGCACCCTGCCAATTTATTAGGATTTACGCAAAATTGTCCCAACAAGGCATAGCGACGAAGACAGTACTTTAGTACGGCTAGGAGCTGCAACGTAGTTGGGGCGGTTTTGCGTAAGTCCTATTTATCCTACAAATACAGCATCTTCTGCCGTTCATCCTCAGACAGATTGATATCCCTGGCCTCATAAAACGCAAAAATGGCATCGACGATATTGGCTGGCTCGTCAATCAGTTGCACGAGATAAAGGTCGTCCCGATTGATCATGCCATTGCCTGCCATTTGCACCCTGATCCAGTCCAGCAAACCCTGCCAGAAACTGGTGCCTACCAAAATGACGGGGATGTTGCGGGTCTTGCCGGTTTGTATCAGTGTCAATACCTCGCTGACCTCATCCAGAGTACCAAAGCCGCCTGGGAAGACCACATAGGCATCGGCATATTTGACAAAAGCCACCTTGCGCGCAAAAAAGTGACGGAAGGACAGACTGATGTTTTGCCAGGGGTTACTACGTTGCTCGTGTGGCAATTCTATATTCAGGCCGACTGAGGGCGATGCCCCCTCGAAAGCGCCCTTGTTGGCCGCCTCCATGATACCTGGGCCACCACCAGAGATGACAGCAAAGCCCTCGTCCGACAAACGGCGCGATAAATCCACGCATTTGGCATAATCAGGGTGGTCATCCTTGGTACGGGCAGACCCAAAAATCGTCACTGCAGGGCGGATTGATGAAAGCCTCTCGGTGGACTCGATAAATTCTGCCATAATCGTAAACATATGCCATGATTCACGCGCTTTCAGCGAAGTTGCTTTTTCCTGATCGATAATCTGGCGCAACCTCGTTACATCTTTTCTGTTTCCGTTCATATGCAAAATACTCTCTTGTTAGTTGATGGCTCAAGCTATCTGTACCGCGCCTTCCATGCCCTGCCTGACCTGCGTAATGCACAAGGCGAGCCAACCGGCGCCATACACGGCATGATCAATATGTTACGCCGTTTGCGTACTGATTACCCGGCAGCATACATTGCCTGTGTGTTTGATGCCAAAGGCAAGACTTTCCGTGACGACCTCTATCCCGAGTACAAGGCTCAGCGACCTTCCATGCCAGACGACCTGCGCCTGCAGATTGAACCCATCCACATTGCCGTCAAGGCCATGGGCTGGCCTATCCTGATGGTTGAAGGGGTGGAGGCTGATGACGTTATCGGCACACTTGCAGTAGAGGCCACCAAGCTGGGCATGAACACCATTGTTTCTACCGGTGACAAGGACCTGGCGCAACTGGTCAATGCCAATGTCACCCTGATCAATACCATGAGCAATGAAAAGCTCGACGAGCCCGGCGTACTGGCCAAATTTGGCGTACCGCCCGACCGCATCATTGATTACCTGACCCTGATAGGCGATACCGTCGATAACGTGCCCGGCGTTGCCAAATGCGGCCCCAAGACTGCCGTCAAATGGCTGACAGAATACGACAGTCTTGATGGCGTCATCGCCAATGCTGACAAGATCAAGGGCGTAGTGGGTGACAACCTGCGCAATGCGCTGGACTGGCTGCCACAAGGCCGCGTACTGATCACCGTCAAAACTGACTGTGACCTGACCGGGCATTACACATCGATACAGGATAGCCTGGTAGCCAAGGAAGAAGACAAGACAGAACTGGTCGGCTTTGCCAGCCGCTGGGGCTTCAAGACCTGGTTGCGTGAACTGACTGGCGACGCCACCGCGGGTGCCACGCCGCTTCCTGCCGCCAAAGCCGCGACCAGTGGCGGTAATTCTGTACAGGCAGGGTTGTTCAATGATGATGCGGCAGACGCTGACAACCCGGCAGCACCAGTCCAGCACAATTATGAAACCATCCTGACCGAAGCCGCACTCGATGAATGGCTGGCCCGCATCAATGCCGCCAAGCTGACATCCGTCGATACAGAAACCACCTCGCTGGAACCGATGACGGCGCAACTGGTCGGCATTTCGCTTTGTTGCGAAGTCGGCCATGCGGCTTACATCCCCGTTGCTCACAATTACCCCGGCGCGCCTGAGCAATTGTCGCTGGCTGTCGTGCTGGGCAAGATGAAAGCCTGGCTGGAAGATGACAGCAAGCCCAAGGTTGGCCAGAACCTCAAATACGACAGCCACATCTTCGCCAACCAGGGTGTGAGCCTGCGCGGCATTGCGCATGACACCCTGCTTGAATCCTATGTTTTTGAATCGCACAAATCGCATGACATGGACAGCCTGGCCATGCGCCACCTCGGCAAGAAAACCATCAGCTTTGAAGAAGTCTGCGGCAAGGGTGCCAGCCAGATAGGCTTCAACCAGGTCGACTTGGAACGTGCTACTGCCTATGCAGCAGAAGATGCCGACATCACCCTGCAACTGCATCTCGCCATGTGGCCAGAGATAGAGCCGGATGCGAACCTGCTGCGCGTCTATCACGACATAGAACTGCCCACCTCGGTTGTCCTGCAAAAGATCGAACGCAATGGCGTACACATCAACAAAGACCTGCTCGAAACCCAGTCGCATGAAATCGGCATACGCTTGCTGGAACTGGAGCAAAAGGCCTACGAGCTGGCAGAGCAGCCTTTCAATTTGAATTCACCCAAACAACTGGGCGAGATTTTCTTTGGCAAACTGGGTCTGCCCGTCGTCAAGAAAACCCCTTCCGGTGCACCATCGACGGATGAAGAAGTCTTGCAAAAACTGGCCGAGGATTATCCACTGCCCAAGGTCTTGCTTGAATACCGGGGTCTGGCCAAACTCAAATCGACTTACACCGATAAATTACCCAAGATGGTCAACGCAGAGACTGGCCGCGTCCACACCAATTATGCGCAAGCCGTGGCTGTCACTGGCCGCCTGGCATCGAATGACCCCAACCTGCAAAACATCCCCGTGCGCACCGCAGAAGGCCGCCGCATACGCGAAGCCTTTGTCGCAGGGCCGGGCAATGTCATCATCTCTGCCGACTATTCACAAATCGAATTGCGCATCATGGCCCACATCTCCGGCGATGCCAGCCTGCTGGCTGCCTTTGCCAATGGCGAAGATATCCACCGCGCTACCGCCTCAGAGATTTTTGCCGTGCCGCTGACTGAAGTAACAAGTGAACAACGCCGCTACGCCAAGGTCATCAACTTTGGCCTCATCTATGGTATGAGCGCCTTTGGCCTGGCAGGCAATCTCGGCATAGAACGTAGCGCAGCACAAAGCTATATCGACAAATACTTCCAGCGCTACCCAGGCGTCGCCCAATACATGGCCGACACCCGCACCAAGGCCAAAGCCCACGGTTATGTAGAAACCGTGTTCGGCCGCCGCCTGTGGCTGGCCGAAATCAATTCCCCGAATGGCCCGCGCCGCGCCGGCGCTGAACGCGCAGCGATCAACGCCCCCATGCAAGGCACAGCAGCCGACCTCATCAAACTCGCCATGATCGCCGTGCAAAACTGGCTGGAGACAGACAAGCTGCAATCAAAAATGATCATGCAGGTACACGATGAACTGGTACTCGAAGTGCCTGAGGCTGAGCTGGAACTCGTCAAACAAAAATTGCCAGAGTTGATGGCGAATGTGGCGAAGCTGGATGTGCCTTTACTTGCTGAAGTTGGCGTGGGCGGGAATTGGGAAGAGGCGCATTGAGGGGCAAAATATCACTCTATCCCTACTCGAATACAACCTTGTCAGACAGGCACCTCAGCGCGCCGACTCGCAAGGTCTCGGCAATCTTGAGTCAGTATAGAAATTCAAGCGAGCTATCAGATGGTCGACACAGATAAAAAAGATATTCCAATTAGCAAAGAGGAACAAGAGGTTGGGAATGCTGTCAAACTTGTGATGGCCTGTTTGTTTTTGGCACTTTTAATGTATTGGTCCTGGAATTTTGTTGGCCCTAGCGGACAGACTACCAATCTTGGTTCTTTTCTTTTATTGTGGTTACGCGAAATTATTTTTCTGGGCCTTCTTGGCCTTGTGCTTATTGTTGGCGGAATTGTTTGGCTGCTACAACGTATCCGCAAGATATTTTCGAAGAAATAAAATGACCTTTAGATGCCGATAGGTAGAGCCAGGCACCCAGGCTGTCTTCATTTTCTATATTCATCGTGCAAGGCATGCCGAAAATCAATTGGGAAGTAGGCAGCGATTGTGATGGATTTACCTGATTTAAGTAACTCAAGCCGCACTATTAATGCATTGGAAAAGGAAGTTTATGGGAGTTGATCTCTGCCTTGTCCCGGTAGATTTTGAACATCACGATGGTGAGCTGACCTGCACCAAGGGATTTGAGCTTGATTTGAATGCAGTCATAGCCCCTTTTTTAGATATGGAGTGGCATAGCTATCCGGGCGCTAAAGTGTATTGGCCTTTTTCACCTGTCCCGAAAAGCATCCTTGAGCAATTACCAGGTACACTGCTGTTGACCAGTGGCCCCTATAATCAAGTCATGTTTGGTCAGGCAGTCGAAAAAGAGCTCCGCTATATTTTTGCCAAAGATGTAAAGAAAGCCTATCCGCCAGAAAGACTACAGTCGGTGGACATGAATGACTATGAACGGGCAGGCCTTTCATATATCACCTGTCTGCATGATGAAGTAAAGGTGTTTATTTTCACTTGGTAGTTTCTGTTGGAAATACCTTTTAAAAAGGCGAGCTTCTGTTGCTGCGTATTTCAAGCAAGACTCTACGATGTAGCTTAATACGGTGGTAGCAAACGGCGTAACCCGTGCATTAAAACGATCACCGTAAAAATAATATTGCGTGGAAATAGCATCGCGGAGAAATCCAGGCCTGCCTTCGTATCGGAATTATTCATTCTTTCAACCAATGCCTGTAAGTATTGGCGACTATGTGGCTAGTCCATCAAGCCATCGCGCCACTCTTGCGGGATGCCAGATAGCCCGACACTGGCTCCTGCCAGCGCACCGGCAATAGCGGCTACACTATCTACATCTCCACCCGCATTTACTACAGCGTCTATCGTATCGTGATAGTTACCAAAATTTTGATACCAGGTGATGATGGCGAATGGCACCGTGTGCATGGTGTAGCCTGAGATGCCATCCTTGCTTCCAAAATGTTGTTGTGCAGCCAGTGCAGGGTCTGGTGCAAGGCAGGCTTCTTGTATGCCTTTAACAGCTGCTTGCCATTCCCTGTCTTCTGACAAATTGCTGAGCATGTTTATCAATTTATCCAGAGGTGGCCTGGTTTGCCACTCAAGGTTAGCTAATCGTGCTGCGATTTCCGCAATTGCCAGTGCACCAATAAAAGCCTTGGGGTCAGTGTGCGTAAGCAGGGTAGATGCTTGTACATGGGCATGGCGTGCTGATGCATTATCTGAGAGTATGGCCCCTATCATAGCACTACGCATGCTGGGGCCGTTGCCAGCCGAAAAGACTCCGCTATTTGTAAAACCCAGCCACAACTTGATAATGCTACGCAGGGTAGCAAACCCCACGCCCGCAGGCAGGCATATCAACCAAAGGCGCAAACGCCATGCCAGAATTTTTTTGAATAGTCCGATATTTCCCTTGCTCTTGATCAGCGCCTGCGTGACAAAGATGGCATGATCAGTATCGTCACTGACCATGCCATGAGAAAAGAAGAAACGATATTGTAGTGACCCCTTACGCAAACGCGCTATCCTGCGTGGTGACAAACCTTCAAACGGCAAGCCCATGGCATCGCCGACTGCGCCGCCCATCAGGCAGCCTGCAATTGCATCAGATGTTGAAGCGGGCACAGTCTCTCCTTCGAATCGTTATAGCTCGCATCGCATCAACATGGCCATCCTGCTCCGCACCCGGGTTTCAAAGAGCATCAAACCGCACCAGCGTATGATCCATGCCATCCAGTTCTTCATCAATAATGGCCGCAATTTTCCCCCAGTCACCGCCAGCGAGACCAGCACCTATCAATGGATAAGCTATGCGCAAGCCGTCAAATTCTTTACGTATTGCGGCAAATGCTTTGCGTATTGCTGCATAGTCAGCCTTCACACCTTGGCCGCGCCAGTCGAATTGAGTATAGGCGTTGAGGAGGACAAATTGCTTGTCTCCTCTTTGTATATGTGCCTGGCTATACGTTCCAAGCTTTGCATGGTCGGCGGGCAGAGTGGACTGGTCTGCTGCATAGGCTTCAGGGAATTGCTTTTTGATACTCTTGGCGATGCCAGCACCCATGTTACAAAAACAATTGCAACCATGAACGATGACATCAAACTCGCCTTGCAAGGCGAGTGCCAATAAATCTCCTGTGCATTCTTTCATACAGACTCTTTCGCTTGCGAAATTTCCCTGCTAGCAAACCGCTGATACAACTCCCGTGCCATACGCAATATCTCTTCACGCATGGCGAGGCGTTCCAGCCATTTTGCAGGTATGCCTTCCACGCCGTAATAGGCTCCGGCAATTTGCCCGGTGATGGCGGCAGTGGTGTCGGCATCGTCACCCAGGTTGGTGGCGGTGAGGATGGCGCTTTCAAAGCTGTCGGTGTGCATGAAGCACCACAACGATGCCTCAAGGGACTCGACTGAATAGCCGCTGCCGCGTATTTGCGAACTATCTTTATTGATGAAATCAGCCTTGCTGATAGCTATGATTTTTGGCTCGGTCGGTGTGAATGGCAGCTCTGCAAACAAGTCAGACTTGGCACAGCCTGTAAACAGCTTGCACAGTATCGCCGCCAGCAACTGGCAGCTTTGTATAGCTTCTGGTGCGGCATGGGTGGTGCGTGAGCTTTCGCCGGCGTAGTGGATGGCCGCTGGTATATCCGGGTAAGCAAATATCACGACCGGGGCAAGCCGCATCAGTGATCCGTTGCCTGCCGTGCTGGGGTCTTCTAAGCCGCAGTAGGGCTCACCGCTACCGGCATAGCGTGACAAGGCAGCACGCACGGTATTGCCGATGTCAAAGCAGATGCCGGTGGAGCTCAGGTAGCCCCATTTCCACCAGTTCAGGTAACGCCCCATCTGGTCTTTGGCATCGAAGCCGTCTTTCGTCAGCAGGCTTTCTGCCAGGCATAGTGCCATCGAGGTGTCGTCTGTCCATTCGCCAGGCAGCAAGCCAAAAGGGCCTTTGCCTGTCATGTCGGTGACTGGCATAAAGCTGCCACGGGCCGAGAATTCTACCGTGGTGCCGACAGCATCACCGCAGGCCAGGCCAGCCAGTGCGCCGAGATAGCGTTGTTCTAATGTGATGTCCATGATTTATTCCATTGTTTGCACGCGCAAAGCTTGAGTTGCATAGCGCGGTCAATAGATAATAAACTTGTTAGTTTTTAATTGCAACTATCTTAGTTTTATTTTGGATAAAAGGAGTCGCAAGTTATAATCGCGGCCTGAAACGCAAATTTATTCGCTTCGCTTGCAGCCTTTCTATTTCACATTTACTGACGCCATGTACCCAAAAGAATTTTTTTTAGAACAGTTTTCCGAGCTTGCATCTGAAGAGCTTCTGGTCAAGCTTTCTGGTGATGATCTGGTCGATAACGCTAAAGAAGCGGTCAGGGACATTCTTGTGGCGCGAGGCATTTCTGTGACTGAAATAGACAGGGTCAGCAAGCAAATACAAAAAGCCCAATACAGGGTAGCTAGAGGGACGACAAACTGCGATTTTTGCGGTGACTCTGCAAAGATTAATTTTTTACTCAACCAGGGCCAGCGTTTTTGCTCTCATCAATGCTTGCAGGACGCAAGGATCAGCGAGGCTGCTGTTGATCTTGCCGATGCAACGATATTGCAGGCTGCGAGGAAAATTCGTTCCGGCGCTTGTCCGGTCTGCAGCAGTATGGCGACTCCTGTAGAGGTGCGTTATTCATACATAGCAACTTCCATCATATTCATGAGCAACCAGGAGACCAAAACACGCCTTTGTTGTGTTCCTTGCGGCAGAAAAGAGAACCGTGGTGGCTTGCTGGTCAGTTTTTTCATTGGTTGGTGGGGGATACCTTGGGGGCCGATTTTTACCATTGCCGCTTTGTTCGGTAACCTGAAAGCCATGTTTGAAATGATGTCTGATGAAGAACCTTCGGATGAATTAATGAAGCTGACCAAGAATCAATTGGCGCTAAGTGCGCTGCAGAAATCTGCACAAATTTTGTAAAGTGCGCACGGCACACCCTGCACTTCTACACCACCAGATACCCACGCCTGTCTGCAATGCCTATCTCTGCCGTCAGGCCCGCATTAAATTCCAGGTAATCCGCTTCTATGCCATCACTGAAGATGACGCCATGCTCAGGCATCAGGGATGTGACTTGCAGCTTGCTGTCTGCCTGGATCTGGCCGCGGACTAAAGTTGCAGATGAAGTCTTGCTGGGGAAGGGTTCACGCACGGCGAACATCAGCTCGCGGGCATCCCAGTCTGTGGCGCATGTCAGTGGTTCCGCAGCGATGTTATATGTCATCAGACGTGGATCAATAATCTGCTCTTGCAGGGCGGCTGCGCCTGTCAGTATGCTCTTCATCCAGCCTGTGGAGCCCATCCCGGTGGAGATGATGATGCCGCTCGATGATTGTTGCTCCTGGTGGTTGTGCAGTTGTATGGTGTAGCTGGCCGAGATATGGGATTTGGGGCCGATGAAGATGTCATTCACGCCCAGCATGGTCTGGCCGTTATTCAGCCTTGCCATGGCCATGGTCACTTCGCGCACGGGGCGGCGCTGTTGCAGCACCTCGGGGACGATACTGGGCAAGTCCATGACCTGGAAGGGTAGCAGCATGCCGTCCCAGCGTTGCACGTCAGGGTTGACGCCAATCAGGCGCTGACCATCGAGGTACTTCATGGTGTTGACGACCAGGCCGTCCTGCCCCAGGGCGATGATGATATCGTCGCGGCCAAAGATCATGTTCGGCAAGAAGCTGCGTTCTATCTTTTGCAAACGCGCCAGGCGCAACAGGCTGTTTTCTGCGGCGCTGACGCGAGCCATGTAATTGTCATGCTCAGCCTGGTAGGCGGTAAAGTCACCGCCCAGATGTTCTATATAAAAGCGCGCCTGGCCGACGGTGTTGTACTTGACGATCAGTTCTTCCAGCCGGGTCTTGCGGGTGACCAGGATGATCTTGTTTTCTGTCAGGCGCGTTGTTCCACTGTTGATGCTGCTCATATTATCTCCTGGCTTACCCAGGCTGGTTGATCAATTCACGCAACAAGTCTGGCGTGATATTCAGCTGGCCTATGGAGCCTGCTTTTTCTGCCAGTTCCTGGAAGGCGAGGGCGATCAACTGGCCGGATTGCATATTGCCCATGGACAGCGCCTGCAAGACTTTGGGGTCTACACCGCTATAGGCATTCATCAGGGTTTGTGCAGCATAGGCGCGGCTGTCGGCTTCTGCCCTGGCGTTTTCTGTGGACAGCTTGACGAGTGTGGTTTGCTGGGTTTCTTCCGCTATCCTGGCTTGTACCTGGGCGAGTTTAAGTTCGTTTTCTTTCTGTTGTATGCTTTTTTCGGCTTCCATCTGGGTTTCGCGTATCTGGCGTTTTTTGCTTTCAACGGCGATTTCGGTATTCAATTCATTCTCGCGTATGCGGCGCTCTTGTTCAACGGCAGCATTGCGGCGTTCATAGATAGCATCGTCCGCGCATTTGAGGATTTGCTCGCGCGCCTGCGCTTCCAAAGCCTTGGCTGCTTCTGGCGTGGGTTTGAGTGCTAGAAAACTCAAGCCTAGCAACTCTACCCCCAGCGCCTGCAATTCCTTGCTGTCGCGTACCGCCATGGTCACCGCAGAACCCAGTGTATCAGCCGCTTTCAGGGCGTCGCGCAAAGCCAGGCTTTGCAAGCCTTTGCGGGTCAACACCTTAACGAGATTGACGATGCGCTGCGAGAGCTTTTGCGGGTCATCAGAGATATATTGCTGTGTCACTGGGTTGATGGCGAAATTGAGCAAGGCACCTACTTTTTGCGGATCACTGATGCGGTAGGTGACTTGACCCTGTACGGTGACAGTCTGGAAATCAGCCGTGTTCTCTTCAAAGATAAACGGTGTATCCGTACTCGCCATGGGTATCGCCAGCATGGAGGTAGTAGGGGCATAGTAAAAGAAAGCCAGCCCCGCACCCTCGCGCCTGACGTGGCCGTTCTTGAATTGCAGCACGTAGGTAGTTGGCTGGAATTTGATGAATTTGATGCTGAACATGGTTTTTCCTTTTCTTGTTTTCAGGTGCGCGGAGGTGTTTTTGGCTCGTTTATTTTGATTTTGACGTAATTTTTTCTCTGCTTGAATATAGGATAGTCTACTTAAATATAAATTGCAACTAAGTTAGTTTTAAATTTTAACTAAGATGATTTGGCAATTGTTGAAACCTGCTGTTTTCAATTTTTTTTGGACATAGTCCACAATGCTGAAGCTGGTAAAATCCAGTCAGCTAATTTGACGGTGATTATTTGATGGTGACTTAGTGATGGAAAATAAAATACCGGCGGTCTTAAAACCCATACTGGCAAAAGTGGTCCAAGATTTGGGGTGTAAAGCCCCCCTGGATTTTTGGACTATAGATCACGGACCAACCATACTGGATGGTTTTGGTACGCTGTCATCACTACTTGAACTTTCTGAGATTCCAGAAAATGAAGTTCCCCATGCTTATGTTGTGCTGAGTCGCTTGTTCAACTGGGAGAGCGCATGTCAGTTCGATGGATGGGGGGCATTTGCGAACATTGGGGATGCAGAATTTGAAATCTTGCTGCAATGCTTTGATGAAGTCGGTTTGAGCGCCGAATCTGAATCGTTGCGCATGCAAATGGCGGCCTACAAAAAAGATCCAGATGACGCCGATGCCTTATATCTTGCAACAGAACAAAAAGCACATACACTTTCCGGTGATCTGGACAGGCTGGAATACCTGACTCAGTATTTTTGTGATCATGCTGAGGAGCTGTTGTATGACATGAATGAGAAGAGTATTACATAGCAGAAGATTACTCACTCGCTTTTGTATATCTTCTCCTGCCTTTAGCTTAATTGATCAATTAGCTGGCCATTTTTTTATTCCGTCTCTACCCGCACAAGATCGCCATGCGCATCGCTGCCAAGGAACTGGATGCTGGTTTTGCCAACGCGCATGGTTTGGCCGGGTTTCATGGGGGCTTGCAGGTGTCGGGCATCCTTGTCATTGACAGGTTGTATGCGTATGGCACCATGGTGCGAACTCAGACGAGTGTCTACGGTGTATACCAGAGGGCCAGATTCGGGTATGCCACTGTCATAAGCTTCGGCACGGCGGCTTTCTATGATGGTGGCGGTGGTCTTGCCGGTCGGGATGACGATGATTTTGCTGTCACCTGCGCTGCGGCGTTCTATCGGTGTCAGCCTGGCTTGTAGTTGCCGGCCATCTGCGCACAAGACCTGCTTGTCATCCAGCCAGCCCAGTTGCCATCTTTCCCAGCCCAGCAACTCTCGCGCCTTGCCAGCAGGATTGCCCATGACGCTGAAGTCGCCAACATAGGTATGCCATTCTTGTGTGCCAGGCAGTGGTCCGGCCAGATCAACCAGGGACATGGCATGGCCAAATTCATGCGCAAACCACGGCCACCCCAATATAGTCAGATCACTACCTGACGTCGCGCCATTCAGTATTTCGTGCCCACCTGCCTGTATGCCAAAACCAGGTGCTGCCGTAAATGCCGGGCCCCAGTCTATGGCTTTGACTGCCGGGTTGGCGATGACCAGTACGGCATCTGTATGGCTGTAATCAATCGCCTTGCCCGCCCGTGTGACAGCTTCTTGCATATAGCTGCGGTGGGTTTCAAATGAAGCGCCGCGCCCAAAGTGATAATCAACTGAGCTTTTACTCATGCGTAACCACTGATAACTGGGCAGGAAATGCATGCGCAGTTTGCCATAAGACATGGCCGCAAAGTAATTCTCTGCCTGCGGCGAGATGATGGACATCACTTGCTGCGGCGTCGTTGTGGCCGGAACATCGCTGAAATCAACAAACAGCACGGTGATCTTGACTTCACCCAAAGCAGGCAGGCGGTGTGCGATACGTGGAAAGCCCAGGCCTACATCATTCCTGATGCCCATTTCAGGCAGACGGCAAAGGGCGAGCGGGTCTTTTGATGTTGCTGCCAGCGTGCATGAGCATGCCAGAATGGTCGCGGCGAATACCAGCCTGGATCGCAGAATGAATTGCAGAGTCAAATTTTTCATGTCGAGATGGTAGCGCAAGAATATGCTGACTGCCATCAGATATAAGCAAGTGCTGGTATCGTAACAGCAGAATTTCTCACATATCAGCCATGCTGAAATTCTTGTACGGCAAGCATTCTGCTCCCCATATCGTGCAATCTGTCGCATGCAGCTGGAAAGGTGCATAGTCCAGGTTTATAGTTTGCGCTTATTCAGCAAGGGAAAATCATGTCCAGAAGAAAAGCCGCCATCCTGCTTATTGCCGTCATCGCCACTGCCGCCGCCGTAGCGCTTGCTTATTTTGCCTATACTGGCTGGCAGCACAGTCATCCAAAACCTGCAGGCCCGGTCAGGATCACGGCCCAGCCTCAGCAATTATGGATAGAAGCAGGCGAGCACGCGCAAAGCCTGAATTTTGATTTCCTGGTGGAAAACCAGGGTGGTACACCGTTGGGTATAGACAGCATAGAAATTACTGCCTTTGACAGCAACGGCCAGCCCATCTTGCGCCGCTTTATCGACAGCAATGGCTTTGCGCCCAGCATAGATACCGTTCCGGGGCGGGTGGTCGCTGCGGGTGCGAAGATTTTGGTTTTCAATCCTTTTCACAACTTTAGGCCTGATCTGGATTTGCATAAACTGACTTATAAATTCAGTCTCAGCATCCCGCAAGAAGCACCAGAAACCACGGCCAGCATCACTGTAGAGCCCAGGCTGTATGTCAGTAAAACAGAGTTGGCCCTGCCTGTAAAAGGCCGCTTGCTGATTCATGACGGCCATGATTATTATGCCCATCACCGTCGCTTGAACACAGAACACCCAGTCGCCAGGGATTTGGGCATTACGCAAAATTTCATGCGCTATAGCCTTGATATCAATCCTACCAATACTGGTTTTGATGCCTACCGCGGCGACGGTACCAGGAATGAAGACTGGTATGCCTGGGGGCAAAGCCTGTATGCTACAGGCGACGGTGTCGTAGTGGATGCCAGTGACCTGACGCCAGATAATATCCGTGGCGGGGAAAATTATTTCAAACCCGAGAGCGTGAAAAAATCACCCATGAATTTTTACGGCAATTACCTTGTCATTGATCATGGCAATGGTGAATACAGTCTGCTTGGCCATTTGCAAAAAGCCAGCCTGCTGGTGAAAACTGGTGACAAACTGGTACGCGGGCAGGCCGTGGCTAAAATCGGTAACTCCGGCAGCTCCAATAATCCCCATGTGCATTATGAACTGCGCACCGGTAAGGATTTGAAGGCCGAAGGCTTGCCTGCCGTATTCCACCATTATCTCAGACATCAGGGCGCACGCAGTCTGGTAGTGGAAGCGGGGCCGGTGGATAGCGGGGATATGCTGGAAATGCCTTGATGCATTCAGGAGTTACTGCGGTGCGTATCGGGGCATTTTGTAAAGTGCTATGTATTGCGCCGCGTGAAATGCTCAAGGTGCCAGGCCAATTAACTATTGCTTGTTTCCAATTCTGTTTCTACATGTAAAAGCACCCCCGCAGCTTTTACATTGCTCGTATCCTACCGCCTTTCATGCTGAGTGATGGTAGTGCCAAATCACCAAACGCTATCCCTGATTCAGCAATCCACCCCCCCCAATTTCTGACTGCACCATGCTGAAAATTTTAAAGAATTTGATTTCCGGAAAACCTGCTACAGATGTCCGGACACCTGCAACAGTAACGGCAAGTGCAGTGGCGTCGGCGGCGAGTTCAGTTGTAGCGTCAGAAATTGATCCCAACGATGCCAGCAGCATACTGGTCAATGCCTATTGCACATGCGCGCAATTGCCACCGCTGAATTTTCCACATAAGCGCAATAACCAACGTGATTTGACTGATCCGGAACTGCATGGGCATCTGCAAGGTTTTATAGGCTATGTACTGAATCGCGGCGACGGCCAGATGACGCATCAGCGTTATCACGTCATGCGGCATATCCAGCGTGTGCAGCAGCATCTCAGTTTGTGGATAGATGAAAGCCAGCTGGATGCGTTTTCTGACTGGGCAGTGGCGGCGAATGCGATTGCCTTCATGCCCGATGGTGATATCCGTGACCCTCACGGCTATGTCTTGCTGGCAGCTGCAGATGGCGGTATCGAAACCGGAGCAACTATTCCTTATCCCGCCCAGGCATGGCAAAGAAAGGCGCGCACGGATACTTTGCTGGCAGAAATGGGCATACAACTGCCATCGCACCTGCCGCCTCTGGTCAGCGAGACTGAACTACAATTGCGCCCCGCAACCGAGATACTGGGGCGGGCGCTGGCCTTATACATCGTTGCCTTGCGGGCAGAATCAGTGGCGACACACCAGCCCATTCCAGCTCACGAATTGACTGAACGTTTTCCGCAAGTGCATGCATGGCTGACACCAAACGAGCGTGAATTCCTGGAGACGGATGAACCTGCAGAAGATATCCTGCCGCAATTCGCCTGGCGATATGAATCCCTGTACGTGCTCGAATGGGTGCTGGGCTTGCAGGATGAGTTACCCTTTGCAGATGCCATTTGCGATGTGCCGCTGACAGCGCGCACCATGATGAACCTGGATTTTGAAGGTGAGATGGCCAAGGCAAAAACACGCACTGCCAGCCAGATACTGGATGCCCTCGACCTGCATTACCGTCTGCACTGGCTGGTGCGCCAAACCAGGATGAAAGAGGGCACGCTACCGCTGAACCTGGATGCTGGTGTCATTTACGAAAGACACTATGCCCTGAACTGGCTGGTGAATTTTGAGAATGCAGCCTGGGATGAGGTCGATACGCCGACCTGATCTTTATGCACTATCCGGCGGGCCCTTCAATTCCACTACGTTGCCTTCCGGGTCGCTGATGTAGATTGATAAGCCTTCGCCCTCGGCCCCATAACGCTGCCCGACTTCACCAACGGTCACACCATGGATTTGCAGATGGGCCTGTATGCTGGCGAGATCGAAAGGCTCTACGCGCAGGCACAGGTGGTCAAGATTGTGGCCTTCCTTGCCAGGCGCAGCACCGCCCATGCGACCCAGCTTGCCCGTTACCGTGATCAGGTCTATCAGCGACCTGCCTGCCCGCAACTGTGTCAAGCCAATTTCTTCCTGCCTGCGTTCAACAGGACAACCCAGTACATCACAATAAAAATGCAGCATGCTGTCCAGGTCTTTTACCCTGAGCACCAGATGATCGATTTCGCGTATCTTGAACATGATGTAGATGATTTGGAAGTGATAATTTTCTTATCTTAAACTTCTTTGTGGGATTGTGCTGGTGCCAGGTAGGGTGCGTTGCCCGGGCGAGCGCAGAAGATTACTCAAGCACCTTCAGAGAAATTAAGCTCTATGCCATTGCCTTCAGGATCACTGAAAAAAACCTGATGCTGGGTCGCAAAACCGGCTGAAGCTTCGACTGTAGCATGGCGATAAACGATGCCACCAGCCTGCAATCTTGCCAGCATGGTCGGCAAATCCGTACAGGCAAAGGCGACATGGTCAAAGCCGGTTTTTAATTCTGTCTGGCGGGTTTCACCAGGGCGGTTTTCAGACAGGTGCAAGACATCACGGCTACCGGCATATAACCAAAAGCCAAAGCTCTTCAGCGGGCGAGGGCCTTCTGTCAGCCCCACATAATGGATGTAAAAATCCCTGAGCTTTTCCAGTGTGGCACAATCACCGCGCAGGTTGTAATGACCAAGGGCTATGGCAGGCATATGTTTTACTTTCTACAGGACTTACGCAAAACCGCCCCAACTGCGTTGCAGCTCCTAGCCGTACTAAAGTACTGTCTTCGTCGCTACGCCTTGTTGGAACAATTTTGTGTAAGTCCTATTCTATTTGTTGATTACTTAAGCCAGCCGCGGCGGCGGAAGTACCAGAACGGCGTAATCGCCGATGCCAGCATCAGCGCCAGTGCAAACGGGTAACCCAGCTGCCAGTCCAGTTCAGGGAACCAGCCCTTGAAGTTCATGCCATAGATACTGGCGATGAGGGTAGGAGGCAAGAAGGCCACGCTGGCGACCGAGAAAATCTTGATGATCTTATTCTGGTTGATGTTAATGAAACCGACGGTCGCATCCATCAGGAAGTTGATCTTGTCGAACAAAAATGAAGTATGGCCATCGAGTGATTCTATATCACGCAAAATCTGGCGCGCTTCTTCAAACTGGTCAGCATTGAGCAAACGGCCACGCATCAAAAAGCTAACAGCGCGGCGGGTGTCCATCATGTTGCGGCGTATGCGGCCATTCAAATCTTCTTCTACGGCGATCGAGTTCAGCGCAGCGGCGGCATCCTGATCGCTGAAGTTTTTTTGCAGCACGCTGCGGCTGACGTCTTCCAGGTTTTGATAAATACCTTCGAGTGCGTCGGCTGAATATTCGGCATCTGTCGCATACAGGTCCAGCAGTACATCCTTGTAATCAGCAATCGAACCGGGACGAGAACGGGCACGCATGCGCACCAGGCGGAAAACCGGCAAATCGATGGTATGGACAGAGAATAAAATATCGCGCGCGAGAATAAAGGCCACCGTCACCGTACGTGCCGGTTCATCATCATCGTCGATCAGAAAATCGGTGCGCAGGTGCAGGTCACCATTATCGGCTTCGTAATAACGGGCTGATGCTTCAATATCCTTGACCTCGTCTTCCCCAGGCAGCGTCACGCCATAGATACTCTTTACCCATTCACGCTCTTCTTCATTGGGGTCAGTCAGGTCGACCCAGATAGGCAGGGTATTTTCGAGATCAGCGCGGTTTTCCACATTGATCTGGCTCAGGCGGCCATTGTGCAAGACGAAGACATTAATCATAGGCAAATTCCGGAAAAGCAAAGTCTTTGGTTTGGCTGGATTGTAAACCTGTTTTATGTCTATGGGCGGATTGATGGGAGACTTTATTTGCTGTTTTTGCAGTGATTTGCTTATCTTTTACTTATCTTTTGTTTAATTTTGGATGCAGAGAGGGGATTTGTATTTCGTATGGCGCATGATATTGCACCATACGATGGCTGTTTCGCTATTTGCTGCCATTAGCTGTTACTGGCTGCTATTGCTTACTATTTATTGCAAGTGCTGCCAGACGCTTGACCGCGTTCTGGTTGTTTGGATTACGTTTCAGTGACAACTGGTAATTTTGTATTGCCAGATCAGCCTTACCCAGTTTTTCATAAGACTCGGCCAGACTGTCATAGGTGTTGGCACTGTCAGGATAGAGTTGCACGGCCAGCTTGAATACTTCTGTGGCAGGCTGTGTGCGGTTTGCTTCAAGCAGGGCATAGCCCCAGGCATTCAACACCTCTTCTGATAAACTGAATGTCGTATCCGTGGCATTCAGTTTCTGGTATTCAGATTGCAGTTGCGCATAGCCCTGCTGCTCCAGGGTTTGCACCAGACTGGCGGGTGGCGCGTGCAGTACCAGGGGATAATCGCTGTTGATGATCTTGTTGCCTATATCGGCCACGCTGGTGTCGGTATTCGATAAAACGACTACCCCTACGCCCGCCTGCTTGTCGAAGCCAATATACGTATTGTAGCCAGCGGTCTTGCCACCATGCGTGAGTATCATGCTGCCATATTTTTTATTGTGCCTGCCCCAGGCCAGCAGGATGGGATTACCCGCCTCAAAGGGTTCTTGCATCTTCGCGATACTGCGTTGCAAGGGCAAATCCGTCTTGCCCATGTTTGCTGCCAGGAACATCAACATGTCGCGCGCAGACGAACGCAGTGCACCGGCACCTTCCAAAGAACCCAGGTCCCAGTTGGGAACGGCGACAGGTGTTGTCTGGGTCTTGATGGTATAGCCAGTTGCCAGATGCTTTTTCATTTCCGTATCAAGAGTAATGCCTGTACTGCGCATGCCCAGAGGTGTAGTGATGCGCTGTTTGATCAGCTCTTCATAGCTGCTGCCTGCGCGCAGGCTGAGTACATGGCCTAGCAAGCCCACACCCAGATTGGAATATTCATTTTTTGAACCTATGTCACGCGGCAATTGATAGCTGGACAAAAATTGATACAGCTTGTCGCTGGTGAACGCAGCGTATGGGCTTTCCTGCCCGTTGCGCACCATATCGGGCGGCACTCTCGGCAAACCCGACCTATGCACGGATAAATCTGCCAGCGTGATTTGCCGCTCACCGCGCCTGGGGACGTTCACATTTTCCGGTAAATATTTTGCGATGGGGTCTTGCAGGCTGACTTCACCTTTGTCTGCCATGTCCACCAGGGCCAGGCCGGTAAATACCTTGGTGATGGAGCCAATCTCAAACAGGCTGTCGCCATCTACTGGCCGCTGTTGCGCCAGATTGGCATAGCCATGGCTGATGATTCTGCTGCCTTTGCTGTCAAGCACACCCACCACCATGCCCACCCCCTTTTTATCGATGTCAATGCGTTGCTTCATCAGGGCCAGAATTTCAGCGTCCGTCAATGGTGGTGCCGCATGCGCCGTCTGGGCCAGGCAACCGAGCGTGAATATGAGCAGGGCGCGCGCAGGATAGTGATACATATGAGCTCTCAAATAAAGTTGATCGACGCACAGCACAGCTTGTGCAGGCGGTAATGGAATTGCTGATGCGGATGCGACAGAGATCACTATAAAAAAATTAACAGACACAGGCAGCCCGATTACGACCAAAGCCCAAATGAGCGGAGTGAAAACAGTTTTTGAGCGACTAAAGCAGCTTGCTGCCGGGTTATCCACATGCCTTGCACATCGCTTGTCTAACTGTGATAAATTTCTGTGCTCGCTGAAGTGTAAAAAGCCAGTGTAAAAACTAATGTGAAGAGCAGCATGAATACAAATATCTACCAGGCGGTAGCCGCCATTCCCGACGTCGCTACTTACTGTCATTTGCGCCAGGCCTCTGGTTTAAGCACCAAGACGGCAGAAGCAGCAGCGCGTGGCTTGCCAGCCAGCCTGTTTGCCGTGCAAATCATGCAGGGTGAAACAGTGGTAGGCATGGGTCGTGTCGTTGGTGACGGTGGTACTTCATATCATGTCGTCGATATTGCGGTTTTGCCAGAACATCAGGGCAAGGGCCTGGGCAAGATGATCATGCGAGAGATCACGCACTACCTGCGGCAAAATGCGCCAGAGTCGGCGTATGTCAGCCTCATTGCCGATGGTCCTGCGCAAGACCTGTATGCGCAATTCGGTTTTAAACATACGGCCCCTGCCTCGGTAGGCATGGCTTATAAAATCTGATTTAATTTGACACTCAATTGACGGAAGCACGCATGGACGAATTCCTGGCAAGTACCACCTATATAGACTGGCAGCATCCCTCCGTCCTGGCAAAGGCACAGCAACTGGCAGCCGCCGGTGGTGACCAGGCCGAGGTGGCGCGACGCTGTTTTCATTTCGTGCGTGACCAGATCAAGCATAGCTGGGATTATCGCCAGAATCCGGTAACCTGCAAGGCATCCGATGTGCTGGCACATGGCACCGGTTATTGTTATGCCAAAAGCCATTTGCTGGCCGCCTTGCTGAGGGCAAACGGTATCCCTGCTGGTTTGTGCTATCAACGCCTGACCATAGGCACAGAACCGCCGTTTTGCCTGCATGGCCTGAACGCAGTCTATTTGCCTGAGCATGGCTGGTACAGGCTTGATCCGCGCGGCAATAAACCTGGTGTGGATGCAGAATTTTGTCCGCCACAAGAACAACTGGCCTTTGCCATTAAAACCGCTGGCGAGCAAGACTTTGCCGGTATCTGGGCAGAACCGCATGCTGCCGTGCTGGCATCCCTGCTGAACCAGCCCACAGTAGAAGCCGTGATTAACAATTTACCTGATGGTGATTTGAGTGCAGACTCGGCACCCGCCCACCTGACTCATTTGCTCTGAAAGGAATTGACCCAAACCATGACAGCTACTGTTCACTCTACCCCTGAAGCCGTAGTCCAGGCCCAGCTCGACGCCTATAATGCACGCGACGTTGACGCCATACTCAAGACCTATGCTGTCGATGCACAGCAGTTTGAATTCCCGGGCAAGTTGCTGGCGACAGGCCATACTGAAATCCGCCCGCGCATGGCGGCGCGCTTTGCCGAGCCCAACCTGCATGCCAGGCTCATGCGCCGCGAGGTGATAGGCCACATCGTCATCGACCATGAAGAAGTCACACGCACTTTCCCGGAAGGCACAGGCCGTATGGAAATGATTGCCATCTATGAAATAAAAAATGGCTTGATACAAAGTGCTTCAGTGGCTTTGGGGGCCAAGATACTGGATTGATATCAGATTTATATCGCGGCTGCCAGTTATAGTCAGCATTTGCAGGTATGTACCGGTCTTCGCGGTAAAATGAGGCTTTCCCAGTCTTACTCCCTATCATGGCTCGCCTGCAACTGCATTTCCCAGAAGATCAATACTATTTCTCTACTCAGTTGACGGTGCGCGTGACCGACATCAATGGTGCAAACCATCTGGGTAATGATTCCATGATCTCGATGATTTCTGAAGCGCGGGCGCGTTTCCTGTACGACTTTGGCATACGCGAAACTGCCGCTGGTGGCAGCGGCATCATTGTCACTGACCTGGCAACCACTTACAGGGCCGAAGCCCATGCACGTGACCAGTTATTGTTTGAAGTGGGTGTCATGGACTTTAATAAATACGGTGGTGACATTACTTTCCGCATTACCAGGCCTGCCGACCAGACTGCTATCGCCATGGCGAAATCAGGCTTTGTATTTTTTGATTACCGTGCCGGGCGCGTGGTCGAAATGCCGGAAGATTTCAGGGCCAAGTTTGCACGTGTGAATTTTCTCGATTGATGAGGGATAGCTGGTGTCTTGCCTGGCCAACCGCAACCTATCCCTCATCCGACCTCTCCCTTGAAGAGAGAGGAGATTCATATCATCAGGCACCAAACTTGTAATTCACCTCTACCCAGCCCTGGCGGCCAAACGGATTGAAAGATCCAACCGGGTAGTTAGGCCAGCCGCCGCTATAGTCATACTTGATCTTGTTAAAGACATTGTTGACGATGACAGATACGGTCAGGTTTTTATTGGCCTGATACACAGTGCTCCAGTTGGCGATGCCGGTAGGTGACAGGTAATACTGACCAGAGCCATTTGGTATCTTGCCATACCGGGTTACCGTCAGGGTATTTGAAAAATCCCCTTTTGCCCAGTTAATGCTGGTAATGAGCTTGTCGCGCCAGTCGCTATTGCCAAGGTCGGCCAGGTCGTCATACAGGGCATCGCCTTCAAACTGCTTGGATTTTTTGCTCAAGGTCTTGCTGTAATTGGCCTTGATGCTGAAGCTGCCATAAGCGCTGGTTTTCAACTGATACTTGCCGCTGATGTCGATACCACTGGTAGCCTGGTAAGCAGCATTGATGGGGTTAACCCAGATCTCTTGTATCTCACCCGCATGGCTCAGCGCATCTTTTGGATAACGCTTGATGCGGTTGATGGTATCGGCACACAGGCTGGAAGCGATATCGCGTTTGCCGGTACGGCAATCGGCTTCATCGCGCAAGAGCTGGTCAGCACTCAGGTTGACCACCATATCGCTGATCTTGATGTTCCAGTAATCCAGCGAGACATCAAACTGGTTGCTGGGTGACCAGACCACGCCAAGGCCAAAGGATTTGCCTTTTTCTGACTTCAGGTCAGGGCTGCCAAACTGTACATAGTTTGCACCTGGTGAATAATTCGCGTAATCACAATCCTTGAGTTCCTGGCCTTCAGCCTTGCAGCGGTAGTAGTCGGTGGAGCTCGAATAATAACCTGTGCCACGTGCCTTGAAGATGTAGTTCATGTCTGGTGCGCGGAAGCTGGTGGCGTAATTGGCGCGCAATAAAAGCTCAGAGGTCGGGCGAATTTCGAGGCCACCGTTATAGGTCAGATTGCCATCCTTGCGTCCAGCGAAGTGATAATCATCGTAGCGACCAGCCAGGCTGGCGGTAAGCTCTTTGAGCAGAGGTACATAGACTTCGGCACCCAGCGCGTAACGCTGACGCGAGCCACGTACATCATCTGATTTGGTGACAGTATTGAACACACCCTGATTGACCCTGGGGTCAGGCAGGTTATCAAAGCTCTGGCGGCCTATCTCGGCTATGCCTGCAGTCTTGACCGCGCCTGCGGGCAACTTCCACAGCTCTGTATTGACTGCCAGGCTCAGGGTCTGGGTGCGCGAACTGTCAGAGCTGCGTGATGCTCCTGTGATCTGCTCAAATTCTGCTGGTGTCAGTCTTTGCGTCAGGCGTTTAGGGTCCGGTGCATAGATGGCGATACCGGCCTGGTCCAGCCCCAGCTTGGGGCCCAGGAAAAACTGGTCTATGTTTGCCAGCGTGCGTGGTACCACGTTTTCGCTGCGGTAAGCTGACGCGCTATAGGCTGCTTCATAGTTCCATTGCGTGCCAGGGATAACGCCTTTGATACCCAGATTGATACCCGCAGACTGGTCATCCCACAGGCGGTTGAACCGGTTCACGCCATTGATTTCCTCCGGTGCAAATATCTTGCTCCAGGCTTCATAGGCATTGCTGTTCTTGTTCCAGAAATAACTCTGGTTGGTCGAGGACGAAACCCAGCTTGGCGAACGCGTGTCGTTTTCTGTCTTGTTCTTGCCCAGTAAAATATCGGCAAACAGAGTAGTGTCTGCGTTCAAATCCAGGTTACTGCTGGAGAAAAAATTCAGACTCTGATTTTTGGTTTGCACACTCCAGTGCATGGGGCTCAGGCGGGGACTGGCGCAATAGCTGCCCTTGCTGGTTTTATAGCTGATCTGCGTGCCTTCAAAAAGATCACCGAGCTGGCTACAGGCATCACCCAGATCCAGGTATTTGCCAGACTTGATATCCTTGCGGTACAAGGTCGCGCTGGGTGTGCTGCGGGTGGCCATGAAATCGCGCTGGGTCGCACGCAGCGGTTCACGCTCGCTGTATTCCAGACTGAACAGACTGCGCAACTGATCGACATTGGCTGTGCCAGAGAATTGCACGCGCTTGTTGCTGCCACCACCACGGTCGGTATCGCCCAGTTTGACATTCAGGTTATAACCCTGACTTTGCTTTTTCAGAATGATGTTGACTACACCTGCAATCGCATCTGAGCCATAAATCGCAGATGCCCCACCGTTCAGGATCTCTATGCGCTCTACAATATTAGACGGGATATTCGCCAGGTTGGTGAAATTGACCGTACCTTCGTAAGCGATAGGGAAATCAGCCATGCGTCTGCCGTCCAGCAGTATCAGTGTATGGTTAGGCCCCAGACCGCGCAGGCTGATGGTGTTGGCGGAAGGCGTGAAGGTATTGCCGAAGTCTTCGCCCTGGGTAAAGCCAGAGTTTTGCACCGAGTTGTTGATTGCGTCATAGACATTCTTGTAGCCCTGCCTGGTGATTTCTTCTGCAGTGATGATGGTCACTGCCGCTGGCCCTTCGAGGCTGGCGCGCGGTATGCGTGAACCGGTGATGACGACAGATTCTGATTTGCTTTCTGCCGCCTGGGCAAAGGCGGCACTGGTATAAGTCTGGCTGTAAAAAAGCGCCAGAAGACACGCTGCCATGGGTGTCAACGCAGGTTTGTGGAGGTGGTTTTTATGTTGCATGGGTCTTCTCAGAAATGAACGAAGACCGAAAAATATCAAGGATATATTTATAAGAAAACGAATATATCCGTATATCAACATGCATAGCATGATTGGTATTGACGGCAGATGTGCGACTTAAATCAACATCTCTATAGAGAATGTATGGCACACTCTGGCAAGTGGTCTCGTCATCATCCAAATCAGTATGCGCGCAGCTTCTTCAAAAAAAATCCTGTCCAGATTCATCAGCGCCTTGCTGTGCTGCTGCAGTTTTCTTGGCAGCGCTTACAGCCATGCCGAGACCATCACGCTTGTCGGTGAAGATAGCTGGTACCCGTACTCGGCAGTCAAGGATGGGCAAAACCGTGGTTTTGCTGTTGATGTGATCAAGGCTGCCTACGCTGCTGTCAATATCGATGTGAAATTCATTGCGACTCCCTATTCACGCTGCCTGATGCTGGTACAAAGCGGGCAGGAGCTGGGCTGTTTTGACAGTCTTAAAGACGTCAAGCTGGAACATGATTTTCTTTTCCACAAAGAAGCCATCTTCAAGGCCAGTGTCGGCATCTACGCCAGAACTGAGAGTCTGCAAAACAGAGGTAACAAATTCAACGTTCAGGATCTGCATAAATATGTCATAGGCGTGACCCACGGCTATACCTATGGCACGGTATTTGAAAGTGATACCCGTATCGTTCGAGAACCTGCGCCCAATGATTTGTCCAATCTGCGCAAACTCTTGCTTGGTCGCTCTGATTATTCCCTGATCTATACCCGCATTGCCGATTACCTGACGAGTACCCACGCAGAAGAATTCAAAGGAAAAATTCAACAGGCTGGCATCTTGGTTGAAGACAATCTGTATGTCAGTTTTTCAAAACGCCGCCCGGAATCCACTCGCTATGCCAATGCACTTGACCAGGGTTTGCGCCAGATCAGGGCGAATGGTGTGTATGTGGCCATAGAAAAGAAATGGACAAAACCAGAGCCTTGAATGTCGAATGGCGTGCGTCATGCTTACCCTGCATCTGGCATGCGGTAAGATACGCTTTCATCATAAAACAATTTCTTTGCCGTTTATAAAAACGGTAAGTACCCAAGCAATCTCATGCCTGAAATTCGAAGCAAAGTAATTCCCGTCAATAAAACAGATTCTGCACAACGCCTGTCCACCCGTCTGGCTTTTCTGGCTGCTGGCCTGGTTGTTTCTGCCTGGGCACCGTTGGTGCCCTATGCCAAAGACAGGCTGGGGCTGGATGAGGCGACGCTGGGTTTGCTCTTGCTCTGCCTTGGCGGTGGCTCTTTATCTGCCATGCCCATGACAGGCATGCTGTCAGCACACTTTGGTTGCCGCCAGGTGATTTTGACTGCAGGTGCTTTGACCTGCGTGATCCTGCCTTGTCTGGCAATAGTGAGCAGCCCCTTGCTGTTTGGTCTGACACTATTCCTGTTTGGTGCGTCGGTAGGCACGCTGGATGTGGCCATGAATATACAGGCAGTGATTGTTGAAAGAAACAGTGGCGCAGCATTGATGTCTGGCTTTCATGGCATGTTCAGCGCTGGCGGTTTTCTTGGTGCGGGCACCATGGCCTTGTTGTTATGGCTGGGCATGAACACACTGGCCGCCAGTATCTGCCTTGGCCTGCTGGTGGCGCTGATGCTGGGGATTGCCAGCCCCAGCCTGTTGCACGAGCCAGATGCCTCTGATCGCGATGGCCCGCAATTCGTGATCCCGCATGGCGCAGTGATCTTCATCGGTGTCCTGTGCTTTGTAGTCTTTCTGGCCGAAGGTGCCTTGCTTGACTGGGGCGCCTTATTGCTGACTGCAGGCCGTGGGCTGGAAGCTGGGCAGGGCGGCATAGGCTATGCCGCATTCTCCATCGCCATGACCCTGGGCCGCCTGACGGGCGACCGCGTGGTACAGCGTCTGGGTGGCAAGCTGGTCATGCTGACGGGGGGCGTGTGTGCGGCGGCAGGTTTTTTTGCAGCCGTACTGGCAAGCTCACCTGTTATTGCCATTCTGGGTTTTATCTTGATTGGCATAGGTGCATCAAATATCGTACCCATCTTGTTTAGCGCCGCAGGCAAGCAAAATGCCATGCCTGCCAGCCTGGCCATCGGTGCCATCACCACGATAGGTTACGCAGGTGTACTGGCTGGCCCGGCCCTGATAGGTTTTGTCGCACATGCAATCAGCCTGAACATGGCTTTTGCCGGTCTGGGTATCGCCATGCTGCTGGTTGCGGCCAGTGCCAGACTCAAGCTGTTTGCGGAACAGTCAGCTTGACTGGTTTGACCTCTAAAGTAGCCCTTAAAAATCTTCAGCTACAATAACTCTTCATTTTTTTAGCATTGGTCTTTTTCCATGACTTCATCTGCCTATCATAAATTCGCCCAGCCACAATTATCAGAAGCCAGCATACAGGCCGTGGCCGATGTATTGCGTTCCAACTGGATCGCCACTGGCCCCAAGGTCAGCGAACTTGAGCAGGCACTGTCGCAGACTTTTGGACATCGGCCCACCAGGTTGTTAACCTCGGCCACGGGTGCGATGGAGGTGGCGCTGGCACTATGCAATATAGGTGAGGGCGATGAAGTCATCACTTCGGCGCAAAGTTTTTTCTCCGCCATGAACATGATCGTCAAATGCGGTGCCAAACCAGTATTTGTAGATTGTGATCTGGTCACACGCACCATCGACCTGGCTCAGGTCGAAGCTGCCATTACGCCTAAAACAAAAGCCATCATGCCTACCCATTTTCCCGGTGCGCTCGGCGATATGGATGCGCTGTATGCGCTGGCAAAAAAATACAAACTGCGGGTCATAGAAGATGCCGCGCTGGTGCAAGGTTCGAAGTGGCAGGGCAAGCCTGTGGGCTCATTTGGTGACATCGCCATCTTCAGCTTCCATCCCAACAAAAACATGACGACGATAGAAGGTGGTGCCATCGTCGTCAACGATGAAGCAGAAGCACAGCGGATAGATGTACTGCGTTTCCACGGCATCGCCAAACTGCCAGACCAGACCCGCGATGTGGTAGAGGCAAGCGGCAAGTTCAATATGTCGGATGTATCCGCCGTGATAGGCTTGCACCAACTGGCACAGTTCGACGACTTCATGGCCCGGCGCCAGGTGCTGGCAGAACGTTACTTCGCTAGCTTCCCGCACATCCCGGGCATCGTGCTGCCACCCCAGGGGCAGCCAGAGCAAACCTGGAATATGTTTTGCGTCCTCATCCCTTACGAAAATTTTGGCCACACCCGCAACAGTTTCCGTGCCGTCTTGCATGATGCTGGCATAGGCACTGGTGTCTCCTATGAAGCCTGCCACCTGACTACCGTAGGCAAGAGTTTTGGCTATGCCGAGGGCATGTTCCCCAATGCAGAACGCATTGCCCGCGAGACAGTTACCCTGCCCCTGCATGTGGGTTTGACGGTGGGGGATGTGGATGAGATTTGTGGGGTGGTGAAGAGGGTGTTGCTGGGGTGATACCGACACCGTAGGTCTTGCAGGGTGCTATGGTCTGCGCCGCATGTTTGTTTGATAAACAGATTGCCACTATTTCGATATCACATGCGGCGCATTGCAATGCGCCCTACGTCAAGAGTATGGCTTTGGTATGGGTAGTCTTGATACTGACTCAATCGCCCGCATCCTTACGTTTCTCCGGCGCATCCGGCACCGCCACTTTTTGCCCGTCCACGCCGGCCTTGCTGAGCTGGCCTTTATCCCAGAATAGCATTTCACCTTTGACGCCGCCCTTGATACCTGAATCGATGGAGATGACTTTGCCCTGGTAGTGCGAATACACGCCGTCCATGGTGGTGTGGCCGACGACGATGCGTTCGACCTTGAGTTGTTGCAGCACTTTATTGAGGTCGTCCACTGGTAGTTTTGGTGCAGTGAAATAGCCGCGATACCAGAGTGGCCCTATGCTGCCGTATAACCAGCTCAGTACATCATCGGTCTTGACTTGCGCCTTGCTCAAACCCAGCGTGCTGCGGTATTTCTCATTGATTTGTTGCAGGCTCATGTTGAGGTTTTGATGGTCGGGATGCAGGCCGCCATGCATGAACAGCATGTCGTTGACCTGGATGATGACGGGCTTGCTGCGCAACCAGCGACCCAGCACGCTGCTGTTGTCAAACATTTGCTGATAGCTGGTATTCAGATGCTGAGCAACGGCGGCATATTTTTTATTCAGGTAGCGTACGTCGCCAGCCATGGAAATGGCTTCATGGTTGCCCAGTAACAGATGCACGCCACCACCGGCGGCGCTGGCCTGGGCTTCGAGTGCATACAGCAGCCACAGGGCTTCGGTGACCTTGGGCCCACGGTCCAGCACGTCACCGGCGATGACGAGATGGCCTTTGCCGTATGTCCATTGCCAGTCCTGGTTGATGATGCCATTACCCTGCAAGAGCTTGAGCATGAGGTCAAACTGGCCGTGGATGTCGCTGATAGCGGCGACTTTGTCAGCATTGAATTTGATGCTGGCAGGGAAGGCAGTTGCAGCCGGACGTATCGTCAATGCCTGCGGATAGCCGCAAGGCGCAGGCAGGCTGATGTTGGCAGAAGCGGTGAAACTTTGTTTTTGCAATTGATCATTGCATATCCAGTTCACATCCAGTCCACCCTTGTCGATTTGATTGGGAGACTGGTAAAAGGCGTAAGGGCCATCATTGATGCCAGTGACTGGCGGTGATGGCGGTGCGGCATTTTGCGCGAATGCCGTACTCAACAATAACAGGCTGCTGAAAACGGCGACGGCACTGCGCAATGTTGTTGAACGAAGGTGAGATGGTGACGACAATACGGACATGATCATTCTGGAAGGGGGGCGCTTAGTTCTTTAAATAATAAACCTCGCCCTGATAAATCTCCGGCTTGGCTTTGTTCGTTTTCAGTGCAGGCAAGACCAGCTTGGGTGGCAGGTTGCCGAGTTGCCATTCGCTAGCCAGTGTCACAGCCTGTTGTATGTCCTCTGTTTTCAGGCGAAAGGCCAGGCCCAGTTTTTGTTTATTGGGCATGTCCTGCATTTCTTTCTCGGTATCGAGTCTGTCGGCGATCGTGAAATACAGGTAGGCGCGTGGCAGGTCGGCAGCAATGCCATTGCCTTCGCTGTAGATATTGCCCAGCCAGGCAAAGGCACGTGCATGACCCTGGCGGGCAGCTTGCGCCAGCAAGTGGATGGCCAGATTCACATCGCGGGGCATGCTGGCACCAGACAGATATTGGGTTGCCAGATAAGTTTGTGCCTGGGGATGCCCCTGGTCGGCGGCAGCCGCCGCATAGATATTGGCAACACGCTGATCGACTTCAGTACCCAGGCCCAGGGCAAATATGCGGGCCAGGCGGAACTGGGCTTCGGCATCATGCTGGTCAGCGGCGGCTCTGTACAATTTGGTGGCTTGTTCCATATCCTTGGGCATGCCCAGCCCCAATTCATGGAGAATACCCAGCGTTACCTGGGCGCTGGCCAGGCCCTGTGCGGCTGCTTTTTGATACCAGATCAGGGCTTGCGCCATGTCTTTTTCCATGCCTATGCCCAGTCTGTAACCCTCTGCCAGATTGAATTGTGATCTGGCATAACCGGCTGTGGCTGCTTTCTGGAACCATTCCATGGCCTTGGCTTCATCCTTGTCCGGGCCTTTGCCGTTCAGATACAGGGTGCCCAGATTATGCTGGGCTGCAGCTTCACCATTCTCTGCCCGTGTACTCCAGTCCTGAAAAGCCAGTGCAAAATTGCCCTCTCTAAAGGCTGCTGCCGCCACATCGGGTTTGGCTGGTGCGACCGGCGCAGTGGCTGCACTTGCTGTCAATATCTGGGTGGAGAGCAGGGCAGCAAAGAGTGTTGATTTGAACATGGATGGCGATATGGTCATGCAGACGCGGGTTTCTGGTAGATTGCTAGTGTAATTCATCTTACTTGGCATGGGTGAAATCAACGTTCCTCTTCCCCGGTCATATCCAGCATCTGCTGCCATTCTTCCGACCAGGCCAGCAAGGGCATCATTGCCTGCATCAGCGTTTGCCCTGAAGGGCTAAGGCTATAACCACCTGCGGTCCCCATTTCTATGATGCGGGTTTCTCGCAGCTCGCGCAGGCGCTGGTTGAGTACCGTGGGGGACATGGCATCGCAGCGCTCGCGTAGTTCGCGAAAACTCAGTGGCTCACCACGCAGTTCCCAGATCATGCGCAAAGCCCAGCGGCGGCCCAGCAAGTCCAGCAAGGCCATGATAGGGCGGCCAGTTTGTGATCCCCTGACGGGCTGCCTTGGTTTTGGTGTCGTCATATTTTTCCTTGCGCTACGTTAAATGTAGCGCTATGCTGTTGCTACTAATAACGTAGCGAATCATGAATTCTAGCACTGAGCGATGCGGGCCGGTATTTGCCTGTTGCCTTGTTGCGTACTTTTTCAGGAGAAGACGATGGACATGCCAAGAATTGCTCCAATGGAGCCACCCTACGATGCAGAAGTAGACCAGGCTTTCAGCCGTATCATGCCTCCTGGCATGCCACCCTTGAAACTATTTCGCACGCAGGCGCATAACAAGCGGGTTTTGCTACGCATGTTTGCTGGCAACTTGCTGGACAAGGGGACTGTCTCCTTGCGTGAACGTGAGCTGGTCATCTTGCGCACTTGTGCCCGCTGCGATTCGGAATATGAATGGGGGGTACATGTCACCCTGTTTGCCGCCAAGGCAGGATTGAGCAAGGAAGATATTGCAGCCACGCTCAGCGATGAGCCTGAACTGACGGCCTTATCAGGCAGTGAAATACTCCTGCTCAAAGCCGTCGATGAATTGCATGCCAGCTCAACGATGACGGATGCCTTGTGGGCAAAGCTGGAGCAGCATTTCAGCCAGGAACAGATACTGGAAATCATTAGCCTGACCGGCAGCTATCACACTGTATCCTTCATCACCAATGCCACAAAGGTGGAGCTGGAAAGTTTTGCAGCACGCTTTGCGCAGTACAGGTGAAGATGCTGAAAAACAAATTCAGATGCCAGTCTTGCGCATCATGCCTTGTAGTTGGAACAAGTCGCTGATCGTATGCAAGCCAACTGATGCTGCCAGTTGGCTTTGGTCTGGCTTTTCAGTGATACCCGTGGCAATCAGGTGGAACTGGTTAGCCGGATCAGGCACATGACGCATGCCAATGACTGCATGCAGTGAGATACGTGTTTTGCCATCATTATAGGTTTCGCCCTGCGCAGCACATCCCTGCAAGGCTGCCATGTCTGGCCTGTGTTCAAAACGCGCATGGTAAAACTCGACAATGGGGTAGGCATTAAAACCCGTGATCTCGTGTACATAGGCGGCGTAATAGTATTGCTCAAGCTGGATGACGATGACGTCCTGGGCACGCAGAAATGTCAGGCTGTCCCTGGTAGATGGCCGCTTCTTCAGTGGCTGCACCGGGCTGCTCAATAAAGACTTGATGGCATCTGTGTTCCTGAAAAATGCATCGCTGAGGGCGACAGCTGCATTCAGATTATCAACGGCCTGCAGGGCACGCTGGGTAATTACAGACTCAGCGATACCATGCTTATGCAAGAGCAGTGCAAGCGCCAGTGCAGTCTTGTCCCTGTAGCCCGGGCTGACTTCAGCATCGTTTGCATTGAGCACACAATTCCAGCGCCCCAGCAGCAGGGGCAATACATGGCCTGCCACGGTTATCTGCTGGTCATGCTTGGCATAACTCATGGCCGTCGCTGTCAGGCTTGCGACATCATCTTCGATGACTTGTACCAGCTGGTGCGCGGCCAGTTTATCCAGGGCTTGCTGATGGGTGATGGTTGGCATGTTTATTCTGCAGGAGTGTGTGACATGCCACGCACGATAACAGCTGGATTGCATGCGACAAACCAGACTTGCATTTGCTCACAATTTGCAGGCCCAGGCTATCAGTTTTTTAAATATGCTCCCTGGGTTTTACCATGCTGTGTCTGTTCGTCATATTCTTTACCCTGGGTTTTCGCTTCTGCAACCAGTGCATTGCCACGTTCATTCAGTGCGGTTTTTAATTGCTCGCAATTGGACAAGCCGGGTTGCCGCAACAGGCTTTGTTCAATTTTTCTGGCTGCTTCTTGCGCAATCTGCAAATGCCCAAGCTCGTGTTTTTTCAAGGCAGGCAAGTAGTTTGCGAATTGACGTACGGCTGTTTCATCATTGCTGCTTAATTCTGGCAAGGTAATCATGGTCGTCAAAGTGACAGAGACCGATTTGACCTTGCAAATTCCTGAGCTTGAAGTGTCGTAATTATATTTCCAGCGCACATCCCACCTGGTGAAACCATGATACTTTTTATCTCCTTCGCGGATAGGTGTGGCGGCATTAATGGCCTTGAGCAGTGAGCTACCTGCCTCAGGTTTGACGGCATACATGGTGTAGTTGAGGGTTTCTACAACTTCTGCCCTGACTAGGGAACTGCCAAGCAGCATGGTCAGCAGAAACAGTTTTTTGATGAGCATATGAAGCCCTTTAATAATTCATGGGTAAAGACCAAGCCGGGTAACGTCGCAATTATTTGCGCAAACGCTGGCTGACGCTGCTCAGCATTGCTTCACTGTAAGGCTGGCCGCTTTGCCCTGTTTCGCTGATCAGGTTACGCCATAGCACGGGGATGTCTACATTCAGGTCCGTGAATTTTTGCAGGCCGCATGCGTAGGCATAATTGTAGGGATCACTCTGGCTGGTGATTTTTTTGCAGGTGGCGCTGGCGTTTGCCTGATAAGTGGCAGCTTCTTCTGCTGTCCAGATTGCCGTATTTTTCAGTGCGTCCATTGCCATCGCTTCCGCGCCGCCTTCATGTATCCAGGCGGGCTCATCACCTACGCCACCCTGGCTGACATTTTCTTGCCAGATATGTGCCATTTCATGGGCGACCAATTTTTGTACCATGCGGCGTATCGCAGGATGTTCGTTGAGCATGGCTTTGCCGCTGAGGCGGAAAGTGATTTGCCCGTTCGTCGCACCACCTTTCATGGAGAAACCCGGACTGCTCGTATCAGTGACAGAAACCATCAACACCAGTTCACGCAAGAGAGTTTTCTGGTAGGTACTGGAAAAATAGGCCGACATGCTGCTGGTAGTATCAAGGATAAGTTTGGCAAGCCATTCAGGCGTGGCCGGATCCAGAATCAGTTTGGCCGTGCCAGCGGAGACGGGTTTTTGTGGCCCGAAATAAGCATAGGCACGCAAGCTGCGTTCTGCATCAGCAAACGCAGGGGTGGGAATGATGGTCTCACCAGGCAGCCCCCGGTAGCTGACGGTCAAATTCATGCCTCGCGTCTTGCCGCCTTCCTGCACGTCACCATCAAAAAATCCCATATAGATACCTGCGCCACCATCGCTGAAGCGGTTGTTTGGGGCATAGTTTTTTGGCGCAAAGCCATTGTAGGCAGTGATTTCAAAGCTGAGCTGGCGCAGGGGCTGCGCAAGGATATAGCTGTCCATCTGCTGATCAGGCTGGGGAGACTGTTCTGCCTGATAGCGTACACCGGTTGTCAGCGGCTTCCAGGCAGTGCTGCGGTAGTCGCCCGCAGCAGGCATGGTGAATCTGGATATCGCTTCGCTGAAGCTATAGTCTGCGCGCCATTTGTCTGCAGCAACGCGGGTCAGGTGCATTTGTGCAGGCAACTTGCCTGTTTCTGCCGCAGCGACTGGCAAGTTGTACAGCAGGCTGAAGCCTATTGCTACTGTTGTGGAGATCAGGAAGGTTCGCATGGATGCCATCAGGAAGTTATTGAATATGCCAGCATTCTATAAGAAAAAATAAGGATAGCGCCTTTACGTTATCTTTTACTTCATAGATAGCAGAGCATTCCCATACTGCACAACATCAATCCACAGGCACAGAATTTTTGCACGCTACCATTGGGCAAGCAGGCAAACCGGTGCTGCGCCAGCAGCCTGGTCGTCCATTTCAGCAGGCTGCACAAAAATACAAAATACAGCAGGTTGAGCATTTCAAATACCACGCCCAGCGCGACGAAACTTTGCACGGTATTGCCGTGCCCACCTGGAATGAACAAAGGGAAGAAAGTGGAAAAAAACAGCACAGGTTTGGGATTGCTGAGCGTGATCAATAATCCGCGTGCAAAGCCCGATTGCTGCGGTATGGCAGTTTCCTGCTGCTCTCCCTGCAACTCCTTCTGGTTTTGTCTGGTACTGCCACGCCAGAGCATAAAACCCAGGTACAGCAAATACGTGGCCCCCAGCAGGCGCATTGTGGGCAATAGCCAGGGCAGACTTTGCATGAGTACAGCAAAACCTGCTGCCGACAGTGCAATCAGCAAGACATCGCCGCAGATGATGCCCGCCACGGCGGTTGCAGCACGTTTGGCAGATAGCTTCGCATATCCGGCCACCAGCAAGGTGGCCGGGCCAGGTATGATGATGACCAGGCTGGCTGCCAGGATGAAACTCAGTAATGAAGTCTGATCAGGCATGTTGCGCCTCTGCTTCTACAGTTTGCAGATGGACATGCAAGTCCAGTATCAATTTATCCAGCCAGTCATCTACTGCAGAAAATTCATATCCCAGTTTGCGCGCACGTGTCGTATCCATCACATAGTCATGGGCGTAATCAAAGGGGCTGTTTTCTTTTTCTTGATTGTCGGCGACGTGCAGTAGCGCGGGCTTGCCCATTAAATGCGCGATGCGCTCATGTAATTGCGGTGCCGATAAACTGCCTTCACAAGCCAGATTCACCGGCCCCAGAAAATCTGTCTCCCCGGCCCATAGCATGGCATGGACGATCGCCTCTACATTCAGGAATGACGTGCGCCCCGCGCCTGCCAGATGATGTAAGGGCTGACCTTGCTGTACGGTGCGTATATAGTTGGCCAGCCTGCCGGTAAAGTCATCCTGTGCTGCCAGCACATGGGCGATGCGCAAGCTGACAACCGGCAAGCGACCATCCTGCATTAACACAGCTTCTGCCTGCAATTTACCTGCTGCATAGCTGGTATCTGCCAGCGCCGGGTCGCGCCAGGGATATTGCCAGTTGATGCTGACTTTGCTCAGGTCCAGATCATCTTCACGCAATGGCCGTTTGATATTACCGATCAAATGGCGATAGGTTTCTATGGTGGATGACATCACATAACGCCCGACCTTGCTGGTGAATACATCCAGTGCAATTGCTGCATCCAGCGGGCTGTAACACATCTGGTCATACACCAGGTCGTAGCTGGCTTTGGCAAACACTGTGTGCATGGCAGCCTCGTCACGCCTGTCTACTTGCAGGCGTTGCACGACGTCGCCAAAGTCATCTGGCGTCTGGCCACGGGTGGCGATAGTGACGCTGTGGCCTTTTGCCAGCAGGCGTCTGACCAATTGTTTTCCAAAAAAGCGGGTGCCGCCTATAATCAAGATATTCTTATGCATGGGATATGCCTTTCATATGTAAAAGGAGATCATGTGCTTAACAAAGAATGGCGACAAACGATTAATATTGATGTCATGACTAAGTAAAACTATCTCAATATGCAAGAACCCATACGTAATCTATCCTTGCTGGTGGACTTTGAATGCGCAGCGCGCTGGTGCAGCTTCAAACTGGCTGCGCATGAACTCCACAAGACCCCGGCAGCTGTCAGCCAGAATATCAAGCAGCTGGAACAGCAACTGGGCTTTGCCCTGTTCGCCCGCCATGCGCGGCATCTGAGCATGACAGAAAAAGGGATGGAATTTGCCGGCACCGTCAGTCAGCTACTGCGCGACCTGCATACCAAGGTCGCCGCTCTGCGTGAAGACAGCGCAAACGATAGCCTGCGTATCTCTTGCACCCACTCCTTCGCCATGAAATGGCTGGTGCCGCGCTTGCATCGTTATACACAATTGCATCCTGATATTGATATCCGTATCGACTCCAATGATGCCGTGGTTGACCCCGGCCAGGGTCAATGTGATATCGCCATACGCCATCAGCTGTTTGTCGAAGGGGATGAAGCCAGCCTGCTGTGGCGCGAACAATTATTGTTGGCGTATAGCCCTGCCATGCTGAGCGACAAAGATAACCGTGCACGTCAAGAGCCTGACCTGAAGCGCTTGTTGCGTTACCCGCTATTGTATGAAGGCACGCCGGAAAACTGGATACGTCTGTTGCAAAACCATGATTTGCTGAAGCAAGAAAATAAGCAGCCACATGACTTTGCACAAAATTACAGCCATGCCGGTTTGCTGGTACAGGCCGCTGTCGCGGCCCAGGGCGTGGCCTTGCTACCAGTTGCCATTGCCTGTGAAGACATGCAGCAAGGCCGCCTGCGTACGCTGCCGGCCGCACAACTCAGCTCACGCTATTGCTACCGCATCGTCACTGCCAGCAGCAGAGCAGTCAGGGTCGATCATTTTGTTAACTGGCTGCATGATGAAATGACACAGATGCAAAACTACCTGCAACAGTAGGGCGCGCTACGCGCACTGTCTTTTACAGACCGATTACGCAAAGGTGCACGCGATACACGCTACATAGCGGACCTTATGCCGGCACGATATTGCGCGGTTTTTTCCAAAAGCCTGATTTGAACTCGCCCTTCTTCCAGGCCAGATGCAAGAACACCACGCCCATCAGCGTCGCCAGCAAGACTGCCAGCACCGAGGCTTCTGCACCAAAAGCACCACCGCTGAGCCAGTCAGAACCCGTCATATGGGTTTGCAACCAGCCCTTGCTGTCCGTGCCGGACACCGCGACAGAAAACACTGCGCCCTGGGTAAAATTCCAGGAAAAATGCATGGCAATGCACAATGCAAGGCGGCGCGTCAGCATATAGGCTGCACCAAAGGCAATGCCCGCTTCCAGCGCAATGGCAATCGAACTGAAGATAGTTGCTCCAGGGTTGGATGCATGGGCAAAGCCAAAGGCCAGTGCTGATATCAGGATAGCGACGATACTGCCCAGCGATTCTTCCATCATGCGGAATATGATGGCGCGGAAAAATAATTCCTCCATTACCGCCACCACCACAAATACCGGAAGATATTTGAGCATCAGGCGCGGGTCATTGTAGCCATCGACATGAAACACTCCCAGCAAGGACAAACTGCCCAACACCAGGACAAACAACATGGCACCCAATACCAGGCCAAGCAGCCATTCTTTCCAGGCCGAGAATAATGCCAGTTCAGTGACGGCGCGTTTTTCTATGAGACGCACATACAATGCATAACTCAGCAGGCCTAGCGTCATGCCCGCCATATTACGAAACACCATCCAGTCTGGCCCGGCCAGAAAATGTGACATCGCCTTGCGCGAGACAAATTGCACAATGCCGACGATAAGCACGGCCAGCAAAAATTTGACGATAGTGTATTGCAACAGCTTTTGATGCCAGACAGGCTTGCTGAAGCTGGCCTTGATTTCTGCCGTGGTCATAAATCTCCCCCGTTGATTGTGTTGTGAGTATAGTTGGTGTCGACCACACCCGCGGACGGGTGGATGACTGCATGGCACTATAAACAGATGATAAAAAATTACATCTGCGATCTGACAAAGTGTGAAAAGCAGGTAATGAATGGCACAATAAGCGGATAAAAAGCGAGCCTTCAGGCCAACGGCAAGATGAGCCTGTTTGCAATTTTTTAAATTCTGTCTGCTTCTTACCAATATAAAGGAATAAGTTACTGATTCTTGACACGGATATGCGCGCCCGCATTACACTAAAACTGCGTACCAGCAGTGTTGACAAGAAGGTTTGCCAGCCACGAAATCCACACAAAATCTGATCAGATGAAATTGCTTAGACTACTGATACTGTTATGGATAACTTTTGCTTGTCTGAACCAGGCGCGTGGCAGTGATGCCGTCAATACAGTCAACAACTCAGGTAAGCTCATACGCTATCCACGCTTATCCACGCAGCTTGATCCGCATAGTGACTATATTCTGGAAATTTTAAAACTGGCGATCAAAACCAGCGGCCAGCCATACCAGCTACAAGCCAGCGAAGCACCCATGCAGCAGGCACGCGGCATCTATGAACTGAGCTCGGCACAGGGAAATGTTGATATTCTCTGGACCATGAGTACCGATGAAAGGGAGGCTCAGCTCATTCCCATCCGCATCCCCATAGACAAGGGCCTGATAGGTTGGCGCATCGCCCTGCTGACGGCAGCGAATGCAAATATCTTCAAGGACGTGAAGAATCTCAAAGACCTGGCCGCCTTCAGCGCCGGGCAAGAGCTGGACTGGCCGGACGTCGCCATACTGAAAAGCAATGGCCTGCCGGTAAAAACCTCTGCGTCGTATGAACCCCTGTTCAATATGCTCAAAGCAGGGCGCTTTGATTATTTCCCGCGTTCAGTATTTGAAGTGCAGGTTGAACTGGATGGCCGCCCCGGTCAACAATTGGTGATTGACAAACACATAGCCTTATATTACCCCTCGGCCCTGTATTTCTTTGTTAGCCCTCGCGAACCAAAAATGGCCGAGGACATACAAAACGGCCTTGAAGAAATGATCAAAAACGGCAGCTTTGAAAAGATATTCCAGCGCTATCAGCAAGCTTCCATCAAAAACGCCAATCTCAAATCCCGCACCATCATCACCTTGCGCAATCCCTTGCTGAGTCCCGAAAAAATGCCTTTGAACCGGCCGGAATTGTGGTTCAAGCCTTGATGTAGTAGGGCGCGCCGTGCGCACCCTACAAATTGTCGTGATTTATAAGGCTTTCCACTGGCACATCACGATACAACTTCAAAAACTTGAACATCTTTGGCCATTCTTCACGCGGTTTAAAAACGATGGCAACTTCGCGGTTATCAAGTGCAGACTCAGTCAGCACCACATGATCTTCAACTAGCTTGGCATTTTCAAATTCCTTTGCATTGACACGGCATACAGCTTTGAAAAATGGCCCGGCTAGCCAGGCTTTAACCTCAGGAGTCTCCTGAAAGCGCAGATAGCCTGCTAAAGAAGCATGCGCCACAGCCACCATCGCAAAACCAAGTGGCACATCGTCTTTGACGAGGATATACATTTTCATAATGAAGCTTCAAGAAAAATAGAAATAGCAGGACAGGAAAAATATGCAGGGTAGGGTGCGCCGTGCGCACCGATTGCCGCCATACTGAAAATCAACCGCGCACGGCACATATAAATCTCGCAAACCATACGACACTTGCATGCAGTCTTACAAAGTCGACTCCGCCGCCGCATCCAGCTTGTCTTGCGCAGGGAATTCCTTTACCAGGTAACGTTCAGGATAGCCTTCCACACTCTGCATGAGTTCGCTGGCAGTGCTGCACAGGTCATCCCAGCTCAGGATTTTGCTGGTGTATTCGCCTTCCTGGACACCGGGAATGACCATCGCGACCAGGTCGGTTTTTGGTAGTAGCGATACCACGCCCTGGGTCCAGGTAGAAAGTGAGGTCAGCTTGTCGGTATCATTATTTTTGAGTACGGTATAGCTGGCGACAAAAACATCTTCCCCGGTTTTGTCATGCAGGGCTTCCAGCAATTCCTTTTGTGAACTATAGTCTTCCGCCCTCTGGGTGGTTTGCAGATTTCTCAGCCGGTCAAGCACATCAGCATTGTCCGGAGTGTAGCTGACGATCTTGCCATCCCTGAGCTTGTACATGCCGGCGGAAACCACACGCCCTTCCTGCTCCATGCAGGCTTGCGCATGTTCCAGCATCTTTAATTGTGAGGTGCTGGAATTGGCTGTGCATAACAAGAGCCGGCCACGGGTTGGCACCATCAGCACCGGGTCACTGCCGCAACCAGCGCGATAAATAAGATCAGGCAGCAGGATACGTGAAGAATCATAGGCATCTTCCCATACCCCGGCGACGACACCATCCCCCAGATTCACGAACTTGTCATCGGTGCGGTCACGCAAATTGTCCAATGCCACTTTCAAGGCATTTTCAAGGCTGATATTCCAGGTTTCATAGTTGCTCTGGTTGACCAGCGCCATGGAATGCTCAGTATCATAGGCCAGCATCAGCATGGCGTCTTCACCAAAGGGCAGGGCAGCCTGTTGATAGGACATGGGTTTGTCCTGCATCAGCGAAGTCAGGCGCAGGTATTCACCCTGGCCACGGGGTTTTAGACTGGGCATCAGGTGTTTGCTGGCACTGGCAAAATCGTCGGGAATGCCGTTCACCTGCAAGCCAGCCGTGTATTTCAACAGTACATGGTCACGCTGGCTCTTGGCTGCAGCACAATAGTCACGATAGGCATTGTGCAGGTTAAGTATGTGCGAACCATTTTCACCCACTACCAGGCGGAATTCAGCCTCATCAAAATGCATGGCCTGGGCAATGCCCTGACTGCGTGCGTACTTGATGACGATCTGGGCAAACTTGTGCGTCGATGGCCTGGATTTGAATAAATCGAAGAATCCCATGAATCTCCCGAGCGGCTGTATGGTTATCGTAACATCAGGGGGCTCTGTATTTCCGGTACAGAGCATTTTTCCGTATGATAACGTCAGCGACGGGATTTGTGTTTGTTCAGTACATTATTTCCGATTCAATCGTGTAATTGTAAAATTCAGTTTTGATTGGTAATAAGTGTCTGCGTTATTTGCCCGGATAATTTGTTTTTCGCGGTCTTGTAAGCCCTTATCTCCGCGGTGACAGGTCTTGCCATCGCTGACGATTCACTGCTCTTTACCAGTGTAAATGCATCGACCAGTTCACTGAGGCTGATTGCCTGGGTTTTCAAGCTCTCGGCGGAGGCAGCCGCCTGTTCAACAAGGGCTGCATTTTGCTGAGTAATGTCGTCCATTTGCGTGATTGCCTGATTGACTTGTTCTATGCCCGCGCTTTGTTCCTGACTGGCAACGGTGATGTCATGCATGATTTCTGCAGCACGCTTAACGCCGGAAACGATCTCCTGCATGGTTTTACCTGCTTCCTCTGCGAGCTTGTCGCCGCTATTCACTTGATCAACTGAGTCATGGATCAGCGTTTTGATTTCCTTGGCAGCCCCGGCACTACGCTGTGCCAGATTACGTACTTCGCTTGCGACCACGGCAAATCCACGCCCTTGTTCACCTGCACGGGCGGCTTCAACTGCAGCATTCAAGGCCAGGATATTCGTCTGGAAGGCTATACCATCTATCACGCCGATGATGTCTGCAATCTTGGACGAGCTATGCTTGATTGCCCCCATGGTTTCAACTACTTTGGCTACTGCATGGCCTCCTTTTTCCGCAATTTTTGCGGTGGAAGCGACTAATTGAGTCGCTTCATGTGAGTTGTCGGCATTTTGCTTCACGGTGGAAGTCAATTCTTCCATGGATGAGGCGGTTTCTTCCAGCGAACTTGCCTGTGATTCTGTACGACCAGACAAGTCAGCATTGCCTGCTGCAATTTCACTCGCGCCATTAGTGAGATGGCCTGTCGTCTGGCGTATCTGGCCGACCAGCAATTTGACGTTTGTCTGCAATACGCGCAGACCTTGCGCCAGATTGATGACTTCCTGGCTTCCGGTTGTCTTGATGTGATTCGATAAATCGCCAGAGCTCATGGTCTGGATATCCCGCATCATGCTGTGCAATGGTGTAAGTAATTTTTGATACAGGTTCAAGCTAAATGTGGCTGTCAGAACAAGCATGGCTAATGCCAGCAGATTCAAGATATTCTGGTTACCCGTTTGTGCATTTCCCATGTTGACTAAATAGGTGATTGCGCCCATGAGCAGAATTGTCAAGGCATTGAAACTGACTAATTTTTGCGTCATGTTCAGTCTGGCAAAAAAATCCATGGAAGAAAACGCACTGCGTTTTATAGCAATACCTTCACGGATGATCAGTGATTTATCACCGTTCTTGATGCTGCGATAAACTGCGTCTGCAGCTCTGACCTGTTCACGGCTGGGCTTGATGCGTATCGAGGTATAACCCACCATTTTGCCGTCTTTGAGCAGCGGTGCGGCATGTGCCTCTACCCAGTAATGATCACCGTTTTTACAGCGATTTTTGACCAGACCAGTCCAGGATTTTCCATCCTTGATCGTGCACCAAAAATCGGCAAAGGCCTCGACCGGCATATCCGGATGGCGCACAATGTTTTGCGGCGCACCAAGCAATTCATGCTCGCTATAGCCACTGATGCGAACAAAGTCATCATTGACGTAAGTAATATTGCCTTGCAGGTCAGTCTTGGAAACGATGGTTTCCGTTTCCTGCATGATGTATTCCTGATTGGTGACGGGCACATTATTACGCATGATGAAAATCCTTCATAGTATCGGTTCTTTATTAAATGATTTGAACTTCGTTCAGATTGCGAGCCGCGAACTGGGCAAGCCTGGCATTTCTGGATTGAGGGCTTTTTTAACGGCTATGCCCAATGCCTGATCGCTGATGGGTTTTTGTAAAACCGCGACAGCTTTCGACAAGCAGGCCTTTTTAAAATCTTCAGTCAGTTCGTATCTGGTCAAGACAATCACGGGTATTTTCTTCGCTAGTTGCTCAAGCTTGGACATGATGGCAAAGCCGGACATATAGGGCATGTGCAAATCCAGCACAATGCAATCAGGTTGTGTGAAGTGCAGGCTATCTATGAACAGGTAGCCAGAGCTAAAACTCAATGTCTGCCACCCCATAGAGTCCAACAAAGTCACCGTCGCCTCCCGCGTGGCTGCGTCGTGATCAATGACTGCTATCCATGTAGATGTATTTCCCATAGGCATCATCTTATGGTGCTGGCTCAGCGATTGATATTGGACTTTGGTCCAATATGGAGCGGGAATTTGTAAAGCTGTGTTAAACCGATGTAAAAAAAGGGCTACAGATTTTTCTGCAACCCTTTATAAAAAAGCGATACATCTGCGCTATTTACTGTTTCGCACTAATGTTTTTTCAGAAAATTAAACCGACACAACATATCAATTCTGCTTAAAATTCTTCCCAACCACCTTTAATCGCTGGTACAAGTTTGGGCATGGGTCTGGCCTTTGCCACCGCATGCTGGATTTTTTTTATCCCCGCAGAGGTCGATTTGCTTATGGCACTTGGCTGCGTTTGCCTGACAGGCGATACTTGCAATTGATTTGTCGCTTCGATTTTGAATTGACGAACCAGATCGGCGAGACTGACTGCCTGCTCTTGTAATGAGCCGGCTGCCGCCGCGGCTTGTTCCACCAGAGCCGCATTTTGCTGAGTCACTTCATCCATCTGCGTGACAGCGATATTGATTTGTTCTATGCCTGAAGTTTGCTCTGCACTGGCTGCGGTGATCTCTCCCATGATGTCGGTCACGTTACTGATACTACTGACGACTTTGTCCATGGTTGCACCAGCCTCATCCACCAGGCGGCTACCCAGACCAACTTTTTCAACCGAGTCGTCAATCAGCAATTTGATTTCTTTGGCAGCAGATGCGCTGCGCTGCGCCAGGTTACGCACTTCACTGGCGACCACTGCAAAACCCCGACCTTGTTCACCAGCACGTGCGGCTTCCACTGCGGCATTCAGTGCCAAAATATTGGTCTGGAAGGCTATTCCATCTATGACGCTGATAATATCGACAATCTTTTTCGATGAGGTATTGATGTCCCCCATGGTGTTGACAACTTGTGCAACCACGGCCCCACCCTGAACGGCGACCGCACTGGCGGCGATGGCCAACTGGTTTGCCTGACGGGCGTTGTCAGCATTTTGTTTGACGGTAGAAGTCAGTTCTTCCATCGAGGAAGCCGTTTCCTGTAATGCCCCAGCCTGTGATTCAGTACGGGATGACAAATCCATGTTACCAGTGGCGATTTCGGAGGAAGCCGTTGATATCGTTTCTGTACCCTGGCGCACCTGACCAACCAGGTGAGCGAGGCTGTCATTCATCTGTTGCAATGCGAGCATCAACTGTCCTGCTTCATTTTCCGCATGCACCTCAATCTTGCTGGTGAGGTCGCCTCCCGCCACGCTTTGTGCCACTTGTATTGCCTTTTTTAGTGGTGTGGTGATGGCGCGCGTACTGCTCCAGGCTATCCCTATGCCGATAAAAATGGCAGCGATCGTCGCAATGATCATGAGAGTCATCGAGGCCTGATAGGTTTCCTTGGCATTCACTTCGTCCTGGGTATTTTTTGCTTCTTGCAATACGACAAATTCATGCAGTGCATCTTGCCATTTGGTGTTAGCTGGAATGACGTCTTTCAAGAGAAATTTGATAGCGACATCCTTATCCGTTTTTGCCATTTCTATAAATTTGTCATTCAACGTCCGCGCCGCCTGTTGATCTTCCTTGATTTTATGCATGAAGCTTTTGCCAGCATCATCCATGGGCATCTTTTCCAGTTCCGAATACGCCTTGTTGTAATGAGTGCGTGCTTCGTCGATTTTCTTGTGTTGCTCTTGTGCCATGTTGTCAACCGGGAGCAATGCAATAGTTCTGATCACCCTCGATACGACATGAACAGAACTGCTCATCTCTTCCAGGTGATTGATTTTTTTGACATTGACATCGACAACATGGTGTAGCGCTTCATTGGACTTGTGCATACCATTAATGCCCAGCAGCGCAACAATTGTCAGGATGCATAGCAACAGGCCATACCCTATGCCGAGTTGCTGGCCTATCTTCAGGTTGGATAATTTCATTTCATGTCTCCGGCTAAGTGTGTACTGCTAAATTGATGTCTGGAAAAAGTGTTTGCTCGTCCCGGTTAATTAAAGCCGCTGCTATCGCGGCAAACAAATCGTGATCGTTGACTGGTTTTTGCAATACAGTAAGGGCATGTGCCAGGTCGGCATCTCGCTGTTTTTCACTCAGATCTTGCCCTGTCATGATGATCACAGGCAGCTCCAGCGCTATTTGCGCCAGTGTTTTTATGACAGCAAAGCCAGACATATCCTGCATGTGCAGGTCAAGCAATACACATGCTGGCTGCCTTATGCGCAAGCTATCGAGAAATGCTTTACCTGACGCAAAGGCATGTGCTTCCAGCCCAGCCGAGCGTAGTAAGCGCAGCAGAGCGCGACGTATTCCTTCTTCGTCATCGATCACTGCTATCCATGTAGATGTATTTCCCATGAGCATCATCTTATGTGGACAAAGATGATGACGCTATTGGACCTTGGTCCAATATCAGGCCTGCAATTGTGAATCAAGGTGAAGTGGGCGCGCGCAGAGCAAGCTGGCGCTAGCAGAGCTTAGACTTTCAGTTTTTCCAGCAAATGGATAAGTGCTGCCACTGACGTTACATCCATCTTGCTCATTACTTTGGCTCGGTGTACCTTGATGGTCTTTTCGACTGTCCCTAGTTCTGCCGCAACTTGTTTGTTGAGTTTGCCTTCGACCACCAGGTGCAGTACTTCCAGTTCGCGAGGTGTGAGGCTGTTCAAGCGGGCTTGTATTGCCTGTTTCTCCGTTTTGGCAAGTCGCGCGAGCTGGTTGCGCTCACAGGCCATCTGTACCGCCGTCAAGAGTCTGTCTGCATCTACGGGTTTGGTTAAAAAATCTTGTGCGCCCAGCTTCATGGCGAGCACCCCCGTATCTATACTGCCGTGGCCCGTCAAAAAGATGATGGGTAAGTCGCTGCCTATTTCGGTTAGCTTTTGTTGCAAAGCCATACCGTCCATGCCTGGCATGGCGAGGTCGAGCACCAGGCAGCCCGCTTTACTCGCGCTGCCGCTCTCCAGGAAGGCTTGCGCCGATTCAAAAGTGACGGCATTTATCCCGGCAGATTGCAATAGACGTGACATCGCCTTGAGTACAGCTGGCTGGTCATCGACAAGAAAAACGCTGCTTGCTTCTGTCATGTTGTTGGCTCGCTGGAAGTGGGCAGATAAAAACGGAAGCTTGCGCCCGTGCCTGCATGATTGCCGTGATTTTCATACCACAATTGACCACCACTGGCTTCAATGATGTTTTTGCAAATCGATAGTCCCAGTCCCATGCCGCTGGCCTTGGTAGTATAAAAGGCTTCAAATACCTTGGCGCCCAGCGATTCAGACACGCCAGGGCCATGGTCATTGACACTGACTTCCACCCGGTTTTCTTCGTTTAATCTCGTGTTGATTTCTATCATGCGCTGGCTGGCATCAAGCCCGGCAATAACTTCACTGGCATTCATGATCAGATTGATCAAAACCTGCTGTAATTGCACAGTGTCAGCGCTGACGGTAGGTAGATTTTCTTGCAGCTCACTGAGCAAAGTAATGTCCTGATTGATCATATCATTGCGTAAAATATGCAGCACTTCGAGAACCAGTTTATTGATATCCACACTGTGCTGTTCATGACTACGTTTGTCAAACAGGCGACGCAAACGCCGTATGATTTCACCGGCACGTTTGTCTTCATCGACAATGTCTTGCAGTATTTCACCCAGCTCTTGTCTATCTACCTCTGGGCCCGCCAGGAACCTCTGGGCCGCCTGGGCATTGCTGAGTATGGCCGTCAGAGGCTGGTTCAATTCATGGGCAAGAGCGCCAGACAATTCACCCATGGTAGCGACGCGCGCCAGGTGCATGACTTCCATGCGTTTTTGCCCCAGTTCGAGTTCAGCTTCCTTGCGCGCGGAGATATCTACAGTCACGCCACGGGTCAGCAATGGATTTTGCTTTTCGTCTAGCTCTACCTGCCAGACTACCGCCAGCCATCGCTCTGTCTCGTCCTGTAGCATTACTCTGAACTCAGCCTGATACCGATGTTGCTGATCATTCCTGTAGTTACCCGTGATATTTTGAATATGGCGACGATCTGCCGGATGGATGCGTTGAATGACCATGTCCATGGTCAACGCTTCGTCCTGACTGAAGCCGAATTGCCTGCGCCATTCCAGCGAAGCCCATAATTCACCCGTCCCCAGATCGCGTATCCAGGTGCCAATATTGGTTATATCGCTTGCCATGGTCAGGCTTAACTGGATAGCCCGTACATCGTTTTCCCGAACTTGCAAGCGCTCGGACAATTGCAGTTCATGCGCGCGGCGCTCGCGCTCAGTTTCTGTGATGTCGCGAATAATGGCTATGACAGTGTCCTGGGTACATGGCACCACCCTGGCCTCGAATTGCATGTCACCTCTGCCAGCAACAGGTAAGTCGTGGCGAAATTCCTGCAATTTGCCGCTGCCCAGCGCCTGTTCGATTGCGTTTGAATACTGGCTCGCCACTTTTGGTGGTAACACGTCCTCAACTTTTAGCTGCAAGAGTTGTTCGCGGCTTTGCAATAGCATGCCAGGATCAGGAGCGTGGACATCAAGATGGCTGCCGTTGCGGTGGATAGTTAAAATCAGGTCGGGGATGGCACGCACCAGAGCGCGATTCCTGGCTTCACTTTCCATCAGTGCCTTTTGCGCCCGCTTTAGTAAAGTGACGTCTGTCACCAGTACAAAAAACCCTTGCACAACACCATCGATAGTATGGGCGATATATTGTGCCCAAGTATGAGCAACATCTCCATTAGCTTTGACCAGGGTGCGCTCGAATTTCTGATCAACCCCTTTCAATACAGCCTTGATATAGGCAATATTTTTGGAAAACAGTTCCTGTCCAAGCAAATCCTGCATGAGTATGCCTTGCATTTGTTCAGGCGTGCGGCCAAACCAGCTCAGATATTGATAGTTGGCATAAGTGCAGCGCAAATCAGAATTCCAGTAGGCCACCATGCCGGGGACATTTTCGGCGACCACGCTGGCAAAATATTGACCTTCCGCCTGAGTCATCATCTTGCCTTGCCGGCGTGTGATATCCGTCAGTTGTATCCCCACGCAGTTTTGCTGCATGCCGGCTTTCAGTAACATCATTTCCAGCCTGAGGAAAATGAGTTCACGGTCTGCTCTTATCGCCCTAAGTTCGCAAGTAGACTTCCCACCGGATGCACTCAACGCTATCAACTGAGAGTCAAGCACCATCTGATCTTCAAAGACAAATGTCTGGAGCTGTTGCCCCACCAGCTTGTCTGCGGTTGTAGTCAGTAAATTTAATGCTGATTGGTTGGTATGTATCACCAATCCAGTCACGTCGATGATCACATAGGGATTTGTCGAATGCAGGAATAAATCTTCGTAAATACTGCTTTCAGCATGATGCGATTGTTGAGCGAATTTAAGAACTAAATTTTCTTGTTCAAGCTGCTCCACCCGCGCAAGCAAATGTTGCATAGCAAGCTGGTCACTTTGTGTTGTTGTCAGCGGGTCTTGCGGTGTTGTCTTTGGATTTACTTGCATAAGCCCGGAAATGGTGAATTTTTCAACTTTGCATAATAAAAATTCAAGCGTATTGAGCTATATCAATCTGGATGATTGTATCTTTATTGTAAGAAATATCTGCATAAATAGTGTGTCTGATGAGCGGGCTATACAACAGTGTGAAAACACATCGTACAGTTTACATAGAGAATACTATGTTGTTTTAGTTGTAATTTCTTGGCGGCAATTTATAATGGTTTGATCGTTTCTATACTGTTTTTTTTGATATCACCTCTGTGAAAGTGACGCTCTTTGTGAAAAATACCAATACTGCTTCTGCTTTGACTTTGCGCCTGTTACTTGCATTTCCTTTGTTGTTGGCTGCCAGCCTCTCCAGTGCTACTGACCTCTCCGCCAGACATGCCGCTATCAAAACCATGATCAGCGAATCATCGCAGAGCGTAACAAACACAACGGAAAATATCCATCAACTCAGGAATGAAGCCAATGGTTTATCTAAACCTGATGCCAGTAAAGAAGATTTGCAAACCGCACTCGCTAAAATCAAACTGGCATTGACAGTGATAGAGAGTAGTGAATTTGAACGCCTGGCATTTGCGGCCCAGCACTATAAAGGACAACGTTTCAATTTCGTCATGGACGCGGCCTCGCTTGAGCTGCGCCTTGGCAACAAAGAAGGGTTTTTTAATTTATTGGAAAGCAGTCAGACCTGGGTTTTATTGCCCTCGTTAAAAGCATATCTGACCAGTCCAGCTTTCGATGCAGTCAAAGATGAGCCGCGTTTGAAAGCTTATCTCAAGCTGATAGATATACCTGCCAAAATGGGGAAAGAATCTGCTCTCGTCACTCCTTACAGAGACAATATCAGCAATGCAGAAAAAATTGCTGGCCTCTCCATGTTTTGGTCAGAAGTCAAACGCAGCTTTGTGAATTTCCAGAATGTTCCTGACCTGGATTGGGACAAGCTCTACCTCGAATATCTCGATAAAGTCACGCAAACCAAGAGTACCCGTGAGTATTATCAGGTCATGATGCAACTGGCCCCGCACCTGCAGGATGGACACACCAATATCTACGCGCCGGATGAACTGCAAGAGGTGTTTTATTCCCGGCCAGCGCTGGCAACTGCCCTGGTCGGCAAGAGCGTGCTGGTGACCAGGGTACTCAACCAGCAACTTGCGCAAAAAATCCAGCGTGGCGATGAGATCATCAGCATAGACGGCCAGCCTGTGCACGAATATGCAAGCAGCAAGATCGCTCCCTATGCCAGCAGCAGTACGCCGCAAGACAAAGCCGTGCGTGTGTACAGCTATGCGCTGTTAAGCGGTGATAAAAGCAAAAGTATACGTTTGGGCTTGCGCGATGCCGCTGGCAAAGAAAGAGTAGAGGTCGTCAGCCGTGGGCAGGACCGCGACGCGGCAGGTGACCCACCTTTTGATTTCAAAATGCTGCCCGGCGATATCGCCTACCTTGCCCTCGATCATTTTGAAAGTGATGCCGGTGTCAAAAAACTTGAATCCGTCATGCCCAGTATCATGAAAGCCAAAGGTCTGATACTTGATATACGCGCCAACGGTGGTGGGTCTACTTTGCATGGCGCAGCCATCCTGAGTTTTTTAAGCAAGAAGCCAGTGCCGTATGCCTATAGCACAGAAAGGCAAGAGAGCCATGTCATGCGTACTCAGAGTGACCTGATTCTGCTTGATACTCTCAGGGCTGGCATTTCCAAACCCTATACCAAGGAACGCAAGGAAGTCTACACTGGCCCGGTGGCCGTGCTGGCTGGCGCAAAAACTTTCTCTGCCGCAGAAGACTTCCTGATGTCTTTTGTCACTCTGCAACGCGGCACCATCATAGGCAGCGCCACTGCTGGCAGCACCGGCATGCCCATGTCCTTTAAATTGCCCGGCGGCGGCAGTGCCCGTATCTGCGTCAAGCACGACAGCTTTCCCGATGGCCGCGAATTCGTCGGCAAGGGCATCGCACCTGATATAGAAGTCGTACCAACAGTTGCCGACATACGCGCAGGGCGTGATGTAGTACTGGAGAAGGCGGTGGCTGTGCTTAGTAAATAGCAAGTATTGATACGGCAAAGCGCAGGAGAAATATACCCCCTGTGCTTGTCCGCAATGGGTTCAATTCACCAGCATGCTCACCAGGTCTGGTGCTGCCATGGATGGCAAAAATTCTGTCACCTTGTACTGCGCGATCCCTTCACGCTGGAACGGATCTTCCCGTAATATCGCTTCCAATACATCCTTGCCAGCCGCATTCGCCAGAATAAATCCACCGGTACGCGGTTCCTTGCGTCCCGATAGCAAAAACTGCCCTGTCGCATAATGCCGCTCAAGAAATGCACGGTGTTCGCTGACAAAGTTATCTACGATAGAAAGAGGCTGGATATAGGTGAGCTCGACGATGAACATGATAAGAAAATCTGGAGAGTAATGGTCTGGATGAAGGATAGTAAGGCGCAGTATGTGATTAACGAAGCCGGATCGGCTGCTATGTCAATTAATGAACATCCATGCCGGCGAAACGGTGCGCACGGCGCACCCTACAAACCACTTACCGTCCGCGCCCACTGGCCTCGACAATAATTTCATTATCACACCTGTCCACCTGACGATTAAATCCTTCCGCATCACCGACCAGTTTAGCCAGGCCCTTGCCGGTTTCAAAATTCGTCGGCAGCTTCAGGCGTATCTCTTGCAGGTATTTACCATCAGCACAACTGAGCATGAAGTTCTGCGCAATTTTTTCACCTTCCTGTTTCTTGACCATCTCAAAGAAGTCTTTTACTGAGAATGACTTGCCCGCATGCTCCAGGATGAATTTGCCTACTGCAGAATTATTCACTTCTTCCACCGCTGCCGCTGCAGTCTTGAAATAAGTATCAGCATCGCGTGCCTGACAAGTACCGTGCTTGCTCCATTCGTATTCACCAAACTTGCTTTCAAACTGAAAATTCGGCATCCATTTGGCGATACGCTTTACCGTGTCAGATGACAATTTCATAGGCTCGGTCGAGCAGTTGCCGTAATTGATGCCGCATTCTTTTTTATTTGGCCACAGACCATGCAGGGTCAGGTTATTGATCTTCAGCTTACCGCTGTTGATGGCATCACATTCCGGCTTCTTGCCGCGATAAGCAAAATGTTCGCAAAAGCCGGGTTGCCAGGTGATAGCCAGCACATAACTGTCTTCCTGATTCGGCGTGCTGCACATGGTCTGGCGGTCTGCTTCCCTGTTCGCCTTGGCACGGCCTGCCGGTGCATTCTCCTGCGGCACCTGGTCCAGCTGCGCCGTACCACAATCCCGCGCCACCCAGCGCAAGTTAGGATTGGCACCATCCACATCCACCCGCAACCAGCCATAGTCCCCAGGCTTGTTGATCTCTTTCACCGCATAGCTCTTACCTACTGCCGTATGCACGGCACCGGGATTACTTTGCTTGTTGAAAGACGAGTACAGTTCACAAGACTTGCTGGCGGTGAAGCTACCGTTGACGGGTTCGCTTGCATGGGCAGTAATACCCACACTGCTTTCTATAAGTATGATTAGTATTATGCGAGCGTAGTGCATGTATGGTTTCATATATGTGAAGAGTCCATTATAAGTTCCTTGCTTTGCTGATTTTTGGCATGCAATAATAATTTCACGTTTGAAATTATGTCGATATAAGTGATAAATTTTAAGATAGATTGTGCAACTATAAGACTATTGAGCATTGCTTACAATATTGTGCGTAATGTATAAAAATTGCATCGTATATACATGGGAGAAGAGGAGTTTTTCATTCCAGAGGTATCTGTATTCCAGAATATAGAATAGATAGCCAGTATGTTTAGGATTGTTTTATCCCGCTTCGTAATTTTTGCATGAAGACAGAAATCATTTTTTTGAAAAAAATGATGTTCAAAAAATTGGAATTTTATGAACAAAACTTTTACTGATGCACTAAAAGGATTATTTTGTTACATCGTGGTAATTGGTACTGCAGTGCTTCCGATTTTGTGGCCATCCAAGCTTGATTTGGTTCTTAATGGCGTTTTTTGGTCAGCCTTAGTTTTATTACTAGAGTGCTGTGCAATACTATGGTACCTCTACGTGTCCCATGGTGGGACGGAAAGACATGTAAGGTTCACGTTTGGTTTATTACTTGTAGTAGCAGCTTCGCTTATGTTTAACAGCTTCGAGTATTTCGCGAAAAATGTTAGCGAGAAGCAAGCTCTTTTCCCCGAGTCATATTCGACATTTTTTCTAATATTTAAGCAATCTCTCATTTATGTGAAAGATTGCATTTCCTTTGGTATTGCTGCTATTGGAGCAAATCTTGCGGCGCATTCTATTACCGAACCCAAGAAAATGGAAAATGCATAGATAACAATTGTGACGCTTTGGTGACGAAATATTTTATAAATGTATTTTCGGTGATACGCAGAATGAGTGGGCTAATTACTTATCGATTTCGCGTTACTTTTATAATTCGGAACTTGAAAATCAAAAGAAAATAATAATTTTCGACTTTGTCACTTGAACGACGGATCAATTCACAACTAAATCGATGAACGTCTTACTTCGATCGATGAGAATGCATTTAAAATCATGTCGTATTAACTGTGCATTAGCTGAATGCGCTAAAGCAAGATAGCTGTTTTCTCTGGAGCGGGTGAAGGGAATCGAACCCTCGTATGAAGCTTGGGAAGCTGCCGTTCTACCATTAAACTACACCCGCATGGCATATATTCTACGCGCATTTTTCAGGTGATGAAAATGCAAATATACGGCAGTTCCAGACTGTCTGCTGATTACGGCACAGGATTCAGCTTTGCCACTGCTTCAATTTCTATCAAGGTGTCCGGTGTCGCCAGGGAAGCGACACCGATACCTGTCAGGGCCGGGCGGGATGTGCCCAGGTAGTTACGTAATATGGGCACGATCTTTTCCATATGGTCAGCGAGTTCGCCTCTGATATAGACGCGTAATTGCAGCAGGTTTGCTACAGATGAATTTGCTGCTTCCAGTACCGTCAGCAGGTTTTTGATTGCGCCCTCAGTCTGTGCTGCCATGTCCTGGTTTTTTACCTGGTAACTGCTGTCCCAGTCTACCTGACCTGATATGAAAATCAGGCCGCTTTCTGTATCTATCGCTGCCTGCGACAAGCCAAATGGTGTGCCGTCATACAGCGTAGCGGGATTGATCTTGTTGATACTCATGAAAACCTTTCTGTGTAATCTGAAATATTGTGTAAGCACAGAGAAAGTTTAGTGATGGATGCTGCGCTTAGCCATCAAGCTAGGCTTGTAGCCGATACAAGCGGGGTTATGATGTCATGCCGTGGTTGAAAACTTTTGCTGTATTTTGTCGAGCAGCCACATCATGAATGCATCGTCCCTGGCGCTGGAGTGATACGCAGCAACGACTTCATATCCCGGTGGATACTTTTTAAGCGGTATTTCAAACAAGCCTGCACATGGCATCAGCCGCGATGGGAGAAAGCCGACCATATCGGATTGTTTTAGATATTCCTGCGCCATAAAAAACGAAGGTACCGAGACATGTACCTTGCGCCGCAAACCCTGTTGTTCAAACCAGCTATCTGCTGATCCTTTAAAGCTGGCAATGCCGGGTGATGTCACGACGAAGTCATATTCGACAAGACGTTCCAATGGTAAATAGTCGTCGAAGACAATATCTTTGTTGGCAGATACACAGACATATCTTTCAGTGAAGATGGCATCTGAAACCAAGCCCTCCGGCACATAGCCATTTGATGTCAGCGTCAGGTCAATTTCACCCTGATGCATTTTCTGTATCAGGTTTGCACTCTCGATATTGATGACGATGATTTTTACCTTGGGGGCAGAGAGTCTCAGCTCTTTGATCAACTCGCCGACGATGACTTTTTGCGTATAGTCAGTGGCAGATATCACCAGGGTTCGTTCTGTATTTTCTGGTGTGATTGTATCCGGCAGCGGGATTTCATTGAGATGGATCAGTATCTGACGGATATGCGGCTGTATCAGTTTCGCATAGGGCGTAGCCACTACGCCATGACCGGTTCGTACAAACAGCTGATCACTGAGGATGCCCCTGATTTTTTTCAGTTGCAGACTGATGGCTTGCTGCGAGACATCGAGATATTCCGCCGCTGCCGACAGGTTTTCAAACTTGTATAAGGCGTCGAGGGTTCTGAGGTGATTTATTTCCAGCTTTTCTATCATGCTGCCTCGGTTCGTGTTGCAATGAATTTTAAAAATGTAAGCAATCCTGATTCTCCGTGCAGCGTATCGGATTAGCGCCCAAGCGTCTACTTTCAGACCACTCAGTTTTGAATGCAATGAAATCTGCTTGTCATACAACGGGGGGCCTTGGCTTTTATTGCACCGCGCCAATTGAAAATTTTTGTGCACGTCCCACTTATATCTTTGTTTTTTCGATAAGCAGTATTAAAATTAACAATTAGATAATTTCAGTGCAAGGAAAAGCCTGATCTGCCCTTGCAGCAATGCCCCTCGATGTTCTGCCCCTTACCGCAAAAAGGATGATCATGAGCACAGCAAGCCCTACAGCCAGCAATTCTACAAATTCGACCAGCGTTACCAGTGATACCAGCACCCCGCCAGGCAGGCCAAATATCCTGTTCATCATGGTTGATCAGATGCGTTATCCGCCGCGTTATTCAGATGACCCGCTGGATCCCTTGTACCAGATTTTGCGTTTTGAAGAGGGTAGCCTGGAGGACAATCCCTATGCAGAGCAGTTTCCCGGTTTCGTCAAGCTGCGTGAAAATGGGGTGTCGCTGCAAAACCATACCTGCTCCAGCATCGCTTGCGTGCCGGGCCGTGCCACCATCATGACGGGGCAATACAGTGCGCATAGTGGCGTGACGCAGACCGAGGGCATGTTCAAGGTCGATACCGACCCGGCCTTCCCGTGGTTGCCGCAAGACGGCGTGCCCACCATGGGCGACTGGTTCCGTGCGGCGGGTTATGAGACGCATTATTTTGGCCGTTGGGATTTATCGAACCCACCTGATGGCAGTCTGGAGAACTGGGGCTTTGGTGACTGGGAATATTCGACACCATCTGACCAGCGTTTTGGTACGCCCAATCTGGGCGTGTACCGCGACAAAACTTATACTGATCTCGTCACCACCTTCCTGCGCCGCAAGGGCGTGGGTGTGGAGGCGAACATGATCAACAGTAATAACCCCACCAATGCCAGCTTCAAGCTGCGGCCCTGGCTGGCGGTGGCGTCTTTTGTCAATCCGCACGACATAGGCGCTTATCCCTTTCCATGGCAACCAGCAGTAGAAACACCGGCAACACCGCCGACGCTGGGCGACATCATTGCACCTTATGGCGCACCGGTGAAAGGTACGCTCAGCCAGCCACCGGTGTATGGCAATGCCCCGAATCAATTCAAGGCCACCTACCGCGTACCGCTGAATCCTGATGGCTTCAAACTGGGTGATGTCAGGCTGCCTGTCAACTGGCGCGGTGATTTATCCAGCAAGCCAGATTGCCAGTACGACTATTCCTACAAGTTCCAGTTGGCGCTGACAACCCTGCGCGGTCAGCATGCCGTCATCCCTTCACCTTATCCCTTCAAGATGCAAAGCAATGCAGAGGACTGGTATCGCAACTACCTGGCGTTCTATCTTTACCTGCAGTACCTGGTTAATATCGAAGTCAGCACCATACTGGAGCGTCTGTATGAAAGCGGCCTTGATCAAAACACCATCGTCGTTTTCACCTCTGATCATGGCGAGCTGGCGGGGGCGCATGGTGGCCAGATAGAAAAATGGTGTGGCGCATATCAAGAGGCAACGCACATCCCCGCCATCATTTCTTCTCCTCTGGTGAATGGTGACAAAAACATGCGCACCGTGCACTGTCATACTACCCATGTCGATTGGGTACCAACCCTGTTGGGCCTGGCTGGCTATGACCAGAATGACAGACAGGCGCTGGCCAAATTTATACAGGGTCATGATGTCAAACCACTGGCAGGTGAAGACCTGGCACCCATCATCCGTGGCACAGCGCAAGAGACAGAACGTCGTGGCGTGCTGTTTGTTTCTGACGACAACATCACCGCACCGCTGGACACCAACTACCTGCCCGACAAATACCAGTGGTATGTCGACATCACAGAGCGCCTGACCAGCCCCACCGGCAAGCCAACGGAAAAGCAACCTCTGACCGCACCCGGCCCGGTAGTGCAGCCCAACCACATACAATCTTATTTTGAAAAACCGTGGAAACTGGTGCGCTACTGGGAGCCGCAAAATCCCGCCAACACCCAGTGGGAACTGTATAACCTCGATGCCGACCCGAATGAAAACCACAACCTGCTGCAATGGGATAAAACCACAGGTGCGCCTGTTTTGCGTTCGGGCCAGATCGTTGAGCTTGGCCTTAACCTGGCCCAGACTGAATTTGATCTGGCTTATTTGCGCAAGGCCCTGAACCAGTCACTGGTCAAGGCAGGTTACACACCGCAAAACATGCAGGATATGGGCACCGTGGCAGATGGGCAGGCACCGGGCTGAGGTCTGAATTTGTAGGGTGTGCCGTGCGCACCGGATGTTGATTTCATGTTTGCAAAATATTTGCGGTGGCGGTGCGCGCGGCGCACCCTGGCTGGCGAACATCTTGCAAAGATATTCGATTTTTGATTACGACATCTACATGTGGCGCATTACAATGCACCCTACGTCACGGCCGCGGTTCGACGCTACTTGTTAGTGTCTGGTGAGGTTTACCGCGCGCCGCCAAATCACGAGTTTAAGGCCCTCCAAACACCTTCCTTAAAAACTCGGCCATCGCATCTACGGTCGTCTCCAGCCATGGATCAAACAACCAAAAGCTGTGTGGTGTATCCGGTATCAGCACTGTGTGTGTTGCGATATCCAGGCCCGTCAACTTTTGCACTATCTCCTCCCGCCCAAGGCTGAAGCGTTTTTGCGCGCTGGTGATGAACAGGATGGGCGGGGTATGTTGACCGACATGCGTCAGTGGCGATGCTTCTTTCCATAACTCAGGTTTTTCTGCATAAGTACCACCAAACCAGGCACCGGCGGAAGAAGGTTTTTTCTTTGGATCGTCTTCATATTTGCGTGCTTCTTCTGACGTAAAGTCAGACAGGCCATCGATATTGATGATGGCTTGCACAGCGCTGGAAACTTGGCTCAGGTGCACCTGCGGGTCAAACTCTGGCACGTCATTGGTGACACCAACCAGGGAGGCAATCTGGCCGCCTGCTGAACCACCGGCGACTGCAATGTGTCTGGGGTCCAGTTGGTACTCAGCCGCATGCGTGCGTAGCCAGCGTATCGCTGCCTTGACATCATGAATCGCCGCGGGGTAGCGGGCTTCGCCTGATAAGCGATAACTGACGGTGGCGGCAATGTAGCCGTGCGCTGCCAGGCGTATTGCCACGGGGGAGAGATTGTCACGTGTGCCTGAGCGCCAGCCGCCGCCATGTATCAGGACTATGCCCGGCAAGGCTGCCTTAATGGTTTGTGCGGGCATGAACAGATCCAGTTGCAGGGCCTTGCCCTGATTGCTGACGTAGTCTATGTCCCACAGTACCCTGACAGTCTCTGGTGGTGTTTTGCTGGCGATGTGGATGAAAGGGTAAGTGCTGGCCAGCTTTTGGTAGGTGCTTTCTGCCGTATAGACGTTATCTGCAGGCGCGGGCTGGCCGGGCCTGGCACATCCTGCCAGCATGCTTCCTGCCAACGATGTAGCTGCAAGCAGCGTGGCGATAAGTCGATTCAAGCCTTACTCCATCATATACTTTTGGTAATGCATCCAGCCCAATCATGGCAGGTTCTTGTCCAGGCTTTGTTCAAGCTTATCGGGCAGCATTCAGGAATTATCGCATAATCATGCAATAAGCGGCTAGTCCACATTGCATTATTGGACAGGCCAATTTAAAATGGTCTGACCAATTATCGCAATATATGTAATTGAAGCAAGACAAAACACATAGACGAGACAATTCAACAAACTTTCCGGGCAGGCGCATATGAAATCAAGTTCCATCCTTGTTAATACTTTTGCCAAGACGCTCTTTGCAACAGTTATGGCATCCTTATTCTTATATGGCACTGCTCACGCTGACGGTGGCTACCGCAACAGGGACAATAAAGACCTGAAAGATGCTGGCGAGGGTACTTACCCAGTGCCTTACCAGAAGCCGGAAGTAGTCGAAATCACTGAAGCCCTGCATCGCATACGCGCCTATATGGAATCAGTCACGCCCACCCGTGTGATACAAAAGGGGAGTGGCGCAGAGGTCACAGACTTTAGCAAGCCACCGGTTGCCGATGCGATTTTTGAGCCGGCCAAGGGTGACTTTGGCATCCTGGTCTATGAAATGGGTGTGGTGCACGCCGGGCTGATGAAGGCGGCTGAAGTCACAGGCGACAAAAAATTTACAGCAATGACAGAGCGCCACCTGCAGTTCTTTGCCAAGACCATGCCTTATTTTGATGCGCAAGAAAAGCAGTTCCACCTGGAGCGCGCCAACAGCTTTGCGCGCTTTCTTGACCCGCGCTCGCTGGATGACAGCGGTTCCATGTGTGCGGCACTTATCAGGGCCAAGTTTGCCAGTATCGGGCCAGACCTAGGCAATATGATCAAGGTGTGCAGCAATTTCGTCGCTAAGCAACAGTACAGGCTGGCTGATGGTACCCTGGCCAGAAAACGCCCGCAAGCCTCTTCGCTGTGGTCTGATGATATGTATATGGGCGTCATGCCGCTGGCTGAGTTCGGCCACCTGACCAAAGACAAAGCGTATTTTGATGATGCAGTCAAAAACGTTTTGCAAATGTCTGCCTATATGTTCAACAAGCAGGCCGGTATCTACACCCACGGCTGGAATGCGAATAACCCGGATGCACCGCGCTTTTACTGGGCGCGTGCCAATGGCTGGGCCGTGCTGACCATGTCAGATGTGCTCGATGTGCTGCCCAAGGATCACCCAGGTTATCCCAAAGTGCTGGCGCAACTGCGTGCTACATTGAATGGCATAGCCGAACTGCAGTCTGGCCAGGGTCTCTGGCACCAGATGCTGGACCGCAATGACTCTTACCTTGAGACATCTGCCAGTGCCATGTTCGTGTACACGATTGCCCACGCCATCAACCAGGGCTGGGTCAGCCCGACGACCTATGGCTCCATTGCCCAGGCTGGCTGGAATGCACTCTACCCACGCATCAATGCCAAAGGCCAGGTCGAAGGCACTTGCGTAGGTACTACCTTCGCCAGCGACCAGGTGTATTACTACAACCGCCCCACCAGTGTAGATACTTTGCATGGCTATGGCCCCGTGCTGCTGGCCGGCGCTGAAATGATCAAGTTGTTGAAGAATCCAGCGATTGAAGTCCAGCATAAGGTACGCACCTACCACTATCTGCCTGCTGGCAATAGCAAGACAGATTATCGCGAACACCATTGACGCCTTACACCTAACGGACACCCACAATGAAATCCATCGCCATGAAACAGACTTTGCGTTGCCAGATACTTCCACTAGTTTTGAGCAGTCTGTTTGCTGCAGGTGTGACCAGTGCCGCCCACGCTGTCGACAAACTCACCATACAAGTCAGCCATGATCTCGACGCGGCACGCCCGTCTGAAACCATCACGCTACCCTGGTCAGAAGTCAATAAGGCCTTGCCCGGCGCACTGATACAACGCATTGCCGTCAAGGATGCAAAAGGCAAAGTGCTGGCACATCAGGTGACCAATGTCGCGCCCTTGTCAAAAGACCCCAAGGGTGAAGGCATTGCCTATGGTGAACTGATTTTTCAATATGACTTTGCTCCCGGTGAAAAACAGGCAATCTTCAACGTGGAAAAAATCGACACCCTGGTGCCTGTATTTGAAACCAAGGCCTTTGCCCGCTACATACCAGAACGTCTGGATGATTTCGCCTGGGAGAATGACAAGATAGGTCACCGCACCTACGGCCCGGCACTGGAAGCGCCCGCGCCAGCTGGCAGCAATAAAGAAGTCTTGCGCAGCAGTGGCCTCGACATCTGGTTCAAACGTGTGTCCTACCCCATCGTAGACCGCTGGTACAACAAGGGCCATGACCATTACCACAAGGACGAAGGTGAGGGCATGGACATGTACAACGTTGGCCGTTCACGCGGTTGCGGTGGCACCGGCATCTGGGATGGCCAAAGCCTGTACACCAGCGCCAACTACGCCACCTGGAAAGTCATCGCCAACGGCCCAGTGCGTACCGTGTTTGAACTCAGTTACGACAATTGGGATGCGGCGGGCGTCAAAGTGTCAGAAGTCAAACGCTTCACCGTCGATGCTGGCCATCTGTTTGACCAGATGGAAAGCACCTTCAGCTTTACCGGCCCTGCGCAATTGAAAGTCGCCTTGGGATTGAATAAAACACCGACAGACAAAGGTCAGAACCCCGTCATCAAGCTGACGAAAAACCAGGTCACCCCATCCATCACCCAATGGGTAGAGCAGGCCAGCAATGGTTCCATCGGCACCGCGATTATTTTGCCAACCGCCGAGGGCTATGCCGAGGACAAACTCAACGACCTCATCGTCGCTACAGTCTCTTCCGGCAAACCATTACGCTATTACGTCGGTGCAGCCTGGGACAGAGCCAGCCCATACAACAGCAATGAAAAATGGCAAGCCTATGTCAAGGCGCATGCTGAAAGAATGCAGCATCCCATCAAGGTGCTTGCGATCAGCAAGCCATGATTGATTGTAATTTTTTTTTGAATGCCATATAGACCCGTAAGTTGCGTTTCAACGCATGCGTAGATAGCAGGATTTGTATAACTTGCAAAAAGCCATACATCTCATGAGATGTATGGCTTTTTGCTTTCACTCGATTTGCACGAATTAAGAAAGAGGTAAGATTGCTACCCTGAATGCAGCCCTTGAGTTTGGCTGTTAAACTTTGATTTTAAATTCTATTCAAGGTACCCCTGTGGAGGTATTACTGTGAAACCACAAATCACTGTCATCACCCTGGGCGTGGACGATCTGGAAGCGTCATTGCGGTTTTACCGAGATGGTCTGGGCTTTGCCACCGAAGGTATCATCGGTCAAGAATTTGAATATGGTGCTGTGATTTTCATCCAGCTTCAGCCTGGCTTGCGTTTGGCCCTGTGGCCACGCACGAGTATCGCGCATGACACCGGCCTTGCATTGCAAGCGGCAAGTGCGACAGAAATGACGCTGGGCCATAATGTAGGATCACAAACTGAAGTGGATGCCGTCATGGCAAAAGCAGTAGCAGCCGGTGCCAGGATCATCAAGCCTGCCCACGCTACTTTCTGGGGTGGCTACTCAGGCTACTTTCAGGACCCCGACGGGCATTTGTGGGAAGTAGTCTGGAATCCGCAATGGACGTAAAAAGCGACACAAAATCGACGCAAAATAGTCTGACCTGACAACTGATATCAATTTTTATGGAGTAATAATGAGTTTCGCCGTCATCATCAAACATAAAACCCAAGCCGGAAAACGCGACGAAGTGCGCAAAGTCTGGGAAAAGCATATGGCACCAGCCATATCAACCAACCCTGGCCACATGGCTTATTTCTATTGCTTCGACAATGCAGACCCTGATTCCATCTGCGCTTTCCAGCAATACACCAGCCTTGAAGCGTCGCAGGAATTTTTAAAGACAGACAGCTATGCCGCTTACCTGCTGGAGGTCGAGCCTTTGTTGTCAGGCCCGCCGCAGGTGACTGCGTTGACGCCGATGTGGAACAAGGCTGCCTGATACATACCTGACCACAGGAAACGCAGAGACGTTTCCTGTTTAGGTCGGCTTTATTCATAAGCTTCATCCGCCAGCACCATTCAATGCCTGTCCAATAGAACTGCCACCTGCATTTTTTCAGCCTGTTTTTGACGTCAGTTTTTATGATCAGGCCAGGACCTGTAATATGCCAGTTTATTCCCCCAATGGCGGCGAGCATTGTCGAGCCACATTCACATGTAAGCATCCCAAAAGCCAACTGCCGGTTCAGCCTGTTCCACGATGTCAAGCACCAGCCCCGATGGGTCCCGCACCTGGAAGCGTACCTGGCCCCATGGCTCGTGTTTGACCGCATAGACGATTTCTACACCGGCAGCGCGCATCAAGGCTTCTTCCTTGCGTGCATCGTTTACTTGCAGGGTCAGTAACAGGCCCTGACCATTGAATGCCTCTGGCCCAGGCGGGCGTGAAGGGTGATCAGGTGTCATGAAAGCGATTGCCGTGGTGCCAGCTTCGGTCGTGCTGCGTGACAGCCAGACAAACCAGGATGCCTCAAACCCCACTTCGAAACCCAGGTGTTTCATAAAGAAGTCGCGTGAAGCCTGTATGTCAGCTGTCGTGATCAGAGGGTAGGCTGAGGTCAGTTGTGAGAGCGTGGCGGGTGAGAGAGTCGACATGATGGCTCCTGTGGCGCTGGTGTTGAGTTGATGTTGCGTTGAGATTCAGGTTTGGTACATACTGTCTGTATGTTTAATTAATTATGGATACATACAGTCTGTATGTCAACTGAAAAAAATACCTCAGAAGCCCCGATTGCAAACCGGCGCCTGGCGCAAGGTGCGCAATCACGCACGCGCCTGATAGCTGCTGCGCGCGCCCTGTTCGAGAAAGATGGTTATGCCGATACCTCTACCGAAGCGTTGTTGCTCGCTACCGGCCTCACCCGCGGTGCGCTCTACCACCATTTTCGTGACAAGAAAGATTTGTTCGTTGCCGTGTGTGAGGCAGTGCACATCGACCTGAGTGCCGCAATTGAGAAAGCAGCAGACACCCAGGGATCACCTCAGCAGCAACTGATAGAGGGCGCTATGGCCTGGGTTGACGCCATATCGCAACCTGGCCCGCGTCAGGTATTGCTGATAGATGGCCCCTCGGTGTTGGGGGCAGAGACCTGGGCAGCACTGGATGAGCGCCATGGTTACCAGCAACTCCACGCCGTGCTGGGCGACATCCTCAACCCCGGCGGCAGATTAAGTGTGCTGGAGGTCGATGCCTGCGCCTCTGCCCTGAACGGTGCCATCAACGAACTGGCGAAATGGCTGGCCCGTCATCCCGCTGCCACTTTCCCCGATGCCCGGCAGGCAGTGATGGCTGCGTTAAAACGCGTGTGCGACAACGTCCTGCCGGAAACATAGGAATCGTCTGGAATTTGTGCTTGCCTCTGGCACAGTATGTCTATGCATCAACACCTGTTGGCGACAGTCATCTGGCAAAGGCAACAGCGCAGCGCGCCCAATACAACAAACGAAAGATGGTTCCCATACAGGCCAGCGAGAACTGCTATGCTGAAAGACAAACTGCTAGTATCCTCATAGCTCTCATGGGAAAAAAACAGAGCAGATTTCTACATACAGGGAGTCGCCATGGCTGAGAATAAAACCAAAGCAACAGACAATAGCGTAGACGAATACATCGCCGCCATTGAAGACGAAACCCGCCGCCAGGACTGCGCAACATTGGTCAAGCTCATGTCCAAAGCGACGAAGCAGCCCGCCGTCATGTGGGGCAGCAGCATAGTCGGCTTTGGCAGCTATCACTACCGCTACGAAAGCGGCCGCGAAGGCGATAGCTGTCTGTTAGGCTTTTCTTCGCGCAAGGGTGATATCAGTCTTTACGGTTTGCATGCAACACCCAACCATGAGCAATTGATGTCCAGCCTGGGTAAAACCAAATCTGGCAAAAGCTGCCTTTATATCCGGAAGTTGAGTGATGTTGATATGAAGGTGCTGGAGACTTTGATAAAGGAAGCTGCGGCAATGAAAGATAGGGCACAATGTTGAGTTCTTGTTACGAGAACTCATTTCATGATGAAATATCTGCCAGCAATCTTCGCAACATCTGCCTGTTTATTACTCCAGCAAAGCCAGGCTGCTGACGTTACCGTACACCTTAAACTGATCTCTCCACAAAAACTGGAAGTCAGTTATCAATTGCCGCAAACATGTGATGCCATTCCATTCCTGAACCAGGAAACCTTGCCCAAATTTGGCAGCGAGATCCGGGCAGCCTGGCAAGCTGTGGATGATTGCGGCACCGCTGACGGAACAACACTCACCAAAACCAACAAGGCATGTTCAGGCATACGCTTTAATGTGCCCGCAACGAGCAAGTTTTATGACCGCGTATCGCCTGGTTCTTTCCCCATGGGCGAAGGCATGTATGTCAACACGACCAGCTACGCGGTCAGCGACAAGTGCGGCACCGTAGGTTATCAATTTTCAGCGCCGGGCAGTATCGCTTTCAAAGGCCAGCTATTCCAGAAAACGGCCTCTTACGATGCATATGTTGGGCAATACATGGCCGTGTTGCTACTGCAAAAGCAGATTTCATCAAAAGCTGGCGTCATCAGCTATTTCAATCCCGCTCTGGGGGCAGCGAATATACAGCTTCTGCAAAACATCGCCAGTCAAGCGGTAGATTTTTATCACCAGGCATTGCCTGATGTGGCTTTTCGCAAGCCCATACTTGCCGCTACTGTGGAGCAGGATGGTGGCGTCCCAGGTTTTTGGGGCGATGCCGGTGATGTCTTGCGGCTGGCGCTCTATAACTGGCCAGAGCGCCCCAATCCTGATAGTGATGAGCGATTAAGGAAATTTGTCTGGCATGAATTTGCCCATCGCTTTCAAGCACCTCCAGCCAAAGAAAAAGAACAACGTGCCCCCTTCATTGGCGAAGGTGGAGCTGAATATTTGCGCTGGACAGCAAGCCTGAAAACCAGATGGCTTAACCCGGAGGACGCAGCAACAGAACTCAGTACGGCTATTTTCAATTGCCTCTCAAAGACAGCTGGATATAGCTGGAAAACATTACCCAAGAATCTGGCAGCCAGCGGCGCGGTACCCTATGAATGTGGTTTGGCTTTGCATGTCATGGGGCTGGCGGCACGTCAGAACGATGGCAGCGCCCTGCAACAAATAAATGATTATTACCATGGATTTGAAACAGGGGAGGTGACAAGTTTTGAGCAAGCCATGGAATGCGGAAAGAAGAAAAATTGCACGCCACTATGGCTACCCAAACTCATGGGTGACCAACCCATGGCAACAGCCTGGCCTGAATTTTTTTCCAGCACCCAATTTGCAAAACCTGCCCCTCCGCCGCCAACACAATACGCCAATATCCAACGTATGGCTTTTACTGCCTTGATGGAAGAAAACTGTAATGGCAGTGCCAGTTTTTACACTGGTAAAGACGCTTTCCTCGTAGGAGAAATCAAAGGATGCAAACTATTTAAAGAAGGCATGAAAATTCAGAAAATGGAAGGCAAAAGATTATTCGGCACTTTGCTACTCGTCGATGAAATGATACAAACCTGCACTTCACACGGCAAAGTGAGCCTGGGTTTGGAAAATGGAGAAACCTTAGCCGTGCCGTGCAAGGGGAATTTCAAGATACCGCAATTTTATGCAGTGGATATGAAGCAATTGATGCAGAAACTGGATTTGTAGGTGAGGGAACAAATATCAAGAGAGTGAAATGCTGGATTTGATCCGGTTCAAGATTTGCCAGACGTCACAGGGCGGGTTAAATTTTTGGCGATAGCGGGTATGAATGATCTTGATGAGCTTTCTGCCAGACTTGAGGGCATCATTTTCCATCAAGGAAATTAAATGAGGAGCAGCTATGGCACGCGACAAAGGACTGGAAGAGTTGATTAACAATGAGCTGGAATCGAAACCGGAAATTACCACAAAGGGAATGTTTGGTGGCTGGGCATGGTTGCATGGTGGACGTTTGTTATGTGGCGCACGCCATGACGGTATGCTTGTCCGGTTAGGTAAAGTTCATGAAATCTGGGCGCTTCAATTAGATGGTGTAGTACCTATGCTCTCGCGCGGAAAACCCATGGCCGGATGGGTACGTGCCGACGCCCGTGTATTTGGCGACGATGCAATCCGTCGCAAATTGCTCAGTACTGCATTAGATTTTGTCCGTACATTACCAGCAAAAAAATAAGCATTTTTCAGTATTGTTGGGAACAATACTGAAAAATGCGAGACATATTCCCTCAGCCTGCTAGCTGAAAACTGATTGCCTTATTCAAGCACAGATTTTCCCACGAGAAGAGAATTGGCCCGACAGTATTTCTTGGTCGCTCAGTTCTTCACCTTGCCACAAGATGACTTTCGCAGCACCCGCACCAAAGCCTAGTTCGTGGAATGCCCTGTTCTCTATCTGTGTAAAACCTCCATCGGGATTACCCAGGGGATGGATGATCATGACCGGTGACATCTTCCAGTACCGGTCGCTCACAAGACGGACCAAAAATGCTTTGATGAGTTTTTCTGCTGCAGTAAAGTCAGAAACGAGTGAGCGAGGATGGGCGAAAGGGTTGACAACAATGGCGTTACCCTGGGTCGCAGCCGCAGAATGCGCCTCAGCCCCGGCGCCTATTACTTCCTGTTTTGTTGAAGTACTGATTGCTATTTCAGGTACTTCCGAGATGGATTGACCGGATTTGACATCCCTCATACTCAAACGATCAGAAGAAATCTGGACGTAGATAGTTGACTGGAGAAAGCTAAACATAAAAGCGCTAATTTTTTGGGTGACGATAGTTTATTTTAAGGATACATTCATTTTTTAACGCGAGGGCAAAGTACGATCGCATCAGCATTGAAGTAATCATGTCTCCAATTTTAAACATGAATTTATCTCTATCCAATTGGCATTAATTATTTCAGTAAAGTCCACCCCAGCCTAAAACGGCGAAGGCAAGTTCTGATACGTCTGCCATTGCGCAGCGCCTTCGGGTGGGCGGTAGCCGGGGACTTCTGCGGTTGGCAACTTCCAGCCATTTGCGCCTGAGAAAAAGTCCACGGGCTTGGTGTCGAGTGCGAAGATGGTTTCTAAAAGTCTTTGATCGGGGAATGGGCCCTCGCTTTGCTGTTTGACTGCAGCACCAACTTCCATGCAGGCATACCACCAGTAGATTCTGTCCATTTGCGTACCCAGCATTTTGCACATCAGTGAATAACGCGGTACTTTGTGCATGAAGGGGTCGGTACGCAGTTGTACCGACTGTATACCTTGGCAGAGAACAATTTTCCATTTGACCGGCATCAGGGTCTGGTAGAAGTTCAGGGCGATGGCTTTGCCTGCATCCTTGACTTTGTCATAGGTAGTGCCAGGTGCCCAGAACCAGATGCCGCTGCGTATGGCTTCACCGCAGCCGCTGAGTTTGCCCCAGTCTTGCAAGATGGCAGTCTGGTACTGGCCGCGTGCCTGTTCGCTTTGTACTACCAGGGCGCTGAGGGTACCTGCCAGCTCAGAACAGGCGATGATCAAGGGGACAGAACCATCAGGCAGATGATGCTCCTTGGCCATCTGCGCATTGGCGAATTTAAAGCAGGCCACCGAGATATCGACGGCTTCTGCACCTATCACGGCTTTGGCTTTGCTGATGAGTGCCCCTTCGAGTTTATCCAGCAGTTTATCGAGCACCATTTCTACCGCCGTCTTTGGCTGGTCGGTGCTATGCTCGGGCAAGCCCATCATTTGCACCACCTGGTTATAGGTGTTGGTATAAATTTGCCCCATGATGCCATTGAGCAGGGCCACATTGGTGGACAAGGTGGTGACGCCTTGCACGTATTCAAGTTCATCAATCAACTGGCTTTTGACTATCTCCCAGTCAGCTTCAGTAAACTTGACGGGGCGGGTCATTTTATCGATTTTTCCAGCCCAGATGGAAAAAGCAGCATTGATATTGGTGTATTGCGACCGTATGCCATCCACATCGGCAATGCCCAGTTCGCTGGACATGCTGCCATAAATTTCTTTTTGCACGCTTGTCATGGCTGGCCATTCCTGGCTCGCCTGGTCAATGATACCAAGCGCGGCGCGCTTGAAAATACCATCAAAAATGGAATAGAAATAGCATGATCGATGGGTGGCGGCCGTCAGGCCGACTGTACCTTTGGTGATTTTAAAACTCTGTACCCTGACAGCACTACGTATCAAATGCAGCTCACCATCGGTTTCCATGCCGACAGATGTGCACCAGTATTCCTTGTCTTCACATGCGCCTATCCAGCGGATGCCATTGTGGGGCAGGTCATCATGTTTAATCCAGCTGCCACTTTGCAGACGCATGATGATGTCCTGGCCGTTTTGTTTGACCAGTGCCAGCAAAAAATCAGCCGCACCTGCACTGATTTGTTGTATTACCATTCCCACCGGCGTGGCGATTTTTTGCCAGCCATTATTCAAGTATTGCCAGACGTGGCCACTACGCCCACGCACCCACATATTGCCATCGGCAGTAGCAGTGATGGTGGAGGGGAAATCACTTTCAGGCAGAACAGGCAGGGACTTGACTGAACCAGGGTCGATGATCACATCCTTGTGGTATTCCATGACGACAGGATTATTGTCTTTGCTGCGTATAAAAAACGCCCGCTTGAAATTGACTGGAGCCAGATGCTGGGGAAAACCAAACATGCTTTGATTGTATAAAGCATAGTCGCAAATCCTGACTATTGCCCCTGTACTATTGCTGAATTGCGAAACACTGTCCCTGGTCAAAGTCCATACACTGCCATCGGCTGCCACTGCCAGCACCTGGTTTTCTCCCGCGCCAGGATAAGGCAGGGCCTGGCTGACGCCCGTCTTGAACCCCAGCGCCGGACGTGGCGCATGCGTGCGTAAAGAATTGCTACGAAACAAACCAGGCGGCAGCGCAACAAGGGCATTAGTCATGGAACATCCTTCAGGTTAAATTAAACAGCACGGAAGTGTAAAAAATGAATGATTTAATTGTATGGCAGATTTGAGGGAAATCCTTGCATTAGCCCGGAAAAAAGATTGCCGCATGCCGGGCGATGCTATAAGTCGTCAACCATGCAAAGTAGTCGGCACAGCCGCCCGGATAACTTCGATAAACCTGCGCAGCCGTGCAGGATAAAAACGTGCATAGGGATACACCAGATTCACTGGTAGTGGCGTGGCCTGCCATTGTGGTGCCAGTTGTACCAGCCGCCCGGCGGCGATGTCGTCAGTCAGTATCCAGGTTGAACCGATGGCGACACCGAGGCCTTCGAGTGTGGCGGTGCGCAGGGCGTAGAGGTTGTCGGTGCTCAGGCGTGGTGTGAAGGCCAGGCGCTGGATTTCGCCAGTGTGTACATGATGCAGGAATACTTCGCTACGGTAAAAAGTACGCAGCGATAACCAGGGCAGGCCGGCCAGGTCTATGGCTTGTTGTGGCATGGGGCGGCCCGCCAAAACCGATGGTGCGGCGACGACGATACGTGGCACTTCTGCCAGTTTGATGGCGACCAGGCTGGTGTCGGTCAACTCGCCTATCTGTATGGCGCAGTCTATGCCTTCAGAAATAAAATCCTGTAACGAAGTATCGTCATGCAGCAGCCATTCTACCGACACGCGTGGATAACGCCTGAGGTAATCTGCCAGCGGCCTGACCAGGCGTTCCTGGCCAAAGGCGTGCGGGGCGACGACGCGCAACACGCCTTCTGGTTCTTCATTGGTGCCGCGCAAATCAGATTCAAAGGCGGCCCAGCTGACCAGCAGGTTTCTGGCATGTTCATAACAGCGCTCACCATCAGCAGTCAGGCGCATGCTGTGGGTGGAGCGGTTTAACAAGCGCACACCCAGGAATTGCTCCAGCGATTGCAGGCGGCGGCTGACTGTGGGCTGGGTGGTGCCCAGTTGCGCGGCTGCGGCTGACAGATTGCCCGCCTCGACGATGCGTACAAAGGTTTGCATCAACTCTATGCGGTCACCTGCACCCGTCATCAGGGCAGCGGTGGCGGCATTGTCAGGGCGTCTGGTCAGGGTTTTGGTCATACGCTCAATGTATAACAAATCTGCACGGCTTGCTACTACCGTTCAAGTTGGGCGCGCTTTACACTGTGATGCATCAGTTAAAGCAAAGAGAAAAGCATGTCTTCCATTCAAAATCCGCATGACCATATAACTGTACTGCCGTCAGCTACAGATACCCAGGTACATCAGCAGCCATCACCGTCTATGGTGTTTTTGCTGGCCAGTGGCGCTGCCTTTTCTGTGGCATCGCTGTATTACAGCCAGCCCATGCTGGGCATACTGGCTACTGACATAGGTGTCAGTAATGTCGCCATTGGTTATGTGCCTACGCTGACGCAATTGGGTTATGCGCTGGGCATTTTGCTGCTGGCCCCGCTGGGTGACAAGCACGACCGCCGCAATATCATCCTCATCAAGGCGGGTTTGCTGGTGGCGGCACTGCTGGCTGCAGCAGCCTCAAAGTCGCTGGGTGTCTTGCTGGTCGCCAGCCTGGCAATAGGGCTGACAGCGACCATGGCACAAGACATCGTGCCTGCTGCGGCCACCCTGGCACATGAATCGCGCCGTGGCAAGGTGGTGGGCAGTGTCATGACGGGTTTGCTGATGGGTATCTTGCTATCGCGTGTCGTCAGCGGCTTTGTGGCAGAACAATTTGGCTGGCGCACCATGTTTGTGCTGGCGGCGCTTGGCGTTTCACTCTTAGGCGTAGCGATCTGGCGCGGCCTGCCGCATTTTGTACCGACTACTTCCATGAGTTATCGCGCCTTGCTCGGTTCCTTGTTTGAGCTTGTGCGTCGTCATGGCAAGCTGCGCCGTGCAGCACTGGCGCAAGGCTTGCTGGCGATGGGCTTTAGCGGTTTCTGGTCTACCCTGGCAGTGATGTTGCATGCCGAACCCTTCCACATGGGCAGCGCAGTGGCCGGTGCCTTTGGCCTGGCAGGTGCAGTAGGCGCACTGGCAGCACCCCTGGCTGGCCACCTGGCCGATAAACGCGGGCCAGAACTGGTCACCAAACTGGGATCGGGTCTGACAGCAGCATCGTTCGCCATCATGAACCTGAGTCCGCTGTTCCCGCCAAGCGCACAATTGTGGTTGCTGGGCATAGGTACAGTTGGTTTTGACCTTGGTGTACAAAGCACATTAATCGCCCACCAAACGATTGTCTACGGCATAGACAATGGTGCCCGCAGCCGCCTTAACGCAGTCCTGTTTGTTGGCATGTTCATCGGCATGGCGGCTGGTGCCACATTGGGTAGCGCCTTGCTGGCGCAATGGGGTTGGACAGGGGTCACCAGCATGGCGACAGTCACGGCGCTGGCAGCACTGGCAGTGCGGTTTTGGCGGGTTTCTGGCGACGCTTGAACGTCAGAAAAGGTAGTTGTTCTGGAGCCTGATAACAGTTAGTTATGCACAGAATGCCATTGGGGTTTGATGAATAGCAGGCCGGTTGAGGACATCCTCAACCGGCCTTTTTTGTGCTTGTACCGAGTGCATCCGATAATTTTTGAGTATCCCACAATCATGAAATTCGCCGTCAAAATCCAACTTGCATGCCTGTCTTTGTGCTTTGCACATAATTGAAATTGTTACTTTATCAATAAAGGAAATGCTATAAATAATTGTTTAAAATCAAATAGATAAGAAACAGAATTTTACAATGAGGGCGTTTTTATCATATAATCCCGCTCGTTTAATTGTTTTGAAAGTAACTAGTTGTTGATGGTGCAATTAGATGTAGCAGTAAAACGCTGTTTGAACGCGCTGGGTATTTCGTAGCGATCCTGATTTTTACTGCTTTCGATCCCGCACCTGATTGACGCATTTACTTAGCATCTACTTATTCGCAGCGTTAGATAGTCAGCCTGCTTTTTTTGTCTCCCGCAGTCGGTATTAACTTGGTTGCTGAATTTTATGCGCGCCAATCCATAGCCGATGTGTACGAAGTTTGATTCTTGCCGCCTGTCACTTCTCTCTGACTGTAATTTTGTTTATCTGTCTGGAACTTTTTATGTATCTTCGTAAGCCACCCGAAAGGCCCTCAATGACTTGGTTTTTAGCTGGGAAAAATTTTTCCAGAATGACTTTTTTACTCATGCGCTTGATCACAAGCCTAATTTGTTTTGGGGTATTTGCTTTGTCTGCGGGGAATGCACATGCACAAGAAGACAGCGTCAGTCCAACAGATGAAGGATATTTTTTTGGCGAGATGAGGTTTGCGTCTGATGGGGCGCTGGCAAGCTATTTTTGTACAGTGAATTATTACGATGGTAATCCAGGGGTTCTGAAAAGCATACAATATGCAACTGCCCCCTCAGAAGATGATGTGCATCCAGGCTTCAGTTTTACGTGCACCCATAATTACAACGGAACTACCGTAGAAACGGTGCATGCCAATCCCATTCCTTATTATTATATTTGTCCTGGTAACATGGGGTATAGTAAATCGAGGCATGCATGCGTTTGCCCATACTCCCATTATCGCTGGTTTAGCAAACAACAATCTTGTAATGGGTCATATAACTTGCCGCAACAACCGGAGCCTCCACCATCCTGCAAGCCTAAAGGCTCAGGAGGCGGCGACGGATCGAATCCAAAATGCGGTAACCCAATTTCCATTGCAACTGGTGCAAAAATTCAACGTGAACCAGACTTCAAGGTTGCCCATGTAAGTGATCTTGCAGTATCGCGCTTTTATGACAGTAACCCATACAAGCCTGGCTCTGCAGATGTAAGACAGTTTGGTCGTAAATGGACGCACAGTTTTGAATCTCGTATCCAGGCAGAAGCAGCGTTGACTGTTAATAAGTCACGTTCGGATTGCTATATCTCTGTCGATCTTCAAGCGATCTGGTGTGAAAACAAACTGCCAACGACCACTGCGACGATCCCGGAAGCTGTATCTGTCATACGCCCACGCGGTAACAAAGTCTTTTTTTCCCGCAGCGGCCTCAACTGGCAAGGCGATGCCAATACAGATGACAAACTGATTGCCCAATACAATACCGATAATACCGTCGTCACTGGCTGGACATTAACGCTTGGCTCTTCAGACGATACTGAGCAGTATGACGCCAAAGGTCGTTTGATCTCCATTACCAAAAGAAGCGGCATTATTCACAGGCTGACGTATAGCTCAGGTACAACGAACGACACCAATGTCAGCCGTATTCCAGCCAATGCACCTGCTTGCGGCGTTGCACATGCTGGTGAGCTTCTTGCACCAGGCAAATTGCTGTGCGTAACCGACAACTGGAACCAGCAAATCAAATTCAGTTATGACACAAAAGGGCGCATCAGTAACATTACTGATCCAGCAGGTGGACAATACCAGTATGCTTATGACGGTGTGACTGGTGGTTGCAACAGTGCTACACCAAACTATTCCTGCTCTGCGCAAAACCTCACGTCTGTGACTTACCCCGATGGTAAAACCCGCAGTTATGTCTATAACGAAGCCAGCAATATTAATGGTGGCAGGGTATGTGACTATGCAAGCTCTATCGGCAATGGCTCAGGAGCATTTCCTAATGCATTGACAGGCATCATAGACGAAAACGGCAAACGTTATGCCAGCTGGACTTACGACTGTACAGGCCGTGCCACATCCTCAGAGCATGCTGGCGGCGTAGAAAAAGTCACGCTCAGCTTTGTTGATGCCAACGCCAGTGGAGTGCAATCTACTGTAGTTGACACCTATCTCGGTACCAGCACCAGCCCACAAAAAGTGTCTGCGACCTATCAGTTCAAAGCCATGCTTAATACCCTGGGCCATACCGGCGTCGATCAGCCCTGCGTCAATTGCAGCAATATCAGCAATCAGACTTATGATGCTAACGGCAACATAGCCAGCACCACTGATTTTAACGGTACCATCACTACCTATGAATATGACCTGAGCCGTAATCTTGAAACCAAGCGTGTTGATGCGAGCGGCACGGCAGTGGCCCAAACCACGACCACAAGCTGGCATGCAAATTTCAGTGTTCCTCTGCAAATCAACATTCCCTTGCTGCGTACTAGCTACACCTACGACAGCAAAGGCAATGTGCTCACCAGGACAGAGCAAGCCACAGGTGATACCAACGGTAGCCAGGGTGCCAGTGCCGCCGTCACCGGCAACCCACGCACCTGGACCTACACCTACAACGAAGTGGGCCAGGTCCTGACCGTCACCGGCCCGCGTACAGACGTTGTTGACAAGACCACCTATATCTACGACACCCAGCGCAACCTCGTCAGCATCACCAATGCCGCAGGTCATGCGACGACTTTGTCCAATTACGATGCCAACGGCAGGGTAGGCCAGATCACCGACCCCAATGGTGTTGTCACCACCCTGACTTACACCCCACGTGGCTGGCTCAAGCAACGCAGCAGCAATGCCGATGGCGTATCAGAAACCACCAACTTTGATTATGACAATGTCGGTCAGATAACCAAAGTCACTTTGCCAGACAACAGCAGCATCAGTTACACCTATGACGATGCCCACCGCCTGACAAATATCAACGACAACCTCGGCAACAGCATCAATTACACACTCGACAATATGGGTAACCGCATCAATGAAACCGTCACTGACAGCAGTGGCAACCTCACACGCCAGATCAGCCGCATTTATGACGCACTTAACCGTTTGCAAAAAGTGACCGGAGGTGTGCAATGAAACGCTTCGTGAAACCAAGTTTGTTCTCATTGGCATTGGCTAGCCTCCCTGGTGCGGTTTCTGCCCAATCTGCCGTTTATCAATATGAATACGATGCGATGGGCAACGTCACCAAGATCACCAATGCCTTGAATGCCGCTACAGTACAAAAATATGATTCACTTGGCCGTGTTCAAACTGTTACTGATCCTAATAGCAAAGTGACGAGCTACGTCTATGACGGACAGAATCGTTTGACCCAAGTCACGGATGCCCGTAACCTCAGTACTATCTACAGTATTGATGGTCTTGGTAATCTACTCAGTTTGAATAGTCCAGATACTGGCGTCACGTCCACCACCGTAGATGCCGCAGGCAATGTGCTGACGAAGACCGATGCAAAAAACCAGATTACTCGCTATACCTATGATGTCCTGAGCCGCGTCGCCAGCATCACCTACCACGACAGCAGTGTTACTAACTACTCTTATGACCAGGGTGTCAATGCCAAGGGTAGATTAAGCCAGATCAGCGACCAGAGTGGCAATATCGCCTATACCTACGACAGCCGGGGCCGCGTCCTGACAGATACGCGTACCGTCAATAGTGTTGCCAATGTAACTCGCTACCAATATGACAGTGCAGGCCGCTTGAGTGGCCTCACTTACCCGAATGGCCGTCAGATCAGCTATACCCGCGATGTTCTGGGTCGAGTTACCCAGATTGATACCAGCAAAGGCGGGATTGCCGCGACCATATTAAGCCAGGCGACATACCGCCCCTTTGGCGGCATACAAAGTTACCGCAACAGTGCAGGACAAAATTATGCCCGCAGTTACGACAATGACCAAAGGGTTGCAAGCTACGTGCTTAATAATAAAGTGCAGGCGATTACTTATGATTCTGCCAATCGCATTACCTCAATCAATGAAGTGAATAATCCTAACAGGCAAATTACATATGGTTTTGATAGTCTGGACCGTTTGACAAGTTACCAGACACCTCAGCAAAGCCAAACATTTAGCTATGATGCAGTCGGTAACCGTAGCACCAAGACCACAGGTACTGCAAATACCAACTATACATATGCCAGCACGAGTAATCGCTTGACCCAGGTTACAGACAGCCAAAGCACTTCTGTTGCAATGGATAGTAATGGCAGTATTACCAACAATGGTGCAGCCCAATTCAATTATGACGCACGGGGCCGCATGATCTCCGCTGTCACCAGTATCGGTACAGTGCAATACAAGATCAATGCCTTGGGGCAGCGCGTACAAAAAAGTGTGCCTGCCAATGGTAGCAACCCGGCAAGTAGTAGCCTGTATCACTATGATCTTGACGGCAAGCTTATTAGCGAGCAAGGCGCGCAAGGTGACATTGATTATATTTATTTGGATAGCATTCCCGTGGCGATTATTAAATAAGCGCACGCTTATCCATCAGTCAACCACACATTACACCCAACACTGAAAAAACAGCCATCAAGTCACCCACGAGAGCCGGCTTGATGGCAGGGGAGAAGAATTTGTTCCAACAACGATTACGTATGACAGCGACCAGTGCAGCCCTGATCTGCTTCACTGGCCTGTTCAGCACCAACCAGGCCCTGGCCGTGGCACCCAACGTCAGCCTGACGGCACCAGCCGCCAATGCCCGCTACGGTGCACCTGCCGCCATTACCCTGACAGCTACTGCCACCAACACGGGTGACACCATCAGCAAGGTCGAGTTCTATCAAGGAGCCACCTTACTCGGTACAGCCACGACAGCCCCCTACAGCTACAACTGGACCAATGTCACCACCGGCAGCTACAGCCTCACCGCCAAAGCGACCAATAGCCACAATGAAGTCAAGACCTCGACAGCAGTTGCCGTCGTCGTTAACAATGCCCCCACCGTCAGCATCACAGCCCCCTCCAACAACAGCAGCGTTGCCGGCAAAGCCACCATCACCCTGACGGCCAATGCCACCGATGCAGATGGCAGCATCAGCAAAGTCGAGTTCTACAACGGCACTACCTTGCTCAACAGCGACACAGCCTCACCGTATAGCTATAGCTGGACAAACGTCGCTCCTGGCACTTACAGCATCACCGCCAAAGCCACTGACAACCTCAGCGGCACAACAACCAGCACCCCGGTCAGCATCACCGTCACCAACCCGATTACCGTCAATGTCACCGCACCAGCCAACAATGCCAGTGTTACTGTCGGCACACCTATCACCATTACTGCCACAGCCGCAGACAGCAAAGGCACGATCTCAAAAGTCGAGTTCTACAATGGCACCACACTGCTCGGTAGCAGCACAGCCAGCCCCTACAGCTATAGCTGGACCAATGCCGCAGTCGGTACCTACAGCATCACTGCCAAAGTCACCGACAGCCAAAGCCTCACACAAACTAGTGCGCCAGTCAGTGTCCAGGTCAAGGCAGCAGCAACGACGCCACCCATCGTCAGCCTGACACCCGCACTCAAGCAAACTACCCAGACTGCACCAGCGAACGGCACCTTCGTTGCCCCCGCAGGCATCAGCCTGGCAGCCACAGCAACACCGGCATCAGGCAGCACGATTAGCAAGGTCGAGTTTTACCAGGGCGCGACACTGATAGGCACAGCCACAGCACCAACAGTCACAAACGGCAATAACTACAGCATCAACTGGAGCAATGTCGCGGCCAACAGCTATAACGTCACTGCCAAGGCGACCGATAACAAGAACGCCACGGCAACCACAGCACCTGTCACTGTCAACGTCATCAACAACAGCGCGCCAACGGTCAGCCTGACAGCCAACCCGGCCAATGGAACAGCACCAGCGACCATCATCCTGAATGCGACAGCAACCGACAGCGATGGCACGATAGCGCAGGTGGAGTTTCTGAATGGTACGAACAGTATTGCGACAGTGACGCAGCCACCGTATACGACCAACTGGGCGAATGTGACGCAGGGCAATTACAGCCTGACGGCAAAAGCGACAGACAACCTCGGTGTAAGCACGACCTCAGCAGCAGTGCCGGTGGCAGTATCGGCAACTGCACCGAAGATTTATGATGTTTACACAGATCATATTGATACTCCACGCGTAGTTACGGATGCTAATGGTAATGAAGTCTGGCGCTGGGACAGTGCACCGTTTGGGGAGACCTTGCCAAATGAGCAGCCGACTCAGGCAACTAGCAAATTTACGTTTAACTTCCGGTTTCCGGGACAGTATTTTGATGGCGAAACCAATCTGCACTATAACTACTTCAGGGATTATGATCCTCAAGCGGGTAGATATGTCCAGTCTGATCCCATAGGATTAGGTGGGGGAATAAATACGTTTGCCTACGTGAGTGGGCGGCCTTTTGAGATTCATGATCGATTCGGACTACAAGCTGGAACTGTTGGCGGTGGCGGAAATGGTGGTAACTCGGGTAACGGTGGTAATTCAGGGAACGGTAATTCGGGAAACGGTAATTCGGGAAACGGTAATTCAGGAAACGGTAATTCAGGGAACGGTAATTCAGGGAACGGTAATTCAGGGAACGGTAATTCAGGGAACGGTAATTCAGGTAGAAATTGGTCAGTTACTATTTCCGGTTACATACCGACACCAGTTCTTGCCGGTCCAGGTATTGAATTAATATTTGGTAAGAATCCAAATGGAGCAGGTTTTATGACCTTCCGTATAGGCATTGGTGCCGGAGGGATGATTAAAAAAGATAGCGATGGGAAAAGTCCAGGTTATAAAGATGGTGATGAATGCGACTGGAACTATGGCGCAGGAACGTATGGGGGGATGAGCGCCCAAGCTGGTCCTGCTTCTGGAACAGTTTTTGGCGGAGCTCGGGGGTTTAATTCAAGCTCTTCAGGTCCAAACTTCTATAATAATCCTTCGCAGCCAGCGATTAAGTTTAGGCCTAAGGTATCAGGAGTTGGGGCAGTTGTTTCGTTTGGTACGCAGTTTTCGATCACTGGTGGTGGAGAATGTGGATGCAAAAATTAAAACTTAAGGGAATGATTATCCGATTCGGAGTTGGAGTCATTTTAGTATTTATCTTTGCTTTTCCCGCTGCACATTATTTTGCCGTACAGAGTGACGCTTTTAATATAGCGAGAATTTCCTTGTTGGATAATAGTGAAGTGTCGAAACTCACCGGCCAGATTGAATCAGTTCGGTTACCTTGGTTTGAAGAATTTTCTGTTGAGGAGGAGGCGGGTGATGGTTATAGAAATGGCCATGCGTTTTTTCCGCTTCTTGTCAAAGGAGCGAGTGGTGAAGTGCGAGTTTACATTGTTTTGGAAATTGTATCCAATGCTTGGATTGTAAAATCGACTACGATTCTCGGAGGAAAAAAGGTGTAATTGCAGCAAAAATGGTGGCATATTAGCCCTCGGTAATCAAGTAGTCGAACAAAATACTCGCAGCACACCGCGATCAGATTTACATCACCACACGCTTGTTTCAAAATGTCATCGTGCCTTTTGCTTCAACGTGTGGTTGCATGCGTGAAAGATGGGGTCACCCATTAGCCCCCGGTAGTCAAGTAGTCGAACAAAATACTCGCAACACACCGCGATAATATTTACTACGCCACCACACGCTTGTTTCAAAATGCCGTCGTGCCTTTTGCTTCAACGCGTGGTTGCGTGAATCGCAGCTTCACCCATGTGGATCTAGCGAAACATAAGGATGGTTTTCGCCCATTAGCACAGCTACTCCAGAAGTATCTCAGTACCGCGTTGCGTCCAAGTGATGGGCAGATGCTGCACATCCAATCAGCCAGTAGAGTGCGTTGTAACGCACCACACGCACTATAGTAAAGATCATGCCTGAATTCCCAACGAAGAAAAATTTCCTTTTTATATCTTGCCTGCTCATTTTATTGTGTGCAGTCGGATGCTCATATAAGTTTGAAATTATTCCATCTGAATTAAATACCGAAACACCCTCATTCAAATTTTCAAAGCCAATGCTGGCCGTAGAAAGATGGAAAACGACGGTTGTTCAATTGAATCACTTTATGATCGTGCAGAAAAAATCAGATAGCTGGGACTATGAGCATCCACTATGGGCTTTTGAATTGCCACCAGGAAGTGCTTTAGATGTAGAACTGGTGCGCTATGGAAGTCTTCCTGCGGGTTACACAGAAACCGCCAAAGCTAAAAAATTGAGCCATGGAATACAATATCTGGCTCTTGGGTTTGCGCCGGGTTCTGGTGGTAGCATTAAATTTAGCTTGATTCCGTGAGTGAGTAAATGGATGCGATTGGCGACGTGCAATCGTGGGCATATCATTACAAGGATTAATCAAGCGATGGACCATTCACCCTGCCTGGCCTGTTACTTTTTCCTACGTTTGCACCATCACTCGTCGCCTACGTGAGGCCATACTTTTCCATACGCGCAAGATCATCGGCAGAGCCGAGGTACTGACGAAGTTGCTCATTCACGGCATGCAAAAGTTCATGATTGTTTTTGTTGAACGAGAAAGCGCCGACAGGTGCTTTGCTATCTTTACTTATTTCGTGGGCGACTGCTTCCAGCTCATGGTTGTCCCAGGCGATGGCGCGGTTACCAACTGCCGTGGCTGCGAACGCGTCTATCTTTCCTGCCAGTAGCGCTGCAACGGCATCGGGCTGGTTTTTGAACATGACGATCTGCTTATCGGCAATGCCTGCTGATTTTGCTGAATCAAATTGTACCTGCCCAGGGATGATGCCGAGTAGTGCATCGCTTTGTGCTGCCACGGCCTCGTAACTGGTAAGCATTTTGGGATTACCGCGATGCACTACAAAGCCATCGCCCAGCGACCATACTGGCAGGCTGAATGCGACCTGCTTTGCACGTTCGGCTGTCACGAAAATAGGTACATTCATGTCCCAGCGGGCTGCTTGCAGGCCGGGTATAAGTTCTGCGAACGGTACCAGTTGATATTCTATGTCCGAGACACCGATTGCATGGAGTATGGTTTCGGCCAGTTCTATGTCTGCGCCCCTTACGGTACCATCTTCACCCGTCCAGTAGAAAGGTGCTTCTTCTATATAGGCGATTTTCACTTTCATGCGCGTACTCCATATATTCTGAGTTAAGCTGGCAATCACACGTTCTGTAGCCTGGCGCATTCTGCAAGGCTTGATGTACAAGGAGTGTAATGAATGATGATGTATTAGCAGCGGAGTCGTGGTCAAGTATTTTTTCACCAGCACTGGCTTGCAGATTGCATGGCGTGGAATGCAGACCTGCCTTGATCTCTGCAAAAAAGCCAGTGGCATTACAATGTCGGTATATATTTTATGAAATAAGTTCTAATGACATCTCGTTCTTTTACTGCTGTATCACAGCATGCTGTCCAAAAAACCATCCTGCAATACTTGCTGTTTGTGACTTTGGCATGCGCCGCATTTTCGCTGTCACTTCCCGCCCAGGCACAGAATGCCAGCGACCCTCGATTGCTTCGCTTGCTCAGCCTGATGCAGCAACGCCTGAACCTGGCGCAAGACGTGGCCATGTATAAATGGAATGCCAAAGCAGCGATTGATGACCCCGTGCGCGAGCAACAGATACTGGACGGGCTGGCGCAGCAGGCACCTCAATATGGCCTTGAGCCCAAGCAGGTGCAGGATTTTTTTGCTGTGCAGATTGTGGCGGGAAAGATGATACAGACGGCTTTGTTTGCTGAGTGGGTGAGCAAGTCACAAGTCCCGTTTAGTAATCCACCTGACCTGAAAACAAAAATTCGCCCGGCGCTGGACAAGTTGACGGTAGAGCTACTGATGGCGCTGGCCGATGCCCAGCCTGTGTTGCAGGGCAAAGACAGTCGGCAGGCAGTTGAATTGGCGGCGGCTGATGCGAGCTTGCGTGCAGGAGTGTCGCATGCGGTGCCAGGATATGCGGCGGCGTGGCAACATGCGCTTACGGTGTTGGGTAAGAAGGCAGAGTAATGTACCGGTACTTTTGCAGTATCAAATACAAGCTTGCATTTGATTTCTCGATCATGGCGATTCTGACAAAAGGATGATCGTAGGGCGCAATATATTGCGCCCTACATCACGGCGATGATTGAAAATGATCTGTGCGCAGGCCAAATCAACTATCCAGCATCTGCCGCCACCTCCATCATCAACCCCCGCAACCACAAGTGTGCATCGCTGCGCGCGTATTTGCTATGGCTATAGACCTTCAAAGTATAGGGCGGTATCGCAAAGGGCGCCGGGTAGATGGCGATGCCTGCAGCTTGTGCCAGGGTCTTTGCAGCATGACGGGGCAGGGTCATGATGAGTTCGCTGCTGGCGATGATGAAGGGGGCGACCAGCACATTGGGTAGTTGCACTGCGACTTGTCTTTGCAGGGTCAATCCGTCAAGTACATAGTCGATGACGCCGCGGCTTTCGTTCCAGGGGGTGACGACGACATGGCGAGCTTGCAAATAGGTTTTTAATGTCAGCTTGCGTTTGATGAGCGGGTGTTGTTGGCTGGCGATGGCGACGTAGTCGTCTTGCAGCCAGTCAAATTCTTCCAGGCCTGGGGGCAGGGGTGTGCGTTCTTCATCGTAGCCGAGGGCGAAGTCGATATGGCCTGCGGCCAGTTCGGCGATGGCCAGTTTTTGGCTGGTGTTGATGATGCGCAGGGTGATCTGGGGTGCGACTTGTTGCAGCCTGCTGATCAGGCGCGGCAAGATGGCGAAGGCGGTATAGTCGCTGGCGGAGATGACGAAGTTGCGCTGGCTGGTGGCCGGGTCAAAACGTTGCCTGAGGCTGAGCCCCGTCGACAATTGTGTCAGCGCGGCACTGATGGGGGCGGCGATCTGGTCTGCGCGCAATGTCGGCTGCATCTGGTTGTCCAGCCGCACAAATAATTCATCACCCAGGGCCTGGCGCAGTCTGGCCAGTGCATGGCTGAGGGCAGAGGGGCTGAGCGCCAGCTCATGCGCGGCGGCCGTGACTGAGCGCTGTTGATACAGGGCGTTAAATACCAGCAAGAGATTAAGATCAAGCTTGCGTAAATCAAGATGCATACTCTGCATGATAGTCTGAAGTAATTGCACTTGCCGCATTGTAGGCTGGCTTGTTAGGATGTGGCAAATAATGTGTTTTAAAGGAATACCATGAGCATACAAATCCGCCCGGCCCAACCCGAAGATGCAGCCCTGATCCATGCCTATATCACCGAGCTGGCCATTTACGAAAGGGCCGAGCATGAAGTCATTGCCAGTGTGGATGATGTCAGGCAAAGCCTGTTTGCGGCTGACAGCCCGGCACGTGGTTTGATTTGCAGTGTAGATGGGCAGCCGGTTGGCTATGCGGTTTACTTTCTCAGCTATTCAACCTGGCTGGGGCGCAAGGGCATGTATCTGGAAGACTTGTATATCTCGCCCAGCCATCGTGGCAGTGGTGCTGGCAAGGCGCTGTTGCGGCATCTGGCGCAGGTGGCGGTTGAAAGTGGCTGTGGCCGTCTGGAGTGGAGTGTGCTGGACTGGAATGAACCGGCGATACAATTTTATTTATCGATAGGTGCGCAGCCGCAGGATGAGTGGGTGCGTTATCGCCTGGCGGGTGATGGTTTGCAGGCATTTGCGGCAGGCAATGGCATTGCGCTTGCTGCGGCCTGAGCTTCATGCCTGGTTTTTAAGGGTGCTATTGTCATTATGGTAGCATCCTGCCTTGTTCGGGTTGAATATATGCAGTGACGATGTTTCGCTGCAGGGCCTGAATCCGTTTCCTCTGCAAAGTGAGTATTCGCAATAGTCACGAATGGTAGTGAATAGTAGCGAATATTAGTGGTACGTATGGCAGAGCAAAATTGGTTGATCAAATTTTATGATAAATAAAGGCAGGATGATGAAAATTCAAAAGCATTTATTGGCAGTCTTATTGTTGGCAGGCACTAGCGCTTATGCGGGTGATGTGTCGGTCAATTTGCCGGGTATCAGCGTCAAGGCGAACCAGGATACCGGTTCCAATGCGAACGTGAATGTCAAGGCACCGGGTGGGAGCGTGAATGCGACGCAGGGCAAGACCGGTGGCAAGCCAGTCGCACGCGCAGATGGTGGGCGCATCGTTGGTAATGATATGAGCACGAGTACGCAGTGTAATGGGCAGCCAGTGAGCATACAGGGCAATGGTAATCAAATTAGTCTTGTTGGGGCTTGCCCGCAAGTGAATGTGAATGGTAACGAAAACCAAGTCACGGTAGAACAACTGGGTAAAGTGCAGGTCGTGGGCAATGACAATCAGGTCAGATGGGCGCAAGCTTTGCTCGGACAAAAACCGCAAGTGCAGAGTTCTGGTAATGATAACCAGATCAGCAAACAAACTTCTGCAAACTAGTTAATGTCGCTGGCTGTACATGACAGTGTGCAGCAAGGGTGTGGAAAGGTATGAAAGGGTGTGGATAAGGCGGTTTCTATCCACACCCTTTTTGTTTACTCGTTGTTCGGATTCCTTAAAGAGCGGCTGAGCTGGGCGAAGTGTGGCAGGGCTGCGGCTTCTTCTGCATCGGCTGCCTCAGGTGCCTGCGCTGCTTTGAATGCCATGGCGGGTACTTTTTCTGCCAGGTCGGCTTGTTCTGCCGCTGTGAGTGCTGTCAAAGGTTTGTTCAGAAACTTGTATAGCAAGCTGCGCTGGCCTGCTGTCATGTCGCGTGTCACTGGCATGAACAGATAGGTTTCAAATGCGGCAGGTGCGGTCAGGCGGCGCAGGATGTTGGCGTATTGATGCACCTGCGCAGGGTTGGCCAGGTCCAGCCAGTTGTCCATGCAGGGGGCCATGGCATTCCAGTTGATCAGTACGTATTTATAGACATTGGCCCAGGTCGGGGGCATGGCTGCGATGCTGGTGTCTGCCTGGCGTACGCGTACATAGGCATAGGTATTAGCCTGGGTATCCAACCCCTGTGTGGGTGCGGGTGCGTTTTTTGCCGGCACTGGCACATACGCATAGACCGTGCCCTTGGTGGCACTGGCAGTGACATTTAGCACCCCTTGCGCATCGGTTTTCAGGTTTTGCGTGCCAGTGACCTGGCCGCCGCTGGCCGACATCTGGAACAGGGTGACATCGCTGGCCTGATGCAGGGGCTTGCCGCGCGCATAGAGCTGGAACTTGACATTGCCCGCCGGCCCCTGGTCCAGATACAGGTTGGGTGTCTGCGGGATCATGCGCAATACACTTTCCTGCAACAGCAATCCAAATTTGGAACTATGCAATTCGAGCTGGCCTTTTTCTATGTCAGCCGGGTTGGTCTTGCTGATGTCGAAAGTGACAATGCCTGCTCCTGCCTCATAGGCAGCACGGTCATATTTGTCATAGTTGATGCTGGCAATCGGATTTGTCTTGCCGGTGAGGAAGAGCTGCAATGTGCCCAGATCTTCTTTCTTCAGGTCCATACCGGTTTCGCTGACGCTATTGGACAGGTCCACAGTCATGATGCCTTTGCCCTGGCGTGCGTGGGCGGCAGCGACGAAGGTTTTGGCGCCGTCAACTGGCAGCAGTGCGCGATCGCCTGGCTCATGCATGGGTTCATCTCTGCGCCAGACGCCGATGGTGCCCACTACCTGGCTGCGGGCGGGGTTGGGCTGGAAGCCGCCCTTGATCAGTTTGTCACGCAACAGCTGGAATTGTGCCGTCGTGGCCGGTGCACCTGCAGTAGCCAGGCTGGGGTCATCAAAATAAACAGTACAGTAGGCATTGAAGCTGACGACGATGCCTTGCGCATCGCTGTCTTGCAGTGCATGGTGCAAGGCTGCCAGGGCTTCACTCTTGTGGACATCAATCTGCAAGCCATGCTTTGAGAAAGAGGTTTGCCAGTTGACCGAGGCGATACCGGCAATGATGCCTTCTGCATTGCGCTGGAAGTTGATATAGCGCGCCGTAAAGCGCTGGTTGCATGGCGCGGCAACACGGCAGCCACCGTCTATGCCAAAGCTGATACCGTCAAAGAATAATTGCGAAGTGCAGGCGCCATAGGGTTCCAGGTCTATCAGCATGGCGCTGAGCCTGGCGGGGGCACCAACCAGCTTGTCTGTCGTTACCGGGCCTTTGCCCAGGTCAACGCTGGAGACGGCGGTATTGAAAAATTGCACACGGTGGGTGCCATGCGGGTTCCAGTTGCCACCACCAGCTCCGGTTTTAACGGATTCAATCGCACTCTGGCGAAATTGCTGCATGGTCTCGGTCGGTGTCATGACGGTCTGGGAAGTGTTCTCGTCATAAAATCTCTTGTAGTTATTGGTGACGATGGGGTCCCAGGAAATTTGCCCCTTGAAATGGATGCGCGGCGTTTGCAGGATACTCATGCTGTTCTCTCCCGATTCAGATTTTTTTGTAGATGAAGGCTGGCCCGGCGACTTTGTGCTTGTCGTTCAGGGGCGTGTGCAAAGCCTCGACGGCAGCCATGCGCAAGTCAAACATCTTGCGCACTGCAATGCCCAGTTGTGCCAAGTCGCCATTCAAAGCCAGGTTCAATGCATCGACCATGGCGCTGTAGGCCTTGGTGCAGGCGTCTTGCGCCAGTCTGGCGGCGGCTGGTTCTTTGGAAAAATCGTGCAATTGCGGGTCGACAATCGCCGGGTAGACCTTGCTATAGTCCACACCCAGCGGCCCACCCCAGGAAAACCCTTGCGGCGAATCACTGGCAGTCAACACCTGGTTACGATAGATTTCTTCAAAGCGGTAGAAGTGAGCAAGCTCATTGCTGAAGTCCAGCGGGCTGGTACTGGCACCTTCACCTTCTGAGACGATGACCTGTATCGCCTTGTGCGCATCGGCATAATTGTTCACCGCAAACAATTGGCCAGGGAAGAATTGTTTGTCATCAATCTGATTGCGGTTTGCCTGCCAGGCCGTGGCAGGCAGGGTTTTCAAGTAAGCGTCCAGTGCTTCATAAAACTGCCCTATGGTCACTGCCTTGGTTGGCGAGGCAGCCAGTTTCATCTGCGGGAATTCAATCGGGTCTACCGGCATTTCTATGTTCATGCCTTGCTGCATGGCAGGTTTGCCAAACGGCAGTATGTGCAGGGTCAGCACCTTGCCGTCATGGCCGATATCACCAGGTAGCGGGCCGGGATACTTGGGCGGCTGCAGCTTGGGGCTGCCACCCAGCGCGTTCAGAATATTCGCTGCCAGGCAGAGATGGATCATTTCCTGATGTGTGATCGACTGCAGGCGTGCCATGGCTGGTGCATTGGTACCAGGCAGTATCGTCAGTTGCGCATACAGATAAGGTGGCAGCGTACCAAATTCAACATTGATCGCGGTTTCCAGCATGGCCTGCGCCTGCGCCACACTGGTGATGGGAGATAGTTGTAGAAATATCATGCTTGCCCCCTGCAGGCATCACGGTAAGCAAAAGCCAATTGCGTATTCATATTGCAGTTCTCCTCAACAAGAAGTGAATGAGTGCATCGAGTTAATGCATTGAAACATGGACCACAAGAGAGATCGCCTGCGGGCAATCCCCGGTTATCCTGCGGCAGATGATGCTGGCTGCAGGTAATGCTAAAGACGAATCAAAACCAAAGCTGAGGCCGGAAGCGGTACGTGCCTTGCCTGTGAAGGAAGGGCTGCATCCTGTTTGCAAACAGATGGACAGGACATGGTTACAGGCTTACCTTGCTGACCACGCCTGAACAAAGCCAGCCTGCAAATACCATGTTGTTCAATTGAAAGTTTCCCTCTGTTTGCGGCGGCGACAGAAGTCAAATAAATTAATAATTTGAATTTACTATATGATAATAGTTGATGGAAAAGTGTTTTGTCAAATTTGCATTAATGAGACATTTGGCAAGATTTATTTGAATTGACTGATGAACTGACAGGTGCTGCCAGCGCTTGTCAGTGCGAGAAGCGAAATACTCTGGCGGACATTTGCTGCCGGTGATGGCGCAACCAGTGACAGATAGTGACAGATGCTGTTTTGCCCTGTTTTATACGGATAATAGAGAGGCGAGGGGCACTGTAATGCGCCCTCGATGGGGAAAAGATAAACGGGCTGACATGGATTGTATATGCCAGATTGCCCGGTATCGACTGATCAGGTAACCGGGCATTTGGCTTGAAGCTTATTCAGCCAGCGCCGCCTTGGTTGCATCTATATTTCCATCTGATGCCAGGGCCGGTACCTTGATCAGCTTCATCAGCAGCGGATACACATTCACATTGTCAAACGGTGGCAATACGCTTGCCTTCTTGAAGGCCGGGCCATTGGCGATGAACAGGGCCTGCATTTCCCTGGATAAATTATCGTAACCGTGCGAACCCTTGTTTGCCTTGGCGGCGACCTTGGCATCCGGCACCACCAGCCAGCCTACATTAGCGGAGCAGACGAAGCGTTGTACGCGGGCGTTTTGCCCGAAATGAAAACGCTCCGGTATGTTTTCTTTTTTCCAGCATTGCATGTGTTCATGGGTTTTCAGCAGTGCTTTGGATACTACCTCCTCTTGCCCGGCCTTGGGATTGATACCTGCGTAGCTGCCATAGTTGATGACTTCATAGCTGGCCGGGTCGGCAATCTGGTCGAGCAATATAGTCCGCTCAGGGCTGGTGGCGGCCATGCCATGGTCAGAGACGATAACGACATTGGCCTTGATATTACGTGCGCGCAAACCATCCATCAGGCGGGCAATGGCAGCATCCACACCTGCAGCAGCATCGGTGACTTCTTTGGTATCAGGCCCAAAATCATGGCCTGCATGGTCTACCTGGTCGAAATACACAGTCAAAAAACCAGGGCGCTCTGCGGCAGGTTTATCCAGCCAGCCCAGCATGGTGTCTACCCGCGCTGCGGGCGGCAGCTTGTCATCAAAGGTCCGGTATTCAGTGGGGCGCACACCGTGTATGGCTGCTTCTGAGCCGGGCCAGAACATGATGGCGGTTTTTACTTTATTTTTTTCTGCGGTGACCCAGACTGGTTCAGCCTGATCCCACCAGCGCCTGTCGAGCACGGCTTCTTTATTGCTGAGCTTGAAGCGCACACCAGGGATATTGCTGTCTTCCATGGTGTTGCCGACGATGCCGTGATGATCAGGGCGCAAACCTGTCACCAGCGTGTAATGATTGGGGAAGGTGATCGATGGAAAGGACGGGCGCATGGCCTCAGTACGTACACCTTCTGCAGCCAGTGCGTTCAAGGCAGGGGTCACACCGCGTGTCAGGTATTCAGGCTTGAAACCATCTATCGATACCAGGATGACGGGGCGATAATTATCAGTGCTGCCAGTTTGCAAATGCGTGGACGAGCAACCGGCGATTGCCAGGCTCAGCAAGCCACAGCGCAGGGCTTTTGTGTAAGACGGTTTCATCATGGGGGACTTTTGGTGTGAGCAATATTAAATGGCCGGAATTAAGTGGCAGGGCGGGATGCATCGCGCCTGGTGCGCCTGGTGCATCAGTGCGCACCTTACTCCAACTGCTTTACTACGCGATGACAGGCCCTAAAAACAGCACAGTCGCTGGCCCTGCGCGAAAATTCGGGCTGTTGGCATCGGCTTCTATCATATAAGGCATGGCGTCATGCGCATCCAGCGCTGCTTTGGATGTCCAGGTTTCAATGAGGACGAATTTATCTTCATCGCCAGCGACAGGATGCATCTCATATTGCAGGCAACCTGCTTCAGCACGCACCAGCGGTGCCAGCCTGGTGAAGGCGGCGATCTGTTCAGCAGCTCGGCCAGGTTTGGTTTGTATCAGGATGACGAGTTTGAGTTGTTCGGACATGCGGTTTCCGTTCTATGTTTTTTGTGTTGGGGGAGGTAGGGCGCGCCGTGTGCACCAGCACACATAGATCAATGCGGTGCGCGCGGTGCACCCTACAAAAGCAGGCATGGGATTTTGAGTCCCGTGCGCTCGTAAAAAATTACACCATATCCTCAGGCCTGACCCAGCCATCAAATTCTTCCGCAGTCACGTAACCCAGGGCCAGCGCTGCTTCACGCAGGGTCGTGCCATTGCCATGCGCATGCTTGGCAATGGCAGCGGCGCGGTCATAACCTATGTAAGGGTTGAGCGCGGTTACCAGCATCAGCGAATTGTCGAGCAATTCCTTGATACGCGGGCGGTTGGCCTGCATGCCACGGGCGCAATGTTCTTCCAGGCTGGCCATGCCGTCAGCCAGCAGGCGGCAGCTTTGCAGGAAGTTGTGGACGATCAGAGGCTTGAAGACATTCAATTCAAAATTGCCGGATGCACCACCTATGCTGAGTGCCACATCATTACCCATGACCTGGCAACATAGCATGGTCACCGCTTCACACTGGGTGGGGTTGACCTTGCCTGGCATGATGGATGAACCCGGTTCGTTTTCAGGTATCTGTAATTCACCTAGACCAGAACGTGGGCCGGATGCCAGCCAGCGTATGTCATTGGCGATCTTCATCAAGGCAGTTGCCAGGGTCTTGAGCGCGCCATGGCTGCTGACCATGGCATCATGCCCGGCCAGCGCAGCAAAGCGGTTGGGGGCAGCTTCAAAGGCGATGCCGGTATCGAGCGTCAGGCTGGCGGCTACCAGCTTGCCAAAATCTGCATGGGTGTTGAGGCCGGTGCCAACTGCAGTGCCGCCGATGGCCAGCTCTTGCAGGGCGGGCTGAGTGTGGCGTATGGCGCGTTCTGCATAATCGAGTTGTGCGACCCAGCCGGATATTTCCTGGCCCAGTGTCAGCGGTGTGGCATCCTGCAAATGGGTGCGGCCTATCTTGATGATGTCAGCAAATTCTTTGGCCTTGGCATCGAGCGTGGCACGCAATCTGGCGAGCGATGGCAGTACATGGCTAATGACCGCGATGCTGGCAGCCACATGCATGGCGGTGGGGAAGACATCATTTGATGACTGGCCCATGTTGACATGGTCATTCGGATGCACGACGCGGCTCATGCCACGTGTGCCACCCAAAAATTCAGAGGCGCGGTTGGCCAGCACTTCATTCATGTTCATATTGCTTTGCGTGCCAGAACCGGTTTGCCATACCGACAGAGGGAATTCTGTTGCATGCGTGCCTGACAGCACTTCTTCAACCGCCTGGGCAATCGCTTCTGCCACCTTGCTGTCGAGCAGGCCCAGGTCGCTATTGACCTGCGCACTGCTGCGCTTGACGCGTGCCAGTGCCAGCATCAGTTCTGGCGGCATGGTTTCTGTAGAGATGGCAAAGTGATGCAGCGAACGCTGCGTTTGCGCGCCCCATAAGGCGTCTGCGGGGACGGTGATCTCGCCAAAGGTATCGCGTTCTGTTCTTTGCGCGACGGTAGTATCGGTTTTCATTTACACCTGCTCCTGGATGAGTTCTAAGATTTGGCGATGGCTGCCGCCATTGTAGCTCTGAAGCGGGAAGTCTGCCACGATAGCCCGGTGGCGTACAGGGCTGGCAGAGGAGGAGTACACACGTTTCACTGTGTAGGGTGCGTTATAACGCACCGTTTGGGCGCGCAATATTGTGAGGTATCAATGTCCAAACGTTATTGGGTTCATGTAATCAACATGAATGAGTTCCAAGAATCATCAATGACGCGTGATACCTCATCCTTGTTGATTACGGGGACGGTGCGATATAACGCACCCTACAGGATACTGCTACAGTTTAGATTTCCTCACTTCGCCTGCATCAAGGCACTCAAAATGATATGCCTGTCAGCATCTTGCATGCGCAGGATATTTCTGTACAGACCAATGACCCCTTCGCATTGCAAGATGGGCTGGTTTGCATAGGCCTCCAGATTGGCGGTGACTTGCCGTTGCAGCGGGCTCATCAGGTCTTGCAGTTTTTTTGCGCTCCTGGCAAATTCTTTTGATGCCATGGTGTAGCTGCGGCTGCGTGGCTCACTTGCCATTATTTTTCCCAGCAAGGCACTATCGCGCTTGATCAGATTATCTGGCATGGTGCGTTGTGTACTCAGCGTGCCCTTGATTAATTGGGCGCAGGCCTGCGGGCCGAGTTGTCTGGCGGCTTCCAGCTGTTCAGAGAGTAATTGCGCATACTCGTCCAGTAAGTCATCTGGCGCGCTTTTGAGGGCTAGCAAATAGACATCTTTGGATGCCAGTTTGACGGCATCCTGTATCGTTTGCGAATCTTTACCTGCAAGTTTCATGTTCCAGATCAGGTCAGTGATTTGATCAATTTTGCCAGGTGCACGCCGTTCGTAATTGCGCCAGACTGTACTGCTACTCAAGTCTTTAAAGACTTCCTCACGTGACTGCATGTCAAACGATTCATTGGCCTCACCGCCCAGCGAGACGCGGGTAATTACTCTCGCCTTGACCATGTCTTCTCGGCTGGGATACCACATACCCTCCGCCTTGGTGTTGATGGCGATCTGGATGAAATCTTCCGGTAAATTTGCGGCACGATAATGCTTCGCCATATTGTCGGTGGCAATTGCCAGCTCCGCCCCACCGATACCAGGAAAGCTGGGTTGATGAAAACCTATATGCGCATTGGGTGTGGCAGCGCGATCCTTGCCTGCCAGAAAAACATAAGTGCAAGCACTGCTGCATTCACCTTCGACATAGGTATTGAGTTGGCGTGATTTGAGCAGTCTGGCTATTTGCTGGGCTTCGCGCAAGCGTCCGCCGGGTGAGTTCAATGAGATGGTTTTGACTCGTGGATTTCTTTCAAGGGCTTCAACAAAATTTGCCATGCTGCCTTCACCTATGGTGCCCCGCAAATTCAATACATCGCCTTTGGCCCCGCCACTGATCCCGACACGCTTCATATTGTCATGACCCGTCGCCAGCATGGCAAACTCTTTCATTTGCGGTACATAGGATGACGACGCTTTCAGCAACACTCCCAGGATGTTGGACAATGCCAGCAATATCGTCAAACCGGCGACCAATCCAGAACCGCCACGCGCAGTATGTTTGCTGGCCGAACGTAAGATGCCTGTAATGGCCCACAGCCATATCAGGGCGGCAAGCGCAAAGATCATTATGCTCATACCAGCCAGCATGCGCAAACTGACGTCGCTTGCTTCAATCAATTTGGCCAATCCCGAGACCAGCAGTACTGCCAGCAGATTACCTATACCTACTCCATTGAGCCAAAATGATTTGCCCAGGGATAGCTGGCCGCGCCAGTGTGCCATGAAGTAATTACGTGAATCTAATTGGCCGGGCTCTGCAGCCAGAACAGCCCCGGAAGATACATGATCTCGTGCCAGCTTTTTATTCAGCGCATTGAGGCTCAGCAAGCCTGGCAAGCCTGCCAGCAAGATTGTCATCAAAATGTCGGGCATATGGGTGACATTGGCATTCAATGTGAGACAAACCGGAACAATGATGGAGAACATCAACGTGAATGTCGTATAACCTCTGGCAATACGCAGCAAGCGCAGTGAGGCATCATTACTCAGCGCGCACCATGGAACCAGATACACCGACAGCAGCATCAACAAGCCAGGCCAGGCTGGAAAAAATGTGACCAGCTTGTGAGAGGATATACCCACGACCTGCAACAGCGCGACCAGCCCCAGCATTATTATCAACAAGAGATTGGTAAGGCGCGTGAGTTTGATCATTAGAACTCATTTCATAAATAGGTTGAGATGCGTTTGCCTCATAACGTGGGCCGGCCAATGGTAAAACTATGGACGAGGCAGTCAATAGCTTTGCCTATTGATAACGAGTCCAACGCAGTCCAGCACACGTTATGAGGAAAATCCTCCGGGAACTGACGATTTGGCCGCATTGCAGTGCGTAGTGCGTCACCCCTCCCTCGCTAAGGCAGAAGCCTTAGCAAAGGTCACGCCTTGCACTGCATCCCAAATCGTCTTGTTTGCACTCATCCTATTTATGAAATGAGTTCTAGTGATACTGGCCTTGCTAAGGCTGCACAGACAGGAGAAAGCAAGAGCATCGCATATCTTACAAGTAGATGGCAAGATTCTGTTTGCTCGATTTACCTGCATCTATGCAGGAAAGACAGATGATCTGATGACGGATTCTTGTTTATTTTTGGTGAGTCTGATACTTTCCGGCTTCGCCTGATTCTTTAAACGCTCGTCTATATGCCAGAAAAGTGTTGAGCCAAAAGCCAAAGTTATCTGTTGAGAGAACTCAAATAAGAAAGTATTTTCATGCAAAGTGAAACAGACCAAACGCTACAAAACTTGCTTAGCAAGCTGCCACAAGGCATGCGTGTCGCTGTCATCGGTAGTACCTCGTTCTGGCATACAGACAGTGAGCAGACTTGTCAGATGTTGGGGCAGGCGCTGGCTGCCTTGCCAGAGATAGTGCTGCTTACGGGCGGCGTCAGTGGCATAGGAGAAGCCTGTGGCCGTAGCTTTCACCTGCATCGCCAGCAATTGCAGTTGCCAGCGCAAGTGTTCCACGTTCTGCCGCAAGGTATGGCTGCATGGGATTATGGTCAGACTTTGTATGCCGGTAAAGATATGCAAGAGCGCCGCGCCGTGCTGGCGCGCATGGCATCTGTGTATATTGTCATCGAAGGTGGACCAGCCACCGCAGATGAAGTGCAGATCGCGTTGGCGAACGGCGCTACCGTCATTCCCGTGGCACGTTCAGGCGGCTGTGCTCGCGAAGCATACGCTCAAATTAGCAAGCCAGCGTTCGTGAGTGCAGACTTGTGGGCTGTGCTGGGAAATGATGCAGCAAGCGTAGCGCAAACTGTGGTGGCGGTGATGGGGATAATAGCTGTCTTTCAGAAAATGCCAGTTGACTGATCAAAAAGAAAACACCAGAGCCCAAGGCGGGATATTCCTGGCTATACAGCCATAGCCTACGGTGCCTGTGAGTGTTGCTATGCCTGAACTGGTGGGAAGCAGATGCACGCCAGTTTTTCCAGATTCATAAACGAAATCAACAGGACTGATTGCCAGCAGTATGCCTGCAAGTAAAAAAATTGTGGCAGTTAATTTGAACTTGCTGGTGCGCCAGATTACGATAGGTAACACGATCATGGCTACACACATCCAGGAAAACAGGGAATGTCTGCTGGAAAAAGATACCAGCGCTAAAAAAGCCAGCATGATACAGGGAATGGTAACTAGCACTTTCATTATTTTGACCCATGCAGGGCGCATAGCCGTTCGCAAGTTCAGCACGATATGATGCCTAAGACACTCGTCAATACGGCAATGCTACCAAGTAATGTCATGAAGATGCTCCTGCAAAACAGATATGCAAGCATAACATGATGACGTAGTAAAATCCTCATGCATGCATGCATGCATGCACTGAATCATGTACCGACCGTGAGCCTTTTTTATCCATGAAACTTATATGCAAAAATTCCTGATTATCATTTCTGCCTGCTGCACGATGCTATTCCCCATGATGGCCCAGGCTGAGCCTGAACTCATCATCCTGGTGCGCCATGCAGAAAAATCGACTGACAATCCGGCTGATCCAAGCTTGTCAGAAGCAGGGCAGGCAAGGGCGCAGGCATTGGCGCTGGCATTGCAGAATGCGGGGGTCAGCAGTATCTACACCACGCAATTCAAACGCACGCGCGAAACGGCGCAGCCACTGGCGCAGGCCAAAGGCATCACACCACAGGTCCTATCTGCCAAGCGTGGCGCTGAACATGTCAAGGAGGTGGCTGATGCCGTGCGTGCCAGTAGCGGCACTGTGCTGGTGGTAGGGCATGGCAATACTGTTCCTGCTATTGCGACTGCCTTGGGTGCGCCAGCCATGAAAGAATTTTGCGAAAGCAGCTTCAGTCATATGCTGATCTTGCGCCCGGCAGGACAGAATATGCGTGTAGTGCAAACACGTTATGGCGAAGCAGATACGGTCAAACCTGGGTTAGACTGCCAGTAAATCATTCATTGACGGGAACGAGCATGACCATATCCAACACCTTGCCACGCTGGTCCATCATCATCCCCTTCGCCGCCTGGATTATCCTGGGTGGTGGCATCCTGATCAGCAACTCCCTCTACGCTATCTTGCTGACTATTGCCTTGTTTGGTGGTGTACTCACTGCCGTCTATCATGCCGAAGTCGTGGCGCATAAAATTGGTGAACCCTTTGGCACACTCTTGCTGGCGCTGGCGGTGACTCTGATAGAAGTCGCGCTGATCGTCTCGCTGATGCTGGCGGGGGGCGAGGTGACGGCTGGCCTGGCGCGCGATACCGTATTTGCCGCCATCATGATTATTTTAAATGGCATCATAGGCCTGTGCCTGCTGGCTGGTGCCAGCCTGCACAAGGAGCAAAGCTTCAGCCTGCGCGGAGCCAGTACTTCGCTGGCGACACTGGCGGCGCTGGCAATACTGACCCTGGTCTTACCCAACTTCACCTCGACTGCGCAGGGGCCGGTGTACAGCGCCAGTCAACTCGCTTTTATTGCTATCGTCTCCCTGGTTTTATATGGCACCTTTGTATTGGTGCAAACCGTGCGTCACCGTGATTATTTTTTGCCGGCAGTGTCCACTGGTGATGAAGAAGCACACGCAGAGCCGCCCAGCAATGGCGTGGCCTGGGCCAGTACCGGCCTGCTCATGCTGTGCCTTGGTGCGGTAGTGTTGTTGGCCAAATCCCTGGCACCGACACTGGAAAGCACAGTTGCTGCCGCTGGGGCACCGCAAGCTCTGGTCGGTATTATTATCGCCATGGTGGTCTTGTTGCCGGAAGGTGTCGCCGCCTTTCGTGCTGCCCGTGCCAACCGTCTGCAAACCAGTATCAACCTGGCGCTGGGTTCTGCCCTTGCCAGCATAGGCTTGACCATACCGGTAGTAGCGGTGATCTCGCTGACGACGGGTTGGTCATTGAATTTGGGCCTTGATGCAAAATCGATGGTGCTGCTGTTGTTGTCGCTGATGATTACTTCACTGTCTTTGGGAACGGGACGAACCACCATCATGCAGGGCACCATCCATTGCGTGATCTTTGCGGTGTATTTGTTTACGACGATAGTGCCCTAAACTTTTCTTGCGATTTACCATGATAATGGTAAATGGATAGCCGTCGTCGCAGACGTAACTGGAGGCGCATAGTAATGCGCCGCATGTGTGCGTGGTGCACGGCGCGGGTGTTTTCCCAAGGATTGCGATGATCTCATGCGGCGGATTACAATCCGCCCTACATCACTGCGATGATGATTGCCTTTGCTATCCTGAGATGGTATTCCCATCACCTTCCACAAACCGTGTTCGCCAGCCGCGTTTTTCTATGGCGCGGATATTCTCCGCCTGCTTCAATTCCTTCAGATAAGCCATGGCAAGCTTTAGTTCTCTATCGCTGACATCACCTTCAAACATATTCATGCGCATCAGGTTGCCATAGTTGCGGCGCAGCTTCTTGGGTGTGTCGTCCAGCATGATGACTTGCTCAAGCATGTAGCCACGTCGCCTGACTTTATTCAAGTCCTTGACCCATTCAAAATCCTGGTATTCAGGATCAAACACACGCGTGCAGCGTTGCCTTGCCCAGACAAACTTCAAGGGCGGGTCTTCACCAAACAGATGCTTGACGATGACGGCAGCATAGCTTTCTGATGCCGATGTCCAGACGGCACAATCAAAATGTTCAAGACAGAATGCAATAAATTCGCGTACATGCGGACGCAGGTAGACGTGATACGAAAAGAAGCAAAAATCAGCTTCATGTGCGAGTTGTTTTTTTGTCGCGAAGATGAGGGTTTCATCCAGATCCAATATCAGTAATTTCTTGTGCATGGCTTAGGTCAGAGTCGACAGATCAGGCTGCCTGTATCCCTATTATGCACTATGAAAGCAGCGCATTCATTTTTCACAATGGAACAAGTTCCGGCAAATCCTGCCTGCGCAAGCTATATGAAAACAACATACGTTTAGCGAGAAAATCTATATAAATCAAATTTGCAAATCAAATAATATCAATACAAGCATTCAGCATTGGGTGCAATAAAAGTGACCTGCACAGCAAGGTCACCTATAAAACTAATAAAAACAATCAGGAGACAGCATGAACCAACGATGCCTAAATAATAGGGGGCAGGACTTGTCGCGTGAGTTGGGCGAGACAGGTATTGCAGCACATGAAGGCTTGAAACTCAAACGCCTGAGTTATGCCATTGCACTGGCTTTGACATCCATGATGGCGCATGATTTCGCCTTGGCGCAAGATACCAAGCCAGCCAGCAACCATGTTACTAAGCCCGCAGAATCAACTGCTGTCGATAAACCTGCAACAAAAACGAGTGGCAAGGACGAAGACCTTTCCACCATCGTGGTGGTCGGTACGCGGGCCTCACAACAATCTGCCATTGACAGAAAAAAACATGCAGCTACCGCCAAGGATTCCATCGTGGCTGAAGATGTCGGTGCCTTTCCCGACAGGAATATAGGTGAAGCGATTTCCCGCATATCCGGCATTTCACTCGACCGTGGCGACTTTGGCGAAGGTGTCAGTGTCACCGTGCGCGGTAATGGGCCGGACCTGACCAGGGTAGAGATAGACGGGCAGTCAGTGCAATCTGCCGGTGGTTCTGACATGAATGGCGGTGGCTTTGGGCGTGCGGTAGAATTTCGCCAACTGTCGTCCGACCTGATCAAGAGCGTCGATGTGGTCAAGGGCTCGACGGCTGACATGACTGAGGGCGCGCTGGGCGGTGGCATCATCATCACTACCCGCACCGGCCTGGATTTTGCCAAACCTTATATTTCCCTGCGCCTGGCAGGAACGCAAAATTCCATCAACAAGGAATGGACGCCAGACATGAATCTGGTGCTGGCGAATAAATTTCTGGATAACCGCCTGGGTGTCTTGTTGAATGTCTCTGCGGGCAAGGTCACCAATGATGGCCATTCTTTCCAGCCTACCACCTCAGGTCTGGCGGGTTATGCGCGCTCACTGGATTTTGACAATTCGCCTAACAAGACCTTTACCTTTAACCCCAGCACCGTATCCACCAGTGACCCCACGGCAACTGCGCCCATCGTCGCATCGCCATTGACAGCCGGTGGTGTCTTTAATTCAGAAACACCGCTGAGCCTGGTCAGCAAGTCTGCCGCTGCCAAAACCAAGGCGGATTGTTATGCAGCTTTCCCGGCACTGACCAGCGTACAGTCCGCTGCCGTGAATGGCACGACAGCCAGAAACGCCGCTATTTCACAGCGTACTTCCGAGCTGGAAACCTGTCTCAATCAATGGAATGATTACACACCTTCACTGGTGCGTTTCATAGAAAAGCGCCAGAAAGAAGACCGCAAATCCTTTGACCTGCGTTTTGACTTCAAGGTCAATGATGATCTCACCGTGTATGTGAAAGGCAGTGGCAACTCACGCAAGGTGCAAGACAATTTCCTGACCTATGGCCTGGGTGGTGTGCGTATCAATTCCACTGACGTGATCTCACCTGCTTTTCGCGGTACCAGCTTTGTTGACTCAGCCACTGGCGTGCGTACTGCCGTGCCAGGCTCTGGCTACTATGTGTACGACAATATCAGTAGCCGTACCGGGCTAGATCCTGCCATGGGGGCAACAGCTAACGTAGTACCCGGTTCCGTGGTGATGGATGCGAATCATCACGTGACCAAGTTCACCATCACGGATGGCTCGGCAAGTACCGACCAGATCCAGAACACGATGGAAACCAAATCGACTTACCTGCAAGGTGGTGGCACCTACAAAAAAGACCGTTTCAAGGCAGAGTTTTTTATTGCCGATGGCAGGTCCGATTTTTCTCGTGCCGACAAGCGCACCAGCTGGTCTACTCCATACGGCGAGGCTACCCTGAGCGTGTTGCCAAATGGTTTGTGGACTTATGCTTTCCCTGCCAATTCCACGTTTGACCAGGCTAATCCTGCGCAGTATTCCGCTGTCAATCTTGCGACCAGTGCCCGTGCAGCGGTTGCTGCGACAATCAATAACCCGGCAACGCCCGCCTATACCATTGCCCAGCAACCCATGCTGACGCAGGCCCCGCAAATTTCGTATTCACCCAAGCTGATTGAAACTGGCGAGAAAACAGCCAAGCTCGACCTGAGCTATAACCTGACTGACAAATTGCCCTGGCTGACCCTGGTGAAGACAGGTTTCAATCTGCGTGATGCCAATGCTGCACAGTGGGGCGGCGGCGGTGCGACGATTAAATCTGCAGTCGGTACTTTTGGTGCCGCCGGTTATATCCCGCCGGTCGTGATGCCGACCAATAATCTGCGTGGCAGTTTTGTTGGTTGTGAAAATACACCAGGCTCACTGGGCGCCGGTGGCGCGCCATGTAATTACGGTTACGTAGCAAACACCAATTTGTCGAATACCCTGTATGGCACCACGACACTGACACAGGCGCAGTTCCAGAATGTGCTCGCACAATCCATGATGCCAGCGTCGTCTCAATTCATGGCAGGCTTGCCTGATCGTCCGGCCAGCCTGATCAATGGCTGGAGCCAGATAGATGTGGCCAAGGCATTCGACCTGTTGGGTGTGCCTAACATGAATTTCAATTGCATGAAGTCATGTGTAGGCAGCGATGGCAAAGTGTATGCCCAGCCCGTCAGTCTGAATAGCGAGAAAACCAAGGCTGGTTATTTCATGGTCGAGTTTGACAAGGATGAGCTGCCCTTCGGCATGGAACTGACGGGCAATATCGGTGTGCGCTATGTCAATACCGAAATTCATGCGACCGGGCAGATGTTCTTTACATCGATCACCAAGACTACCGCCTTCGATCCTCTCAATCCTAATGCTGCAGCCGGTGTACAAAGCAGCACCCTGATGAAGAATACTTCACTCGACAGCAATACCACAGACATTTTGCCAATTTCCAATGTCGGTTTGTGGGTGATACCAGAAAAATTCATCTTGCGCTACAGCCACGCCAAGACCGTCGCCAGGCCGCCTATCTCACGCCTGCTGCCATCCGGCACCTGTACTTATGATGAACGCAGGGCAGGTCTGGTCGATACCGATGGCAGTGGTGCCGATATGGGTTGTAGCGGCACCATGGGTAATCCTAATCTGAAGGCGCAATCGAATATCAACCAGAACCTGAGCGCAGAATGGTATCCCAACAAAGATACCATGTTCAGCATAGGCACTTTCAGGCAGACCGGCAAGGTGGGGCCAGCCATTGCAGTTGGCAAATCCAATGTCGCGCTGTTTGCTGGCTCCAATGATGTTGACCCTGTCACCGGCAAGAAATTGTCTGACTTTGAGTTTGGTTATTCAACCTGGGAAAATGGTCCTGCTACTACGCGCAAAGGTATAGAAATTGGCGGCAAGATGGCCTTCACCTTCTTGCCCTGGTACTTCAAATATACCGGTATTGACTTCAATTATTCAAAATTGAAATCCTCCGACTCTGTGACGGTACGTGACCTGCTCACTGGTGATTCGCTGCCACCGACTTTGGAATCCAGCTATACAACCAATGCCTCGATCTGGTATGACGATGGCGCCTTAAGTGCACGGATTGCCTATCAGGCGCGCGCCAGTTACTTCACCTGCATTGCAGGTTGCGGCAATAATATCGCTACGACTTACACTTACCCGAATGATGCTGGTGGTTTTTACCGCGTGCCTTATAACCCCGGCTCACCCAACTTCAGGGATGCCACGGCTTATATCGACGCCAAGATCGCCTATCGCTTCAAGAATGGTTTGGAGATTTTTGCCGAAGCCCGCAATCTGGGTCTGGCAACGACCAGCAGCAGCCAGGGGCAATATGCCGCGTTTGCCAATGGCATACCCAGCCTGAATGATTATGCCTATGCCGGACGCAGAATCATGGTGGGACTCAATATGAGGAACTGATCTCGTACCGTTTTATGGGCAATCCCTGTCTGGCCGAGGACGGCGCAGGAAATTGGTCAACTGGTTTTGCCCATTTTTTAACGCTGATAAAAATCCTCCTTGTTACGGCTTGTAATATGCAAGCCGTGTTTTATTTGTGGGATAGTCTGAAGTGCCGTGATGATGGAAAATGGATAGTCGTAAGGCGCATTGCAATGCGCCGCATGTGTACGTGGTGCCCCGTACAAGTATTTTCCCCGGGATGTGACGATCTCATACGGCGGATTACAATCCGCCCTACATTACGGCGATGATTAAGGCGTCTCGGTAGTCTGACATGGAGAAATTGGCAGATTTTTAACTTCACCGCGATGGTCGTAAAAGGATAATCGTAGCCGTAACGGGAGGTGCATTGTAATGCGCCGCATGCGTGCGTAGTGCACGACGCTGGCATCTTCCCTGGGATGTGACGATCTCATACGGCGGATTACAATCCGCCCTACATTGCGGCGATGATTAAGGCGTCTCGATAGTTTGACATGGAGAAAATTAGTAGATTTTGAACCTTATCGTGACGGCATTAATCTTCATAACCCAAAAATACCTCTTCCCCTCCTGCCCAATTAGCTGGATATATGCCTTGTTCTACCAGTTGATGAAAAGTCGAATACGGCCAATCTGACACTTTCCTGACCAAGCCATGTTTTTGTGGATTGATGTGTACATAATCCATATGAGCTGCAAAATCTGCTTCATCACGTATCAGATGTTCCCAGTAGCGCCTTTGCCAGATGCCGCGTTCTTTGCGACTTGTTCGGATATCTGACAACCATTCGGTTTTTGGCAGGGATTTGGAAAAGTAACTTTTAATCAGACGCCAGCGCAATGCGAAATCAATATCCTCTTCCGGCAATTCAATAACGCAATGTAGATGATCCGGTAAAACTACCCAGGCATGGATGTGAAACGGATATTGCAGGCGGACGACACGCACAGCTTCACGCAATTCTGAAATATGACGAACAAGCAAATCATTGCCGGAGCGTTGCAGCAAATTGACAGTAAAAAAATAAGTACCGCCTGGATGCCAGGCGCGTCGGTAATTAGGCATGGCAATAATTTAGCAGATTTCAAACTTCACCGCGATGGTGGTAAAAGGATAATCGTAGCCGTAACGGGAGGTGCATTGTAATGCGCCGCATGCGTGCGTAGTGCACGGCGCTGGCATCTTCCCTGGGATGTGACGATCTCATACGGCGGATTACAATCCGCCCTACATTACGGCGATGTTTGAAAAAAAGGGCTATGCCTGCGTGCGTGGCGGCACATCAATCTCATCATTTGCAAAATACGAAGCGGCAGTCCCAAGTGCCAGCGGGTTGATCTCATGGGCTGATGGATTGTGGTACTCAAGCTTGAGTTTATAGGTCTTGGCAGCATCGACGGTGAGAACAGCGAGGACGGGTCTGTGTGTAGTCTCTGCCTGCATTTCATCAAACAGGGATTGCATCAGCGGTGCCAGCAAATCTGTGTATTCAGGCGGCACTGGCAAGGCATAGATGGTCCTGCCCCACCGGATCACGAACTCGAAGCTGGGCTGGGTTTTATCCTGCGCCAAAAAACGGCAATACGACTGATCCCAGGCTTGCGGGGATTCGGAAGTGAGTTTTAAAAGAACTTTTGCCATCAGCAGGGTAAGTTCGTTTTTCTTGGACATGCAAATTTCCGGTAAGGAGGTATGACGCAATTTTACTATGTTCAGCAGTTTTTTCTATTGCCTTGCAGAATGCATTGCCTGAGCAGAGGGGATGCGCAGGAAACATATACATCTTGGGTTACACTATTGCCAATATTTTTCATCAGGAATGCCCATGGCAGCCCAGCAGACGCCGTTTTATCCGGGATATAGTGCCAATAACCGTGGCCTGGGACACAGGCGCATGTTGCTGTCGCTGATGGCGGTGTTTTTCTTGTTATGGATAGTCTTGCCCTTGCTATTGCCTGCCCAGGCTTACCTGCTGTACTGGCTGACAGCGCCACTGCGTTATCTGGGTGTGTTTGTGCATGAGATGGGGCATGGCCTGGCCAGCCTGATCAGTGGTGGCTCGTTTTACTGGTTCCAGATGGATGCCAACGGTGGCGCGGCCATCACCAGTGGTGGCTGGCAAAGCCTGGTCTTGCTGGGTGGTTTGCTGGGACCAGCAGTGTTTGGCAGTATCTTGCTGATGATCTCGACCAGGGCAGAAAAATTGCTGTTTGCCTACCTGGTCCTGCTGCTGTTCTTTGTCTGTGGCGCCTATTACATGCTTAAGCCTGTCTTCATGAACAGTGGTATTTATCCCTTGCTGGCGCAATGGCATGCAGCGCATTTGCTGGGCCTGGCCTTGCCGGTGACGCTGATACTGGCTAGCATATTCGTGATGCGGGCATCGGATGCCTGGCAGCGACTGGTATTGCAGTGCCTGGGCATCGTCATGTGTTATTCGGCATTTAGTGACACCAGTTATATCTTCCAGTATGAAGCTTTGCGTAATGGCATGTACTCAGATGCAAGGGAATTTGCAGCGTTGTTTTCACCATTCAGCGTGCAAGGCTTGCCATGGCTGGTATTCGTATTCTTTGCTGCCTTGATCGCTGTACTGAATTTTGCCTTGCTGGGTCTGGGTGTACTGCGCGCTTTGCGTCAGCCACGCTGACAGCAGCGCTTAGCGAAATTTTTTCTCTATGCTGGCATTGGTGCCATCGTTTTCCATATTCTTCAAGATCATGTTCAGACGCTCTATGCGCTCTTTGGCGACGCCGTGGTTGCAAGCCAGATAAAGTTCCTTGGTTTGCAGGGGCAGGATGGGGATGATCTTGTCTTTCAAGCCCAGGTCTTTGATAAAGGCATGGCCGACCAGTTCGCCGGTGATCCAGAAATCAAAGCGCTTTGCCAGTAATTTTTTTGGATTGTCGCGGTCGGCATTTGCCAGTTCTGACTGATAGCCTTTGGCCAGCAGATATTCAGACACCGCACCTTGACGGTAAGCACCCAGCAGATAAGGGCGCAGATCATCCATGCTGATGGGGCGGCGGGTATCGTCGGCGCGGGCAAAGACGGTCCAGGTGTTTTTCACCAATGGCCCCACCCACTGGAACATGGCTTCCCGCTCAGGTGTTCGGGTAACAACATAAATGCAAGTATTGGCGTGTTGGCGGGCAGCCTGGAAAGAGCGTACCCAGGGGTAGAAATGGATGCTGTAATTTTCTTCAGCGCGGGCCATGAGTTCTATGACTTTTTCCGTCGCCAGCCCTTTTGCTGTTTTGCCATCGGTATCTGGATAATTAAAAGGCGGGAAGTCTTCAGAATTCAGGATCAGGGCTGGTGTTGTCGCGGTTGCATGGCTTGGCACAGGGCTGCTCGTCTGGGCAAATGCAGCCCCGCATGTGAATAGTGCCAACATAAAGCAGGCATATGCGCCAGGGCTTTTCATTGTCTGCCTCCTTGCCTGGAGTTTGCCCACAGGCTGATCTGGCTACAGTCTGCTGCTGCAGCTTATGTATTCATAATAGCGATTTATTGACGCTACCGGCAAGTTTTACAGGCAGATTTGCAACATGGGACAAGGCAAGTTGCGGGCGGGTTTCAGGCAAGTTTGACCGCAGCGCATGCTAGCCTGCGGCCTGGCTCAATCCGGTATCCAGTCAAAATATCCTATCATCATTTCTTCAAAAGTCTGTTCGCCAAAACGCACGGCCAGTTTGGGATTGGGGTTGGCAGGGTTGGCGCTGGAATTGTCATACCAGGCAGTGGCAGCAATGCGCATGCCAGGTGTCACGGCGACAGGTTCCTGCAATTGATAACTGCTTTGCCAACTGAAATCATACTTGGGGATGTTCAGCAATAAAGTACGCTTGCCCATGGTATCAACCAGTTCCATTTTCCAGGCCTTGCCGCGCAAATGGGCATGTGGCATCAGCGCTGTCAGTTGGCCGGGGCGACGGAACAGGTAGCTGGCTTCGATCTGGTGATTCGCCGCACCTGGTGGTATTTCAAACTTGGCATTGAAGGCGGATTCGCTTTTGACTTCCTTCAACTTGCCACTGGTGTTGGTGGCATCTTCAGCAAACTGGAAGGCGATTTTAGCCTGATCGGTTTGCTCGCTGCCGTTGGGTTGGTAATGAATCTGGAATTTCAGCCAGGCCCCCTTGGGGATTTTTTTTGCTGCACCCTCAGGGAAGGTGGTTAATGGCGTACCTGGCACCAGCGCTGCGAAGAAACCATCGATGCCACCAGCTTGCCGCTTTGCCCCCGGTTCTTCCAGGAAGACCAGGATATGGTGTACCACCTTGGGCGCAGTCGGGCGTATTTCCATCGCCGTGACCCATTTGTCGGTGTCAAAATTGGTTTTCAAATAGCTGTATTGATATTCAATGACACCCTGGGCTGGCACTTTATGTGGTTCTGCCACCTGCAAGACGGCATCCGGTTTGAGCATTTCCCAGCCAGGTGCATAGGTGCGCGGGACAGGTGCCTCGGCAGCATTGCCAGCAGGGGTACCAGTTTTTATCCAGGCTGACAAATCAGCCAGTTCCTGATCAGACAGGCTCCTGTCATTGGCCCAGTGGCCGACGCTGCGGTCTGCCCCCCAGGGAGGCATCAGCCGGTTTTCTGTCATGTGGGCGATGATGGTTTTGCGCGCAGCGACTTGCTCAAAGTTTTGCAGCGGCATAGGCGCAACGCCGCCATCGCGGTGGCACATTTCGCATTTCTGCGCGAGCAGGCGGCTGATGCGGTTGTGGTAGGTGACAGGGCGTTTTTGCGCTACTTCACCTGCATGATCGGGCAGCAGGCAACCTGTGGCGGTAGTCTGCGCTGTGCTGATGTCCTTGCCCGCCAGGTATTCTTTCAATGCCTTGTGCAACCAGGGTTTGCTGACAGCATCCTTGTGCACGCCGATCGCATACTGGTCATCAATGGCACCACGATACAGCAGCGTGCCACGATGGTCGGCAACAAAGACTTCAGAGGTCGAAGCAGCCCGCAGTGCATTGCTGAGGCTGCGGTCGGTGTCCAGCACTACGCGGCCCTGCAACTGACTGCCGGATGCACTCTGTCTGGCAGCCGCAGCGGTATGCGGGCTGACATCGATATACACGAAATTAAAACCTTGCGCAGTATATTCTTTTTCGAAATCAGCCAGGCGCGGTGCATAGCGCTGCGACACCGGGCACTCTGCATCACGCATGACGATAATGGCACCACGCTTGCCAGCCAGTTGCGCCAGACTGCCTGCGCGGCCATCGACATCCTTGAATTTGACATCGACCAGGCGCTCACCTACATGATGGCCAAAGCTGTATACAACAGCAGTGTTTGACTGGGTGCTTGTCTGGGTATTTGCAACTACAGCCGCATTGCTGACAGCAGCATAAGAAAACATGTGAAAAAACAGGACTGAGAACGACAGTTTTAATCCAGGCTTCATCTTGTAAGTGACGCTTTCAATGAGTGTGTGCGGCGTGTAGTGTGTAGCGTGCAGTGGCACGGCGGTCAGCTAATTTACTGCAGTTCTCAAATTTTGTCAGCAAGGCAAGAAGCTCATTTGATAGTACTGTCAGACGGTGCCAGATGTGCCGCAATAAAGTCCGCGATAGGCACGGGTTTGCCAAAGTGATAGCCCTGGTAGGCAAAGCACCCCTGGCTGGCCAGGTAATCTCTTTGTTCGGCACTTTCCACGCCTTCAGCAATGACGGACAAGCCCATGCTCTGGCTGAGAGCGACAATGGTTCTGGCAATGGCAGCATCGTTAGGGTCGGTCAACACATCGCGCACAAAGGACTGGTCTATCTTCAACTGGTCCAGTGGCAGGCGCTTCAGGTAAGTCAGGGACGAATAGCCGGTACCAAAATCGTCAAGAGAAAAACACAAGCCAGCGGCCTTCAGTTTTTCCATCTTGATGATGGTGTCTTCTACATCATCAACCAGCAGGCTTTCTGTCAATTCCAGTTTCAGCAATTGTGGATTAGCCCCGGTTTCCTGCAGGATGCCCAGTATCTGTTCGACGATGTCCAACTGCCTGAACTGGCGGGCGCTGACGTTGACAGCGATGGTCAACTGCGCACTGACAGCATCATCAGCCCAGCTCAGCAATTGCTGGCAGGCGGTACGCAAGACCCATTGCCCAAGTGGGAGGATCAGGCCGGTAGCCTCTGCCAGCGGGATGAATTCAGCCGGTGAGATCATGCCGCGTTGCGGATGCTGCCAGCGTACCAGTGCTTCGGCACCCAGCAATTCACCATCGCGGCCAACCTGCGGTTGGTAAAACAGGCGCAATTGCTGTTCACGCAAGGCGTCGCGCAATTCTTTTTCCATTTGCGCGCGTGAGCTGACTACAGCTTGCATGGCCGGGTCAAAAAAGCGCAGGGTATTGCGGCCAGCAGTCTTGGCTGCATACATGGCCAGGTCGGCCTGCTTCATGAGCTCTTCATGACCATTGTCATGCTCAGCGATCAGGGTCGCACCTATGCTGGGCGTGCTATGGCATTCATAGCCTTCCAGATCGTAAGGCTGGTTTAGTGCGGCAAGGATTTTCTTGCCTACCATTTCTATCTGGCTGGCTGCTTCATGCAAGGATTCACTGAGGTTTTCCAGCAAGAGCACAAACTCATCACCACCTATGCGTGCCACGGTATCCCCTTCACGTACGCAATGCGTCAGGCGTTCTGATACTTGCTGCAACAGCAGGTCACCGGTGTAATGGCCCTGAGTATCGTTGAGGGTCTTGAAATTGTCGAGGTCGATATACATCAGCGCACCCTTGCGGCCACTGCGGGCGCATGCCAGCAGGGCTTGTTGCAGACGGTCAGTCAGCAGGCGGCGGTTGGGCAGATGGGTCAGTGGATCAAAAAAAGCCAGGGTCTTGATTTCATCTTCGGCCGCCTTGCGCATGGAGATGTCAACCAGGGTGCCGACATAATGCAGCAGCTCATTGTTGCGGCCATATACGGCGGTGATGGCCAGCCACTGCGGGCTGATATGACCATCCTTGTGGCGGTTCCAGATTTCACCCTGCCATGAACCACTCATGCCCAGGTGCACATCCATATCGGCAAAAAATTCCTGGTCATGACGGCCAGAATTGAGGATCTTGGGGCTTTGTCCTATCGCATCTTCGCGGCTGTAGCCGGTGATTTCGGTAAAGGCGCGGTTAACTTGCTGGATGATCTTGTTTGCATTGGTGACGAACATGCCTTCATGCGACTCAAACACGGTGGCCGCCAGATGCAGGCTTTGCTCGGCCTGTTTGCGCGTTGTGATATCGCGTACAAAAGCCGGAAACAATTCCTGGCCGGGCAGGTAACGTACCGAGACTTCAACATCAATGATACGTCCATCCTTGCACTTGTGCCTGGCTTCAAACTGCTGGGCACCTGCCTGGCGCACGCTATTGAGCCTCTCTTCTACCAGCTTGCCATGGTATTCATCCATTACATCGACATCATCGATATTCAGGGTCAGCATTTCTTCGCGGCTATAACCCATCATGCTGCAGGCAGTTTCATTGACGGCGCGCAGATTGCCGTACTTATCCAGCAGCCAGAAGGCATCCATGGCCGTTTGCAGGATCAGTTCATCCAGATCGGTCATGCGCTTGCGTTCAGTAATATCCACTGCCAGCCCGCCAAGCTGGCGCTTGCCATCCGAGCCAGTGAATACAAACTTGTTGACCAGCCACCAGTTCACGCTTTCGTCAGGACTATCCGATGGCCAGATAGCTTCGTCCTGCTCACCGCTTGCCAGCAGGGCCAGGTCACTGGAGCGATAGCTGTCGGCAATCTCTGCGGGTAAAATATCATGATCGGTTTTACCTATGACCTGGTCAGTCTGGAAAGAAAAACGCCGCAAGAAATTATCGCTGACAAACTGGTAGCGGCCATCTTCATCCTTGATCCAGGCAACGATGGCGCTATTGTCGAGAAAGGCGCGGAACAATTCATCATTATGCTGCTGTGCTGCCAGCATGCGGTTGAATTCATTGGCTACCGCCTGCAACTCGCCCGGCCCTTCCAGTCTGGCCCTGGCACCCAGGTCCCCTTTCTGTACTGCACGGGCAACGCTTTCCAGCGCTGTCATGGGCCTGGTGATACGCAATCCGAATGCGCGCGCTACCACCCACAACATGATGATCATCAGCAAGGCCAGAATGATGGCTTCAGCCGCACGTTTCCTAGCCTGGGCAAAGATGGTGTCCGCCGGGACACCGACAAAGGCCACCATGCCATATTCAGGCATGGGCAGGACCGAAAAGAAGCGGGTCACGCCATCTACTGCCAGGCTTTCAAATTCACCTTTTCTGGTTGCCACGATGCGCCTGGCAGCATTGGCATTGGGACGCGTACCTATGACATGGTCAGGATCAAGATTGCGCCAGACCATGATGCCATCATCGCGAAAATAACCAAAACGGCTGGAGTCAGGCAAAAACTCAGAGGGAATGCCAGGATCATAGAAATTCACATCCAGCGACAAAACCACCACGGCGATGATAGCGTTCTCCCTGTCGCGTACAGGCAGGCTCATGATCGTGCTCCAGGGGGCGGAGGCCTGTATGCGGCGTGGTGGCGAGATTGTCAAACGCCCGGTCTTCACGGTCTCTGCAATCTCGCTGATGTTGATCATATCCTTGACCGCTGTCGCAGAACCATTGCGGGCACTGCACAGGATATTGCCTTGCAAGTCAGTAATCGCCAGGCGTGCATAGGCAGGATCAAGGCTGGCCAGGTTGGTCATTTTTTCAGGACAATCCTGTAACTGCAATTGCCTCACCAGCGGCAGGTTGGCAACCCCGGCCATGATTTTGTGTGCCTGATCCAGTTTGCCATGGGTGTTCTTGATCATGACGCTGGTCATGGTCTTGAGTGTGGTCTTGGTGTAGTTGGTGGATTGCTGGAAGTCGTAATAAATACCAAATGCCACAGCTGCCACCAGTGGCAATGATACGGCCAGTACCAGTATCAGCAAATAACTGCGTATAGACCTCGCAGGCGCGGTTGGCGCTGATGTCGATAAGTCTTCACGCGTTTCTGTCATCTTGCTTTCCCACAGTGCAGGGTCTGAATGAAAAACCGTTTGAGATCAATAATCTAACATGTTATTAGCATGTTATTAGCAGGATATTCTTTTCAAAAGGTGACTTGCAGCAAGATTTAACTTTATGGAATGTTGTTGGTATCTAATTAATTTTAATCGCCATTACCTGATTTGACCAGTGCTTGAGTACGGCTGCAAACCCGATGCATCAAATCCTGCGTTCACAGGATCTGTATCACTGACAAGCAAGATGGCAATTAAGATAGTGGGAAGACCATTATTGGCGCATGGCCTCTGCGCCGCTTGTTCACAGATGGCGCAAATCAATTTGCTTAAGCAAGCCGATGCTGCGTTGGTGTTGCGTCATTGGTGCCGGTCTGTGGTTCGCGCAAGACCAGCAGAGTATCTTCTGCTGCAGGAGGGTATTTGTCGGTGAACAGTTTTTTCACCAGATGGGCGACGCGGTTTTTTTGAAAGTCTTCAAACACAGTCAAAATCCGCTGCACGGTTGGCACCTGGAAGCGCAATTCTGCTTCCACCATGGGTGAAATCCAGTCAGTACGCCAGACCATGTCACTGCCATCATTGAGTGGCAGGTGGGCAATTACTCCTGCACCATCAGCATTGCTGACCAGCGGGCAGGCCAGTGCAGGTCTGAAGTCGGCAGCATAGTGTTTTCTGAGCGTGCCAAGGCCAAAATCGATGAGATATTTGTCTTCTACCAGACAAACCGCATGGCCTTCTTTTTGTCCTTGATGGGCAAAGCCTTGATAGCCTATATAGAAAACCCCGTTACCTTGCCTGATCTCAGCGTAACAGCCCTGTACCCTGGCCGTATAGCCCTTGGCTGTCAGTATCTGCGCCAGCATGGCCGACATGGCAAAACAGGAGCTGCCAAAGTGATGGAAAAATCCGAGTATGTCAAAATCATCCGCAATCCGGCTCAAATCTCTGGCCAGGTCCGCGTCTTTTACTACTTGTAGAAATGCTGTGTTCATTTGCTAAAGATGGCTACGACAGCGCCATGCAGGCACGCCACCATCCGTAAAACTATTAACCAACAGCAATAATATCAAGTTTACATTGTTTAACAATATTATTTTAGTGACAAATCATGGCCATTTGTAAGTAAATATTTCGGAATTGAAATGTTAGTGCGATTTGCCGGTAAATCTTGATGATTCCTGCATCATTTCCCGACTGGATCAGCATCCATGGCTATTTTTGCATGGCCAGGTATTTTGCCCAAATCGTACGATGCACCTGGTTTTATCTCTGCCATTGCATGGCAACTTAACTTTCCTCGTGTCATCAGTGTGGGTTGACGAACAGACGTGTTGTCACGCCAGGTGTTTTCATATTGTTCATTCGAGAGCTGTTTTTTGGCATGGCTCGGGAGAAATAGATGACACTCAATAAACATATTTTCCGTGCCTGCATGCTTTTTAGCTTGCAAGCATGCATGGTGGCCCCCGCACATTCTGACACGCCGGGTTTTGGCAGTCAGCCGGTTTTACCTGAACCAGATAAAAAGCTGCTGCCGACCGTGAATATCGCCAAAGCCATAGGCTGGGCAGAGGGAGAAAAGCCCGTCGCTGCTGACGGTTTGGCCGTTTCTGCCTATGCGCAAGGTCTGGATCATCCGCGCATGTTGCATGTATTGCCAAATGGCGATGTGCTGGTGGCAGAAAGCAATGCGCCTGCGGTGCACGACACTGTCAGTGGCGTCAAGCGCGTCAAGAAATGGGTAGAGTCCATGGTCAAGGGATCTGCCGGTGCCCAGGTCAAAAGTGCTGACCGCATCACGCTTTTGCGTGGCATGGATAGCCAGGGCAAGGCAACCACGCGCACCGTCTTCCTGCAAGGCTTGCATTCACCTTTTGGCATGGCACTGGTAGGTGATTATCTGTATGTCGCCAATACCGATGCCATCATGCGTTACCCCTACCAGCGCGGACAAACCCAGATCACCGCGCCCGGTACCAAACTGGCAGACCTGCCCGCCGGCACAATCAATCATCACTGGACCAAGGATCTGGTCGCCAGCCCTGATGGTTTGCGTCTGTATGTCTCTGTCGGCTCTAACAGCAATGTCGGTGAAAATGGCATGGATAAAGAAGCAGGGCGTGCCGCCATCCATGAGATAGATATCGCCACTGGCCGCATGCGCGTATTTGCCAGTGGCTTGCGCAACGCCAATGGCCTGGCCTGGCAGCCACAAAGTGGTGCCTTATGGGCAGCGGTCAATGAAAGGGATGAACTGGGCAATGATCTGGTGCCTGACTACATGACTTCAGTAGTGGACGGCGCATTTTATGGCTGGCCCTACAGCTATTTCGGCCAGCATGTGGATGTGCGCGTCAAGCCGCAGAGACCTGATCTGGTGGCCAAAGCCATTACCCCCGATTATGCACTCGGTGCGCACACGGCATCGCTGGGACTGACATTTTACAACGCAAAACTACTGCCCGAACGTTATGCTGGCGGCGCATTGATTGGTCAGCATGGTTCATGGAATCGCCAGCCGCACAGCGGCTATAAAGTCATCTTTGTACCATTTTCGAATGGCAAGCCCAGTGGTGCACCGCAAGATGTATTGACAGGATTTTTGACTGCAGATGGTAAAGCCAGGGGGCGTCCCGTTGGTGTTGCAGTAGATACTGCTGGCGCGGTATTGGTGGCAGATGACGTTGGTAATATCATCTGGCGGGTTACTGCAAAATAGCTGGCCTTTGAGTCCTGAGTGATCAAGGCGGCATTCTGCTTTCATTTTGCAGGCTGCCCAGACTGTACGCATATTGACGGGTAAATTCTGCCCCCAGCAAAAAAATCTGGGCTGAGTAATACACCCACAATAAAATGGCGATCATTGATCCTGCGGCACCAAAACTGCTGGCCACGCCGCTATTGCCGATATACAGGCCAATCGCGTATTTACCCGCATGGAACAGGCCTGCCGTACCCAGCGCACCAACCCAGACATCATTCCACGACAGGCGCACTTTTGGCAGCATCTTGAAGATGACGGCAAACAGGCAGGCAATCACAGCAAAGCCGACCATGGCAGACAAAGGCAGGAATACCAGGGAGATGGCGAGTTGGCTGCCGCTCCAGTAATGTTCCAGCGCCGCCAGCACGGCATTGATCACCAGTGACACGAGCATTAAAAATGCCAGCACCAGGATCAGGCCAAAGGATAAAAGACGGGTACGCAGCAAATGCCAGATACTGCTATCGGCCTGATGCGGCACTTGCCAGATTTCATCCAGGCTTTCTTTGAGTTCGGCAAAGACGCTGGTGGCACCAATGAGTAACAGCACACTGGCAATCATGGTAGCCAGGCGGCCTTCTTCTTCATTACGCGCGCCCGCCAGCATGGCTTGTATGGCTTCTGCACTGGTGTGCCCGACCAGACTTTGCAATTGATGAAATAACTGTCCCTGTGCGGCTTGTTTGCCATAAAAAAAACCGGCAATTGCCAGCACCAGCACCAGGATCGGTGCCATGGAAAACAGCGTGTAGAAAGCCAGCGCCGCGCCCTTGCTGGCAGCACGGTGGCGTAGCCATTCACTCAGGGTGCGCTGCAAAATGTGGATAATTTCCGGCAGCAGCAAAGGTAAGGCGATGCCATGTTTTAGCAGCGCCCCGAGTGCAGACAGCAAAGGCTTCAGAGTCGCTCGCCGCGTATCACGCGGACCAGTATCATGACGATAGCGATCACCAAAAGGATGTGGATAAAGCCACCGATGGTGTAAGCCGACACCATACCCAGCAGCCACATGACAAGTAAAATTACCGCGATAGTATAGAGCATGATTTTTTCTTTCTTTAAAAATGCACAATCATTAGAGTTGCGCTCGGGTTTAAGAGATGCTGACAAACAGATAAGCTCAGATTCGCTTTGATGATCTTGCAATTGTTATCTTGATCAATAAACCGTATCGACAAATGTGCTTTATCTGAAGCACACTTGCATCCTGATGGAGTGGCAAATAGGCGTCTGTTCGCCAGCGCACGGAAGTGGGACAGGAAAACGGCGAAAATAAATGTCAGTCAATTCTTACTGCACATTTTTTACCCAGGAATTGCGCGCGACTGTCCGCAACAATAGAGCACTTACGCAAAATCGCTCCAGCACAAACGGTGGCCCACAAGGTACTTGCATGAAGATGCGGTACTGGGTCGCTGGAGTGATTTTGTGTAAGTGCTTTGTTCAATCCTGGCCTATGCAGGACGTACGGGCAAACCCGATCACCTGTTCGGGCATTTCGGGCATTTCGAGCAGCTCAACTATGCCTCAGGAAACAGCGCTTGCACCAAGCAGGCTGTAAGCGAATTCATCCAGGGTTTTTTGCGACATATCTGTATTGTTCAAAATGATGACGGTATCTTCACCATCCAGGCGGTGTGCGAGTACTGAGCGATAACCGGTCGTCCGTCCAGTTTCCCAGCCAAAGCGCTGCGGCTGTCCGGCGATTTGCAGGGTCTTGACACGGCCACCCAGGGCATAGTTTTCACTTTCAACTTCAATATGCGTGAGCTGTGTCAGTGACGCAGGTGTGATGAAATTCTGGTTGAAGACGGAATAAGCCGCTCTCATCAAATCGTCCGCCGTGCTGTAATACCCACCAGCAGCAGCCATATACGGCTGACGCCGGTCAGTCTTTCGCACAGCTGGCTGGATGCTTGCATACGCCACAGCGGTCGATGCATCATCGGCATAAGCCTGGTCGGCGCGGGTGACTGGCAACCGCAGCGGGTCTAGAGTAATAGCACGCATGGCTTGCTGGAAGTTCAGACCAGTGACCGCTTCTATGATAGCCAACACGATGATCCAGTTGGTGGCTGCGTAATCAAACCTGCTGCCCGGCGGGAAAATCAAATCACCCTGACAAAATTCCCGCATGGCTTGTGCCGTATCCATGCTCGTCGTGAACAAGGCAGGTTCAGCCTTGATCCTGGAAGAAAACAGATTCGGTATGCCGCTGCTGTTAGACAGCAAATGGCGCAGTGTCACCTTGCTGCCGGTATTCTTGTTGAATGATGCCAGGTAGGTGCCGACTGGCGCATCAAGCTCCAGCTTGCCCATTTCAATTAACCGCAATACCGTGACCGAAGTCAGCCATTTTGAAATAGAGGCAACCGCAAACGGTGTATCTACCCGCAAAGGCCGTTGCTCTTCAATATTGGCCATCCCAACTGCGCGCGCAAAAGTCACTTTGCCCCGCTTGCCCAGCATCACTACGCCATAGAAGGGCTGGCTTTTGAAGAAGGTATTGACGATTGCATCAACCACCTCGTTGTCAGAGCCGGCGAAGCCAGTATCATTGCTGGCAAAAGCATGCGGGCTCAATAGCACTGCTGCACTACTCAACATGAAGTCTCGCCTGTTCCAGTGTTTCATCCTTAGTCCTGTGAGGTAGGTGATGTAGCAATGGATGAGTGACTGTAATTCTAGGGATTGGTTCAATTCAGACACTGATGCGTCAGGTAATGAAAGCCAGGCTTGGTACGCCAGCGTACAGATCAAGCCTCAATAAAGCGGCAAGCTAGCCTGCATGTGCATCCAATAATAAATCATCATGCCCGCCGTTCCCTCCCGCCCCATCAAACCTGTCACTGAGGTGGCAAGTAAAGTTGCCAGCCCCAGGGCTGCCAATGATCCTGCGCCCATGCCTGCCAGCATCAAACAGATCACGCCAGGCGCACTGCAATTTTCCGGTACGTGGACAGTCTGCCAGCTAGGCAATGTCATTCGCCAACTGGATTCTTTGCTGATGCGACATGAGGCAGTATTGGAACTGGATGGCCAGCAAATACAAAAGATAGACAGTATTACCGCCTGGGTCTTGCAGTCGCGCCTGAAGAAATTGCGTGACAGTGGAGTACAACTGAGCATGCAAGGCTGGCCTGCGCAATATCAGAAAATGCTGGATGGACTTGGTGAGTTGCCGCATGATGCAAGCCCGGTCATTAAAACTCCGGGCATGCTGGAAAAAATCGGCAAGGCCAGCGTAGACGTAGTCAAAGACAATCTGGCGCTGTTGAGCTTTTTGGGTGAAACTGCAATCAGCCTGCTGGGCCTGTTCCTGCACCCGCGCCGCTGGCGTGGCCGCACTATCTTGCATAATATCCAGATCGCTGGTTTTGAAGCGCTGCCCATAGTCGGTGTCACTTCATTCTTGCTGGGTATCGTGATCGCCTATCAGGGAGCTGACCAGCTCAAGCATTATGGCGCGAATATCTTTGTCGTCGAACTGGTTGGTTATGCCATGCTGCGTGAATTTGCACCGCTGATCACCGCCATCATCATTGCTGGTCGCTCTGGCTCTGCCTATGCGGCGCAGATAGGTACCATGGTGGTGACAGAAGAAATCGATGCCCTGCAAACCATAGGCATCAAGCCCATAGAATTGCTGGTGTTGCCCAAACTGGTCGCGCTGATGCTGGCCCTGCCACTGCTGACGCTGTTTGCCGATCTGATCGGTGTCACCGGTGGCATGCTGATGGCCAGTAGCCAGCTGGACGTGGGCATGCATGAATTCGTCGATCGCTTTGCTACAGAAATCCCTCTCAAGACGCTGCTCATAGGTTTGGGTAAATCGCTGGTGTTTGCAGCGGTGATTGTCATCATCGGCTGCTATCAGGGTTTTCGCACCAAGGGCAATGCCGACAGCGTAGGCCGCCAGACCACGCGCAGTGTGGTGCAGGCGATATTTATTGTGATCGTGCTGGATGCCGTGTTCTCTGTCATTTTCAATCTGTTGGGATTGTAATGACAGAAGCCCAGTCCACGTCCCAGGCAGAGAGCTATGACTATGCCATAGAAATGCAGCAGGTCTGCACCCGCTTTGGTGATAAGGTCGTGCATGAGGGGTTGGACTTGCAGATACGCCGTGGCGAAATTTTTGCGATCGTCGGTGGCAGTGGTTCTGGCAAATCAACCTTGCTACGGGAAATGATTTTGCTGCATACGCCGGATTCCGGCACGGTCAAGGTACTCGGTTGTGATCTGGCTGGTATCAGTGACGAACAGGCCAGCTCCTTGCGACAGCGTTGTGGTGTTATGTTTCAAAAAGGCGGTTTGTTTGGCACGCTGACCGTCACAGAAAACATAGGCTTGCCCTTACGCGAACACAGTGATCTGGATGAGGCAAGTATCAATGAAATCGCCGCCTGGAAATTGTCGCTCAGTGGTCTCAAGCCAGAATCTGCGGGCCTTTATCCGGCAGAGTTAAGTGGTGGCATGCTGAAACGTGCCGCACTGGCAAGGGCATTGGCGCTGGACCCGGAACTCTTGTTCCTCGATGAACCGACCGCCGGCCTGGATCCTGCCAGTGCCGGTGGCCTGGATGCCTTGCTACGGCATCTGCATGCGCTATACCAGCCCACCATCGTGATGATCACTCATGACCTGGATTTGTTATGGCAAGTCACCCACAGGGTGGCCGTTTTGGGCGAAGGCAAAGTACTGGCGGTAGGCACCATGGAAGAGTTGTCGAAGCTGGAGCACCCCGTCATCCGCGATTATTTTGATGGCGCACGCGGCAGGGCTGCGCAGCAACAAGCAGGAGAATCTGAACATAAGAACGAATATAAGAATGAACAAAAGAGCGCACAGGAAAACCCATGGAAACCAAAGTAAATTATGCTGCCGTTGGTGCCTTTGTACTGGCATTGGGCGCGCTGCTGGTCGCTGCGGTATTGTGGCTGTCAGTCGGCCTGGGCAAGCGCGAGCAAACCGTCCTGTATCAATCTGTCGTCAATGAGTCGGTCTCAGGTTTGAATCTGGACGCGCCGGTTAAATACCAGGGCGTGAATGTAGGCAAGGTACGCACTATCAGCCTGGACCCCAGCAATCCGCAGCAGGTACGACTGGTATTTTCGATTATCGCGGGTACACCCATCAAGACCGATACCCAGGCGGTATTAAAAACCCAGGGGCTGACCGGCATCGCTTATGTAGAGTTAAGTGGTGGCTCACCTGCCGCACCACTCTTGCAGGCGACAGAGGGCCAGGCCTATCCGCAGATACCGACCAAACCGTCTTTAAGTGCCAGGCTGGAAAATGTCCTTAGCGCAGTGCTGGCCAATCTTGACCGTACGGCTGCCAATGTCAACGCCATCCTGAACGATGAAAACCGCGCCGCCTTCAGCAAGATTTTACGTGACACCTCCACCGTCATGGATACGCTGGCCTCGCAGAAAAATGCCATGCGCGTGGCTATCAGCAATGCCGCTGTCACCACTGCGAATACTGCCCAGGCCAGTGCAAAAATCGATGCCTTGTTCCAGCGCATAGGCAAGAGTGCTGATGCCGTAGCGAGCATGGCAGACAAGGCTGGCGCTGCTAGCGACAGCACCAGGAAAACTGCAGATGAACTGGGCGGTGGCGTACGCCAGTTAAGCAGCGATACCCTGCCGGAATTGCAAAGGCTGATGGCTGAACTGACGACCTTGTCAGCCTCCATGACGCGCCTCATAGAACAGACAGAACACAATCCCAGCAGTTTGATCAGAGGGCGAAAAACCCCACCGGCAGGTCCGGGCGAATCTAAAGGAGTCACACCATGAAGCAAATACGGACGAATTTTTTGACGCAACTGAGCGCAGCCAGTTTAATGCCCGTACTGGCATTAACCCTTGCTGGCTGCTCAGCCCTGCAACCCGCCAACGTGCCACCGATGGCAGTTTACCGGCTGGATGCAGTCGCGCCCGGCAGCTCGCCTGCACCTGCTACTGTTACGGCCAGTATCCTGGTTGGCAATATCCGTGCTGCTGCCGGATTTGACACCAGTCGTATGCTCTTCATGCGCCAGCCATACCAGGTTGAAGAATTCCAGCAAAGCCAGTGGCAAAAACCACCCGCCGCCATGCTCATGCCTCTGGTCGCTACTACGCTGGAATCCAGCGGCATCTTCAAGGTTGTCTTGCAGGCTCCCAGCGCCGTGTTGACAACTTACCGGCTGGATCTGGAAATACTCAGCCTGCAACAAGACTTCAGCAGCACACCCAGCCGCATCCATTTCAAACTACGCGCTCATCTGTCAGACCGGCAAAATCAGCAAATCATCGCCTGGCGCGAATTCAGCATCAGCATCCCAACCACCAGTGAAGATGCTTATGGCGGCGTCCTCGCCAGCAACCAGGCCGTGGCCCAGGTCTTGCAGCAATTGCGGGTTTTTTGTGTAGAGCAAGTAACACAAACAGCGCAGGCAAGAAAAAAGCTGCCCTGATATCAGGTTAAACGGGTAAAGCCATCCTTACTCCAGTCTTCACTACCTACACCATGATGGACAAAGAATAAGCCATCAGGATCGTAGGTAGTCTTGATGGAGCGCAGCTTTGCATAATTGTCGCCCCAATAGTCTTGTTGCCAATTGCTGTTGAAGTAATTGCTCTCAGAAACATAGGAACCAGAGTCCGGTGCAATGCGGCGTAGCTCGGCGGCGGCGTTGGCAATATTCTTGGCGTTTTTACGTGCTGCCTGCAAATTAGCCGGGGCCGGGTGTGGTTTGGCTGGCATGGACGGTTTTTCACCATCGGCGATAATAACCAGCACAAAGGCATCGACAACAGCGGGGTTAGTGGCCGTCTGCAGCGTGGCAGCGCGCACCTCTTGCGATGCCCCAGCCAATCCCTTGCCAAAGAACAGCCGCAGCATTTGATGACGGCTAGCATTATGCAGGGCAGCCACCAGTTGCGCTTGTTGTTGTGGCTCCAGCAAGCTGGTGGGCAGCCAGAGCGAATCATAACCATGCAAAATGATTGCCAATTCGTCCAGGTCACTCTTGCTCCAACCATGATGTCTGGGTGCGCCTTCCCGGGTATCGGCAGTCATGGAATTGGTATTTTTCTGTACATCCCACCAGCCACGTGCATCCCAGGCCCCGGCACCCAGGGGCGACTGTATGGTAAATACATCGGGGCGGGCTTTTACCCAGTCAAAAAGTGGTTCCCATGCTGCTTGCACCTGAGTTGCGTCCAGGCCCTGGCTGATCATGCTGATTTCCATGATATTGCCTGTGCCCACATGGATATGTTCACCCCAGTGCGGATTTAGCAAATGTGTTTTGTAATGAGCTATGAAGTGTGCAAGCAACTGATTGAAGGCAGCGTCCGATTTCGCTGCTATCTTGCCCCAGGCCGCGCCAAAATACTGTGGTAAATCATGGGTGCGTAGTGTCAGTCGGGTGACTACGCCAAAGCTGCCGCCGCCACCGCCTTTAATCGCCCAGAATAGTTCTGGCTCCTGGCGTGGATTGACTACCCGGATCTGACCATCGGCCGTGACGATCTCAGCTTCCAGCAAGTTTGCCGCCGCTGTCCCAAAACCCTTGGAAAAAGAATTGAAACCGCCACTCTGCACCAGACCCGCGACGCCCACCGTCATGCAGCCACCACCTTGCACATAGCGTCCTGCCTTGGTCGTCACGGCATGGTATAAGTCTATCCACATCGTGCCAGCACCTGCGCTGACTGCAGGCACGGGAGGCTGATGGCCTTCGCAGCCAGTCGCCACGAAGGCATCGTGCAAGACCACCTGATCCATGGCCCTGGTCCAGATCAGCAAAGAGTCAGGCGCACTGGAAGTGCCAAGATAACTATGGCCACCGCCCTTGATGACCAGCCGTAAATTGTGCTCTCGCGCAAAGTTGACTGCCGCAGCAATTTCTCCTGCATGAGCCGCCTTGACAGCATAAACGCTGCTTGCCGGAGCCCAGGCATCAAGCCAGCCTGAATTTTGCGTTCCCTCAGGTTGGTCTCCCACCCAGTAAGGGTTCTCCATGTATTTCAATGCGCCGTCGCTATCGCTCAGCGAGGGTTTTATTGCCAGAAGATGACCATTTGTGTCCCGCCCCAATTTTCGCCATTGGACAGTAGAGGGCCAGCCAGAATCAGTAGGCCGTAAGCGTTGCCGTGTTTTTGCCAAGGGCTTCAATTTATTTTTGGCATAGGCCAAGGGTAGCAGACTGTAAGCCACGGCAGATGCCAGACTATGCAGGAAATGCCTTCTCTTCATCATGCCCCCTCCCGAGCGAAATTAGTCAGAGGAGTATATTGGCAGTGGCAGGTAGAGCCACGCAGTATGTGGCGAACCGGGCTTGTACGGTGGCGAGCCGGATGGTGCTGTGTTGAGTTACAAAAAAAAGCTGCTTAAGACTTTGAAAGATAGAGGGCTGTGCAGCCAGGTGCCACACAGGCCCTCCGATGTAGTAAGTGTTTATTTACGGCAGCACAACAAGCCTACCAGCAAGCCTACAGTTGCTGCTGCGCCCAGGGTGCTCCATGGATGATCCTTGACATACGCATCGGTAGATTCTGCGACCTGCTTGCCAGTAGCGACCACCGATGCCTGTGCATCATGCGTCATCTGCATGGCTGAGTCGACCATCTTCATCCCGCGGGCGCGCATTTCATCGGCTTTTTCGCCAGTGAGGGCAGCGGCTGCATTAAACAATGCCTGTGCATCCTTGAGCAATACTTTGATGTCTTTGTTGACGGATTTAAAATCAGATTCGAGCATGATGGTTACCTTTCAGTGTAGGGTTGGGTACTGCAATATTTGAAGCTGTTTTTAAACTTTTTACTGCTTTGGTGTTGCCTTTGTTCTTAAGCCAGCAAATCTCTCATGTCTTCCGCATGTTCTTCTTCCTTCGCCATAATTCCCACCAGCATATGTCGTGTGGTCGGATCACTATCGCCGATTTTCTCCAGCATTTGCCTGTACGATTCTATGGCGACACGTTCAGCGATCAAGTTGGCTTTCACCATGGAAGTCACGTCTTCTGTATCGTCATACTCAGCATGGCTGCGTGCAGTCAGTGAAGCCGGGTTGAAATCGGGTTTGCCATTCAGCTGGATGATGCGTTCTGCCAGCAAATCGGCATGGGCTTGTTCTTCCATCGCATGTGCCAGAAATTCTGCCTTGATAGGGCCGTTGTGTACGCCAGACACTGTGTAATAATGACGTTTATAGCGCAAGACGCACACCAGTTCCGTGGCCAGGGCGCCATTGAGCATGGCGATGACTTCTTCACGCTTGCCTTGATAACCTGCAGTGACGGCGCCGTCATCAAGATTTTTGGCTGCTTCGCGGATGGCAGCAGTGTCCATGCCATTGCGGAGATTGCTATTGACTTCATGCATGATGATTTCCGGTTAAATTAAAGAGAATTTCAAGAGCGGTCTGTAACGCTCAGGTTCCTTTATAAATCCTGCCAAAAGTGACGTCAGTACGCTGCCGTACATAGAGCATAATAGTTTTGCAGTAGGCTATAGGCAGGCGATAAAAGGCAAACAGATATTCATGAAACCCAACAATAAAATATTGCGCATCAGTCTCTGGCTAGTGCTTGGCGTCGTCAGCCTGGCAGCCATTTGTGTGATGATTTTGATCAATATGGACTGGAACCGCGCCAAGCCCTGGCTCAACGAACGTACCAGTGAAGCCCTGGGGCGGCCATTCAGCATACGCGGCAACCTGGCGCTGAGCTGGGAAAAGCAGCTCAGCGGGCCAGAAACGGCAACAGGCTGGCGTGGCAAGATTCCCTGGCCACATTTACTGGCGCAGGACATCCATATCGGTCAGCCGGCAGCCATGCCAGAAACAAAACCTGCACCTGGCCCGGCACTTGTGTCAGCTTCTGCATCAGCCCGGGCAGTGGCACCGCCAGAAGACATGGCACATATCAATGAAGTGTCTTTTTCGCTGAACCCGCTGGCCTTGCTGGAAAAAAGGCTGGATATACCCTTGTTGCGTTTTCAGGACAGCAGTCTTTTTCTGCAGCGCTTTGCCGATGGTACAAATAACTGGACCTTCAAGAAAAGCACTTCGTCTTCACCCTGGCGGCTGGAATTGCGCAGGCTGGTACTCAGCCAGGGCAAGGTACATTATATTGACGCCATCCGGCATGCCGATATCACTGCCGATATAGAAAGCCTGACTACCGAAGCCAGCTACGGTATCAGCTGGAAGCTCAAGGGCAAGCTGTATGGTGAAGCTGTCACAGGCAGCGGCAAGGCCGGTGCCATCCTGAGTTTGCAAAACCAGACCCAGCCTTTCCCCATCATGGCACAACTGCAAATGGGGCAAACCAAGGTAAGTGTTGAAGGCAGTGTCACCAAGCCCAGCGAGCTGGCTGCGGTAAACATGCATTTGCAAATCTCGGGCAACAGCATGGCGCGCCTGTATCCTTTAACCGGCATAGTCTTGCCCGAAACGCCTGCCTATAGCACTGCAGGCCATCTCAGTGCCACGCTGGGCAAGATCGACAATCACTGGAAGTATGAAAAATTTACCGGCAAGGTCGGTTCCAGCGATCTGTCTGGCAGCCTGGATTACCAAACCAGAAAAGCAAGCAAGTTACGCCCCCTGCTGCAAGGCAATATGAGTTCTGAAGTCTTGCAATCTGCCGACCTGGCCCCGCTGGTCGGTGCCGACTCCAATGCCAGCAAGCTCAAGCGTGGTACGCCTGCGGTACAACCAAGTGACAAACTCTTGCCAGTAGAAACCTTTCGTACCGAGCGCTGGCGCGCGATTGACGCAGATGTGAGTCTGAGCGCCGCCAAACTGATACGTGAAAAAGTGCTGCCCATACACAAGTTGCAAACCAGGCTGCTCATGAAAGATGGCGTGATTTCCATGTTGCCACTGAGTTTCGAGTTGTCTGGCGGACAAATGCAGGCGCATATCACGCTGGATGGCAATGGCGGCGGCAGTAATAAAGACAGCGATAGCGACAGTGTCCATGCGCATGCCATAAAGGCAAAAATGCGTGTTACAGCAAGACATGTACAGTTGCAAAAGTTCATACCTACACTGGCGACATCAAAGCTGACTGTGGGCGAAATCAATGCTGATGCCAACCTGGCAGCTACCGGTAACTCTGTGGCAGGTTTGCTGGCAACCTCCAATGGTGAATTGAGCAGCATGATAGACCATGGATCAGTCAGCAAGCTCTTGCTGGAAGAAATGGGGTTGAATATAGGCAATGTCATCCTGACCCGTCTGTCTGGTGACAAACAGGTCAAACTGAATTGCATGCTGGCAGATTTTGCTGTCACCAATGGGCAAATGAATGCACGCAGTTTCTTGATTGATACTGACGAAGCGCTGATCGATATCACAGGCAGTATCAATATGCAGAAGGAAGATTTGAATCTGACCATCAAACCCAATAGCAAGGGTTTGCGTGTACTGTCCTTGCGTGCGCCACTGTATGTGCGAGGTACTTTTTTACATCCGCAAATATCTGTCGACAAGGGCGTGATGGCCATGCGTGCCGGCGGTGCCATAGGCCTGGCCTTGCTGAGTCCATTTGCAGCACTGCTGCCACTGGTCAATGCCGGACCTGATCAGGCCAGTGGCTGTGGCAGCTTGTTGAAAGCAGGAAAAAAATAGCAGGCTTTTTAAAGGCTGCTATTTTTTATATTCCTGATGAAAAGTATTGCCATCAATATGGACTGGTCCTGATCATTGTTGCTACTTCACGTGTCTCAGCCAGCACTTCATTGACTGCCATCTGCAAGGTGTACTTTGCCTCTTCCGCTTCACGTACTGGCTCTGGTGTGCGGAACAAATGACGGCTGCGTTTGTTGAGGGCTTTTTCATATACCTTGAAGGCAAATTGCATTTCTGTGTAATCCATATTGTTCTCCTGTTTTCCTGTTGTCCTGATCATCGCTTCATGTTTTGGTGCCGTAATGGGCATTGACCGAATCTACCCAGATTTCATCTGCCATGTCCGGCCACTGGTCAGGATCAAAGCCAGGGGCACTTTCAAAATGGCTTTTCTCTATATTCAGGATAAAGCGCTTGTTGACTGTGTCCAGCGTCAGGGCAGACCAGGGTATGGCAAATAATTTTTCACCTATTCCCAGCAAGCCACCATGAGCGACGACTGCATAGGCTATTTTGCCAGTGCGCATGTCCAGCATGATTTCCTTGACTTCGCCCAGGTGTTCATCCTTATGGTTGACGACATTGTCACCCGTCAGAGTGCGCGCACCCATCACCTCGGGGCCTGGCCCCTTGTGAGCATTGTTATCCGGGCCCGTGTCATAAATGTTGGAATTAATATCAATCATTATCTTTTCCTTCAATAGAAATGGAGACTCCAGTATGTGCGCCGCAATCAGGCAGATCAGTTCGATAGCGTACACATGAAGTATTTTTTTATGTGCCTGGAAATGGAAGAGGGGGAGAACTACGGGATGTCCCGGAGGGAAGACTTATTCTTTGCGGCGGCTGGCTGCCGGATTTGTTTTTTAATGCAAAAGGCGCTGCAAAGACTAAGTTTGCAGCGCCAGTTTCTTCTATTCATCATCAACAAAAACGAAATGCTGCTGTTCGTAAACCAGGGTCGTCATTCTGACTGCCGCGATCTGCTCACGCAACGCTTCGTCATGCTTTCATACTGTCAGGCCGTAGTAGCTGTGTATCGAATCTGCCCATGCCTGGTTTGCCATATCCGGCCAATGGTCAGGGTCAAAACCTGGGGCGTTTTCAAAGCGGCTTTTTTCTATGTTCAATACAAAGCGCTTGTTAATCGTATCCAGCGTCAGTGCAGACCATGGTACTGCAAACAGTTTTTCGCCTATGGTCAATATGCCGCCAAAAGCCACGACCGCATAGGCAACACGGCCTGTGCGCATGTCGAGCATGATTTCCTTGATGTCGCCCAGGTTTTCATCAGCCTGGTTGACAACACTGTCACCTGTGAGGGTGTTGGCACCCATCAGTTCAGGGCCTGGGCCTTTGTGACCATTGCCAGGTTCAATAGGGATATAAGTAGTATCAAGCATCATCTTTTCCTTCTGAGTAAGTTGAGGTCTGAGCATGCGCGCTCAAACTGATATGAACAGTTCGATAACACACATAGCAAGAAATTATTTTTGTTCTGAGCAGAACCAGTAAGTAGTCCAATAAGTAAGCGAATAAGCAAACCAATAAGACAAATCAACTATATTCTTTGACACATTTTTTTCAGTATCCATTGCCTGAGTATGGAATGGGTACTGATGAAAAACGACATGCCGGTGTTACCTGTCGATAGGGTTTGTCATGGACATTTCCGTCATGCAATCACAGGTTTTTGCTGTAATAACTTTGTACTGAGTCCGTCCATGCAGGATCTGCCGTATCCGGCCAATTTTCGCTGTCGAAACCAGGGGCATTTTCAAAATATGATTTTGCTATGTCCAGAACAAAGCGTTTGTGGACTGTGTCCAGACTCAATGATGACCACGGTACGGCAAACAGTTTTTCGCCTATTCCCAGGATGCCACCATGCGCGACTACGGCGTAGGCAATACTGCCTGCATGTGTGTCCAGCATGATTTCTTTGATGTCGCCCAGATGCTCATCGGCATGGTTGACAATCTTGTCACCGATCAGTGTGCCCGCGCCCATCAAATCAGGGCCAGGGCCACGGTGAGGATTGTCCGTAAGATCAGGGATGTAAGCGACGTAAGGATTATCGAGCATGATATCTCCTTAAGAGTGAATCGAGCTTATAGCATGCGCGTTCAATCTCACCTGAACAGTTAAATAACGCACATAGCAAGAAATTTTCAGAGCATAACCCGCCTGTAAAAACAGCTTGCCAGCGCAGAAAGATTGCGGCCGGTGTTTGCACCAGATATGCAAGGCAATGTCATTTCAATATGAATGTGAATTCATATTGCTGACCGTCAAACATTGCTAAATTTGGTTTTCCATCCGGCAATTATCCTATACCTTCATATTTATCAAAGCAAAGAAGCGCGACGGGTAAAGGCGCTGATGCGTTTTTGCTATTTTATTTATTTCTAAAGATTGACGATCGGGGCAGGGTTATGAAGACGACGCTAAAAACCAGGCTCATGCTCGTGATGGGCATCATGAGCGCATTCATGATACTGGTCGGCCTGACTGGGCTGTATGCGATGAGGGCCTCACATGAGAGTTTGAAAAGCAGCCATGAAGCGCATGCCCTGGGCCTGGAAAAAATCGCCAGCGTAGACAAATTATTATTGAGCAATCGCTATGTTATCCTGGCTGCACTGGCTGACCCCGTGCCAGAAAAAATGCAGGTAAGCGCAGATGAAATAGAGCGTGACCATCATGCGATAGATCAATTATGGATAGAGCTTGCCGGCATTCCCATGTCACCTCTGGCCAGAAAAAAAACAGATGAATTGAAATCCTTGCTGGCCAGTTTTGATCGTGCAGTTACCCTGCCTGTCATCAAAGTTCTGCGCGACGCTGACACAAGAAAAACCAAAGAAATCAGCCTGCTTGCAGACCGGCTCAAAGACCCCATCATCAGCGCCATGAATAGTTTGCGCGGCATGCAATCGGACATGACAAAAAAAGAGTATGAAAATGCGGAAGCCAGCTATGCGACCCTGCGTAATCTGATGTTGGCGGTCATTGTTCTGGGTCTTGTCCTCGCGGCAGCGTTGGCGTACTTTCTTATCCATTTCATGTATCGTCAACTGGGTGGTGAACCAGCTTATGTGGCACAGGTAGCCAGGCAAATCGCTGACGGTGATCTCAATGTCAGTATTACGCCAGAAGTGCCTGAAGACGCCAGTGTATTAGCCTCCCTGCAGCAACTGCAGACCCGGCTGACAAAAGCCGCCAAGGACATGCGCCTGAGTACCGGCAACATTACCAGGACATCGGGCCAGATATTGAGCAACAATATGGTGTTGTCTTCACGCATGCAGCAGCAGGCTGGTTTACACAGGCAAATAAGCTTGGCCACCAAAGAACTGACATCAGAGATACGCCACAATGGCGAGCAAGCGCGCCAGACCATGCAGCATGCTGATGACGCCAGCGAGCTTGCCGTTAAAAAAGGGCAGGCAGCCAGCGAGGCGTTCACAGTCATGACACAGATCCGGCATGCGTCGGACAAGATTCTTGATAACATCCACGTGATTGATGAGCTCGTCTTCCAGATCGACACCCTGACCCTGAAGGCAACGTTAGAAGACGCGAATACATCTGATGCAGGGAGTAGCTTTGCCACAACTGCACCAGAAATGCGCGACCTGGCGCTATGCGTGGCCTGTGCAGTCAATGAAGTAAAAAAACTGCTCGCTGAGACGCGTGAAAAACTGGATGGCGGCAGCAGGCTGATCAGCCAGAGCAACGCTGGCACCGAGCAAATGCTGGCTGCCATGCAGCATGTCAACAGCTTGATGGCAGAAATCAGTACTTCCGCCAAAAAACAGGAAGCCAGCATCAGGCAAATCAAGCATGCCGTCAGTGACATGGACTATGCAAACCGCAAAGACGCTGTCCTGTTAGGAGTAGCCAGCACTGCCACCAGATTGCTGGAACAACAGGCAACTCATCTGGCGCAAATGGACAACGGATTCAAACCTGGTGCTACACACAGGCCGCAGGCACAATTGCAGATCGTCAACACGGTTGCGGCAGAGCCGCCCAAACGGCCTAACTTGCGTCTTGTACGCCCTTAGGGAACATTTGCAGGGTGAGCCGCGTGCCCCAGAGTGTCAAAACCTAAATGCCTTGGAAAATGCGATATGGTGCGCACGGCGCACCTGCTAACTGGTTAAATAATTCAAAAAATAGCTTGCAAATAAATAGTGTGCTATTTAAAATGCAAAGCATGAAAACCACAACCAATAAAACAGCGTCAACGCCGCAACTGGGTGATCAGCTTTGTTTTGCCCTGTATTCAACTTCGCTGACGATGAACAAGTTGTACCGCAAGTTGCTCAAGCAAATGGGAATCACCTATTCGCAGTATCTGGTGCTGATGGTTTTGTGGGAGCAGGATGAACAAACCGTGAATGACATAGGTGAGCGCCTGATACTCGATTCGGCTACCTTGACGCCTTTGCTCAAACGCATGGAAGTGCAAGAGTTGATCACCAGAGTCAGGTCAGCGGCAGATGAACGCCAGGTGATTATCTCGTTGACCAAAACTGGCAGCGACTTGCGCAAGCAGGCAGCGAGTCTGCCAACTTCGGTCTTGTGTGCGACCGAATGTACTGCCGACGAGGCGCGTGATCTGAAGCAAGAAATTCTGGCCCTGCGCGCAGCGCTGATGAAAAATGTTTGAGCACATGCTTGAATGGGATCTTGTCTTGAGTAACAGGCTGTTGATCAATAGATGTTGACCACAAGCCTGTGTGCTTTTAATGTGAGCGTGCATGAGTTTATCCATGCTTAAAGCAGTTTTGGCGTTTTTATTCCTGACAGATAGGTAGTGCGCTATTTAATAGCGTATATATTTATATGTGGATATTAATGTATGGATATTAATGTGCGGATAAGTGAATCCGCAAGAGGATGCAAATGTGAATTGCGAAGACGGACAATATCCGCTTGTCCAAGGCATCGTTTCGTCGCTAGCAAATCTTGTAAATATATAGCGCACTATTTAATAGTGAATTATTTAATGTAATAAGTCGCCAGAAGAACTACGTCAGGCGATCAGAAACAAAACCAGTTTTGTAGTACCCCCCAACGGCAGTAATCACGCTGCCATCACATGAAAAGGAAATGACCATGACACACTTGAAATCGCTCCTCGCTGCAAGCGCCATCAGCTTCGCCGTTACCAATGCCGTCGCGGCGGGTAGTCCCGGTGTCGAACCCACTACGCAAGCCTTTTTGCAGGCGCTGGAAGCCGGTGGCGGTAAACCGCTTGAACAGTTATCGGTAGCCGATGCGCGTGGCGTGCTGGTGGGTGCACAAGCCGGTGTCAAGCTCACATTGCCTGCTGCTGATGTGTCTGAGAAAATCATCAAGGTCGATGGTGGTGACATCAAGCTGACTATCGTACGTCCTGCCGGTGTCAAAAAAACCTTGCCGGGCTTTATGTTCTTCCACGGCGGCGGCTGGGTATTGGGTGACTATCCTACCCATGAAAGACTGGTGCGTGACCTGGTGGCAGAATCCGGTGCCGTCGCCATCTTCGTTAACTACACACCCTCACCAGAAGCCGGTTACGGCGTTGCCATCAAGCAGGCTTACGCCGCGACCAAATGGGTGGCAGAACACGGTAAAGAAATCAATGTCGATGGCAGCCGCCTGGCGGTGGCAGGCAATAGCGTAGGTGGCAATATGGCAGCCGTGGTCAGCCTGATGGCCAAGGACAAAGGCGGCCCCAAACTGCGCTCACAAATCCTGCTGTGGCCGGTGACGGATGCGGACTTCAATAATGACTCCTACAAGCAATTTGCTGAAGGCCATTTCCTGACCCGCAATATGATGAAATGGTTCTGGGACAATTACACCACCGATGCAGCCAAACGCCAGGAGATCTACGCATCCCCTGTGCGCGCCACGACTGAGCAATTGACTGGCTTGCCGACAGCCCTGATACAAACCGCTGAATTTGATGTCCTACGTGACGAAGGCGAAGCCTATGGCCGCAAACTTGATGCCGCAGGCGTCAAGGTCACGACCATACGCTACAAGGGCATGATCCATGATTTTGGTTTGTTGAATGTGCTGGCCAAAGTACCGGCTGTGCGCTCGGCGATGCTGCAGGCGGGTGGGGAACTGAAGGCGAGTTTGAAGTAAGGGAGGAAGGCCGCTTGAAGTTAGCAGGTTGGGGCTGGGCCTCGTCAGACTTGTGGGTTGGGCTACGGTGTATCAGCCCAACACTTGGCCTTTAATAGACGTACACGTTGTTGTAACGCCGAGCGTTGGGCTGGTAAACCGTAGCCTAGCGAGGCCCGGCCCAACCTACGAAACTGCTCACCGCTTGAACGCCAACAACAAAACCCCGCCTGCCACCATGCCTATGCCTGCCCATTCCTGCAAGGATGGCCGTTCATCCAGAAACGCAAAGGCAAACACCGCCACCAGCACCAGGCTGAATTTATCGACAGGCGCGACCTTGGATGCATCACCCAGCTTCAATGCGCGGAAATAACATACCCACGATGCTCCCGTCGCCAGGCCAGAGAGGGTAAGAAACAGCCAGGTCTTGCCAGACAGGGCGAGTGGGTTCGCCCATTTACTGGTGTACACCACAAACAGCGATAGCACGACGATGATGATGCCGGTACGGATCAGGGTGGCAAGGTCAGAATCTACGCCCTGTATGCCTATCTTGGCAAAAATGGCCGTCATCGCCGCAAACATCGCCGACAGAGCGGCCCAATAAAACCAGGCATTGGATGTGCTCATTGCTTGCCTCTGGTTTTCAAGTTTTTGATTGGGCCACTTCCAGCCTGTAAAAACCTGCGACAGGATCGTTTTGCACAGTCTCTGCTGTAATCGTCGCATTCTCGTCACTGAAATGCACAGGTGGCAGCGTAATGCCATTGATGACAGCTTGCAGCGTATAAGCGGGCCCATTGCGCAAATTGTATGGAATAAAGCCGCGCGACTGGGTGATTTCCTGCTCGAACAGGCCATGCATCTGGATGATGAAACTGACAGCAGGTGTGCAGGTCTTGTACAACTGCATGAAGGGTGGTTCGCTGCTGCCGCTTTCCACCAGGCGCAAGACATAGGACTTGTTTTCCAGGTCCTGCTCCATCTGTGCAATGTAGGCGGCGGTGTCGTTCAACTGCATCCTGTCCGACACGTATTCCCGATTCTGGAAGTTGGCCTTGGCGACGATGGTGCCTATGATATGTGTGTGGATTTCCAGCTTGTGGTTACCACCTATGCGCGCCCAGTGCGCGATGACCAGGTCGCCTTTGTTGACGGTGAGAAATGCTTCGTAGCCAGTGTTGTTGACGACAGTAATAGTCATGGGGGAAACTCCTTGCTGAAGGTAGGCAGGCTTGAGGATGGGATTATTTTACCTTGTATTTTGATTAAGACAAGCCAGCCCCATCATGCATGCGTAAAGCCGTACGCATTTGCCTGACTTCTTCCAGCGGGCTGCGGCCAAACAGACGCTTGAATTCACGGCTGAACTGTGAACTGCTTTCATACCCAACGGTATTGGATGCGGTATAAGCATTCATTCCAGAACGTATCATCAGCAGGCGCGCCTTGTGCAGGCGCATGGCCTTGATGTACTGGATAGGCGTGGTGCTGGTTACCTGCTTGAAATGCAAATGAAAGGCGGGCAGGCTCATGCCAGATTCACGCGCAAGGCTATCAACGTCAAGTTTGTCGCTAAAGCCCTCATGTATTTTGCGCAGGGCACGGGTGATTTTTTGAAAGTGGCTGCCCTGGCTCAGGGCTGCCCGCATGGCCGCACCTTGTTCGCCCATGAGGATACGGAAATAAATTTCACGCACGATGGCAGGTGCCAGTATCTTTGCCTCCAGCGGCGACGCCAAAGCCTGCAGCAGGCGCAATGCAGCTTCGGCCAAAGTATCATCGACCTGTGTGGCATACATGAAGGCTGCTGTGGCATCTGTGCTGGCAGAGTTGGCAGATTCGGCAATCTGCGCCTCTTCAACCGCCAGCGCCAGTTCTGCCGCCAGAGTCTGCTGTATGCCGACATGGATGCCCAGCATGGGTTGATCTGGCGTGGCCTCGGTATCTGCTTCAAATGGCATGGGGGCAGATACCACCAGATACTGCCTGGCATCATAGACAAACATGGCATCGCCCAGATAAGCACGCTTGCGCCCCTGCACGATGATGCAGATACAGGGCTCATACATGACAGGCGTACGGCTATACGCCTGGTTACTGCGCATGAAATGCACATAGTCCAGCGCAGATGCAGTAAAGCCTTCCTGCGGTGCCATGCTGGCCACCATGGCGCTCAGCTTGTGATTGATGTCGTCCTTGCTTTGCATATGCTTGATGGTCGGAATAGAAATAGGAATAGGCATTCATCATAGCAATAATCTTTGCCGTTTAGCAGGCCGAATTACTGACAGAAATAGGATTAGGCAAGAATCAGAAAGTTTCCGGCATTCAGTTCATGGCGTTATTTACCTATCATGACCTCATTCCTGCAAAGCGCGGGTAACTACTGAAAGCTAAATCATGAAACAGAAAACCTGGTTAATTACTGGTGCCACCCGTGGCATAGGCGCAGCCATCGCCAAGGCCGCACTCGATAGCGGCGACAAGGTTGTCGTTACTGGCCGCGATATCAGCAAACTGCAAACCCAGTTTGCCAGCTATGGCGACAAGGTGCTGGCGTTGACACTGGATGTCAATGATGAAGCCCAGGTACAAGCCGCCGTCAAGGCAGCTTGTGCACAGTTTGGCAGTCTTGATGTGCTGGTCAATAATGCGGGCTATGGTCAGCTTGGCCTGTTTGAAGAAATCAGCACCGCAGAAATCCGCCAGCAATTCGATACCAATGTCTATGGCAGCATGAACATGGCACGCGCAGTCTTGCCCGTCATGCGTGAACAAAGACGCGGGCATATCTTCAACCTGTCATCGATAGGCGGCATCGTCGGTTTTGAAAGTGCATCTGTCTATTGCGCTAGCAAGTTTGCCATAGAAGGTTTCTCAGAATCGCTGGCGCTGGAAGTGGCACGCTTCGGCATCCATATCACCATTGTTGAACCCGGCTTCTTCAGGACAGATTTCCTCGACCAGACATCGGTGCGCTATGGTGACAAGACGATAGCCGACTATGCCAGCAGTGGTGTCAACAGCCGCGAGAGCTTTGCCAGCTACAATCACCAGCAAGCCGGTGACCCCGTCAAGCTAGGCGCAGCTGTGGTGACCATCAGCAATATGGCAGAACCACCGTTGCGTTATGCAGCCGGTTCAGACGCCATAGAAGTCGTCGGTGCCAGCCTGGAAAAACACCAGCAAGAGCTGCAGCAATGGCGGGTCTTGTCGGTATCGACGGATGGGGATTTTGCGTAACTCATGTATCGCAGTAGGGGGCGCCATGCACGCAGTCTTTGAAGTATGCTGAACAAAAATTGGCGTGCACGGCGCACCCTGCAGAAGTACCTCTTGTCCATCTTTGTCAAACTGACAAAATGTGACATACTGACACTGTGTTGTCGTGTAACAGTGATCAGGGAGAAGACGGATGCGAGATGCTTCATGTCTGGGTGCTTGTATTGCAAAGTGGATCAAGGGCATCACCCTGATCGCCAGCTTGCTTGTCAGTAGCATGATTCAGGCTGCTGGTCCGGCTGTCAGCGAGGTCAACTGGTATGTCTTCCCTCTGCCACCACTGTATATTCCTGAGGGGCCGGGCAAGGGCGAGGGCATTGTTGATCTTGCCCTGCAACGCCATCTCATCCCCAACTTGCCAGGTTATCAGCATAAATTCATCAATGTCCCGCTCAAGCGTCTTGAATTGATGCTCAAGGATGAAAGCAATGCCTGTGCCCTGGGCTTGTTTAAAAATGCAGAGCGTGAAAAAACCATGGTTTTTTCTACGCCATTTTTTGCACAGATACCACCCGGTGCCATGATCCCGCGTACACACATTGCACAACTGCGCCCCTATCTGGGTGCGGGTGACAAACTCAACTTGAGCAAGCTGTTGGAAGATGATGTGCTGACCGTCGGCGTACAGAGTGGCCGCAGTTATGGCGCAGCGATTGATGAACTGCTGCTTGCTCACAAGGGCAAGAAAAGTATCTTCCTTAACAGCGCACCCAATGCAGCAAAAAGCCTGTTCCAGATGAATGCCCTGGGCCGTGTCAACCTCATGCTGGGCTACCCCTATGAAGCCAATTTCCTCAACAGCCGTGACAGTGCTGATTTTGTCGACCTGAAATTTTATCCCCTGCAAGAGCAACCCGCCTTCTTGCTGGGTTACGCCGCATGTTCCAAAAGCCCTTTCGGCGAACAGGTTATAGAACAGGTAAACACCGTACTCGCCCGTCGTGAAATTCTGGAGGCTATCTCCTCATATTATGAAGGCTGGTTGCCCGAAGACGCACATGCGCTGGCGCGCCAGGTATTCAGCCAGGCTTTTCAAGTCAAACCCAGGGTACGTAAATAGCCACACTAGCAGAATGCTACAATCCGGTATTCAAGCAAATGGCGCAAACAGGGCTTCATTTCGCCAATTCCAGCCAAGTCAGACAACATGCAACTCGACAGATTCGACCGCCACTTACTCAACCTCGTGCAGCAAGACTCCAGCCTGGCGGCTGAGCGCCTGGCTGAACAGGTTCCCTTGTCACCGTCGGCCATACAAAGACGCCTGCGCCGTATGCGTGAGCAGGGTGTCATCATGCGTGACGCAGCGATTGTTGATCCGGCTAAAATAGGCCGCCCGAATTTCTTCATCGTTTCGCTGGAAGTCGAACGTGAGCGGCCAGAATTGCTGGCACAACTACGCACCTGGCTCAATGAGCAGGAACATATACAGCAAGCCTTTTATGTCACCGGCGAGGTTGATTTTGTCCTCATCGTTACCGCACCCGATATGGAAGCCTTTGATGCATTGATGTCGCGCCTCATGCAAGAGAACACCAACGTCAAACGCTTCACCACCAATGTCAGCCTGGGGCTGGTGAAGCGCGGTTTGGCTATTCCTGTGCCATTGGATGAGGCTGATTAATTTAGAACGCATCTCATTCTATTGATGAAATGCGTTCTGGTTAGTCGTGGGTTTCACCAGACAAAGGAGTCGCCAGCATGGATGGCCGCGTGATGAATGCTTCATACCATGCTGTCAGTTTTGGGCGTTGGTCCCTGAAGCCCGGTAGTTCGCGAAACTCCAGCCAGCTCAGTGAAGTTGCCAGCGCGACGTGGCCGATGTGGACAGGGCCATCTATGTCCAGCTCTTGTTCCAGCCAGTCATAACTTGCCAGCAGTTTTTGGGTATGACCATCACGCAATGGCGGATAGCGCAAGGGTTCCGGGCGGCGCGTGGTTTCCCAGCGCACGGCAATGCCAGAATCCGCCATGCCCTTGGCCACCGCCTGCACCCGCAAGGCATGCCAGCGCGCTTCACCTTGCAATGGAATCAGCGGCCTGCCAGTGTGCAGGGTATCCAGATATTCGCAAATCACATCAGAATCAAACAGCGGCGGCAAGCCAGTTCGCAGCAGCACCGGTACCTTGCCCAAAGGGTTTTGTGCATATACCGCTTCATTGCGATTGGTAGGGCTGGTTTCATGGTGGATGACTTCTATCTGTTCAGCCAGCCCGGCTTCATGAGCGAACACCAGGGCTTTACGGGCATAGGGCGAATGGGTTTGGTAGAGTAATTGCATATTGCGTGCTTTCCGAATTGATTGAAAAGAGTGTTAATAAGAGAGCTGTGATTGAGAATGCCCGGATAGAAATGCTAATTCAGGCAAGCTGATTTTTTTCCGCATTTGTGGTGTTGCCAGTGCGGTTTTTCTGCAAATGAGTAAAAAATGGCGACATGTCTGTCTGGTACTTACTTTTTAGTCCAGATACAAATGAAACAGCTCAGCTGCCAAGCGTCAATTTGTCTTGTCTCACCCATGCTCCTTGCCTATACTAAGCCAAGACCATAACCACTCGGGAGACACCATGAAACGACGCGCACTGATTTTCTTGGCTTTGTTAAGTTCCATGGTTTTTCCTGATGCCTATGCCGACAGCCCGGCTGATGCCATTGACATGGTTGAAAAAGGACTCGCCTATGTCAAGAAAAACAGCATTGAAGCACTCATCAAAGAAGTCAATAATAAAAATCCTGAATTCATTAAAGGCGACCTTTATCTCGTTGTGCGCAGTCTCGATGGCACTACCCTCGCTCACCCCGTCAATCCCAAACTGGTAGGAAAAAACATGCTGGTGTTGCCAGATGCTGACGGCAAGTTCTTCCGCAAGGAAATCGTCGAAGGCGCAAAAGCCAAGGGCAAAGGCTGGGTCGATTACCGCTACAATAATCCCGTCACGAAACAACTCGAAAATAAATCCACTTACTATGTACGCAGCGGCGAATACACGCTGGAAGCGGGGATTTATAAGGGTAATTAGCATCGATTGAGATGCCTGGGGTAAGTGTGATTAGCCTCGGCTAATCGCACGCATGTTTTCCAACTGCACTACCTCAAATGAATATGTTAGCCGTGTCGTTGAGATAAATCTCCTGCAGAAATCACAGCCCCTATAAGCGAATTCACGGCAATGGTGAAAATGGGAAAATCTTAGGGCGCATTGTAATGTGTCGCATGTACGCGATGCACACGTCACAGATTTCTTAGTAGGTAATGATCTCATACGGCGCATTACAATGCGCCCTACTTCACGGCGACTTTGGCATTTATTCGTTAGTGAAAAACACAACGTGCGTGCAATTTTTCTGCGTTACTAGAACGCACCTCAGCCTATTGATGAAATGAGTTCTAAATAAACGAGAAAAAGCACCAGCCTTTGAAAATACTGACGAAACAAAATATGCAACTCCTTTATCCCTGCAATCCATTCGACAAAAATACGCCTGATGAAAAGTACGAAGAAGAATTCAATGCTGCGAAAGCAGCAGGGTTGACCTGTTTCCTGTTTTCTGAGGATGATTTTGAATCGGGAGAATTCAAGCCAAGGCCGCTCCAGCAGTTTCAGGGAGAGATGCTATATCGCGGCTGGATGCTGACGCCTGAACGCTATGCCGCTCTGGCGCAGGCAGTGGCGGCAAAAAATGCGAGCTTGATCAATTCCCCCAGCCAGTACAAGCAATGTCACTATCTGCCAGAATGGTATCCGGCCTGCGAAGACCTTACACCGAAAACCATTTTCCTGTCGCGCGATGCTGATATCGATGCTGCACTTGCAGCGACAGGATGGCAAGCATTTTTCGTCAAAGACTATGTAAAATCACTGACGACGAGCCGCGGATCAATCGCCCGCAATGCCGCAGAAGTGCGCGAAATTATCGATCTGATAGACCGCTATCGTGGCCAGATAGAAGGTGGCGTTTGCGTGCGTGAATATGAAGCGCTTTTGCCAGAAACCGAAGAACGCTATTTCATCTATCAGGGCCGGGCCCATGCGCGTGATGATGTCGTACCAGACATCGTACAAAAGATTGCACAAGGTATTTCCAGCCCTTTCTTTTCCATCGACATAGTCTTGAACAGCGCGGGTGTGCCTAGGCTGATAGAACTGGGTGATGGTCAGGTTTCTGATCGCAAAAAATGGGATGCGGGGAAGTTTGTAGGGATGTTCAAGATATAGCGGATATCGGTTCAGAAATCCGTTTAGTACCAGGTCTTGCAATACTGTTGGGCGAGTTAAAAAGGTGATTGGATTGGTCAACCCAAATTGTATTCAGGCCATCCCAGCGCAGGTTGGGATCCATCTGCGCAAGATCCGTTTGTGTGAAGTGGGATATACGATTTAAGGGGAAATCGAACGTTCGACATGCGTACGATTACGTTTCACTAATCTTAGCTACGAAGCTCAGGTACCGCCTGCATGCAAAAGCTCATAGAGCAGGGTGCCCAGGTAGGTGAGGCTTACTATCGCTCCACACATGAAAACAATAGTGAAGACTGCGAACAAAACGCGCTTGATGGAGAGTTCTCCATGGTGTGCTGGTGCGGGCGTTTTTCCAAAAACTACCCGGTAAGCGCCAACGATCATGAACGCATACGAAAGCAAGACGGGCAGCATCGCCAGGCCCGGTGCTTTGGGCATGGCGAAGATCAGCGAGCCGCTCAGTGCAAAGCACAGCAGGCCAATGGCAAGGCAAAGCAAACCATTCTTGCGTATCTCTGCGGAAGTAGCTCCAGGTCTTGGCGAGAACGACTCAGTGACGGCGTCCAGCGCCTTCTCTGCATTGCGGAGTATTGAAAATAGCTGCATTTGATTTAAGTGCTTAAGGCTGAGGTGGCGGTATCATCGCCACCCGAAAATGAATAATTATGGCATACCAACGCCACTTGTCACTAACACAGGACGCAGGAAAATGTATAAACAGGGTTTGATACCGGCAAGGTGCTTTCTGACTTGTTATCTTTGATGTAAAGCTTCAGGGTGTCGATTTACCGTGAAAGAAGGAAATTGGCACCCCAACGTTCAAAAAAGATGCTGCCTGACAAACACATGCGATACGGTGGTGACAAGAGATATGTTGTTAGCACCTGCATTTTGCAGGCTGTTGGTAGCTGCTGTCACTGCCGCGTGGCTAGCCATAAAGATGGCCTTAAGTTTATTTCTGGTTGTTCTGACGCTATCCTGATCAGACGTTGTTGCAACTCTTTTTCAGATATAGCGACACCATTCCAAAGCAGGGTGTCATCAAAATCAATGTCGATGTTGATGCCGACTATGCCGCAATTGCTGGTCCAAGGCATGCCTATGTCCATCAGTAACATATTTCTTTTTGGTGCCACACCAGCGATCATCACCATCATGAGTACCAGCAGGATGCCAATAAGCGGTGCCATATTCACTTCCAGAAAACGCTCAGTGTCTTTGTCTTGCTCAAGTGAGTCAGAAAAAACCATGATGTATCCTTAAGAAAGTGCAGATGCCTTGGCATTACATTAATTCAAGCAGGATGCAAGTGCATGCCAGTTCTTGCAACTCTACTTCCCCGTCACCGGCACATCAGCCTGAAAAGCCGGTGTGGTCCTACGACACTGTCCTGAACTCACTTATTTCCAGAAGTATGCTGTCTATTCCGCTGCGCCGTATGCTATTGGTAACCGATACCAGGCTCGCATGACTGGTCATGAAAGATGGTTTCAAGTACACCACTGGTGGTAAGGCTTCGGTCTTGCTTATCTGCGACAAGCGGGTTTGCATTTCCTCAAGAGATATCACATGCCCGTCCCACAATATGTTGTCATCAAAGTCTATGGTGATTTTTGTAAAGGATATTTCGGCCATACCGTCGCAGGCAACATTGATTGGGGGTGGCAACTTCCATAGCAAAATATCCCGCTGCCCAGGTATGCTCGTGATCATCACCAGCAATAGCACCAGAATGACACCAATAAATGGTGCCATATTCATGCCCAATAAACGATCAGTGTCGCTGTTTTGCCCGGATGAGGTAGAAAAAACCATGAAGGCATCCTGATGGAAATGTGATGCCTGAGAATTACATTAATCTGATCAGGATGCAAGTACCTGAAGGTGGCTGTATGCCAGTTCCTTGCCTTAAAATACTTACTTCACCACCACAGGCAAATCACCATTACTGGCTGGTGAAGCTGATACTTCTACGTCAGATGTCACGCTACCAGAGGCTGAATTTTGTTCTGTCGCAGATGTGATGGCATTTTCTGCACTAGCGGTAGTGATGTTGTTCGCCAGGGTTTTTGGTGTTTGTGATGTCACGAACTGGAAAGGCGCACCACTGGCCAGGAATTGTTTTTTCTCTGTTGGCAATTGCTGGTACAGCTCCCATTGTTTGTTTTTTTGGGCGGCTTCGATTTTTTTAGCCTGTGAGTAATGCAGGCGGGCGATCTGTTTTTCTTCGGGACTGAGCTGTGCCCATAATTCCATACGCCTTTGCATGCGCTTTTGTTCTTCAGGCTTCAGGCTGGCATAGCGGTCTGCAATGTTGACCCACTTTGCTTTGTTCCTGTCGTCCAGCTTGTCCCATTGCGACACCAGCGGCGACAAGGTTTTTTGCTGGGCAGCGCTTAACTGCTTCCAGTCTGATTTGCCAACCAGGCGGGAGGCTGGTTTGGCATTGCCTGCTGCCAGTTTGACGGCATTGCTGGCTTGAAGGCTGGCAACAACAGCTTGCCTGGTTTCATGGATATTGAACAACAGCAGTCCGGCCAACGCTGCTATACCTGCTACAGCGCCAATGCTGGCCAGGTCTATGGTTTTGTTCACTGGTTTCATGAAGCGACTCTCGAAGTAAGGCTGCAGAAGTATGGCTGTAATGCCCTTATTTTAATCTTCATTTGGATTTTCGTCAGGGCTATGTCCGGTATTCAGACAGTTGAATCAGCCTAAGGTTCAATTTGCCCGGCAAAAGTGGTTTCCCTCCAGGACGGAGTATTTATTTTTCTGTTACCTGCAAGACATGATGCTCGTTGTCGAACTTATCCACTTCCAGCTGCCACAGCCGCGCCTGCTCACGCAGCCAGCCTGTAAACGCTTGCACTTCGGGCAAGGTGGCGCTGTCTTCCCGCAAGACCAGCAGATTGTCGCGTGAGGTAGGGCAGATGGTATCGCTAGCCAGTACCAGACTACCAGCCTGCAGGCGACGCCAGGCGATACTCAGGCGTCCCAGGGCGATGCCCTGGCTGTGCTGGGCGGCTTCGAGCAAGACATCGGCATCGTTATATGCCTGGCCCTGCAAAGTGAAATCTTCGGGCAGGCCAGCGGCGGACAACCAGTTTGCCGGGTCCAGTGACAGGTGTTGCAGCATGGCTGATGCGGGCCACAGGCGCGCATCTGTGCCCAGCCTGGCTTTAAGTTCTGGCGAAGTCATGGCCAGCAGCCTATCCGTGAACAGGGTTTCGCAAATCTGGTCCGTGCTTTGCCTGGCACCGTGGCGTATCGCCACCATCGCCACACGCGGGGCGGCGCGCACCAGGGCATAGTCGGTATCGATGATCAGGCGTATGTGAGGATGGATAGCGCTGAAGCTGGCCAGCCGTGGCAGCAACCATTCTTTGGCAATCGATGCCAGAGTGGTGATGTGCAGGGTTTTTTGCGTAGCATCTGCCGGTGGATAGATGGCCTGGTGCAGGGCCGACAAGGGACCTGCCAGGCGTGTCAACAGGGCTGCGCCGTCATCCGTCAGGCTGACCCTGGGGCCATGGCGCTTGAACAGGGTCAGGCTGCTCCAGTCTTCCAGTTGGCGTATCTGGCGGCTGATGGCACCCGGCGTCAGGCTCAGCTCATCGGCAGCGCGGCTAAAACTGCCCAGGCGCGAGGCTGCCTCAAAAGCTTGCAGCGTGAACAGGGGCGGCAGTTTTCCTTGCATATTGAATTTTCCTCACTTTCATATTGCGAAAGTATCGTTTTTTACTCACCTATATTACGACAATAATGGTGCCACTAAGTTCGGTATCAACATGTTTAAGGGAAATACCATGCAAGCAATTATCGTGAACCAGTTTGGCGGGCCTGAGCAATTACAACTGCAGGAAGTGTCTGCACCAAGTGGCGAGGTTATCGTCAATGCTGCCTGGGCAGGTGTGAATTTTGTTGATATCTACCAGCGCGAAGGCCGCTACCCTGGTGTCAGGCAAGTCTGGCCCATGGGCATAGAGGGTACTGGCATCATCGCTACAGCACCGGCGGGCAGCGGCTGGCACGCAGGTGACCGGGTAGCCTACACCACGGGCGTGCAGGGTACTTATGCCAGCCAGGTGGCCGTACCTGCCGCCAATCTGATACGCATACCGGATGCAGTCAGCCTGCGTGATGCCTGCGCCTCCATAGAACATGGCCTTACCGCCATCATGCTGGCTGATGATGTGGCGCGCTTGCCGGTATCTGGATCAGTGCTGGTGCATGCTGCTGCCGGTGGCGTCGGCGGCTGGCTGGTGCAATTGCTGGTGGCACGCGGCCTGACGGTGTTTGGTACGGCATCGTCTGCCAGCAAGGCTGACTGGTTGAGCAGTGTTGGCGCGCAGCCTGTGGCTTATGCGGACGGTAAAGACTGGGTCGCCCACGTGCTGGATAAAACCCAGGGACGTGGTGTAGCTGTGGCGTTTGACTCCGTCGGCAAAAGCACCTTCACCCAGAGCCTGGATGTCGTCGCCCCTTGCGGTCACGTCATTTTGTTTGGCGCAGCCAGCGGCCAGCCTGATCCTGTTGATGTCTTGCAACTCATGAAGAAGAGCATCACCCTGACACGCCCGGTCTTGCCGCATTACCTGAACACATCCGCTGCCCTGCAGGCGCATGCCAGCAAAGTGTTTGATTACCTGGCCAATGGCACGGTGAAGCTGCGTATCCATGCCGAATATGCGCTGGCAGATGTTGCGCAAGCTCATATTGCACTGGCAGAGCGCGGCACCCAGGGCAAGCTTTTGTTATCGATTAATTCCACCCTCGCTTAAAAATACAACCATGACTAGCATCTCAAAAAAATTGCAAGAACTCGGCCACACCCTGCCGCCCGTCAAAGCACCAGCGGCGAATTACCTTAGCTATACCTTGCAGGGTAACCAGCTCATCATCGCCGGGCAAATCGGCAACCCCGGCACTGCCAAGGGCGGCGTGCTGGGTGCAGGCGGCTCGGTAGAGGCCGCACACAAAGAAGCTGAAATGGCGGCACTGCGCTTGTTGGCCGTGATAGATGCCGTTACCGGTGGCGATATCACGCGCATAGTCCAGGTGCAGCGCCTGGGTGTCTTCATCGCGGCCAGCCCGGACTTTGACGGCCACAGCGCCATAGCCAATGGCGCATCTGATCTCTTTGTTGCTGTCCTCGGTGAGCGTGGTCGCCATGCGCGTACGGCGATAGGTGTATCCAGTTTGCCCACAGGTGCAGCGGTGGAAGTCGATGCGATTGTCACTCTGGTGGCAGCATGATCAGTGTTGAACAACTGGCGCAATTGCGTGCTCAAACGCCGGGCATCGATAAGGGTACGCACCTGAATCATGCTGGTGCCTCGCTATTGCCGCAAGCTGCACTGCAGGCCATCCATGCTCATCTGGATCTGGAAGCACAAGTCGGCCCCATGGAGGCTGCCTTGCTGGTAGCCGACAGATTGCAAGCCCTGCGCGAAGATGCCGCAGCGCTCATCAACGCCAGCAGCGATGAAATCGCCCTTATGACATCTGGCTCCAGCGCCTTTGGCAGCGCTTTCGCCGCCATGCCCAGCTTGCAGCAGGGTGACCGCATACTGGTAGGGCGGCAAGAGTGGGGCGGCAACCTGGCAAACTACCAGCGCGCCGCACAACTTGCGGGCGCAAGGGTAGAAAGCATCCCCTGCCATGCCGACGGCAGTGTTGATGCCAATGCGCTGGCGCAGATGATCGATAAGCATGTGCGCCTGATCTCACTGACCTGGCTACCCGCCAATAGCGGCCTCATCAATGATGCCGCAGCCATCGGCAAGGTCGCGGTCGCCGCAGGTGTGCCCTATATCATCGACGCCGGGCAAGCCCTGGGCCAGGTGCCGGTCGATGTCAAAGCCCTGCAATGTGATGTATTAAAAAGCGCAGGCCGCAAACACTTGCGCGGGCCTCGCGGCACGGGCTTGCTATATGTGCGCAAATCATTCCTGGACAAGCTCGAACCTGCCTGGGTGGATGTCTCATCTGCCCCCCTGGCAGAAGATGAAATCAATCTACGCAATGACGCCCGCCGCTTTGAAACCAGCGAAGCCGCAGTCGCCCTGCAACTGGGTTTGGCCGAGTCCGTCAAACTGGCATTGAACATGGGTGTCGCCAACCTGGGTGCTGTGAGTGCAGTATTGGCAAAAGCCTGCCGCGAGCGTCTGGCAAGTATCCCCGGCGTCAGCCTGCATGATCTGGGTGCGGGGCCGCAGTCAGGCATAGTCGCCTTCAACCTGCATGGTCATGATGCGATGGCATTAAAAAACAAACTCGCCCAGCAACGCATCTACATAGGCGCAAACGGTGTGCCTTATACCCCGCTGGACATGCAGGAACGTGGCCTGCACAGCATAGCGCGGGCTTCGTTTTCTTACTTGAATACTTTGGATGATGTGGAAGTGCTGGCGCGGGCGCTGGAAGCGTTGGCCTGATTTTGCAGAATATGCCGTGACCTAGGGCGCATTTCAATGCGCCGCATGGTGCCACAACATCTCGGGACAAAAAATCTGTGCCGCGCAGACGCATGCAGGAATCTTGCGTGTCCCCAATCATGGCTGACCCGGCCATTTGACAAATCGCTGTCCGCCATGGTTTCATTTGTCATCCTCTCTGCCGCCTTGTAAGTCAAGTTCTCATTGGCGAAGCACAGAAAAACATATAAAAAATCCGGGAAGACACCATGGGACTGTTCGACTTTTTCAAAAGCAAACCACCGGCACGTGCATCGCTGAAACAATTGTCTTACAACATTGCTTACCAGATATTGCCGCATTATGTCTTCCGCCAGGCGGCACAATTATTTGATATCGTCGCAAAGGCCGACGAGAATTCTTACTACCTGTTTTATCACCTCAGTTGCAAAGCGCAGGAAATACCCAGCCTGCAGGAAGAGGCCATGCAATACCGCTGGCACCAGTTTGAGCTGGATGCCACCCATAGCTTGCTGGTGCTGGTTTATCCGCAAGCTGCACCAGTAGACCTGACTGGCAAGTCGCTGGAAGAAGTCAAGCAAAGTGCTGGCACCTGGGTACTGGCACCGCATTTTTCTGGTGTCGTACGCAACAAGACCAGCCAGCATATTCGCTACTATGTATTGGGGCAGACTTCCATGGGCGGCGGCACGGTCTTGCGCGAGATCGATGACATGGGGACGAATGCCAATCTTGGTGCGGGGCCTGAACCGGCGCTGGATGCATTTGTAGAATTGATGAGGCAGCGGCTTGAGGTGCAGGCTGGTTGAATATACAGGAAGTGCGCCATGTTAAAAAAAGAATTGCTTAACTTGCTTGAAGTTATGCAAGAAAGATCGGATATCGAATACCAAGAAGGTGGCCTCGTGTACACATATACTGAGGCATCTAGGCAAGCACATTGCCGCCTGAGTAAACCAGGACAAACTGCTTTATCGACTTTAGATATGAAGGAATTCGCCAGGTTTTTGCAGCAGACTCAGAGTGAGGCGGAGTTCGGTGTAAAAGAGCCTAATGCTGAATCGATCTCATTGGCAAATAAGTTCATAAATATGCTCAAATCTGATCTTGAATATGATGAGATCGTATTTTCAACAGTTGATGAATGGTTTGACATGGAAATTATTTTCTCCATGGCGCGTCGATCTGATAACCGCTTTTACGAGCTTAGGCTTTGGTGGTCTGTGGATTAATACTCCGTTGAAAAATAATCTGTGTTGTTGAATTGGGTTTCTGGTTCAGAGTAAGAACTGAAAATTAAACGATGCAAGGTTTTTTAGGAAGCAATCAATACGCATATTGATTGATCACGTACCTGACTTTTTCAAGCGCGCTTTTAAGCACATCCATATCGACCGACCCCAGCGCCAGACGTATCGCATGCGGCACATGCTCCGTCGTCGCAAAGGGTTCAGCCGTTGATACCGCAATGTGTTCCCGTTCCAGCGCGATGGCAAGCTGGTCAGCACGAAGTTCTGCTGGCAGCGGCAGCCAGATAAAATACGATGCAGGGTGGCTGGTGTAGTTAAATCCCGCAAGTACTTTGCCAGCCAGGGTTTGCCTGGCTTTGGCATCTGCACGCTTTTCTTTCTCCAGTCGGGCTACCGTGCCATCATCGAGCCAGTTGCACACCAGCGCTGTCATGAGGGCAGGGGTATTCCAGGTCGTGGCCCGTATGGCGCGTTCAATTGCGCTCACCCATTGCGCGGGCGCTGCAACATATCCTACCCTGAGCCCGGTGGACACATTCTTGGAGAAGCCGGATATATACACCGTCAGTTCTGGTGCCAGCGCAGCCAGTGGTGCAGGTGGCTTGTTTGCCAAAAACGCATAAGCGGCATCTTCTATGATGAGCAGCCCATGTTTGCGTGCAATACTCACCAGCTCTTGTCGCCATTGCGTGCCCATGACAAAGCCCAGTGGATTGTGCATGGTTGGTATGGTGTACACCGCCCGTACTTTGCGCCGCTTGCATAACTTCTCCAGCGCGTTCAGATCAGGGCCATGTTCGTTCATGGGGATAGGCAACAATTCCAGACGCTGCGCTTCGGCTACCACCTTGAAGCCGGGGTAAGTCAGCGCATCTGCCGCCACCACATCACCAGGCTGCAGCAAAGCCATCACTGTCGCAGCCAGGCCATGCTGGGCACCACTGACGATGAGCAATTGTTCGCCATGTATATTCAATCCACGGCTGGCAAGGTGGCGTGCGATAGCGGCCCGCTCATGCTGCCGGCCAGCATGTGGCTGATAGCGCAGCAGGGCATCAAGGTCACCTGAGGATGCCAGTTGACGCAGCGCAGTGCGCAATAATTCAGTCTGGCCCGGCAAAGATGGATAATTAAAATTCAGGTCAACCATCCCCGTTGCGGTTGCATGCTGATCTATGCCATGGCCAGGGGAGAGTGCAGTTTCGCGCACGAAGGTACCGCGCCCAGTTTCGCCACTGACCAGCCCCATGGCTTCCAGCTCAGCATAAACACGGGTAGCAGTCACCAGGGCCAGGCCATGCTTTGCCGCGAGTTGGCGGTGTGTAGGCAGGCGTGTGCCGGGCGGTAAATGGCCTGAACGTATCTCACTGGCAAAGCTATCGACTAAAACTTTATAACGGCTGTTCATCGCAAAGCGTATCCATGACAATTATTTGATTGTATTGTTTTGTCAGTCTATTATGCCTCATCGCCATTCCATTGATAAAGAAAGAGCAGACATGCATATCGCTATCCTGACATTTGAGGGCTTTAACGAACTTGATTCACTGATTGCCCTCGGCATCCTGAACCGCATCAAGACACCCGGCTGGCGCGTGTCCATCGCCAGCCCCACGGCTCAGGTGCGCTCGATGAACGGCCTCTTGCTTGAATCACAGATATCCCTGGCAGAAGCGAATACGGCAGACGCCGTCATCGTTGGCAGCGGTATGCGCACGCGCGAAGTAGTGGCAGATGCTGCCCTGATGGCGCAATTGCAGCTTGATCCAGCCAGACAATTACTGGCCGCGCAATGCTCAGGCACATTGATACTCGCCAAGCTGGGTTTGCTCAACAGCGTGCCAGCCTGCACTGATCTCACCACCAAACCATGGGTGCAGGAAGCCGGAGTTGAGGTGCTAAGCCAGCCCTTCTTCGCAAAGGACAATGTCGCCACAGCTGGCGGTTGCCTGGCATCGCAATACCTGGCCGCCTGGATCATCGCCCGTCTGGCAGGCATCGAGGCGGCAGAAGGCGCCATCCACTACGTTGCGCCGGTGGGCGAAAAAGACGATTATGTGGCGCGGGCCATGCGCAACATTGAACCTTATTTGTGACGTCCGGCGATACGTTCAGGATAATATGCGTGTTCCCGATTTGAACGCGACCGTATATGAATGAACACCTTGCCTACTTCAAGGAACTTGTAGAGCCCCGGATGCCAGCTTCCTATGTCCTGACCTGGACTGAATATCTGGAGGGCGATTTTGGTGATTTGAACAGACTGGAATTTTCATCCTCCTCCAAAATCGGGGCGATAGATTTTTGGTCTAAAGACTGGCTGGCAATTGATGTTGTCGATCTTGGTCTGGGAGACCAGGTATTGAATGTGCTTTATTCACCAGATCAGATGCATGAAATCCCGGCAGGCTTTGCGAGGTTGCTGGAAATTTTGTCAGTGTCGTAGGTACGATTAGCGGCGCGTAATCGTACGTATGTTGCACATGTAAATGGCTGCAGGTCCCCCCATGTTTTTGATGTCGTTTACCAGGCATGCGTGCGATTACGCTGCGCTAATCGCACTTACAGAGTCGATTTAATTCCGCATTATTCGACTACTTGCAGCCAGCGTTTCTCCTGAATGGTGCGTTCTTTGAAATACTTGCGTGGATTACCACACATATGGCAACTGCAGTTTGTTGGAGTATGCAAAGCTATACCCAGGCGCAAGATACTGAGTTTTTCTTCCCAGCTATAAAAATAATGCTGACGTTTCTTTTTCAAACGCGCAGCATGGTGCCTGCGCAAAGAACGTGAGAGATATTTCATGATAGTTCCTCATTACCCCGGGCGGCCCGATTGCCGCCTTGTGGAGCATGAAGAAATTTTTATTGTGCTGGTTCATGATAGACACTCCTGATGTAGATACTTTCTGTAGTTATGGGCAAGCCACGAATTTGCAAGTGCATTAAGGTTTCACCGTGCTGCAGAGTTTTTTACTCAGACCTGACTTCCTATTTGGAGAAATATTCTACGCTCATGTATTTTCTCTCTTTGTCATATCTCGCCAGAGCTACGCCGGCATGCATGCCTATGATGAACTGATCATCCGACAGGGCAAGATTGGCAGGAACACTGTACCAGGGGGCGTCGTGGATCAGCACTTCGCGCCTGGTTTTACCATGACTAAATTCCAGTACTTCCAGATCATTACGTGTCAGTATATATACCCGATTATTGGCTATGGCGATATCCACAACTGCGCCCGCTAGTGATGTGACAGATACGAGCATCGGTTTCTTACCACTTTCATCCAGGCGATAAAGGTGGCCCTGATCCATACTCAAGTGAGCCAGCCCTGTGAGTATATAGATCTGTTCGTCCAGCCTGAAAAATCCCCGGGTGTTTTCCTTGCTGAGTATCAGCTTCTGGCCTTGCTCGTCAATAGCGATGAGTTCGCCGCCAAATTCACCATTGTCATGAGCTTCATAGTGATATTGCTTGCTGCTCATGTTAAAAGTGATGCCATTTGGGCGACGCAATCCTTCTGTGACAAGCAAGGTTCCCTGATCTGTCTTGACACCGTAGAACGGCAGATTGATACGGTCCATGCTGATCCCCCCTCTACGCTGGCGCACTTGCTTGCTAAACCCCTGGGCTTGCAATTGCACGGCGAAGTCGCTGGCTTGTGTCTGGCAGCAGATGGTGAGTGCAAAAAGTACAGCGGTGAGTCTGACTTTCTTCATGACATTTTTGCCTGGGACGATGGCATGGATTGTAACCCCAACGCATCCAGATACAACGCCAACTCCTCCGGTGCTTCGTGCATGATAAGTATGTAAGGATATAGCGAGGATTCTTTTTTATAAAGCAAAGTCGCATGCTGGCCGCTCAGGTAGCAGTGCTTCAAACTCCTGGTCCAGGCAAGTTTGCTACCGGTGTTGTTGATACGGTAGTACACGATCACATCGTCGCGCAATTCATATTCTGCCCTGAAGGGCAGGGCTTTTTTTGCGATTCTGAGCATACTGGAAGCCCTGGTTCTTGCCAGCCATCGCCAGTAGGGTTTGACCAGATTGTCGCGTCTGGCGATGAACTTGTCCATATCCCTGGTCAGGAAAAAAGCAACTGAAAACAGGGTGAAGAAAGCAATATCGAGCTTGATACTCTGCCTGCTGATGCTGTCGAGGTAAATCATGGCTACTGACAGGCATAGCCCCAGGGCGATGACATATTTTAATGAACCCTGCATGCGTAGTTGCAATTTGCTGAGTATGAAGCGCTGGCGAAATACCACAAGGCGTTCATGCATCATCGCGGCCAACTCTGTTTCCAGGGCTGCGCAAAAATCCGCTGTTACCTGCACCTGCACCTGCAAATGCATGCGCCGTGCGTCTGCGTTCTTGGCTTCAGTTGCCTGGGAGTGTGTATTGATGCTTTCATCCATTGTCGCTGCATGCCCTGTCTGGTCCCTGTTTATGCAGATGCCAGTTTATCATGTGGTTTTGCTTGCGACACCATTTCAGGCAATGCGGCCAGCGCACGTTCAAGATCAGCCTGCAAATCATCAACATGTTCGATGCCCACATGCAGGCGTAGCAGCCAGCCGGTTTTGGGGGCGCGTTGTGGTGCGACGGCGATCAGGCTATGCACGCCACCCCAGCTATTGCCCAATGTAAAAACCTGCAAGGCGGCGACAAAACTTTCGATCGCTTCGAGATTATCTTGCTTCAAAGTGAACGACAATAAGCCGTTACCCAGTTTGAAATCGCGCTTCCATAAATGATGATAAGCATCACCTGGCAGTGGTGGGTAATTGAGCTGGTCTATTGCTGCATGGGTTTGCAAAAATTCTGCAATGCGCAGGGCAGATGCATACTGGCGTTCCAGCCGCAATGCCAGCGTGGGCAGGCCGCGCAGAGCCAGAAAGCATTCATCGGGTGCAACGTAATAACCTAGCAGTTCTGCCGTGTCGCGCAGGCTGCGATATGCAGTTTCATCGCGTGTGCTGACTGCGCCCATCAGCAAGTCAGAATGCCCACCCACATATTTGGTCAGGGCTTGTATGCTGAAATCCACGCCAGCATCCAGCGCCCGGAACCCCAGTGCCGTAGCCCAGGTATTGTCCATCGCCACCTTGATCTGGCGCACATGGGCAGCGGCGACGATGGCGGGTATGTCCTGCATTTCCATGCTGTTCGAGGCAGGGCTTTCCGTCCATACCAGTTTGGTAGCGTCTTCAAAAAAATCAGTGATGCCAGTACCTATATCATTGGGGTAGATGGTATGACGCACCCCCCATTTGGCGAACAGGGTTTTGGTGGTTTCCAGCGTGGGGCCATAAATGGAGTCAGGCAAAAGCACATGGTCACCTGCGCTCAGCGACATGCTGTTGACCAGGACGATGGCGGCCAGGCCAGTCGGCACCAGCACCGTGTGGCCGCCACCTTCCAGCTCAGACAGTTTATTGGCCAGCGCATAGTGTGTGGGCGTGCCGTTTTGTCCATAGCTGTATCCGGTATGCGCTTGCGCCTGCCTGCGCAGGAAGGACGCGACATCCGGGAAGACGATGGTGGATGCGTGAAACACGCCTTGCGACAGCGATGCAAATCCTGGCGGGATATCGCTGGCAGGTTGTGCCAGTCCGGTGCTGATGTCGGTCATGGTTTTCCCCATCTCATAAAGTGAATCAGAATGGTAATTGCGCAGCAGGGATGACATTGATCTGCCCCATCTCGCTCCAGACCCAGTTGTGGTGATTGCTGATCGTCGGTGCATCCAGGTGCGGGCGATTGCGCGTGGTGTGCGCGTCAGCAATCACATTGGTCTTGATACCCAGCGCTGCTGCCTGACGTATCGCACTGTCGAGGCAAAATTCGCTGGCATAGCCGCAGACAAAAATTTCGGCTATGCCGCGCTCCGCCAACCCGGCCTGGAAGCCGGTTTGCTGGAAGGCGCTGCTATGCTGTTTGGCACAAACATAGTCGCCAACCTGAGGAGCAATTGCAGCGGGGAACTGCCAGGTGTCTGACTCTTTTTCCCATGCAGTGCCTGCTTCATTATGCTGTACATATACGACGGGCATACCCGCCTTGCGAGCCCTGGCGATCAGGTCGCTGATGCGTGCCAGTATCACGTCTGCCTGATAGGCTGATGGTGCTATGAAGATGGCGTTCTGGAAATCGATGATGAGCAGGGCAGATGACATGGGTTTCTCCAAAATAGACAGGCAGGTTTATGTGGATGCAGTAGTAGCAGCCAGTTTCAATAACTCAGGCGGCAGACTCCAGTTTTGCTTGATGGCCCGTACCGCTGCGTTCGTGTCGTCAGCACGCAGGGCAGCGATGATGGCCTGATGCTCTTCTACCGATTGCGGTGCCATGCGCTGGTCGCCAAAATGCGCCAGCTCTATGCGCTTGATGCGCGGGCGCAGATTGGCCAGTAGTTTTTCTATTTCCAGATTCTGGCTGGCACGCACGATGATGGCGTGGAAATGCGCATCTAACTCAGTCGCACGCTGATGCGCATGAATGGCAATGGCCTGCGCCAGTGCAGCATTGGTCGCTTCCAGTTCTTGCAAGTCTGCACTCGTCAGACGCGGCAAGGCCAGTTCCAGCGCGGCAGTTTCCAGCGCAGCCACCACAGGATAAAGCTGGATGATATCCTCCAGATTCGATGGTGCCACCTTGGTCCATTTATGAAAACTGGTGATGACCAGACCTTCATCCTCCAACTGCCGCAAGGCTTCACGCACGGGCGTGCGTGACACGCCCAACTGCGCTGCCAAATCCTGATCACGCAGTATTTCGCCGGGGGCAAGCTGCAACTCTATGATCCATTGCTTGAGGCTGCGGTACACCTCTTCACGGGCGAGGGAACGGCTTAGGGGGGCTGTGCTGGCTGGTATTGGCATGCTGGGTTTGTGGTTAGTAAGACAGTAATAGCAACTATCTTCAATCATGTTTTGTCTTGTAGTATGTAATATACTACAGAATTTTGGTATTGTCGCTGGAAGATTTTTATTGTCCGTTTGGAATGTTACATACTTTAATCCTCATTAAATCTTCTTTGGCAATCTGGGAGCGCTGCGGGATTTGAGTTCTTTTGCAGGGTGCGCCATGCGCACCGGTTTTTTGTGGTGAGATAGAGCGGTGCGCACAGTGCACCCTGCAAGCCTCGGCCCCGAATGACCGTACTGCGTAAATCACGCAATGAACTCAAGATCAAAGACGGCAATGTCAAGGATGAACAATAGCCCTCAACCCGTTATGCCTGACTTGATCCGGCATCCAGTGCCCTTAAGCCGTGTTGTTGATTGAATTGTGCAGATTTCGTGATTGGAAGTGTGTAGGGATGTCAGCCATCATTACCGACATCGGGGCGCGACAAATGCCGCTGGATGCCAGATCAAGTCTGGCATGACGGTATTGAGATTTTTGTGTTGAATATGAGGTACGTTTTTAAAGTCTTCGGAATAGTCGTAATAGTCGCGATGGCATCATTAATGCAATTAGCACCACGAGATCACATGCGGTTGTGTCTGACAATAAACCGATGTTAAATCGGCCGTGACGTAGGGCGCATTGCAATGCGCCGCATGAGATCATTGCATGCTTTGGGAAATTATCTGTGCCGTACACGTCGCACACATGCGGCGCATTATAATGCGCCCTACCTTGAGCCATCTGCTACATCGCGGGGAGGCATGTCGATCGCAAGACTAATCCGCAACCGGCATCAACCTCATATCCACACATCCAGCTCACTGGTACGTTCACCACCTTCTTCGCCAGTGTTGACCACACCACGCGGTTCTATGAGCAATAGTTTGACTTCATTTTCTGCATAGGGTTTGTGTTCCACGCCTTTGGGAACGACAAACATTTCGCCAGCAGATATAAGCACATGGCCATCGCGAAAATCGATGCGCAGTTGTCCTTCAAGGACGATGAAGCTTTCGTCTGTGTCGGCATGATCATGCCAGATGAAATCGCCTTGCAATTTGGCGACTTTGAACTGGTAGTCGTTCATCTCGGCGATGACTTTTTGTGACCATTGTTCGCTGAACAGGCTGAATTTGTTAGAGAAATTAATGCTGTGATAAATTTTACTGTCGTTGATTGCTGTCGCATTCATGGCTGGCGTCCCTGGCTTGGTGAGTGAAAATCCAAGCATACGCAAGACGCAAAAGCAATTCTTGTACATTTGTGCGTCAGGTGTTAAGGCCTGTGTACCTTGCCATGCATGTTCAGCCAGCGCAAAGGTGTCAGGCCAAAGGCCTTGCTGAAATGCTTGCTCATATGACTTTGATCGCTGAACCCGGCAGCCAGTGCTGCATTGACCAGTGTATATCCTTGCATCAGCAAGGTTTTGACCAGGTCAAGGCGGCGCATGGTCAGGTAGCGGTAGGGGCTGGTACCAAACAGCAGGCGGAAATCGCGTGACAGGCTCCAGCGGTCGCGGCCACTGTGCCCGGCCAGTTCATCCAGCGTGATGTTGTCAGTCATGGCGCTGTGGATGTATTCCCGCGCGCGTTCAGCAGCCTGGTAATCAAAATGCAGTTTGCTGGCCGCTGTGCCAGCGAGTTTGTCTGAACAGGCATGCATGGCATGGGCCAGGTCGAACAGGGCATCCTGCTCTTCCAGCGCATCCATGGGTTTGTCCATGGCTTGCAGCAGGGGCAGGGTAGCAGCAAACAGGCGCGGGTCGCTGGAGATGCCATGCTTGATAAAAGGCAAAGCCTGGCCGCCGAGGATTTGCTGTATCAGGGCAGGCTCGACATAGATCATGCGGTAATGAAAGCCATCGCCAGTGCCAGCCTGTCCATCATGCGCTTCATCTGGGTGCAGGACGATAGTGCCACCTGGCAGGCTATGACGCTCGCTGCCTCGATAGGCAAAGCTTTGCACCCCCGCCAGCGTGCTACCTATGGCATAGGTATCATGCCTGTGCATCGCATAAGCGTTACCTGCGAAATAAGCTTCGATACGTTCCAGCCGTTCAGATCCCGGCGCGTGACGTATCCAGTCGGTGTTGTGCTTGCTCATGGCGGTGTGGTCGCTTCCATGAGGCATATGCTAGCATTAGCCAGAGTTTTTTACACGGTGCTTGAATTGCCTGATTTTAGTAAGTGTCAAAATCAATCAGGGTAATTCTTTGAGCGGTATTGCTGGCATGCCTCTTTTTGTGAGCACATATTCACAGCGCCGCTTTTGTTCTGTTTCATCAAAACCTGACATGCTTATTTGCACGTCTTCTTTTATATTTTTCCCAAACTTCAGTTCTTTCCATTCTGCAGGGATTTCGTAATCTGGATTTGAGTTTTTTGCTGATTGCTTAGACATCTCTATCATTTTTTCCGCGATCGTAATCAGGCCGTCCGCGGATGCGGTGCCTGCCGATGATTTCTTTGTCGATCCCATTATTTTAAACATGGCAGAATTCATTACATACATACGCTTGATGTCCTTGTCCCATTCCACTCTCTTTACTGCAAAGCGCGGGCTGTAGGCCGGGTCAAGCTGGCTGCAAAAAGATGTTAGTTCATCAGCCGTCGTGTAGTACATATTAACTATGCTCAAGGCAATGACTTCACGAAGACTGCCAGCAGTGTCTTGTGCAAAGCTACTGCCTGACGCAAATAGCAGGGCAGTGGCAAAACAAAAGATACTACTTTTCATTGCATTTAATTTCCTATTGGTTGGGTGCAAACTTCAAATTCAAATGTGTGGCAATGCTATCATTCCAGTCACCCAAAATACACAGAGGCAGGCATGAAAGCATCTAATTTCTTCTGTAAGTTGACGTTCGTGACCTTGGCTATTTCCAGTTTGATACAGCCAGCCAGCGCCGCACCCACGTGGCAGCGCTTACACCTGCCGCTACCTGGCCAGCAGGACGGTTATGATTTTCCTGTGTATGCCAATCACAGCCTGAGCGGTGACTTGAGTGCCTTGCGTGAAATACGTGAAGTCATCATCGTCCAGCATGGCATACAGCGCAATGGTGATGATTACTATGCCGCAGCGATGGCCTTGTTGCAGGCATCTGGCCGCTCGCTGGATGAAGTGCTGGTGCTGGCGCCCAACTTTCCTGGCAAGCCCGACCTTGACAGTCCCGGCAAGGGTTTTGACCGCATGCCGGTATGGTCTGTGCAGGGCTGGGCAGGTGGTGATGCTGCCTTGCCAGGGACGGGCACACAAGCGGGTTTGAGTTCTTTGCAGGTGCTTGATGATATCGCCCAACTGCTGGCAGACAAGTCGCGCATGCCATCGCTGAAGAAGATTATTTTCGCCGGGCATTCTGGCGGTGGGCAGTTGATACATCGTTACGCCGTGCTGAACCATGTCGATGAAGCCCTGCGGGCAAGAGGGTTGGATGTGCAGTATGTGGTAGCGAACCCGTCTTCTTATCTGTATTTCACACCAGACAGACCGGATCGCTCAGGCTCTGGCAGCTTTGCGCCCTACGACAAAACCGTCTGCCCCGCCTATGATGATTACCGCTATGGCATGCAAGACATGGTCGCTTATGCAAAAGGTATGTCGGGCATGGATTTATATATACGCCACTTGCAAAGGCAGGTGACCTATCTGGTCGGCAGCATGGACACCGACCCCAACCATCGCGTACTCGACAAGTCTTGCGGTGCCGAAGCAGAAGGGCCAACACGCTACGACCGTGCTCATGCCTATTGGACGTATGAGCAATATCTTGGCAAACATACGCCCGTTGCCAAACCCATGCCAACAACTGCCAGCCATCATTATTTTGATGTGCAAGGAGTAGGGCATGACCAGAGCAAAATATTTGGTTCGCTATGCGGCGTGAAATTGCTGTTTGGAGACAAGGCAGTAGTTGATAAGCAGGCAGCGCAGTGTAAGTCTGTACAACCATAAAAAAATGCCCTCGAAAAACAAGGGCATTGTAAAGAGCAACTCCAGATGGGGACCTGGAGTACTACCGGGTTGGTTCCTTGGACGGGACTTGCGCAAAATCGATATTGCACAAGTGCCGCATCAACGAGTATTAGTTAGTATCAGCGATGCATGCGATTGCTCGCCTCTATCAATTCATTGTAAGCCTTGGTGACTTTTTCCTGGCTGCCTTCTACCATCCAGCCTGAGCCTGGTTTCAGCATCATTTTTTCGCCTTCGCTGTAAGCCACTTTGTCACGGATGCGGCGCACACGTTCTTTGGCAGCCTTGCGATAATCTTCAGTGGCTCTCTCCAGACTTGACCAACCGCTGCCTGCGCTTTCGCTATTCTTTTTGACGTAGGCGATGGCTTCGTCGGTCACGCTTTCATAATCGGCCAGGATTTTTGCGGCAGCAGCAGCGTCGAATTTTTCTTCACCGATCAGGCGTATCAAATGCTTGGCCTTGCTCATCAATGCCATTTGCAGATAAGGTAATTGGCGGCCTTCGGTTTTTTCCAGTTGCTGCATTTCTGCATCCAGGACCTTGTCGTTTTCTGCTTCAATTTCATCAGAAAAAATATTACTCTTTTCTTCAAAATTCTTGATGCTGGCGGCCAGAGGTGCGTGCAGTTTTTTGCCCTTGGCGAAGGCATCATCCTTGTAGTTTTCACGGCTGTAATACACGTCGGCGTCGGCTACCAAAGCGCCCAGTTCTGCCAGGCTGTCTATATAGGTGGTGGCGGCGGCGTCGAGTTTGCCTGGCGTGCCTTTTACCGCTTGAGCAAAGCTGGTCTTGCACTTGGCAATATCATCGACATCGATTTTATACAGGCCGTAGACCACCATTTCTTTTCCGCTGGGGCCTGCATCCATATCCTTGACCCAGCTGCGATAGCGGGCAATGCTGCGGTGGGCATTTCTGTCGAGCTGGTTGTAGCAGGCGATATAGTCTTGCAACTTGTCGGCGCCGGCTGCGGCCGGTGCAGATGGGGCGGCTGGTGCAGGCGTATGCGTCATTGCAGCCTGGCTGGCCGTGGTGGCACTACTGGCTTGTGCCACAGATGAAGCTGATGCATCTTCAGTTTTTTTGCTGCAGGCGGTCGCCAGCAAGGCCAGGCTGATACACGCCAGCATGCGCGTTGACACACTCTGATACATGGTCTTTTTGTGGGAACCGGACACTGCTGTTTGAAGGGTTTTCATTCTTGTTTTTATCAAATTGGGTGGGCCATCTTAGCCGCTTAAAGTTTTGAAAGTTGCAACAATTTGTATCCATTTGTGTGCTTGGTTGCACGGTATTTTGTTTCTGAAGTTTTCTGCATGACCGGTAAGGTTCTGGCGATGAACGGTCAAGTGCTGATGTTATTTTTTGACTATCATTTACTGGAACTCATCGCTGTTCATCCATGCTGATGAAACGGGTTCCAGTTTCAAGAGGCATATACGCTATGCCCAAACTCACCTCCCACAAGAGAAAGTGAAATTATCATGTCAAAAAAAATTCCGGTTGCATGTGCAGCCGTGACCTTGCTCACGCTCGCACTATCTTCCGCGTTTGCCCAGACTGCAAAACCCGTCTTGCAAGTCCAGAGTAGCATAGGCATCAGCGCCGCACTGCCAGATGTCAAAATCAGCAGTACTGCCGATATTGCACAGAGCAATGTCCCCGTCACTTTTGGTCAGGCCTTTGCGGTTGGCGATGTGCCGGGTGCGAACGGTCTTGTAGGGCAACTCAGTAACGGCATCAGCATCCCCTTGCAAGTCGATGTCAAAGCCAGGCATGCGGATGGCTCCGTGCGTCATGCCATCATTACGGCCGTTTTGCCGCAACTCGGTAAAAGCGAAACGCAAACCCTGCAATTGAAACTGGCAACGACTGCACCAATTCCTACACAGACCGCCAAGCCTGGTGATCTGCTCAATGCCGGTTTCAATGGTAGTGTCAATATCACGGTCGCTGGCAGGTTGTATACCGCGTCGATAGACCAGGCACTGAGGGGCAGCAAGATGCAAGACTGGCTGAGCGGATCGCAAGTGGGTGAATGGCTGGTATCGGCACCACTTTACGATTCCACTGGCCTTGCGCATCCACATCTGCATGCCCGTTTCGCCATACGTGCTTACCCCGGCCTTAGCAAGGCCAGGGTCGATGTGACGATAGAGAATGACTGGGCATACCAGCCTGCGCCGCAAAATTTCACCTATGATGCCGAAGTTGTCATTGGTGGGCAAAGCGTGTTTTCGAAAGCCAACCTGACCCATTTCCACCATACCCGCTGGCGCAAGACTTTCTGGTGGGGCGTAGCACCGCAAACCCATATCGCACATAACAAGGCTTACCTGATCGCCAGCAAGGCAGTGCCCAATTATGACCAGCGCATCATCATTTCAGAGGCATCGCTGAACAGCATGAAAAACCTCATGAGCGGTGCCAACTTCCAGCCCATGGGGCCGGGACTGGCCATGGCGTACATGCCCACCACCGGTGGCAGGCCTGATATCGGCCTCATGCCTGGCTGGTCTGCTGCGTACCTGTTGAGCATGGACAAGCGCGCCAAAGATGCCACGCTGGCGACTGCAGACCTGGCAGGCAGTTGGTCTGCCCATTACCGCGATCAAAAAACCGACAGGCCCATCAGCCTGCGTGATTATCCCTACATGACCATCCTGGGTAATCCGGGTGATACCTACAACCCGGCTACCAAGTTGCGCGAAGCTTTCCCTGTCTGTGGCGGCACCTGTACCAATACCAATACTGCCGATGCTGCGCATACGCCAGCCTTCAGTTACCTGCCTTATCTGGTCACAGGTGATTATTATCACCTGGAAGAAATGCAGTTCTGGGCCATGTGGGATGTGTTCCAGACCAACCCCGGTTACCGCGCCAATGTCCAGGGTCTGATCTATCAGTCTAACGTCAGGGTGCAGGCATGGGATATACGCAACCTGGCCGAGACAGCCTATATCACGCCCGACAACGATGTGCTCAAGGCCGAGTTCACCAGGATATTGTCGAATAATCTCGATTACTACAACACGACCTACAGCAATAATGCGGCAGCCAATATCTTCGGTGCCATTACTGGCCCAGGCGCAATTGTGTACGCCAATGGCATAGGTATCGCACCGTGGATGGATGACTTCTTCACATCAGCCATAGGGCGCGCAGTTGAGCTTGGCTACAGCAAGGCCCAGCCGCTGTTGAGCTGGAAAGCCAAGTTCCCTGTGAACCGCATGCTGGCACCGGATTATTGCTGGATTTTTGGTGGTATCTACAGCCTCAACCTCAGGGCAAGTGCAACTGCGCCCTTGTACACCACGTTTGGGCAAGCTTATGAAGCCAGCCGTAATCCTGTCGTCGCTGGCATGGCCTGTAACAGCCCGGAAATGGCAAAGGCACTGGGATTGAAAGTCGGTGAGATGACAGGTTATTCAAGCTCAGCTACGGGCTATCCATCGAATATGCAGCCAGCATTGGCGTATTCAGCAGATTCTGGTTTTACCGGTGGTGCCACAGCCTGGCAAAAATTCATGCAACGGAGTGTCTTGCCTGATTACTCTGCCCAGCCTGAATTTGCGATCGTGCCGCGCAGTGTGCCAACTGTGCGCTGATATCATTGTGCTGGTAATGTGTAGTTAAAAAATGGTGGGTAGCTGCATGGCTATCCACCATTTGTATTTGATCGTACAGCCAAACTTGTCAGCAAGATCGGGCTGCTGGCTGCCCGTAGGTTGGGCTACGGTGTATTAGCCCAACACTGAGCCTCAACAAACGTATAAGTTATTTAAATGCCGAGTGTTGGGCTGATGAAGCATAGCCTAGCGAGGCCCGTCCTAGCGAGGCCCGGCCTAGCGAGGCCCGGCCCAACCAACGATTGGAAAATCCCTCAATGTTGTAACTCCTGATCCCGCTTCATGATCCATTCTTCAGGGTCTGGCTGGCCATATACTGACAGGCGTTTTTTTGCCATGCGTGCCCAGCGCGCCAGCCATGACATGCCATATTGACCGCTAGGCCCGGCCGGCAGTTGATAGGCCGGGTCTTGCAATGCCTCTTCCAGGGTAATGAATTGATAGCCGCGCTGTTCCAGTTTGCCCAGCATTTTGTCCAGCATGTCGGCATTCAATAGCGAGACATGGATGTTGAGGATGTGAGAAACCTGCCGTCCAAACATTTCATCACTCATGGTTTCGAAAGTGTTGACGGCGCGATCGAGATTGGCCAGGTAGTCTTTGCGCAAGCGCTCTGCATCATCCTTGCGGTTTTTCAGAACCGCATCTTCATACACGCGGGCATAGATGAAATCATCATGTTCTATCGTGAAAGGCGCGATCTTGTAGCCATGCTGGTGCAGGAACTGTTCAAATTGCATCTGGACTTCAGCGTTATCGCCCGTCTGGTTGTGGGGAAAACGATAGTAGCGCGGCACCTGCTTGCGCTCTTGCAGCAGCCAGCGTGTGACAGTGTCACCGCGCAGCACGGCCTCTTGATACTTTGCCAGGCTGCTGCCATGAAAACCCAGATGAGCAAAATTATGATTGCCCAATTCCATGCCCGCATCCAGCCATGACTCCAGCAATCTTATGCGGGCATCGACCTCGCCCTTGACCAGCAAACGGTCTTCATTGACAAAACCCAGTGCCTTGATTTTGTGCGCTTGCAAAGTTGCCAGCATGGTTTTTGTCGCACGCTGCACGTCAGCGAGTTTCAAATGCCGGGTTTCGAATGGCAAGTCATCAATGGTGATGGCAATGCGGCGCACGCCAGGTGCAGCGCTGTTTGTATCTGGCTTCGCATCTTGCGTGGTTTGCGCGTGAGTCGCAACAGGGGCAAGTGCAAGTGCTGCACATACGATGAGATAAGTACTACAGGACGACAGTTTTTTGTAGATAGAATTCATTGAATACCATGGTGGATGTATCGCCTGAGGCAGGTTCAGTTTTAAAAACCTGAGCGAAAAAGAAAAAACCTGCCGGGTAGATAAAAATCCGGCAAGCCCTGTGACAAATCAAATCAAAAAATGAAATAATTCAATTAATACAAGTGCAATAATTATAATGCTATCAAGAAAGTCTGGACAGTTCTTTCGAGGTTTTCTGCTGACTCTTCATTCTCAGGTTTTAGCCCAGCCATGCAGGCACAGGCCCCGCATCACTGCCATACACATCCCACACACTGTGCTCTGGTGCTGATGTTGCGGCTGCGATCATGGCAACGGCCAGATCAGGTCTTGCGATCGTACGCTTCATGTCGAGTCGATGGTTTGCCTGGGCAGATGGTACTGCTGCCGTCAATTGCCTGACTGCGTCAACTTTCACATCAACCAGGCGCGGCGCACGCACTATCACATACGGCAGGCCGCTATCCTTTAGAGCCTGTTCCCTGTCCACGATATTCTTTTGCATGCCGCGCTTTGCCAGGTTCAGCAGATGCCAGGTCATTGATGATTTGCCTGGCCCCATGACCGAGAGCAGGATAATGCGTGGTGGTTTTGCGTGACGCTGTACACCATTCAGCATATTCACGAAACCATCAAACATCACCGAGCGTATCAGCTGTTTTGTCGCAAATGCCTTGTGGATATCCACCGTAAAAAATACTGCCTCCAGCTCATCTGCCAGCGCTGCGGCAATGGCTGGCGGATTGCTTACATCGGCAATGACGGGCTTGATAAATTCTGTTGCTGGGGGTGGCTTGCGTGCAATGGCACGCACAGTGTGACCCTGGCTGGCCAGCAAATGGGTAATTGCCAAACCTGTGCCGCTGCTGGCACCGACGACTGCGTATTCTTTCATATCGATTCTTTTCTGTTATTTATTCTATTTATATATTTTTCAAAACGGCTACCAACTGACTGTTCATCGCAGGTGCGCTGGCAATAAAATTGGGGCTGGATAAAGTCCAGGGCTGGCCAGTCCAGTCCGTTATCTGGCCACCGGCTTCAGTCACCAGCAAGGCACCGCTGACGAGGCCAGACAAGACATTGCCGTGCTGCCAGAACGCATCGAGTTGCCCGCTGGCGACCTGCACCAGTTGCATGGTCGCAGGCACAGCCATGCGTACCAGCAGCGCATGCTCCAGCATGGCCGTGACAGACTGGCCTATCTTGCTGTAAGCGAGCTTGCCTTCACCCGGCGTCGCCTGGCCAGTGCTGACGAGGGCCGCCGCCAGGCTGTTTTTTTGCGATACATGCAGGGGCTGCCCGTTCAGATAAGCACCACCGCCAAGCACCGCCGTATACAGCTTTGCTGCCAGCGGTTCAGCAACCACCGTCAGCACAGGCACGTTGTCACGCACCAGCGTCGCCGTCACCGCCCATTCAGTCGTGCCATGGATATGGTTGACGTTGCCTTCTGCCGGATCAGCCACCCACCATTCACCAGCAGGCAGAGGGCCACCGGATTTTTCATCGTCCAGCCATTGCGCACCAGGGTGCAGAGCCAGCAAAGACGCCCGCAATTGCGCGGTCACGGCAGAGTCATTGTCTTCTATCATCGTCAGCAGTTGCGGCAAGTCTGCGGGACGTGCATCTGGCTCGAAACGCTGGAGCAGCAGGTCAGCCGCCTGGCGTACGGCGATGACGGTGGCGTTTAATAACTGTTGATCGCTTTGTTGTTGATCGCTTCGTTGTTGATGGTGGTTTTGTGTTTGCATGATTATTTGCTTTCCTTAAGTTCGTTAAGTTCAATAAAGTAGAGATATAATATGAGCTATCGCTCATATTGAAAACTCGCATTCATGCCCAAGCCCATCAGCAAAGCCGCCACCCCGCTGGCCCCTCGTAAAAGCCCCACACAAGCCCGCTCTGTCGCAACAGTAGAAGCCATATTGCAAGCTGCTGCTCACATTCTCGAAACTGAAGGCCTGAGCGCCTGCTCCACCAATGCCGTGGCAAGAAAGGCTGGCGTCAGCATAGGCTCGCTCTACCAGTACTTCCCCTCAAAAGATGCCATCAGCAGGGCGCTGATACTGGAACAGACCACCGCACTGGTTGAAGATGCCGAGAAAATAGACCTGGAACAGGGCGGTCGCAAGGCACTGGAAGACTTGATAGCCGTTGCCGTCACCCATCAGTTAAAAAGACCGGCGCTGGCAAAAATACTCGACGCAGAAGAACTGCGCCTGCCTGTAGCCGCAGACCTCAAACGCCAGTCCACCCGCCTGCGCAAAACCATGCGCGACATACTCTCCCAGGCAGATATGCCAGAAGGTGCCAGCGATGCAGAAGTCATGGTCGATTTAATGGGCATCATCAAAGGCATGGTCGATGCGGCGGGTGTGCGCGCAGATACGAGTGCCGCCAATTTGCGCAGGCGGGTGAGGCGGGCGGTGTTTGGGTATCTGGATGCGGGGGAATGAATTTCTCGTGCAGACATCAAGCTTAGTGAATTTCACCACAGCGGTACGCAGAAATTTCCAGCCCCCAGTCTTTCTCTGTGTCTCTGTGTCTCTGTGTCTCTGTGTCTCTGTGGGGAGATTTCAGGTCTTATGCTTTCGTTTATCAGCACGGTGCGTTATGACTCACCCTGTGGAGCTTGATATTCAAAAGTGATATGGAAACATGCTCATTGATGTCATTGAGAAATATTAGCTATTTCCTGTTATTTATTAATATTGCCTATGACTAATATTTGATGTTAACCAATGAAGCTTGAAAATGAATAATATAGGCTATAACTTATATTTTTATAATATAGGATACGGGATATATATTGAAAATATTGGTCACAGCATGTATATTGAAATACAAGTTCAGAAGATTTTTTGAAGTAATGCAGTAATGCTTGCAGTTCCTGGCTTATCTAAATAACTTTATAAATAGGCATTTATGTGCGAGTTATATCATGGCTAATTCTTATCCAATTCAATTTGCCACCCAGCTACGTCACCATCTTCGTGCGTTCAGGAAGAAGCGTGGCCTGACACAAGCGCAACTAGGTGCTCTCACAGGTGTAAGTCAAGGGCGAATTGCAGAAATTGAAGCAAATCCCGGTCTGGTTAGTTTTGATCAAATGATGCAATTACTGTCGATACTGGACGTGAGCATAGTATTAAGCGAAATATCACCAAATACTGCTGAGCAAAATTCGACGTATGGTAGTGGGGTGAGTAGTGTCGTGCCACTAGAGATTAAAGAACAGGACAGCACCAATGAAGCATTGCAAAAGCTCAAAAAACTAAGCATCAACAATGAGGCACTGAGGCAAATGCGTGACCTGGACAATGTCAAGAAAGGCTCCTGGTGACCCGGTCATTACATGTGTGGATGAATGGCGAGCTAGTAGGAGCTTGGAAGGTTGACCGTGATTCTCATACATTCAGATATGAGACGACCTGGCTGGAGTCGCCCCATAGCCGGTCTTTGTCACTTTCAATGCCGATAAGTATTTCGCTGGAGATAAAGGGCGATGCCGTCAGAAACTACTTCGATAATTTGCTGCCTGACAATCATCAGATCCGAAAAAGGCTAGGGAAACGCTTTAAGGCAGGTACAGACATTTTCGGTTTGCTTGAAGCTATAGGCCGTGACTGCGTAGGTGCCGTGCAATTGCTTCCTGATGACGCCACGCCAGATGGATGGAATCGCATGGCCTATGAGGCGCTCTCTGATGAAGAAGTTGAGAGGCATTTGCAAACTGTTCCTTCTGATCAGCGATTCGTTCAAGATGACGAACTGTTTCGTATCTCCATTGCTGGCGCACAGGAAAAAACAGCTTTCCTTCGATATCAACATCAATGGTGTCGCCCACATGGTGCCACGCCCACCACGCATATATTTAAATTACCGTTAGGACTTATTGGTGGACAACGTCTGGGTCTGTCGGATTCTGTCGAAAACGAATGGCTGTGCGCGCAAATTATCGCTGCGATGGGTTTGCCAGTCGCCACTACTTCCATGGCTACATTTGGGGAACAAAAAGCCCTGATTGTCGAGCGTTTTGATCGCGCATGGATGGACGATGGCCGCTGGATAGCCCGTTTGCCGCAAGAAGATTTTTGTCAGGCACTTGGTATATCACCTGATCAAAAATATGAAGCCGATGGTGGCCCCGGCATGCAGCAATGCCTGCGTTTACTTCAGCGCAGTTCACAAGCGAGCGACACCCTGTTTTTTATATTGACGCAATTGCTCTTTTTCTTGCTGAGAGCCACAGACGGCCACGCAAAAAATTATTCCCTCTTTTTAGGGCGCAGTGATGTGTATCAAATGACTCCTCTGTACGATGTATTATCGGTATGGCCTTATCTGGATAAGCCGAAACAACTTGATTCGCATAAAGCAGGCATGGCCATGGCACTCCGCTCAAAAAATGCCCACTACCTTTTCAAAGAAATCCAGACGCGTCACTGGCATGACCTGGCGATGAAAAACGGCGGCCCTGCTACCTGGGCGGCAATGCAGGTTTTTGTAAGCAGGGTAGACGCTGCTTTGGCTCATGTAGAAACCTTGTTGCCAGCTGATTTTCCAGTAATTACCTGGGATGCAATTTCTAAGGGAACACGATTAGAAGCTACACGTTTTCTTGCAAATGCAGCGGGTATTGGAAAATCATAGCGGCTATTGGCCTGGATTCCCTGGCAACGTGTAGCCCGCGTAGGTACGATTAGATTCGCGTAATCGTACACAACCGTGTTCGACAAAAAAGGAAAAGACCTCAAGCATATCGCATGGTCATCGTAAATCCATCTGAACATGAGCATGGTTTATTGATGCCTGAAAACCGAGAAGAAACCATTGCGCAGAGGCAGGCTAGAGCAGGCAGCATGCGTACGATGACGCTGCGCTTATCGTCTACGTCCCTGCATCAGTACGCGGCTACAGCATCAATCTCCACGAGGTACTCGGGATTGCCAAACGACGAGACCACGACGACCGTAATGGCCGGTGCTTTGGCCCGCTTATCCCAGACCTGTTGGAACGCTTCGTACCCGTCCTTGACGGGGCTCCCCTGCACGATGTGGATGTTCCACTTCACGACATTGCTCAGCTTGAGGCCTTCCGACTCCAGGATCATCGTCACGTTTTTCAACGCCTGGATGGTCTGACCCTTCAGGTCTCCCGGTGCGACAACTTTCCCTGTCGCATCAACGGAATTCTGACCGCCAATGAAAAGCATGTCCGTTCCCGCTTTGACTTTCACTGCTTGCGAAAAAGCCGGGCTGGACATCATGTTCGGAGGATTAATGTGCGTCGTCTTATTTGTCACTTGATTGCTCCTTTTGTCGGATGCTGCGAGTGGGACGGCAACACAAGTCAACGCCGCTGCAAGAAGAAGGTGCTTCATGGCCGCTCCTGTTGTCGTGTAAAAAGGCTAGAGGTGTTCGCGTCGAGTGCCAGCGATAAAACAAGCAATGCGAGCGCCCCGAACTGAAGCGCAAACCGAATGGCGTGACCCATTTCCCAGTCTGCACGCAGGTCGGCCCAATTGAGCGGAATGCTCGGCAGCATCGCAGCAAAAAACGCGGTATTCGCCGGAGTAACCAGCCAGAAAAAATGACCGGAAACGCCAGCAGCAACATGAACAGCGCGCCCAATGTGAACCACAGGTCGCGCTTGTTTTTGCGCAGGAAGAATGCAAGTAGACCAGTTGCAGCAATCGCCAATGGCTCAAGCACGCCACCCATATGCGGCGGTCCCCACTGAACATACAGCGACTTCTGAAGCGTGATGTAGAGCTTGCCCGTCACAGCGATGTGATGGTTCTGCATGTAGTCGATGGGAGCGCCATGATTACTGCGTTGTGCGTTGGCTGAGTACAGTGTTTCGTCTGAAAACATGTATGTCACCTCTTGGAATCAGGTTGAAGCTAACGAATAATGCTTATTCGTGGCACCGGGAACGTAAAAATGAAGTTCGTCAGGTAGTGGCCGAGTGATCAGATTCTAAGTGTGCACGGAGCGCTCAACCAGATCTGTACGCTAACTAACTTATGACAATTCTCCGTGCCCGAGATTCACAACCCTGGGCTTAAAACCCCAATATTGTGTGGTGTTAGAAGAAGGCCGCGCCCTCAATCCAGAAGCCTTGCGCACGAAGGCCAGTGCGGCCGCGTGAAACAGTCGGCGGCATTGAATCTATTGAATCGGTCTGCCGTAATGGAAAGCAAGAAAGACCGAGTCAGGTCTTTTATTACGACAATTCTAAGCTAAGAAAATGTATGAATGTATGTGTAGTAATCGGCTCACTGCCGAAAATTACGCCGAAACAAACACGAGAGTTTACTCAGTGAAAATCATTGAATTAGAATGTTTGCTTAAGAAACCTGACCCAGGCTTTGCGTGACCCCCGCTTTGCACCAATCATACCTGGGGCCGTACTGAAATGCATGAATGTAAAACCTGCTTCACCTTTTTCACTGTAAGATTCGATTGGCTTGGTCCAGAGAAATTTTTCAACATTTAAGGTGAATTTATGGGTGTGCGTTATTCTCTTTACTCAGTATTTCCTATTGGTGCTCAACCTGACCTAACTGAGCAAGTTAAATTTTTTGAAGAGTATGACTTCGAATTCCTTCCTAGTGGTTTTTCGTATTTTGTAGAGGAAGGAGAATTGATCGATAAGGAAAACAATACTGTAGTCAATTCGACAGAGCAGCTAACCCAATTACCAAATAAAATTATCAGCGGAGTGGTTCAAAATTGGGATGGAAAAAATGGAGTTGGTTTTACCATAGGGTATGTGCAAAGTGGAGAAAGGATGATAGGGATAATTAATTTTTTGAGATCCGAAATCGAACTGATTCATAGTTATTTGCATACAAGAGGTACGAGTTTAGCCAGTTTTATGTGTAAATATCATTCTCTGATGGGGGCGGAAGTGATTTTCGGAGGATCTAGTCGGGGATTGTTGTACTCTGATTTGTTGTTATGTGTGAGTTCGCAATTGGATTTGTTACCTAAAGAAGTAGGATTTTTTCTAGTGAATGAAGATTCAAAGCATGTTCCCAGTGCGCAAAGAGTCATAAAAACTATGGCGACGGATCAAAAGAAAATATACATGGATTGGCCGTTCTCAGCCTAAATTATCTTGGTGCCCAGTGCTCAACACACTTAATTCCGTCAGAAGCCAACCACCCGCGCCCGAATAGCGTGTAACAATATAAGATCCTCAAAGGGAACGTTGTGAAAAGACCAGGCCTCTCATTATCTCCCCCTTCCAAACTCACCCAAACACCCCACCCTCATCCGCATCCAGTATCACCGACAAAGTAATATGCCGTGGCCGCGTCAGTGCAAATAGCACGGCATCCACCACGTCCTTGCTGGTCGCACGCTCACCCTTTTTGCGGTCTTGCACTGCCCCCCATTCTGGCTGCTGCGGTGCTACGTCATCGAGGTAAGGCGGGTGCACGCTGATGGAGCGTATGGGCGTGCCTGCCAGCATTTGCCGGAAGCCGTCTGCCAGGCCTGCCTGGGCGCGCTTGGCGGCGTAGAAGGGGACGGACACGCTTTGCATCCTGGCGTTTGGCAGGCCGCTGATGGAGCCTATGGTGAGGATGTCTGCACCACTTGATAATCTCAGCAGCGGCAGCAAGCCTTGGGTAAACAGGAAGGTGCCTGTGACGGCAGAGTTGATGACGCCCAGTACTTGGGCAGGTGTATAAGCTTCATCGCTGGCTTGCAGCCACATGGCGCCGTTGTTGATGAGCAGGTCGATATGGGTGTGCGATTTGATGATGGTATCGACGGCATCTTGCACGCTTTGCACATCGGCCAGATCGGTTGCTATACATACAGGGTTTGCGCCGCCCATGTTTTGTATGATGCTGGCGGTATCAGCGAGTTGTGCAAGATTGCGGCCGCACAAAATCACCTTGCAACCTGCCTCTGCCAGTGAGATGGCCAGTGCGGCACCCAGGCCGCGTCCTGCACCGGTGATTACTGCGGTTTTTCCAGCCAGACTATGCATATATTTTCCTTACGAATTTTCCTTAATTAGCGAGTGAAAAACTATACAGCAGTCTTGCCGCGCATGCAGAATGGCAGTCTGCACGGCGAATGTTAACTACCTGCCTCATTTTGCTTATAGGCATCCATCAGATTGGTGCGCAAGTTGACGATGGCTTTTTGCAGCACGCGAAATTCTTCCGGTGCCAGGCCGGATGCCCTGGCTGTTACTTCTCGGTAGTCAAATGCTTTTTCTCTCAGTTCGCGCCCGGCATCGGTCAGTGATACCAGCACGCTGCGCTCGTCTTCGCTGTCGCGCTCGCGGCTCACATAGCCCATGGCTTCCAGGCGTTTCAGCATGGGTGTCATGGTGCTGGGTTCGAGGAACAGTTTTTCGCTCAATGACTTGACAGTCTGGCCGTCTTCTTCCCACAGGCAAATGATGGTGACGTATTGCGGGTACGTCAGCCCCAGTTGTTCAAGCACGGGTTTGTAGACACGTGAGTAGGCGAGGTTGGTTGAATACACCGCAAAGCACATGAAGTCGCCAAGCCGGGCTGCCTCCTTGTCAGCTTCAGTTTTTTTGTACATTTGTTTGCTCATTTAGCATTCCCGTAAATTAATTATCGAAATAATGATTATCGTACTTGAAAATGATCTTGAACCGGTATATATTTCGCTTAATAATAATTATGACGATAATTAAATTATTGATATTTACCAGGAAATACCCATCGCAGCATCTACCTGAAAACCAAGCCACCATCACTGGAGTAAGCAAATGCACCAATATCTCAAACGCATCACCCGGGTCAACAGCAAGCGTCGCTTTACCCTTGCCGCCGTCACACTCGCCCATGTCCTTATCCTTACCAGTGCGCAATTCATGCTGCCAGCAACAGCCCAGGCGCAGTCCGCCAGCGCGACACAGAATGTGAATACCAAGGCAAGCCAGGGGCTGCCCGGCTTTACGGCCATCAGGCAGATCAATGCCGGTGAGCTCAATGTCGGCTATGTGGAAGAAGGTCCGGCAAATGGCCCGGTAGTGATTTTGCTGCACGGCTGGCCGTATGACATCAACAGCTACATTGATGTCGTGCCCATGTTGACCAAGGTTGGTTATCGCGTCATCGTGCCGCATCTGCGTGGGTATGGCACGACCCGCTTTCTCGACCCCAATGCCTTGCGCAATGGCGAACCAGCGGCGCTTGCTACTGATGTGGTGGCGTTGATGGATGCGCTGAAGATAGACAAGGCCGTGCTTGCCGGCTATGACTGGGGTGCACGTACGGCAGGTATCGTTGCTGCGTTGTGGCCTGAGCGCGTCAAGGCGCTGGTTTCTGTCAGTGGCTATCTGATCGGTAGCCAGGAAGCAGGCAAGCAAGCCTTGCCACCCAAGGCCGAGCTGCAATGGTGGTACCAGTTCTATTTCGCCACCGAGCGTGGCCGCGTCGGCTATGAAAAGAATCGCCATGATTTCGCCAGGCTGATCTGGCAAACTGCATCACCACAATGGCGCTTTGACGATGCCACGTTTGATCGTAGCGCCGTGGCACTGGACAATCCTGATCACGTCGCTATCACCGTCCACAATTATCGTTGGCGCCTGGGTCTGGCTAATGGCGAAGCGAAGTATGAAGTGCTGGAAGCAAAACTGGCCAGCTTCCCTGCCATCACGGTGCCAAGCATCACCATGGAGGGTGATGCCAACGGTGCGCCACACCCTGATCCTGCTACTTACGCCAAGCGCTTCACGGGCAAATACAAACACACGCTCATCACGGGTGGTATAGGCCACAACTTGCCGCAAGAGGCACCACGCGCCTTTGCTGATGCGGTCATCAGTGCCGACCATCTTTAATGGTGACTGGCATCTACTTTTTCTTCACTATCAATATCACACTAAATAAGGAAACGTCATGAGCAAGATAGAAACAGTCGTCTATACAGGCAAAACCCACACTACCGGTGGCCGCGATGGTGCCGCACAAAGCGACGATGGCCGTCTCGATATCAAATTGTCGCCTCCTGGCAGCCATGGTACAGGCACCAATCCTGAGCAGCTTTTTGCAGCGGGTTGGTCAGCCTGCTTCATCGGTGCGATGGGCAGGGCGGCGAGGGAGAAAAATATCTCACTGCCTGCGGGCACTGCGGTAGATGCTGAAGTTGATCTCGGTACCGGGGAAGGCGGCTTCTTCTTGCAGGCGCGCCTCAGGGTAAGTCTTCCGGGCTTGCCTGGCGATGTGGGGCAAGAGCTGATCGCAGCGGCCCATCAGATTTGTCCTTACTCGAAGATGAGTCGCGGCAATATCGACGTGAGTGTCACGCTGGCTTGAGGTGAATCTGGCGCCGACAATACGTGGCGCAAAAATAAAAAAGCACTGGCGGGCAGATGATTTGCCCGGCAGTGCCTGTTAATTGCAACAAGTCAGATCAAGATAATCTAAAAATTACAGCGTTTTTATAGGGATTTCAAGAAAGCCAGCACCGCATCACGGTCAGTTTTTGACAAGGCTTCAAAACGCTGGCGGGCTTTATCTGCTTCTCCGCCGTGCCAGAGTATGGCTTCGGTCAGGTTACGGGCGCGGCCATCGTGCAGGTAGCCTACCTTGCTGTTATTACCCATGACTTTCTCGGTATAGCCTATGCCCCATAGTGGCGAGGTGCGCCACATATTGCCCTGGGCCTGGCCTTCTACCAGCTTGTCGGCCAGACCTGTGCCCATGTCATGCAGCAACAAGTCTGTGTATGGCCTGATGGTCTGGTTGCGCAATTCAGCCAGCAAATGACCATTACCGGTTTTCATCTCCACCGTGTGACATGCCGAGCAGCGCATATTCTGGAACACCTTGGCACCGGCACTGACTTGCTGAGGATTGACGACATGCTCATCCATAGGTGCTACACCTTTGGGGAAACCACTGGCGATGCTGCGTTGTGCAGGTACGGCCACCAAGCCCAGGTAGCGGGTGATGGATTGCAGGTCAGCTTCCGAGATACCTTTTTGCGCCGGTGCGGCAGCACAGCCAGCCGGGTCTGTCGTGCAGCTACGGTTAGGGTAGCTTGGTGAAGTGACCGCCATGTCCTGCAACAGCGCGGCAGCAGTCTGGTGACGCAGGGTCGCCTTGGATGCCTTCCAGCCAAAGCGGCCTACGCGTACAGCACCGGTTTCTGGTTCATACACATAGTTGGCCAGGCCGACGACACCATCAGCATCTGGTGATGTGCGGGCACGTGCCAGGATGTCGGCTTCAGGTATGGCCTCTAACAAGCCCATGCCTATCATTGGTTGGGCAGCGCGCAGCGAATACACTGTCGGTACAGCGCCTTCAAATGCCAGCGTGGGTTTGCGCAATTCCACATTGGTGCCATCGGCCAGCTTAGTTGTGCGGGTTTCAAATCCGGCGACGTTGACATTGGTACCCCAGTTTTGCGGCACGCCGCTGCTGGAGAACGCATTCATCTGCACCACAGTGCCATATTGCGGATGCGGCAATTGCTGGCCTGCTGCATTGGTGGCTGCCACCCTGACCGACATGCTGTCGAGACGCTGGTTGATGGCAACTGGTGCAGGGCTGCGGCCATTGTTGACGTGGCAGGCGATACAGGCAGACTGGTTGAAACGCGGCCCCTGCAAACCCACTGCCTGCTGGTAGCGGTCATTGCCGTTCTCATTATGATCACCCGTCGTGAAATTGGTATGCACCAGACGACGACCTTCAACGAAACGCTGTATGTTTTGCATGCCCGCATTATTGTGCGGTTGCTGGAACATGAACAAGCCATTGTCAGAATAATTGTAAGAGACGGAACCCTGGCCGCCTGACAAAGTCTCTTCCGGCAGTGGCACCGAGTTCAAGCGTGGCTGCACGCCATACCATGGCTTGAGGCCAGAGCCGACCACATAAATCCATTCAGACGAGTAATAACGCACACCACCGCTATCCCCCTTGGCAGCCATTCCCTCAGGCGTGGAGAACATGGATGGTGATACTTCAATAATGTCACCCACCACCAGCGGACGTGCCGGGATGTTTTTGCCATTCGGGAAGCCATTTGCATCCAGGTCGCTATGTCCAGGATAGTCCTTTACGCGCAAGGTACAGGCACCATTCACACCGTCCGGCGTGTTGAGCTTGTTATTGGCAGGGTAGGGCACGGGTTTGCAGATGGCGACATTGCGGTCTACCAGTTCACCCGGATTCATCCAGCCATAACCAGTAACGCCGACGCGGTCAAAACCACGGAAGAAGGCCACGCCACCCGGCAAAAAGTCTACGGTATTGTATTGATTGACGGTCAGTGTTGGCTTGGTCACGCCAGCCACGCGGCTATTGTCGATGACTTCAAAACCCCAGGTGCGGTTCTTGAAATATTGCGCGACGAAGGTCAGGTAATTGCCGGGGCCCTTGTCAACTGGCAAGCCAGTTGCTGCATCGACAGTTTCATTCGGGCCGTAGCCAATTTCATTCCATTCTTCGCCACGCTCACGACCATGGCGTGCCAGGCCGCGTGCACCAAAACGTGTGACCAGGGTGCCGTCAGGCAGAGTGAATTGCAGGCTTTCCAGTGGTTCTGCTGCAGCAGGCAACGGTGCCCAGCCGCTACCACTGGCTGGGAATTTCAAGGCGGTGGTCGCTGCATCTGGCAGGGTATTGTCGCTGCCTGGTGACTTGAACTCAACTTCAAACAAAGAATAACCATACTGGGTAGCGCGGGCTACGCCTTGCAGGCGTATGTAGCGGGCATTTGCACCAAGGTTAAAGAATTCTTCCGTACCGCCTTTGCCACCACTGACATAGCGCAGTTGCGTCCAGGTCTGGCCATCGTCAGATACGCGCAGGGCGTATTCCTTGCCATAAGCATTTTCCCATACCAGCTTCATATAGCCGACGGGCGTCTTGGCACCAAAGTCAAACTGTATCCAGGCACCGTCTTCTGAGGTGCTGCCCCAGCGCGTATTGGCTTTGCCATCGATCGCCATGGCGGCTGACATGGCCTGGTTTTCTACTGCGGATGAAGTGGCGGCGACAGGCTTGACGGCCACACCAGGTTTGCTCAAGTCTATCGTTCCAGGGTTGCTTGGCTGGCTGGGCTGGGTTGGATCGGTGCCCGGTTGTGTTACTGGCGTGCCTGAGAATGCCTGTATCTCTATGATGGAATAACCATACTGGGTAGAACGTTTGATGCCCTTCACGCGCAGGTAACGGCCTTTGCCATTGAGCTCGGTCAGGTCTTCAATGCCACCCTTGCTATTGTCTACGGTCTTGATCGTGGTCCAGTCACTATTATTGTCCGAGACCTGTAGCAGGTATTGCGTGGCATGGGCGTTTTCCCACTGTATACGTACACGGGTGATGGTTTCTGTCTTTCCAAAGTCCAGCGTCAGATACTGGTCATCTGTAAAAGCACTGCCCCAGCGGGTATTGTCGTTGTGGTCTATCGCTGCGGCTGCCGACAGGTCACCACGTTCAACGGAACTGGCGGTAGCTGTAACAGGTGTGAGCGCTGTTTCGGCTGGTGCAGCTTGTGGTGGTGCAGCCATGGGGCTGGTACCGCCATTGGTGCTGCCAGAATCAGCAGTGCTGGAACCACCGCAGCCTGCCAGTTGCAGGCAAAGTAGCGATGAGGCCAGACAGATGGCCGTCATGCGATTGGATATTTTTTTCACGTATGAACTCCTGGTTTTTTACGTTGATGCATATGGATGCATGGATGCGTGGGTGCACGGCATCCATTGATACTCATTGAAACTGCAAGGCGCATGTTTGTAGATGCGCCCTGGTGAAACTTGACTGAGGTCATGAATTACAAATGAGCAAAAAAAGAAACAGGTAAAGCCGGTCTGTATTTGCTATTTGTTGTTTGTGGCCTGACAGTATCCAAATGCCAGACATGTTGCAAGGCTGGGCAAATGGGCTTCTGCCTGCCCTGAATTGGGGCGTGGTTCATCTCAAATTTTGTCAGCGGGGCTGACAGATTTGGTCAGTTTGGAAAGCATCCCAGTGCTGGTTAGCAAATTTGATTTGGAAAAATTGGAAACTTTTCCAATTTTATGGCAATGCTTGTGCTAATACCAGTTGCCAAACCATGTGCAGCCCCAGAAAAATTGCTGACAAAAAATGGCCAGAAAATATCAAATTTAAATTTGTAATACACAAAATTTGCCTGAAAAAGAAAGTGGTATTAGCGCTATCTGGTTTATGACAAACTTGTAAGAAACAAATTGATTTTCCTGTTACAGAAAACTTACAATTGACGAGATGGGAACACAACGCAAACACCATTTTTGCAACGCCTTTTACACCTCATCACGCGTCCAGTAACTTGACGATTTTATCCATGCCTCTGGCTGCCCGCGCTGTTCCACCATATAGGTACGTAATGCCCGCGCGGCCTGTTTTTCAGCAGCGATCCAGATATAACCATCGCCAGGCGGGAATTGATAAGCAGCCGCTGCTGCCAGCAAGGACTGCTCATCACTGACTGAATCGCTATCACGTAATAGCCATTGTGCTTGCCAGTTGGCGGCGGTTACGCAAGCCTGTTTATCTGCCGCATCAGCAAGCATGATGATGCTGGTGACGTGTACGCCTGCGCGCAATTGCTCAACACGTCTAGTGATTGCTGGCAGGGCAGTGGCATCGCCTATGAGCAGATACCAGTCAAAATCGTCTGCCACGACCATGGATTTGCCCGGCCCACTGACAATCAGGGTGTCGCCTGCTTTTGCCTGCATCGCCCATGCATTGGCTGGCCCATGCTGGTGCAATGCAAAGTCCAGCACCAGCGTGCGCGCCTGTGTGTCGAAATATCGCGGTGTATATTCGCGTGTAACAACGCTGTCTGCCTCACCAGCAATGGGTAGCAAGATCTTGACGTGATCATCATGCGCGAGGCTGGCAAAATCATGCAGATCATCTGATTGAAAAGAGATGCGCTGCATATGTGGCGTCAAGCGTGTGACGTCGGTGACGCGCAGGGTTCTGCGGCGTTTTTCCCAATACAGGCGTTCGATGTGGTGTTTGGTGTTTGTAGTCATGATATTTTGAATTTTTTGTGAGCCATAGCTCTTGTTAATTAATTTTGCAGGTTGGGGGGATGTAGGTTGGGCTGATCTGTAGGTTGGGCTACGCTTTACCAGCCTAGCGAGGCCCAGCCCAACACTGGGCGTTTAAATAACGTATACGTGTGCAGTGGTCGGCTGTTGGGCTGATGAGGCGTAGCCCAACCTACGAGGTTTTCCCTCTCCCACACCGCCTGACATTAAACGCCAGCGCCAGCGTCGCGCACACCGCAACCGGTATCCCCACCATCCATGGCAGGCGTACGGCAATCGCATACAGGGATGTGCCAGCCGCTGGCCCCACGGTATCTTTCAAATCTGCCGCCACCGATGCCGCTGCCATATAAGTTGCCCGTGCATGCGCAGGTGCGAGTTCCATGATCAGGGTAGGCAGCAAGGGGCCAAACAGCATTTGCGACAGCGACAGCAAGCTCACGCCCAGCACCAGTGCGGCAAGGCTGGATGAAAACAGCAGGCAGATGAAAGCAGCCACCAGCACGCAGCCGCTGGCAATCACCATCCTGAAGTTGCTGATGTGCGCCAATAAGGAACTGATTTTTAACTGGAACAAGACCGTCAGCACCGCCGCATAAGTAAACAGCAAACCTATCTGCGATGGCGTCAGGGTGCCTGCATCTACGGCATACAGCGGCAAGACTGAACTTAACCAGCCCGCCGATATTTGCAGGCACATTGACCACAGCAGCAAGCCAGCCAGGCGCGCATCCCTGAAGGCTGGCAGGATGCCCAGCAAACTGTCATCCTCATCATCAGAGATGGTATTTTTTGTCAGAGTCTCTGGCAGCCAGAGCGCAATGATCAGTGTACCCATCAGCGTTGCCAGTGCAGACCCCAGAAACACCGCACCCAGAGAAAACGGCGCCAGCACAGATCCCACCGCCGGGCCGGCGACACGGCCTGCACTCGACATGACGCGTGCGATGGAAAAATAATAGCGATGCTGTTCAGGCGGGATGGCGTCGGCAATCACCGCAGAGATGGTGGGATGCAAGACACTTTCAAACGCACCTATCAAGATCAGCACCAGGGCAGACGCCCATACGCCGTGGGTAAAGTAGAGGAGGGCAAAGCCCAGCCCCACGCCCGCAGTGGAGATCAGCAGTACCGGGCGCCGCCCGACGCGGTCGGCAATGCCGCCCACCAGAGGAGTGGCCAGCAATTCGCCGCCAGAGTAACAAGCCAGCAGCAAGCCTATATTGGCGACAGAAATACCCGCCTCTTTTTCTGCCCACAAGGCAAAAAACGGCATGAGTACACCATCGGCAAAGCCGACAAAAAAACAGAGGAAAAGGCCAACCGCAGTGGCAAGAGGTGCATTCGTGAAAATGCCGAGAGAGGCAGAAAGCCGGAGTGGCAGTCGTAGTGGTAGTAAAGATACCAGCCGTAATAGAAGTCGCATATACATTATCCATGGCGCGACAAATCTGTTTGCAAATGCATGACAAATTTGTTTGCGCGTTGGCTAACGTAAACGCTTACGTCACTGTTTCCAGTGATATGGGGCGATCCTAACAAAGAAAAATTGCGACGTCAATCAAGCTGCGTGGCATGCTTAAACCCATCTACATGCAGTCCACGATGTCCATACTGTCGGGCTTGCTAGTCCTGCACCATGGATGCACTTGACAAAATAGATAAGCGAATAAATCCTTAAACATAAATGTAACCAATTGTAGCTTGCGTTATAATTTGCAGCTGTTTTTGCATATTTAAATGCAAATTGATAACAAATAAAGACAAGAAACCAGGCTCGCCTTCTCCCATTTATTATGAAAAAATCACTCCTCGCTTGCCTGTCTTTCCTGGTTTTTGCCTTCCCCAGCATGTCGCAGGCAGAAGTACGCAAGTGCGTCACCCCGTCGGGCGAAACGATTTATACAGATCAACCCTGTAATGCAAAAATTGGCAGTACCGCGACTGAAGTCAAAAATGACTCTACACTGCGCAAGATCACGGCCATGCAAAAAGACCGTGACACTGGCAAAAGCTGCTGGGTACTGGATCACCGGTATTCACAATGCAGCATCAGTGTTGACCGTACCCTGATGACCAACTTCAGGGAAAATTGTGGCATCCCCATGAACCAGTTCATCAAGGAGCGCAGCAGCGACAACCAGAGTACCAGTTATAAAAATTATAGAGAACGCCGCGAATACCGCGACACATCGCAAGAAGGTGATGATCTCGAATACATCCACAGATCCACACGCAAAAGCCGCGCCGTTTTGCAATGTGAAGCGCTGGAGAAAGATATGTGGCGTTTCCTGAAGCAAAACTTTAATGAAAAGGTGCCACAGGAAGATGCCAAAAATATTGAACTCAAATTAATGGGTTTGCCTGATCCCGAAAAAAACAATTCGTACTCAAAAAAATAGGCTGCCTATTCCAGACTATCCCAGACTACCCCAGACTATTGCAGTCTGTCGCAGACTGCTGCAACTGGCTTGACACAAAAAATGATGGGGATATGCAGCAATGCATATCCCCATTCATGTTTTTAGCTTTGATAAAAATCAATGCATGCTGACAGCACCCAGGTGCACAGCCTTGTCAGGCAAACCCTCGGCCCTGTCCAGCTTGCCTGCCAGAGTTGTCAGGCTCCACGCACCTACCACTACCAGCGCACCTATCCAAGGTGTATGCATCAAACCGATGTGGCTGACAATCAGGCCACCTGCCCAGGCACCGAATGCGATACCGACATTAAATGCGGCGATATTCAAGCCTGATGCCACATCAATAGCCTGCGGCGCATCATGCTCGGCGCGCTGAACGACGTAGACCTGCAAACCCGGCACATTACCAAAAGCCACTGCACCCCAGGCTAATACTGTCAGCAAGGCCAGCCATTTGTTATGTGCAGTAAAAGTCAGCACCAGCAAGACCAGGGCCAATAAGGCAAACACGATTTGCAATGCCGCGACTGGCCCCTTTTTATCTGCCAGTTTGCCACCCCAGATATTGCCAAAAGTAACTGAGACACCATACACCAGCATCACCAGGCCCACTGCATTGGCGCTAAAGCCGCTGATGTCCTGCAGTATCGGTGCCAGATAAGTGAAGGCGATAAAGCTGCCGCCATAACCCAGCGCCGTCATCGCATACACCAGCAAGAGACGCGGTTTTTTGAGCACCGCCATTTGCGTCAACAAAGAGGCAGGCTTGCTGCTGGCGATGGTCGAAGGGATCAGGATCGCGCAACCAATAAAGGCAATCACACCCAGCGCCGACACCGCCAGAAACGTCGCCTGCCAACCCAGATGCTGGCCGATAAAGGTACCCAGCGGCACGCCCGTCACCAGTGCCACCGTCAGGCCGCTGAACATCAGCGCAATCGCACTGGCGGCCTTGTCCTTGGCGACCAGGCCAGTGGCTATCGTTGAGCCTATGGAAAAGAACACCCCGTGCGCCAGCCCAGTCAGCACCCGCGCCGCCATCAGCGAGGCATAGTTGGGGGCCATCCAGGCTACCAGGTTACCGATCGTGAACAAGGCCATCAGGCCAAGCAATAATTGCTTGCGTGGCACTCGGCCAGTCAGCGCAGTCAACACTGGCGCACCAACGGCCACGCCCAATGCATACAGGCTGACCAGCAAACCGGCAGAAGGAACAGACACCGCCAGGCTGCTGGCGATGGTAGGGATAAGGCCGACAATCACAAATTCTGTCGTACCGATGGCAAAGGCGCTGAGTGTCAGCGCCCACAAGGCTAAGGGCATATTAACTCCTGGGTTGAACTTACGCAAAACCGCCCCAGCTGCGTTGCAGCTCCCGCATTTAGCAAATTCGGTACTAAAGTACTGTCTTCGTCGCTGACGCCTTGCTGGGACAATTTTGCGTAAGTTCTATGTAAATGTGAACGAGATGCCAGTCTGAACCCATGCAAGCATAAGAAAAATAGCTTAAGCTACACTTAACTTGTGACTCGGAATCAATAATGCTAAGCCTGGAAACCATGAAAGCCCTGGTGGCAGTGGCCGATACCGGCTCGTTCTCGGCCGCGGCCGAGCATCTGGGGCAGACGCCGTCCGGCATCAGCCGCAGTATTTCCCGCCTTGAAGCGCAACTGGGCATGACCCTGATGACGCGCACTACCCGCAAGCTGGAGCTGAGCGAGGAAGGCCACTGGTTATTGCAAAGGGCCAAGAAAATACTCTGTGATATTGATGACACTGAAGAACAACTAACAGCCAGATTGTCGCAACCATCCGGCCTGGTGCGTGTGAACGCCGCCACCCCCACGCTAGATCACTTGCTGGCACCGCTGGTGGCAGATTTTCTGGATGCCTATCCTCTCATCAAGCTGGAGTTGGTCAGCGGTGAAACCTTTGTTGATCTCATCGAAGAGCGCGCTGATCTCGCCATACGCATAGGCCAGCTCACCGACTCCAGCCTGCATGCACGCCGTCTGGGTAGCAGCCGCATCCGCCCGGTGGCGGCACCACATTACCTGGCACGTCACGGTGAACCACAGACCGTGGCCGACCTGGCCCAGCACAGGCTGCTGGGTTTTACCGCGCCCGCCAGCCTGAATACCTGGCCGCTGCCCAAATCAGACGCAGCTAATGCCGCAGATGGAGAGGGCTACACCATAGACCCCGTCGTCAGCGCTAGCAATGGCGAAACCCTGCGTCACCTGGCCGTGCAGGGCGCTGGCATCGTTTGCCTGTCCGACTTTCTGACCATGGCAGACCGTGCCCACGGCAGACTCAAACCGGTGCTGTCCGACATCAGCCTGCCCTGGATGCAGCCAGTCTGGGCGGTGTTTTACAAACAGGAAGCGATACCACCACGGGTAGCCGCTTTGCTGGATTTTTTGATGACGAGATTGCCGCTGGACAGGGTGTGAGGTGAGGGTAAATTACGTAAATTCGTAGGTTAGGCCGGGGCTCGCCAGGCCACGCTTCGTAGGTTGGGCTACGCCTCATTCCCGCGCCGTAATCGTCAACACAGGCGCATCAGGATCAGCCACATTCAAGGCAAAGTGATACTTGCCCGCCTGTGGCGGTTCAAACCACACATCCTTGCCGGACCAGGCCAGAGCCTTGCCTGTATTGATCACGAAATTACCCTTGTTTTCATTGGCCCTGCTGTCGGCTGCACCAAGCTCAACCATCTTTAAATCTTTCGAGACTATTCTGAACTTGCTGATACCTTTGGGTAAAACCACGTCCACACTGAAATTGCTGGCATCAATCTGCGTCAGAGGCAAAGAGGTATCCCACTTGTTCATGTTGCCGCTCAGGTAGATAGGCTGGGCGGTGAAATGCGCTATGCTGGTGGCTGGCGATGGCTGGAATTCGACCAGGGTGTCGTCAGGCCAGTTGCGTTCAGAAAGCGGTAACACGACATACTTCATCCTGTGGCCGGTATAGAGCACCGTGCGCTTGTCACCTGACACCAAGGTGACACTGTCCGACGCGAAAGGCGTATACGTGCCATAGCTGACCCTCGATGACATACACCAGTCCGTCCCACCCAAAGCTACGGCAGCAGCGGTGCGCAGCAAGACATTGAGTTCTTTCTTGGCGATTGCTATGGCAACCTGGCATTCAAGGCGCACATCACCAAGGCGGCGCATATTTGGCGGTACGTTGGCGCTGCTCACGCGTGGCATGCCATTGAATTCACCACGGCTGCGGTTGAGCATCAGTTCAGCATTACCATCGGCAGCGGCCTGGTCGCGTGGCAGGATAAAGCTGCCATCAGCGGCAAGCACCACCGGGATGGATAGATCATCTGTAGCGATGCGCAAGCTCAGTCCGGCCAGCGATGTACCGGCATGCCTGGGCTTGAGCACAAAGCGCAAGTTGTCCGCCGTCGGGGCCAGGTGGCGTTTGCTCTCGAACATATCAAGTCCGGCCAGCATATTGCGGTAAGAGCGCAATTCAGGATTCTTGATGCCGCTCACGGCGACTGACTGGGGTTCTTCCATCGCCGTGGCAGCAGGCGGGTCTTCTGCGGCTATTGCAGGCTGGCAGACGAGAATCAAAGGCAGGAGTAGAGTCAGGCTGGTGACGAGCAATCGCATCATGGATTTTGGTGTTTGATGAAGACAGTCCGCACTATACTCCACAGTTTTGCGTGTCGGCAAACTACAGGCACTATGATGCAAGGGTGGGGATAATTGAATAATCTGCCACCTGAACTTTGTCGTACCCAAACACTCATAATGTTTGGGCCTGACAGAAAATCCTGCCCAGGCTTGCGGGGACAAGTTTGCGTAAATCCTGAATAAAAAACTTTAAAAGGAGATAAAGAATGCGTATCCATCAATACATGGGCATAGCCTTGCTCAGCTTGCTATCCTTTAATAGCCTGGCCCAGGTCAACCTGGCCGAGCCTCACCGCCGTCCGGCAGACCTTACCCGCGACGCCACCAGTCGCCCACAAGAAACCATGGATTTAATGAAGATCAAGCCCGGTATGGTCGTGCTGGATCTGCTCGGCGGCAGTGGTTATTTCAGTGAACTGCTGTCCCAGCAAGTCGGCGACAAGGGCAAGGTGCTCTTGCACAATAACAAGGCTTATTACCCCTTTGTCGGCAAGGAACTGGAAGCGCGCCTGGGCGATGGCCACCTCAAAAACGTGCTGCGCTATGACCGTGAAGTAGATCAACTGGGGCTGGAAGAAAATTCCCTTGATGCCGTCTTCTTTGTCATGGGCTACCACGACATGTATCACGTGTCCAAGCAATGGCTGATCAACCCGCCTGAACTTTTGGGGCAAATCAAAAAGGCACTCAAACCCAATGGCCTCATGCTCGTCATCGACCATTCTGCACCCGCCAATAGCAAAACCAGCTATGCGCAAGAGCAGCACAGGATAGATGAAGTCTACGTCAAGGATGAGCTGGGCAAATTCGGTTTTGAAACCGTGGCACAGAGCGATATCTTGCGCAACCCGCAAGACAGCAGGACCAATTCAGTATTCGACCCCAGCATACGCTCAAGGACTGACAGGTTTGTGCTGGTTGTCAAGAACGTCAAGTAATCAAGTTCCTGATACAGGCCGGCGCAGCATCTATAATGGGCAGCAGAGTGTGGCTGACCCGGCCATGCTCTTCATGCCGAATTTGATGGAACACCTGTCATGTTTACCATAAGCAAGCCGCATTCACTCGCTGCCAAAAAGCGTATCCATCGCTGGATACGCTATTTCTTTGTCAGCTTTGCCATCTTGTTTACCCTCTGGATGATCAACAATGTCAGGACCCGCGATGTTGATGACAGCCTGCTCCAGTCCAGCGCCAGCATCGCACTCACCGACACCCCGGCCTCCCTGGAATTAAGGCCTTTGCAGAGCAAGCCACAACGTGGACTGATTTTTTTCTGTGGTAGTGGCATTGCAGCAGATGCCTATATTCCCCTGCTCAGGCCGGTAGCTGAAGCTGGCTTTAGCGTTTTCATCATCAAATTGCCCTGGCGCTTTGCCCCGCTGGAATCCCACAAGCAAGCTGTCTTGTCACATGCCAAAGACGTCATCACCAGCCATCCAGATTTGTCATCCTGGGTAATGGCCGGTCATTCTTTGGGGGCTGCACTGTCGGCACGCTATGTACAGACAGATACTGAACACATCGCCGGCATGCTGCTGATGGGCAGTACTCATCCCAAATCCGCAGACCTGTCGGGTTTGCGGATACCGGTGACCAAGGTCTTTGCCAGTAATGACCAGGTTGCCCCCAAAGAAAAAATCATCGCCAATAAAAAACTGCTGCCCGCACAAACCAGATGGGTAGAAATCACGGGTGGCAACCATTCCCAGTTTGCCCACTACCGCTACCAACTCCTCGACGGTGACGCCACTATCCCCAGGGAAGAACAGCAAGCCCAGGCACGCAAAGAAATCCTGGCGATGTTGAAACAAGGGGATTGACCCTTTAAAGCTATTGCAAACAACAGCACAATCGCATTACATTGTCAGATTGATTCCGGCGCCATAATGACGCACGTCCCTACACAGGCCAGACTGACAGGTAGCAAGCAAATAAATCATGCGATCACAGCTTATGCAGAACACATTTACCAGACACCGCTTCTGCATGACCAATCTCATCAGCATCATCACTGCGTCTACCTTACTGACAGGTTGTCCTGGCACTGAACAAAGCACTGCTGCTGCATCACATAAGATTTCACCTGCATCTGCCAGCTCGCAGGTAGTGGCGGACAGTGCGGCTAGGGCAAGCGCAATTGCCACGGTAGCCGCCACAGCTACCGCAACTGCAGCAGTTACCAGCAGCGGCCCCTTCGGCCTCGCCATGGCCATCAGCGAAACCGAGCTGGCCAGCAAGTTCGGCTTTGTCAAATCCGGCAAAGCCAGGCATTTGTTCGAAGGCCAGCCGCCGATGCCAGTAGATGACTTCAACGACTATTACGCCGTTACCGCCCCCATCAGCGGCATCTGCAAGGTCGGCGCATCGCGCACCATTACCGCCGTCAGCGGCACAGGTGAACAAATCAAAGCCGCCGCCGATCGCATAGCGCAAACGCTGGAACAGCAATACGGCAAACCCAGTCTCAAAAAAGACAAGGTAAAAACCGACATCTACACCCGCCGTCCGCAATTCTGGATGGTCGGCCTCAAAGAAGGCTCAGTCAGCTACGGCTACCTGTGGGCCAATGGCAAGACAGAGCGCGAACTGCCCGACAACATCCTCAACATCATCGTCTTCGCCCACGCCAAGGCCATCAACCGTGGTGAAGTCGGCGTCAGTTATGAGTTTGCGAATTATGCGGATTGTCAGAAAGAGTGGCGTAAAGAGAAAGGGCGAAAATCATGAATCAACACCAGAAAAGTGTCCATTTCATTACCCTGCGGGATACGGCTTTAGAATGAAAGTGCCGCGCTTATAAACGTATCGAAGCGTTGGCGTTTAAAGCCCCGTAATACATATTCAGGTCATCCCAGCGCAGGCTGGGATCCATCTGCAGCAAATAATGTGCAGTTTATATAGCCTGGATGCAGGCTGCCTGCAATCCGTATTCAACCACATTCAGCCAACTCAAGCATAAGCCGTCCCCGCCATCGCCGCCTTGATACCCACGCTTCCCTTATCAATAATCGCCAGAAAAACAGCTTTCGCTTCTGCGGCATCCTGCTTTTGTCTGAAGCTTTGGTGAGCCTGGATAAGTGCCACCGTCCATGTCGCCAGTAACAGGTTGGCCGCCAGTGCGGCATCGGTATCGCCAGCTTCGCGCTTGACGGACAGGGCCATTGCCTCTGCCACGACTTGTGATATCTCGTCGCGTATTGCCCTGGCGCGCGCCTTCAGGGTTTCGCTGCCTTCTATGGTTTCCATGAAGCCCTGGCTGCCCGGTGAAATAAAGCCTTTGGCACCAGCTGGGAACCTGACATAAGGGCTCTCGACTGCCACCAGTTGATGTGCCAGCAGGCGCAGAGTCTCGATTGGGGAAATGGAGGGATCGCGTTCGCGCAAGGCTGCGCGCAGCATCTCGCGCCCCTCTTCATCACGGTCAAAGAACATGTCTTCTTTGCGCGGGAAGTGATTGAACACCGTCATCCGCCCCACGTCAGCCGCTGCCGCAATCTCATCTACCGTCACATGGTCAAAGCCCCGCTCCTGGAAGAGCAGGGTGGCGGCATTGGAAATACCCTGGCGCATGGCCAGACGTTTGCGGGAACGAAGATCGGACGGATTTGACATGGAAGGCATCATAGCATATATTAAATGTACTCAGTACATAATTATATTGAGTATATTAATAAGAAAGTTGATGTTATGACCAAAATTACAAAAGAAAATGGGCTATCAAACCCTTGTCATGCGATGCCGCGAATAGCGTGCAGCCCTGTGGCGATTCCTGCGCGCATTTCCAAAAATCAAACTGCACAGGAGCATGACCATGAATAAAGCAAGCTCCAAGGCACTGACCGTCATCTTTGCTGCTATCGGTCTTGACGCGGTGGGGATAGGCCTGATCTTCCCCATCTTGCCGCGCTTGCTGGAAGAGGTTACGCATGGTGACAATGTCGCGCCCTATATAGGTATCATGACGGCCTTGTATGCAGTGATGCAGTTCATCTTCGCTCCCGTGCTGGGCGCATTGAGTGACAGGCTGGGCCGCCGCCCGGTGTTGCTGATCTCGCTGGCCGGGGCCGCAATCAACTACCTGGTGATGGCCTTCGCACCGCAACTCTGGATGCTATTGTTGGGCCGTGCCATTGCCGGGCTGACCAGCGCCAATATGTCGGTGGCCATGGCCTATATCACCGATATTTCACCTGAAGAACAAAGGGCGCGCCGCTTTGGCCTGTTCAATGCGGTGTTTGGTGCAGGCTTTATCATCGGCCCCATCCTCGGTGGTGTGCTCGGTGATTACTGGCTGCGCCTGCCCTTCATCGCGGCAGCGGTCTTGAATGCGGCCAACCTGCTCATGGCATTTTTTGTCTTGCCAGAATCACGCACACCCAGCCGCGAGAAGCTGGACCTGGCCGCGCTTAATCCGCTGCTGCCCATGCGCTGGATATTCACGATGAAGAACCTGGTGCCCGTCACCATCGTCTTCTTCATCCTCAGCATGACAGGTGAGGTATATGGCACCTGCTGGTCACTGTGGGGCAACGACGTGTTCCGCTGGAATGGCTTGTGGATAGGTCTCTCACTCGGCACCTATGGCCTGTGCCAGTCACTCGCGCAAGCCTTTTTGCCCGGCCCAGCCGTCAAACTGCTGGGCGAGCGCGGTACCATACTGACCGGTTTTGCCGGTACCTGCCTGGCCCTGGTGGTCATGGCTTTTGCCAAACAGGGCTGGATGGTATTTGCTGTCATGCCAGTGTTTGTCATGGGCGGCGTAGGCATACCAGCCCTGCAGTCACTGGCAAGCCGCATGGTTGACGAGAACAGGCAGGGGCAATTCCAGGGTGTGCTGGCATCCGCCGTCAGCCTCGCCTCCATCATCGGCCCGCTGATGTTCTCTACGCTCTATTTTGTCGTGCGATCACAATGGCCGGGGGCCATCTGGCTCAGCGTGATGCTGGTGTATGCGCTGGCGGTACCGCTTGTGTTGAGCTTGAGATTCCGCAGTGCGGGGTGAAAGTCCGCGTAGGTAATGGGCAATTCCGTAGGGTGCGTTGCAACGCACCGCTTCAACATCAAAAACTATAAGTCAAGAAAATGAAAAGGAAGTGGTGCGTTATAACGCACCCTACAACACTGGTGTATGCGATTGCGGTGCCGCTAGTGCTGGGCTTGAGATTTCGTAGTACGGGGTGAAAGTTCGCGTAGGTAATGGGCAATTCCGTAGGGTGCGTTGCAACGCACCGCTTCAACATCAAAAACTATAAGTCAAGAAAATGA
>NZ_JBWKQH010000004.1:521772-545664 GCF_059418665.1 Undibacterium sp. GW821-FHT07F11
AAGGAAAAGGAAGTGGTGCGTTATAACGCACCCTACAACACCGCACGGCATCGGGTAATGAGTGACAGCCTTGTTCTTATCACCGTATCGAAGCATTTGCGCCTGTAAGTCAACAATAAATATTCAGGTCATCCCAGCGCAGGCTGGGATCCATCTGCGCAAATTCCGTCTCTTCTCTCAAGATGCTGAAATAGGCGAGAGGAAAATTAGTAACGATTCACAGTTGCCCAGTCTCTTATCGCGTCAACCTATACAAATAAATCGCCGTCCTGATTGTCGCTTTCTGTATTGAAGAAATATCCAGGTCTTCATCCGGTGAATGCGCCCCTCTGCCAGTGGCACCCAGGCCATCGAGGCTGTCTACATAGGGTGCGACGAATTGTATGTCGCCTGCACCGCGCTCACCGGGTGGAAAGGCTTTGATTTCGCCCAGGCCAGCGTCGTAGCTGGCTTTGGAATAGATGTCGAGCAGCGCCAGGTTACCTGGGGTGGGGGACATGGGCGGGTAGTTTTCGCTAAAGCGTATTGTCGCGCTGGTGCCAGCCAGGTTTTTGCTGACGATGTCTTTCATGCGGTCTCTGGCGCGCTGGCCCTGTTCTGCGCTGAGGTAGCGCAAATCGCCATGTACCTCGGTGCTTGGGGCGATGACATTGGTTTTGCCAAATGCCGTGCCCTTGCTGTTCTGGCTGTCATAGCTGATCTCGGTGCCGCCGACGATATTGCCGGGGTTGAAGGTCAGGTCTGGTTCTATCAATTGCTCACGAAAGCTGTTCAGGATGCGCGCTGTTTCATAAATCGCGCCATAACCATTATGACCAAACACGGTGGCAGAATGACCTTGCTTGGCTTTTACATCCAGTACAAAACCGCCAGAAGCGCGGCGGCCTATTGTGCCAGTGGCATTGCCCTGATTGTCGAGTGCCGTGCCTTCAAAGGCCAGCGCCACGTCACTGCGTTTGGCGGCATTGACCAGGTCGGCTCTTGCCGTGGCGATAGGGTGGCCGACACTTTCTTCATCACCACTGAAAATGACCTGGATGCGGGTATTGTCGAGTGCCCCCACCGCATGCAGGGCGCGCAGGGCTTCAATCATGATGACGTCGCCACCCTTCATGTCATTGACACCCTGGCCGCGCACGCGGTTACCCTGCCTGTCCCACAATTGTACGGGACTGTCTTTTTCAAAGACAGTGTCCAGATGGCCTATCATCAGCACGCGCTTGCCCTGCTTGCCTTCACGCTCGGCCAGCAAATGCCCGGCGCGGTTCATGGTGGCGGGCATCTCTGACCAGCTGGTCTTGAAGCCCAGGCCATCCAGCTCTGCACGGAACAATTTGCCTACATCCCGCACACCCGCATGATTGAGTGTACCGCTGTTGATGTTGACGCTGCGCTCCAGCAATTGCAGGGCCGCTTCTGATCTGGCCTGTACAGCAGCGACAATTTTTTGTTCGGTCGGCGACAGGCTTTGTGCGTTGGCCCTGGCTGCAAACATGCTGGTGGAGAGGGCGAAGGCGATGCAAAGCGGGAGCGTTTTCTTGATGAGCATGGCGTATTCCTGAAACGTGAAGTAGTCGGTTGGGGCAGATGCATAATGTACACGGTTTTTCAGGGAAGAAGGTAGAGATGCACGCATCCGTAGGGTGCGTTATAACGCACCATTGGCCATACACGAAAAAAACGGTGCGTGATGTGCATTACACCGCACCCTGTAAATTTACGAAATTTTCTCGCCTGCTACACCAACCCCGCGCCTGCCTAACAATCCCATCCCGCCTATCGCCAGCAATACGCAGGCGATGCCTGTGATCTGGCTGCGGCTGACCACTTCGCCCAGCACCACGACTGCCAGCACCACGGCAGATACCGGGGCCAGCGCCGTGAAGAGGGCAGCTTCGCTGCCGCTGACTTTGGCAGCGCCTGCATACCACAGCAAAAAGCCAGCTATTGTTGGCACCATCGCATAGTAGACCACTGCCCACACCGCATCGTTGGTGACAGGTGTTTGCCACGGCATTTCAAACAGGGCAGGGATGATGGACAAGGCCAGCCCCAAACCTGTCATGATGGTGGACAGAGCCAGCGGGGCGATGGCAGTTTTCAGACGTTTGTTCAGCAAGATGAACAAGCCTTCGCAAATAATGGCAGCAAAGATCAGGGCATTGCCCAGCAGCGAATGCTGGCCACCTCCATCTGCCCGCATGGCTATCGATAAAACGCCTGCTCCAGCCAGCAGCACGGCCAGCAATAAGCTGGCTTGCGGCCTTTCACCCAGCAAGACAATGGCAATCGCCGCAGAGACTATCGGCAGGGTGCCGATGATGACACCGGCGTCTGCCGCAGATGTCAGGTGCATGCCGCTGATGAGCAGGGTGGTGTAACCGACGCTGCCAGCACCGGCCTGCAAGACCAACAAGAGCCAGTCACGCCTGCCCAGCCTGGGCAGGCGCGTGCCGGTAACGCGCATCAATAATAAAAAGCAGGGGAAGGCGATGGCAAAGCGCAGCGCCGTTGCGGTAAACACCGGCAAGCCGCTGCCTATGACTTTGCTGGCGACTACCGTGCTGCCGACGACGATCATCGCCAGCGCCAAATATGCATATCCCAATAATCTGTCTGACATTGCTTGCCTCACCATGGTTGGAAAGGCTACAGCGTGACAGTTTGAAATTGCGTCGTCTTGAATAAAATTGCAGCTTAGATCTTGGTGCTATAAGTTCCGGGAGATATCCCAAAATTGCGCACAAACAGTCGCGTCAGATGGCTCTGGTCAGCAAAGCCGCTATCCATGGCGACTTGTACCAGGGGTGTGCCTGCGGCGATCAGGCGGCGGGCATGGTGCAAGCGGCGTTGCAGGATATAGGCATGTGGTGTCATGCCCGTGACCTTGGCAAAGGCCCGCAAAAGCTGGAAGCGGCTCAGTCCGCTTTGCTGCGCCAGGTCTTGCAGGCTGATGATGGCAGTCGGGTCATCATCAATGCGGTTGCGCGCATGGTGTATGGCTTGCGGCACAGGCTGACTGAGCATGGTGGCTGGCTGCATGACGCGGGCGAACAGCATGATCATTTGTTCTTCTGCAGGCATGTGCGCGTCAGGTGATGCTGTCATCGTTGCAAACAATTGCTGCACTGCCTGACTGGTGTGTGCATCACGCATGACCGGCAGGCTGAATTCTGCCTGGGTAGTCTTGCCTTCACTGATGTCCATCATGATGCTGCTGATCAGGGCTGGTTCAAAGTACAGCATCTGCCAGCTGCGCCCGCTATCACCTATGGGTGTGCCATCGTGGATTTCGCCAGGGTTGACGGTAATGGTGTCGCCTGCCATGGCCTCGACCATGCCAACGCCACTCAGGGACTTTTGTGCGCCCTGTACTACGATGCCTATGCCAAACTGCTCATGCATATGCCGCCCAAAGCTGTGCCTGGATTGCGCCCGCACTGCTTCCACGCCGGGTAAATGGCAGGGCAGCATGGTGAACTGTTTTTGCGGGCTGGCGGGCATGGTGTCGTCAGTTGAACTTGATGTCTTAGGATAGCATTTTTGATGAGGACGGGTGAAATGTCTTGACAGCGTAGGGGCGATTAGATTCGCGTAATCGCCCGCATTTGCCTGGCAATAACAAGCGAACTACGGCTTGACCGTGACGTAGCCGTAACTGGAGGTGTATTGCAATGCACCACACGCTTATCCATTTTTCGGCGAGGCATGCGTACGATTACGCTGCGCTAATCGTACCTACACGTTTGTCCTCTGTACTTCCTCTGTGGTGAAAGGTCTTGGATCAGGTTTTAATAAATGGATACATTATTCAGAAGCCTAATGTTGGGCTGATAACCCGTAGCCCAACCTACATTCCGCAGCCTAGCGAGGCCCGGCCCAACCTACGAGATATGAAGTGTTCACAATTAGCCCTCACAGACCCAACACCGCCCTCACATAATTCACCGGCGCGTGATCCGCCAGTGATCGAAAGCCGACATTCTCGCTACGCCATGCATGTTCAAACAGATATTCTGCCTTGGCGATGGTCTGGTCTTGCAGCATGTCCAGGCTGCTAGGGGCAGCGATCAGGGCACCATGGCGGTCGATGTAATGCATGCCATGCAGGTGCTCATAATATTCCGACTCAGGCGGCAGGATGGTGACGATGTCGGCGCAATCCACATAGCGGTCAACCACGCGGTTCTTGAACATGGCAGCAAAGCTGGCATTGCCCACGCGCGGCGAACCAAAGCTCACCAGGCGGCTGTCGGGCAGCAGGGCGGCGGCCAGTGTGGCGATTGCTGCCCCCAGGCTATGGCCGGTGATATAAATTTTTGTGGCCTGGATTTTACCCAGCCAGTCATGCAGTTGCGGGGCGATGCTGTTATAGGCCCGCAAAAACCCATCATGCACCTGGCCATCACCTTGCCAGTTCACCGGCCAGAACAAGCCATCGATGAGGATGTCGGTAGGATCATCCGGCTGCGTACCGCGGAACGCGATATAGGCAGTATCACCCTTGACGACAGCAAAACCCTGGGTGCGGGTGCGTTCTGTGACATCGATGCGCGTATCAAGCAGCAGGGTAGCTTCCCCAAATTGCGCCTGCGTCAATATGCCCTGGAAATGCTCAAGTACCTGCCCGCCTTTTTCATAATGCCAGTAAGCCAGCCTCGCCAGCTCGGCACAAATCGCATGCGTGGTCCAGGGTAATTCCGTGCCCAGCAAGGCAGGCTGGGATTCGGGATGGAATAGGGCGGTCTTGCTGGGATCGTATTGCATGTGACCTCCTGCCGAGTGGGAGCGATGGTAATTTTAAGATAGCCTACACTTAATTATATTGCAAGTGTGAGTGTGAAAGATTAATGGCTGTTGACCGGCCCTACTGCCTTGAACTGATATCGCACTTCTGCTTCTGACTTTGCTGGCAGTTTGTTGAGCAAACTTTCGTCTGGTATCAGGTAACGTATTTGTTTGTTGTTCAGATCAATTTGGATCACATATTGAACTGCGCCAATGTAGAGGTAGTCTTCTGTTTCAGACAGGACAGATGATATAGGCCATATACCCTCCTGGATAAATGGCTTGTGCAAAGTGTGGATGAAATTATCCTGGTCTATGGCAAGCAGGGCATTTGGACAGGCCAGCAACAGTTCCTGATTACGCTTAAGGCTGGCGGTGGTGGGCGCACAAGGTAACTTGACTTCTGTACTTGCCAGCCAGCGGCCAGAGTGCTTGACGAACTTGATCAACGAAGCTCTGGAATGTCCAAGATGAGACAGCCCTTCCAACGCATACAGATTATTATTTTTTTGAATGAACCGTATGATCTGGTGATCAGATATTTTGTAATGTTTTTTTCTGTCCTGGCTAAACCAGTACAGTGCTGCACCAAATTCACCAAGGTTATAGCCAACCAGCCATCCGTCATCCACTTCGGTGAATGAGGTAGTGGTTTTTAAAGAACCTGACAGCGGTTCTGCAGCAATGACAAAGCGCGTATCTCTGCCAGTTTTCTTTGAATTACTCTCATCCAGTTTTGCCTTGACGATAGTTCTCTCAATATATACACGCCATGCGATCTCAGAATAATTGGCAGCATAATTCCATACTTCCCGCTCTTCCTCTGACGCAGGTACAGTGACCTCTTTCCAGGTGCTGACATTAGCTGAATAAGGTTTTGTTGCTGCGTTGGCGCAAACAACGTAGAGTGCCAAAGCCAGCGCAAGAATAAATTTGGGCATGATTGCTGATGAATATGGTGTCAATGAGATCAGGTGTCATTATACAAGCTGTCCTTCACCCCAAACTCTTCTCATACTCCCCCGGCGTCATCCCCACCAGCTGCCTGAAATCCCGCACGAAATGTGCCTGGTCGAAGTAACCCAGTTCCAGCGCCAGATCAGTCCAGCTCAGGGTCTTGCCTGCTTGCACCTGGGCCACGGCTTCATGCAGGCGGTAGCGTTGTATGACCCACTTGGGGCCTATGCCTACGTATTTTTGGAACAGCCTTTGCAGGCTGCGCTTGTCCATGCCAGCGATTGCCATCACGTCTTCTACGGCGACGATATTGCGGTCCTGTTCTATCTGTGTCAGCCAGTTGCTGATACGGCTGACTTGTTCATCAGCGGGTGGCTGATGGCGCAGCAAGAATATTTCTGCCGCAGCGCACGTGGCTTGCACGTCATCTGCGACCAGTATCTGTGCGCAAAAATCTGCTCCATCCTTGCCAAAGCAGTCCGTTATGTCTATCGACGTATTGCCCAGTTGTGCCACTGCCTGCCGGTAAAACGGGTAAAAACCACCAGGCTGGAACTTGATGCCGAAAACTCTTTCCTTGCCTTGTAAAGTGCGCATGAAGCGGCCGCTGTGTACGCCATAGATACGCGCCTGGCCATTCTCGACAACCAGATGCACATTCGGATGTGGCAGGGTCGCTTGCTCCTGCGCTGGCATGCCGCGCAAATCCCAGGCTACGTACCAATAATGCGCCACCAGGCCAGCCAGCGCGGGCGAGGGCAATTGACGGTGATGCTGGAAATCACCTTCACTAAAGGCCGGGCGCAAGACACCGCGTGCCGGGCCAGGATCCTGGGACTCGGTCTGGTTCATTTTTTATTCTCGTTTGCAGCTTGTCGCGTTTTTACTATCATGTGTGCCAAGGCTCTGGTGTAATCCTGTTCATGTAATTTTTTGGAGAGCAGAGATGAAAACTATACTAGCCAGTGTCACCAGCATCGCCATGATCGGCGCATTCTGCCTGTACACTAGCGCATCTCAGGCGCAAACTGCCGCAACCCCATCCACCATTGTAAAGGAGCAGCGCATGCAACATATGCATCACGTAAGCGGCAAATTCGAGGTCAAGCTCAGCCCGCAGGCCGCCGCACCTGGTATAGAAGCTGCCAAACTGGGCCGCATGACGATAGACAAGCAATTTCATGGTGAGCTGCAAGCCAGCAGCCTGGGTGAAATGATGTCAGCCATGGGCGAAGTCAAAGGCTCGGCAGGCTATGTCGCCATCGAAAGAGTGACGGGTACTTTGCTGGGCAAGCAAGGCAGTTTCGTCCTCATGCACACTGGCATCATGAACCGTGGCCAGCCGCAATTGACGGTACAGGTCGTGCCTGATTCAGGTACCGGCGAGCTGACCGGCATCAGTGGCAACATGGGCATCGATATCAAAGAGGGGCAGCATTTTTACAGTTTTGATTTCAGCTTGCCTTGATATCGGGGCAAACCTCAGTCTGGCATCAGGCTGGAAAATATTGCCTGAGCTGCTATGATGGAAGTTCTATAAAATCAGAGCAGCTACCTATGTCTATCACTGTAAAAAGCCCGCGCCTGCATCTTGTCTCGGGAATCTGTTTCGCCCTGGCCAGCCTGGTTTTCCTGACGTTAGGTTTCCAGGCGGCAGATAACCAGCAAATAGCCCGCTTTTTTGCCAGCGGCTTGTTTGCCTTGAACGCCACTCTGCAATTCTTCTTTGCCAGCAAGAAAAAACATCAGGCTGAACCACAGTAGCAGGGCCAGCGGTATGCATCATGTCCGCAGGTGATGTTCATTTTGCATAGCATCATGCGCTTTACGGTTATCCGGTTTTTGCTTCAGCCCCGTGACTACAGGGCGCATTGCTATGTGCCGCATGATTTTCCACATTCCTGGAAATTTTGTTCTATCTTATATTTCACATCCCAGGCCGTTTTCAGCAACAAAGCGGTCAGCCATTTCCCGGTGTTACCCCTATTTTCCCGAATGCACTTGAGTTTTAATTAATTAGCAATTATTCTGGTGCTCAACACACTCTCTGATGGTCAGTTTTCCATACATGAGTGCATGTTAAAACTATCACTATGTAATTCAAACAAGAAGGAATGGATGATGACATATACGCTGGATGCCGATATACCCGCTGACAGCGGTTCGGTTGTTGCCCTGATCGCCATGCCGGTTGGCACGGTAGTCAGCTTTGTCGGGCAAAACCCGCCGAATGGCTGGCTGCTCTGCGATGGCTCTCACATAGATCCTGCCACTTATCCGAATCTGTATCCACTGGTCAACGGCGTCCTGCCTGACCTGCGCAGCCGCTTCGTCGTCGGTGCCGGACAAGGCGCAGGTTTGAGTAACTACCCCACCAGCGCAACCGGCGGTCTGGAAGCTGTGACGCTGACTACCGTGCAGATGCCATCGCATTCTCACACCATCAATAAAGGCGATTTTGGTTTGCACAACCGTTCGTTTGAGGGTGATACCGACACGGATTATCCTTATGAAACCAGGTACAACACCCCCATTAATGGCACTGACAAAACCGGCGGTGATCAACCCCATGAAAACCGGCCACCGTATTTTGCGCTGACGTATATCGTCAAGTATTGAGCGCATCAAAAATTATCTGGTAGGGTGCGCTGTGCACACCCTATTGAGTGATCTTGCGACTCGTTATATTACAATCGATGCTATCGTCGACATCATTCAACATCATCCAAGATCAATGCATCGCGCCTGGAACCCTACTCGCAGAAATAAAAACATCGGCACCAAAGCCCAGGGCCACGGTAATGACAACCGTATGGTCGTGCCCGAAGCCTGGGGTGAAATTTTTTATGAAAAGCTCGATACGCATGTGCTGGTCAGGCGTGATATTGCCGGACGTGAAATGCGTTTCTTTGTCGAGCCAACCCGGTCGGATTGTTTTTACGCGTGCAGCATAGATGACATCTGCAAGCTACTCTCGCACTGCCCGGCAGAGGTCTTGTCTTCTTTTGATTTCATTGTGCTGCGCCAGCCCACGCGCAAACAGCGTATCTTGAGTCCTGCATGGGGGCGAGCGATTTTCTCATTTGAGATACGCCAGCAACTTGGCGCTGCCATCGTCATTGAAGCACATAATCTCGCCGATTATAAATGGCCAAAATCGCTAAGCCAGGAAAGCCTGCGCGAACTGGCGCGTTTGCAGCAAGATGGTCATACTATCGCCCGTACCCGGCAAGGCTACTCAATTTCGTCTGACGCCCAGGCTATGCGCAACACCATTTTGTACCGCACACTCTTGCATGAGATAGGCCATCACGTCGATTACAATCGCAGTACGAATGAAGAATGGGATAGCAAGACCAGATCCACCAAAGAAGATTATGCACATCGCTTTGCGGCAGAGTTGTATGCCAGGCTGGAACAGCAGGCTGTTGTGCCATTTGCCCCCATACTCGATGAAGCGGCAATGGCGCGGGATGGGTTGGAATTTGCATGGTTTTGTCCACCAATTCTGCAAGATTTCCCATCATCGCCGTAACGTAGCCATAACGTAGCCATAACGGAAGGTGCATTGCAATGCACCCTACGACTATCCTGTTTTCTATCATCAAAAATACTTTACCCAAGCCCGTCCGCTTTGCCGCTTGTAACGCGCAAAAGCACGGCAAGGGTAATACAGCAGCGGTATCAAGGCCGCAGCAATCAACCAGATTTGCCAGACATAATCCACACCAAAACGCTGTCCATGATTGGCTCCAGACACGGCAAGCATCAGGCGCTGCAAGGCCAGCAAGACATACAGATGCAGCAGGTAATAAAACATCGGCGCACCACCAAACACGCTGGCGATGCGGCTTAACTTGCCGGGGTATTTTTCCAGCAAGGCTAAACAGCATATGCCTGTACCCAGCGTCAGCAGAGCAAAGTCCAGCGAGGGTGGGTACTTGCTCAGGTTGAAGTAGGACATCAGCGTCAGCAGGCCGTTGCCATGATCTTGCCAGGGCTGGGTTTCACCGTAGCCGTTGACACAGCGCAGTACTGCAAACAGGAACAGGGCAGTGATGCCAAAGATCACTAGCAGGTTCTGACGGCGCGTTGCACTCATACCTGTCGCATACAGGCGGCCAGTAACATAACCCAGCAAGATGATGCCTATCCACGGCAGCAAAGGGTAGCTAACCTTGACCTTGATTACCGCATCGCTGATCAGGTAACCACGGTGCAGCAGCAAAGTCCACAGGGCGTACGACAACGTGCCAGGTGCGAAACTCAAATCAGCCAGGGCATTATGCCCGCCCACAATCAACAAACCTAGCAAGCCCAATACCAGCGACGGCAGCTTGTGCAGCAAGCCCAGGACTATCATACTCAGTCCTATGACCCAGATCACTTGCAGGTAAATCGTCGCAGGCGGGAATTGCCCGGCCCAGGCGAAATTGACTACCGTCAGTTCCAACGCTACCAGCAGCAAACCACGCTTGATCAGAAAGCCGCCGGTGTTGCGTAGGCCAGCATCGCGAGTGCCAGGTGGCGGGTTTGCATACAGCCATGCAGACAAACCAGTCAGGAACACAAACACCGGCGCACATAGATGCGCTGCCAGCCGCGTAAAGAACAGTGCTGGCGCAGTCTGGCCCACATCCATGGGGTCGCTGACTTGCTGATGTAAAAAGAAAGTCTCGCGCACATGGTCAAACATCATGATCATCATGACCAGGCCACGTAGCGCATCGATGCTATTGATGCGCTGGCTGGTTTTACTGTTGTCCGTCATCGTCACGCCATTAAAACTGTTGATGCAGGGTGAGGCTGACACTGCGCTCAGCCCCCGGTGCCACCCAAAGCTGGCTATATGAACTGGCGTAATAGCGTTTGTTGAACAGGTTATCCACATTCAGCGACACCCGCATGGTTTTGCTCGGGCTGTAAGAAGACATGAGTTTCACCGTTGTATAAGCTGGCAGCACAAAGCTGGAAGACACTGCCACATCACCCAGACGTTCACCCACATAATTGATGCCCGCACCCACGCTGGCCCTGGCTGTGCCTATGTTGAATAACTGGCTCAGGATAAGATTGGCGCTATGCTTTGCCACATTCGGGAAGCGGCTACCAGTGACGATGGTGTTGTCCCCTTTGGTGACTGTCGCATCGGTATAGGCATAAGCGGCAGACAGGCGCAGGTCATTGGCGATGTCGCCCGCCACATCCAGCTCCAGCCCCTTGCTGCCCACTTCACCTGCCGCGATAGAAAAATCAGTATTGGCCGGGTTGGTGGTCAGCACATTGCTTTTCTTGATACGGTAGAGCGCAATGGTGGCGCTGGTCTTGTTGTCTGGCGTATCAAATTTGAGGCCCACTTCATAGGCACGGCTTTCTTCTGCCGGAAAGGCGGTGTTATTGATGCTGATGCCACTATTCGGGCGAAAGCCTTTTGCCACATTGGCATATAGCGACACGCCCTTTATGGGTTGATACACCAGCCCAGCGCGCGGGCTGGTGGCACTGAGTGACTGGCTGCTGGCGACTGATGCTCGGTAATTAGTCAGGGTCTGCTCATAATGGTCACTGCGCAAGCCCAGCAGCGCCTTCCATTGTGTGCCCAGATCAAGCTGGTCTTGCAGGTAGAGTCCACGTGCACGCTGGTTTTCCAGGGTATTGACAGACAGTGTCAGCGGGTCGGCAGTCTTGCCATACACAGGATTGTAGATGTCGATGGCATAGGCGTTGGTGGCCGATGGGTTGCGGCGCAACTGCAGGCGGCTGTCATCAAACTGATAGGTATCCATACCCAGCAAGACATGGTGCTTGATGGCCGCAGTGACAAACTTGCCAACCAGTTCCACACGCGCAGATTTGTCCGTCGCAGAAAAGTCGCGGTAGCGGCGCTGGCGGCGTAAAGTGCGTTCATCTGCCAGCAGATTATTTGCCTCGGTGGAGTAGCCATTGAGCGCACTGTCGCGGTAAGACAAACCACTTTGTAGCGACCATTGCTGGTTGAAGTCATGCTGGACAAACACCTGGTGTCCCAGCGACTTTACCGTCATCAAGCCATCTCCTGGCTCGCCCAGAAAGCGTGAATTGGGTATCAGGCCCAGCCTGCCATTCACGGCCAGCACGCCACGGTCAAACGGTGTTTTTTGTTCACTGGCTTCGAGTTCATACGAGAGTGTCGTGCGCTCGCCTAACAGCCACACCAGAGAAGGCGAGACAAAGCTGCGCTTGCTGCTGATGGTATCGCGGTAGCTGTCACCCTGTTCTGCTGCCGCATTGATGCGGTAGGCGATGTTGTCGCTGACCGGCCCGCTCAGGTCGGCAGCGATGCGGTAAGTCTGGTGGCTGGCCAGCGTCAGGTCTACATCATACTCAGGCTTGAAGCGCGGTTTTTTGGTCATGATATTGACGGTGCCACCCGGTTCACCACGGCCATACAGGGCTGATGATGGCCCTTTCAATATCTCGATTGATTGCGTACTCGCAGTATCGCGCAAGCCATTGTAGCCACGGCTGGAACTGAAGCCATTGACCATGTAATCAGACCCAAAATTAGGGTCGCCAGTAAAGCCGCGCATGGCATAGCTGTCCCACAAACCACCCAGATTGCTTTGCCGCGCAATACCGCTGGCCAGGTCCAGCGCATTGTTGAGGCTGGTGACGCCATAGTCCTTGAGCAGGTCAGCCGTCAATACCCGCACGCTTTGCGGCAGGTCCGCCAGCAGGGCATCGGTCTTGGTGGCACCGGTGGCGGAGAGGCTGCGATAGTTTTGTCTTTGGGCTTTGATCAGGACTTCGGTTTGGGCTTGTTCCTGGGCATGGGTGATGACGGGGTATGCGGCGGCGATGAGGAGGCTTAGGTGTTTGTAGTGCATGGGGTTCCTGGGGGAATTAAAAAATTGATTTGGGGACGGAGGTTGGATAGGGTGTAGGTTGGGCTACGGTTTACCAGCCCAACACTCGGCGTTTAAATGACGATACGTATGTTGAGGCCCAGTGTTGGGCTGATGAGGCGTAGCCCAACCTACGCTCGGTTCCAACCTGCGCTCGGGTCTAACCTGCACCGGTTCGTAAACCCTACTTCGGATAAACATAAGCCTCCACCTTCACCCCCTTGAGGCGATACCCCGCACTACCCATGGACGTATCACTGCGCGTCGTCTCCAGCACGCCGCTGACCCATACCGCATCCATCATCTGTATCTTGGCGGGCTTGTCGAGCACCACGGCTATGATCTGGTTCGCAGGTGGTGGCGGGGTGTGGATGCAGCCGCCGAAGTAGGGGACGAGTAAAAATTCGCGCAGCTTGCCGCGTTCGCCATCCAGCGGCACGATGAAGCCGGGGATCTTGATGCGCGTGCCGTTGAGGCTGGTTTCGACCGGGGCTTTGTCCCAGGCTTCGCGCATAGTTTGCAGGGCGGCCATGGCGCGTGGGTCACCATCGTTGAGGAAATTCATGTCCAGGTTCTTGAAGTCCTTGGTTGGGTCCCAGTTCCTGGGGATCAGGGCTTCCCAGCGGATTTCTTTGTAGCTATCATTGGCTGGCGCTGGTGGTACGGTTGGCTTGTGCGGCACTACCGCAGCTTTATTCTGCGGCAGCCTGTCCCCCACCTTGTATTGCCCGCCAGGCTCCGCCGCTTTGGCTGTCATCAACAGCCAGGCAGTCAGCATGAATAAAATACAGCAGGCACTGCCTAGCCAGAACTGGTAAGCAAAGCGGGATTGGTATTTTGATTTCATCGTTGTTCTCTCATTTTTACAGGCGCGGCATCAAACCATCAGCCAGCGAATTGCGGTAAGCCAGCCATGCCGGCACCAGGCTGGTGAGCATGCCCATCAGCACTACCAGGCCCAGCAGCGGGATTTCTGTTGCATTGACGAGGCCGGGTTTGATGAGAATGCCGTAATGCATCTGTACCCAGTCCTTGCCCGCCAGCGTCAGCACATCGAGCAGAAACAGTCCGCTGATGGCACCGGCAATGGTCAGGCCCAGGCTTTCTGCCATCAGCATCAGGAACAAGTGGCCCGGCCCGGCACCGGCAGAACGCAAAATCGCCAGCTCACGCCTGCGTTCATTCAGGCTGGCCAGCATCACCGCCAGCAAACCTGCACTACCCAGCACTACCAGCAGCGAAGACATCGCCAGCAAGACCCGTTCAATGATGCTGATGACTTGCCACAACTGATCCAGCGCCACACCCGGCAGCACGGCCAGCAAGGCATCTCCAGCTTTGGTGTTGATTTGCCTTTGCAAACGAAACACCATACTGCGCTTGTGCAGGCCCACCAGCACGGCGGTAATTTCCTTGGGTTGCAAATCAAACTTGCGCGCATGCTCTGCGGCGATAGAAAAACCCGGCACGGGTGCGCCGCCTTGCCAGTCAAGATGGATGGCCTGCATGGCTTGCAGGCTGATATGCACGCTGCTATCGACCGGCGTGCCAGTGCGCACCAGCACACCCACGACCTTGAAAGGTTTGTCGGCATGCTCTGCCAGTGCCGCATCGCCGGTACCGTGGTTCAGGGTGATTTTTGTGCCTACCTGGTAACCCAGATTGTCTGCCACATCTGCCCCAATGACGGCGTCAAACAAATGATCTGCATCCCCGGCAAAAGCCTGCCCCGCCCGCAGTTGCAGGTTTTGCGCATCGCCATAGCGAAAGCGGCTGAAGTAATCTGGCGTCGTACCCACCACTGCAAAGCCGCGATGCGAGTCACCCAGCGACAGCGGCACGGCCCAGGCAACAACCGGGTCATGCAGTAAATCCTGGTAACTTTGCCAGGCAATATTATTGGTCGCCGCACCGATACGAAACACCGCATACAGCATCAGTTGCACCGGGCTGGTACGCGCACCCACGACCAGGTCAGTGCCGGAGATGGCATGCGAAAAGCCTTCACGTGCGTCATTGCGCAGCCGCTCAACCGCCAGCAACAAACAGACCGACAGGCTAATGACAAACAGCATAAGGCCCAGCGTCAGGCGGCGGTTCCAGGCGCTTTTGCCTGCCAGTCGCAAGAAGTATAGTAACTGCGAAAATAACTGCGAAAACATCAGTGCTGCTCCACGCTATTAATTTTTTGCAAGTCCAGTTCACGGCTGAACTGGCTGGCCAGCCTGTGGTCATGGCTGACAAATAGCAGGCTGCTGCCATGGCTGGCGCATTGCTGCAAAATGAGTGCGATAAAATCTTTTTGCCTGTCAGCATCCAGTGCTGATGTAGGTTCATCAGCGATAATGATTTCTGGCTGGCCTATCAGCGCACGCGCCGCAGCCACGCGCTGTTGCTGGCCTATGCTCAGTCCTGTGACATGGCGCTGGTAGAGGTTGGCATCCAGTCCTAGCGTATCGAGCAAAGCCACTGCTGCCTCGCGCGGGCTGCCATGCGCTGCGCTGGCACGCTGCTGCCGTCTCACCGACAGGCGGCAGGGCAGCAAGACATTTTCCAGCATCGACAGATAAGGGATAAGGTTGAACTGCTGAAAAATAAATCCCGCATGATCCACGCGGAAGCGGTCACGCGCCGCGCCGGACAATGCACCCAGGTCACTACCGAGCACCGTGACCTGCCCACGCTGCGGTGTGATAATGCCACCCGCCAGCGACAGCAGCGTACTCTTGCCACTGCCGCTGGGGCCGTAGAGGAACACGCTTTCACCTTTGCCGATATTGAAGCCTTCTATGTCCAGGCAAGGTGCATGTCCGGCCTGCCAGCGGAACTGTACGTCGCGCAGACTCAGGGCAGGGCTGCTGTCTTTTTCTATTGCAGACATCACCATGCCAACGTGCGTTGTTTTGGTGTCAGTGTTGCGGCAGCCTGCCCACGTGCGCCTGCCATTTGCGCATCGACCTTGTGTATAGACGGGAAGGCATCAAACAAACTCAGTTGCAGCGATTTCAATGCGGCGACTTTGGTACAGGCATATTCATATTCGGCATGCAGGTTTGCATGTTCATCCTTGCTTGTAGCTGTAGCTTGCAATACGGGTGCAATTACTTTCACTGCGACTAGCTGGCAGTCTGCTTTGGCACTGAGCTTCAACAAGGTATCCGGTTTTTGCATGAGATCAAGCAAAGCCTTGACTGCCTGTTTTTGCTTGTCCGTGCGCGGCGCATGTTCAAAGCCCAGCAGGTTATCCAGGGGGCTGTCAAATTCCAGCGTCAGCTTGTTGCCATCCTGCGCCAGCAATACCGTGGCGCTGCCGTGTACATGGGCTTCATGGGCGCTGCTGCTGATGGACAGTGCTTGCAATGCAGCGAGCAGGACGAGGGAGATCAGTTTGTTCATACTAATGCCTCCACGTGCGGTGTGATCGCGTGGTTGGCTTCCTCGTCTTCGCCATCATCTGTTTCCATCCACGATGGGAAAGGATCGTCATAGCTGGCCCAGGCCTCTGGCCCCTGCGCCATTTCTGCATCCGTCAGCAGACAGGCATCCAGCACCGCTTCTATCGCCGCCTGATCCATGTCCACGCCAATGAATACCAGCTCCTGGCGGCGGTCACCGAATGGCTCTATGCATTTGCTTAAAATATGCTGCTGGTAATCTGCATCCTGCGGCCACTCTGCCTTATTGACGGCAGACCACCACAAGCCCGCTTCATGATGACGGCAAATGCCGCCCGCCTGCGACCACTCACCAGCGATATCCATGCGCGTCGCCAGCCAGAAATAACCTTTTGACCGCACCACACCAGCAAAGCCCTGGTGTATGCAAGACCAGAAACGCTGAGGGTGAAACGGTCTGCGTGCACGGTAGGCAAAGCTGCGTATGCCATATTCTTCACTCTCGGGCACATGCTCGCCGCGCAATTCTTTCAGCCAGCCTGGTGCGGCAGATGCCTGTTCAAAGTTGAAGCGGCCCGTGTTCAATATCCGTTCCAGCGGCACATTCGAAAAACTGCAAGGCACGATATCCGCACGCGGGTTCAGCGCCTGCAATATCTGACTCAGTCTCTCAAACTCGGCGGCACTGACCATGTCGGCCTTGTTGAGAACGATGACATCGCAAAATTCTATCTGCTCGACCAGCAAGTCAACGACTGTGCGTTCATCCTCTTCCCCCATGGAAGTGCCGCGCTGGTTCAGGCTGTCGCCCGATGCATAGTCGCGTAAAAAGTTATAGGCATCCACTACCGTGACCATGGTATCGAGCCGCGCAATATCAGACAGGCTGCGGCCTTCTTCATCCCTAAAAGTAAAAGTCTCGGCCACTGGCATGGGTTCGGATATACCGGTAGATTCTATGAGCAGATAATCAAAACGCTGTTCACGGGCGAGCCGCTGGATTTCTATCAGCAAGTCTTCCCGCAGGGTGCAGCAAATGCAGCCATTGCTCATCTCGACCAGCTTCTCATCCGCCCGCGACAACTCGGCCCCACCTTGCCGCACCAGGTCAGCATCGATATTCACTTCAGACATGTCATTGACAATGACAGCCACCCGCTTGCCTTCACGGTTGTTGAGGATGTGATTGAGCAGGGTAGTTTTACCTGCACCCAAAAAACCGGAGAGTACGGTGACGGGCAAGAGCGTGGGGTTTGGCATGATGGGTCCTGTGTCTGGGGTTGCGGTAGGTGGCTGTTGTGTGACTGAGTTTTGATGCGGGATGGCACCAGGTCAGGCGTTTCTAATGACAGAAGTGCGGCGTATTCAGTCCCGTCTTTATTTTTAAATGCAACTTTGTTGCATTATTGATTTAAAAAAATAGACTGAAATCAGTCTGTGCTTATCTTTGTATCTCTCAATTTTCCAGCTCTGAGCAACGCCTGCAAAGGCGTGCGTGCAGCTCAGCACCTCAAGCAAACAGACAGCATCCACCATACATCAGGCGTGCAGATGGTTTGTTATCTCAAGTCTATTTGCAACACAATTGCATTTTTCAGGATCATAAAGTAATTCAATTTTTTTTGCAACAGTGTTGCAATGGATGTGGTTGTCAGTTAATGGAAGGATGGAAGATAGCGGCACTGCAGGGATATTTCTGCCAGCCTTGGTGTAGGGCGCATTGCAATGCGCCGCATGGCTTTACACCATCCCGGGCAACATATCTACGCCGTGCACGATACTCAAGCATGAGGTTTACATCGCAATCTATCGTGCTGTGATAAAAGAAAATGAGCCGTGTGTAGGTACGATTAGCGCAGCGTAATCGTACGCATGCCAACCGCCGCTAACTGATGAGATTGAAAGTCATCACGACTTCAATGTAGTGTTTTCAGCAAAGGCCGTAATGTTGTTGAAGCAGGTATTTTGCGACGCTCAGATTTTCTTGGGGCTGTGATTATTTGGGCGCACATCATGCGTACGATTACGCTGCGCTAATCGTACCTACGTTTTCTGAGGGCGACGCGCACCCAATTCTTTATCAGCGCCGTGACGTAGGTCGCATTGCAATGCGACGCATGGTTTCACACTATCCTGGGCAACATATCTGCGCCATGCCCCACGCGTACATGCGACGCATTACAATGCACTTCCCATTACGGCAACGATGATCCCTTTTGTCAAGATATCTGCATCATCAAACGATCATCGCCATCTTCGGCCAGCCTGATCAGGCGCTGGATGAAGCTGGCTACGCAATCACCCTCACATTTTATTCAACGCCACCAGCGCCGCCTCATCAAGTCGCAACGCACCTGCTGCGACGTTGTCATGCAGATGTGCCACCGATGATGTGCCAGGGATGACGAGAATATTAGGTGCACGTTGCAGCAGCCACGCCAGTGCCACTTGCATGGGCTGGGCTTGCAGTCTTGCTGCCACCTGCGTCAATGCATCAGACTGCAAAGGTGTGAATCCACCGAGCGGGAAAAACGGTACGTAGGCGATACCCTGTGCAGCCAGTGTGTCTATCATGGCGTCATCATCGCGATGGACCAGGTTGTAGTGGTTCTGCACGCAGACGATGTCGGTGATCTGCTGAGCTTCTGTCAATTGCTGCATATCGACATTGCTGAGTCCTATGTGGCGGATCAGGCCTTCTTGTTTCAGGTGCAGCATGGTGTCAAGTGCTTCGGCGAGTGATGAGCCGTCCGGGCCAGCCACACCAGGTGCACGCAGGTTGACCACGTCCAATGCATCCAGCCTCAGGTTGCGCAGGTTGTCGTGAACAGCGTCACGCAATTCCTGGGCAGAGGCCGCGGGCAGCCATGACTGGTCTTTGCCACGCTTGAAACCTATCTTGGTGACGATGGTCAGATCATCCCGGTAAGGGTGCAGCGCTTCGCGGATGATCTGGTTAGTCACATGCGGCCCATAAAAATCCGAGGTATCGATATGGTTGATACCCAGCTCCATGGCGGCACGCAACACTGCCACGGCAGCAGCACGGTCTTTGGGCGGACCCCACACATGCGGGCCGGCCAGTTGCATGGCGCCGTAGCCCATGCGGTTAAATGCAATCGCGCAATGTGCAGGTGTGAACTGGTCACTGGAAGGGGAATATATCGTCATAAAAAAACTCCGGGGTGAAGGTTGACAGGTTTGCCAGGACCCGGTTTTGCGTTTGTTTTGCGCTTGTCGCTTAGTGGGTCAGGGCATGGACACATCTTAACAAGAGCCATACTGTGTGATAATCAGGGCAATTCCGCACGGCTTGTACGATATTCCGCACAATGGAGCATTCCAACCATGACCACAGACTTGCATTCCCTGGCTGACCTGTCCACCTTTGCCCTGGTTGTGCAGCACCGCGGCTTCCGTCAGGCTGCGCGAGCGAGCGGGCAATCTGCCTCGGCACTGAGCGAGGCTGTACGGCGGCTGGAAAGCCAGCTTGGCATACGGCTGCTACTGCGCACGACCCGCAGCGTCACCACAACCGAGGCTGGGGCGTTGCTGCTGAGCCGCCTGCAACCCGCGCTCAACGATGTTGCCAGCGCGCTTGATGTGCTGAACGACTTGCGCGACAGCCCGCGTGGCACGCTCAGGCTCAATGTGCCAGTCAGTGCGGCACTTTTTTTCCTGCAACCCATCGTCGATCAATTCATGCGCAAGTATCCGGATATCTTGCTCGACATTGTCATCGACAATAATTTTGTCGATGTCGTGGCAAGCGGATGTGATGCAGGTATCCGTTATGGCGAACGGCTGGAACAAGACATGATCGCCGTCCCCATAGGCCCGCTCACGCAACGTTTTGCTGTTGCTGCCGCGCCTGCCTACCTGGCCAGGCGCGGCATACCCGAGCATCCGCGTGATCTGCTGCAACATGCCTGCCTGCGTGGCAAATTTCTTAGCGGTGCTATTTTTCCTTGGGAATTTGAACGTGATGGGCAAAAATTAAGTGTTGATCCCAGCGGCCCCCTGATTGTCACGCCTACGGTGATGGATTTGGCTGTCAATGCGGCGGTGGCGGGCCATGGCGTGATTTATCTGTTTGAAGAATGGCTGCAACCCTACATCTCAACGGGTCAGTTGCAGCCCATATTGCAGGATTGGTGGCTGACATTTCCGGGGCCGTTTTTATATTATTCAGGGCGGCGGCACCTGCCTGCGCCCTTGCGCGCATTTGTGGATTTCATACGTGCGCCGGATAATGCTGGCCAGAGTTCTGCTGCGGCTGCTCAGAAAAAGAAAATTGCCAGATAGCCTGGATATTGCTGTGCATGGCGTGCGGGCGATTACGCGAATCTAATCATACCTACATTCCGCCATTTTTCACCATCGCCGTGACGTAGGGCGCATTGCAATGCGCCGCATGGTCTCACAACATCCCGGGCAAAATATCAATACCGTGGACAACGCTCACTACGCTTATCCCTTTCGCAAGCATCGCCGTAAACATCGCTGCAAAAAACGCATCACTCTCCCACCAGCCTCGCCACATAAGGATTCACAAACATCCCGGTAGGATCACAGCTCTGGCGGTAATCATCGAAGGCCTGTACGCGTTCTTTGCGACGGCTGCGTAGCTGTTTGATGAATGCCGGGTTGAAAGGTTGCGTACTTGCGCCCGGGCCGGTGGCCGGGTCGTAGAAACCATACATCTTGCCATTGTGTGGCCAGCCGCCCAGGGCGACCCATTCACTTTCGACTTCAGCAAAAAAATTCAGTAATTTGGTGGGATAGTCGAGGCCGTTTTTATGGCCATTGGTATCGTCATGGACGGCGACGAAGGCGATCAGGTCAAGGTTGACGAAATACGCGTCGGCATTGTCCGTATAGGTGCCAGCCATGGCAGTGTTGCCGCCCTTGATAAAGCGAAATTCCATCGGTGCGGCGATGTGGAAGTTGCTGCTTTTGTTGACCTTGTCGCTCACAGATTTCAAGGCACCCCATACCGTGGATAAGCTTTCTGCGCCCAGGTCAGGCAGTTCGATGAAGTAAGACATGAAGATGACCCTGGCAGCATCACCCAGCCACAGGTCAGAATTCTTTTGGCCCGCGGCTTTGACTTCGCCCTTGATGACGGATATCGCAGCCGAGGTGACCATGGCAGCCGCAGCAGTGCCCACGATGGGGGCATCGAAAGTTTGTGCATAGATGGCAGCATCTTCGGCCAGGTCTTCACCAAAAGGTAAATACGGTGCGCCGAATTCATCTTTTTGCGCCAGCGCGCAGGCGTCTGCAGTTGGCTCAGGTGTGGGGGCTGCGCCCGAGCCGCTTTCCACATTCCACCAGGCGGCAGTGAAGTTGTTGGTACCTGTCAATGCATAAGGGTTGAAGAAGGTTTCTACCCTGGATTTGGATGCCAGCAGTGCAGACAGGCCAGCACCAAAGTTGGCAGCGTTTTCCCAGACATAATCATTGATGCCGGATGTCAGGCAATTGGCAAAAGGGCGGGGCAGGACGCTGATGGTGACGGCGGTGACAACACCCAAAGCGCCCAGCGACACGCGGGCAAATTGCAGCGGTGACCATGCGCCCACCTTGGGTGTGCTGGCATCTACGGTATTGACGATGCCGCTGGGCCCCATGATGGCAAAGGCTGTCACGGTCTCGGCAATGATAGGTGCCTGCACTGTCGCGCCATGTACGTCCACCGCCGTCATGCCGCCAAGGCTGAAGAAGCCGCCAGCCGTGACGGTTTGCAGCATGAGCTTGTTTTGCGTCAGGAACGCATCAAGCTCATCTTCACGTACACCAGCATTCACGGTGACGCTCTTGCCATCGCTGCTGATCTGCATGCGCTGGTCACCATCGCGGCCCAGGTCGGCATAACAAGACAGATCGACGATGATGAATTTGCTGGCAGGTGTTTCGCTGCTCGCCACCAGCGGGGTTTGTGAATGGCGCTGGCCAGATACGCGCAGCTGCTTGTTTTGTGCTGCGGCATTGCTGACGATGGCCTCCAATTCTGCACGCGTGCGTGGCGTGTAGTAATAATTATCGCCCTGGTAGAACAGGTTCTGGCTCCAGTTTTGCCAGAGAGGGGAGGTGGGTTTGGTACTGTCTGTGCTGGTTTGTGACATGGATTACTCCGGTGGGGATGCAAGGGGGATGCTTTTGCTCCTTCCCCTTGAAGGGGAGGGGACTAAAACAGTACACTTGCGATCGGCATCTGTAAGCCAGGCGCATGTGTGATGCAAAAAATTCTGTCCTGTTACACCAAATTTCAAACAGCAAAAAAATATTTCGATGTAATTTACTCTAGCATAAATTTTAATAAATTAAGCCTTTTTCATAGTGTGGATATGCGCATTTTGACAGCTTAGTTCCGTATAGAAATACTCGCCTGTTGCAAAAATATATCAATTAATTGAATAAATTCGTCATGCCATGCTTGTTTTATTTAAAAAGCTATGGCAAGATACATCCATCGAATGCAGCAAGTAGTTCTGTAACACCAGCTGCAACACCAGCAACACCAGCTTTAATACCAACATCAAACTAAAGAACAGGACATATTGTGAACGCAACGCTACTCCAACAACTGAACCAGAACTTGCGCCTCATCGCGCAGGGCATGGCACAGGCTGGTGCAGCGCTGCTGGATACCGCATCGCTCCCGTCCTTTCCTTTGGCCGCTGACCTGCAGTCGCAACCAGCCCTGCAACCGCAGCCTACATTGCCCAGCCCGCTTTTCGCCTTGCCCCTGCATCATCTGGGCGCATGCATGCAATTCAACATCCGGGGGGAAACCCCACAGGAAAGCCTCACCAGTTAATGGTGTACGCCACCTGTAGCGACAAGCCCGGATGCGATTAACGCACCGGGCTTTTTAGTTTTTGGGCAGGACTTACGCAAAACCGCCCCAGCTGCGTTGCAGCTCCTAGCCGTACTAAAGTACTGCCGTCGTCGCTGGCGCCTTGCTGGGACAATTTTGCGAAAGCCCTACGGAATGCAGAATTTTTAAGCCTGATTGCAGATCGCAACAGGCAAGTGAGTCATATCGGAGTGTGGCGCAGCCCGGTAGCGCTACTGCCCTGGGAGCAGAAGGTCCGAGGTTCAAATCCTCGCACTCCGACCAGATTTAAGCATGGACGATTTTGTAGGGGGCGTTACAACGCACCGTTTTGCCCAAACATGGAAGTTTGAGAAGAAATAAATGTGACGTAGATGCATTGAAAAAAACGATGCATAAGAAATGCAAGGCTTTGTTTGATACTCGTAAGCGGTGCGTTACAACGCACCCTACAGGAATAAGCCTGATGCAGACACGCAATAAGAAATGAATGAATGCGCATGTGGTGGAATTGGCATACACGCTGGCCATGGAACTCATTTCACCAATATAAGCGAGATGCGTTTGTCTCATAACGTGGGCTGGCAAGGCGGACGAGGCAGTCAATAGCGGTGCTATTGATAACGAGTTCAACGCAGTCCAGCGCACGTTATGAGGCAAACCCTTCGGGAACTGACGATTTGGGCGCATTGCAGCGTTGTGCCCCTCGCTAAGGCAGGAGCCTTAGCAGCGGGACACGCCTTGCACTACATCCCAAATCGCCTTGTTCGCACTCGCTTATATTGGTGAAATGAGTTCCCAGTCAGTGCCGGAAGGATTGAGGGTTCAAGTCCCTCCTTGCGCACCAGTTTTACAGGGGATTAGCCAAGCGGTGACGGCATCGGGTTTTGAACCCGACATTCCAAGGTTCGAATCCTTGATCCCCTGCCAGTTTGAGTAGTGAAATGTTTTTTCGGAGTGTGGCGCAGCCTGGTAGCGCAACTGCTTTGGGAGCAGAAGGTCCGAGGTTCAAATCCTCGCACTCCGA
>NZ_JBWKQH010000004.1:545761-612447 GCF_059418665.1 Undibacterium sp. GW821-FHT07F11
AGGTCCCGTGAGTTCGAGTCTCACCGTTTCCGCCAGTTGGTAAGCACATCAACATGTGCACTTCTGTAGGGTGCGTTACAACGCACCGTTTTGCCCGGGCGTAGATAGTTGGTGCGAAAAAAAGTAATAAAAACCGGCGCACAAAAATGCAAGGTTTTGTTTTGATAGCCGAAGGTGGTGCGTTGCAACGCACCCTACAGAAGGCAAGTAGTGAACAATGAATTAATGCGCGTGTGGTGGAATTGGGATACATGCTGGTCTTAGAAACCAGTGCCGAAAGGATTGAGGGTTCAAGTCCCTCCGCGCGCACCAGTTAAATAGGGGATTAGCCAAGAGGCCAGGCACCGGAATTTGAGTCCGGCACACCAAGGTTCGAATCCTTGATTCCCTGCCAGTTTGAGTAGTGAAAGTTTTTCGGAGTGTGGCGCAGCCTGGTAGCGCTACTGCCCTGGGAGCAGAAGGTCCGAGGTTCAAATCCTCGCACTCCGACCAGTTTGAATCGCGCATTTTTTTGCTGCGTGATGTCAGTTAATGCGCGTGTGGTGGAATGGTATACACGCTGGTCTTAAAAACCGGCACCTCTTGGCATGTGGGTTCGAGTCCCACCACGCGCACCACGATTGCCATCGATATCACCGCCGTCAGGCCAGACTTGATCTGGCATCCAGCGTCGTCTTGCGAATAACAACGCCATATGCGCGCATGATGGAATTCTCATTCGCAGTGCAGGTAACAACAAAAAATTTGAAAGCGTGGCAGAGTGGATCAATGCACCTGTCTACATACAGCGATTGCTGTCGGGGGCCGTGAGTTCGAATCTCACCGTTTTCAGTTTGTTTGAGCTGGTAATTTGTATGTGGCAGGTGGTGTCAATATAGGTGTATCCAATAGGCACAGCTTGGATTGTTGTAAGGCTGCGCAATACTTTGCACAGATTTGCAAATGAATTTGCATTTTTCAAAAATTGAAAAAGTCCGCATGTTAGCGGACTTTTTGGTCAGACAGCATAGAAAAAATAAGGAAGTTTCTAATTTAAAAGAAAATCATTTTCTGTATTTTTTCAAGAAAACCGCCTAAGAATACGATTACCGTAACGACTACTGTAAAGGCAACTACAACGGGCTGTCGTTCCCATTTCTCTTTTAAGAGAGTATAAAAAGTTGGCCTGCTTTCAATTAATTTTGCATTGAATATTTCGATTTCTGCTTTTGACCTATTCCAAACACTTTGGAATGCGCTATCAAGAGACTTGTAGTCGAGCAAGCCTTTATTGGACATTGCAGCAGCGACGTCACCTGCATTTGATATAAGAATTCCTTGCACTTTATCCTTCTCTTGTGAGATGCGATTTAAAAGTGTAGTGGCAGTATTGGACAAATATGTTTCATCATATTTGTCTAAATCAGAAGAAATTGCACGCTTGTAGTCTTCCAATGCTCCTGCACTGTATTTCTCAACGTAATCAGCGCAAATTCTTAACACTCCAAGAATGTACATGCTGGAATGGAACGTTCCCCGACTAATCATGTCGCCGCGGTGCTCTTTTAAAAGGTCATGCAACAGAGTAGTTTCGGAAACTGATCTTGAATCAAGCAGTACTGCTAATTGCTCCGTCATATTTTTGCCTTTAGCTTGGCTAAATGACTCAAGTTTTTTTACTGCTGCAATTTGGTGTGCCATGTTGGCTCCTTTAATCAAAAAAGATTTTTGTATAAAATTTATTTGACAAGAACCAGCTCATGCCCGAGACTGTTAGATTCCAAGCTAAAGTACCTGCACAAGTGGGTTCTTTGTTTTCCGGGACAAGTGACTTGTCCCGGAAAACTGTCAAGCGAAAGCAATACGAGTAGTTTTATATTGCAATCTCATAGCGCTCTATATTTCCTCCAGTGCTACTGACGCACATTGTAATGCTGTACTTCTGCATATATCCACATACAATGAAAACAGATAGTTGAAAATTGTACATAACTGTATATACACTCAGCTGAATTTCTCCTATGAGAACAGTATTAAAATTAATAAAAAATCCAATGTTAACTATTGTTAAGTGAATCAAATGTACAACAATAAATCTCGTATGTGCTTGTAGATACTGATTGCATTTGATCTATTTCAGTCTGTTTGCAATCCATTCCGCGACTTGCGGGACAACGGCGTTTCCGGCAGCATGAGTTTCCGCAAAGTGGGCCTCATCTAGTCCCCGGCAAATCCCATTATTTTCAACCTCTCCGATCCGATCAACCATCTTATGCCTGTGCTCTTCGGCAAAGATGAGGCCCGAACCACTGATATTGATTTGTGAGGTTGCGCTTCCTGATAGAAGGGTAGGATAAGCCCATCCATCGATTTCTGCGGGGTAGTCTGCCGGGCTCGTCGAGCCAGAAAAAGCTCCCACTGCTGCGGCGTCAGCCAGCAGCCCAATTGGGGGATACTGTCCAAGACCTGCGACCAGAAAAACGCGACGGCGGCGCGTGGGGACTCCGAAATACTGAGCATTAAGCACTCGCCAGTATCCCACATACGCGCAGTCGGCAAGGGATTCAACGACTGTCTGGAAGTCTCTGCCAACTTTACTTTAAGGCGACGCGAAACTTTGAACTAGTTTACGCGTACATTTGAATCTCTTTACCTAGCACAAATTATTATTGGTCCGCTTTCGTATTTGGAGCGAAGGCTATGTCCCATCTCCTCGTTTGAATACAGTTGCCATGATGGCTTGTCACTCTATTATTAATATTGTGATACCATCCTTGCAATTAATTTCCCATATGAAATTTTAATTGCCTGGCAAATCATATTTCATCAGGATCAAATGCTCTATGCGAGCTTGTCCAGATTGTCTGCAAAGGGTTTCCTTTTCATGCGGTTCTGAGGTCGCTTGCATGATGTGCAAACTCATAAAGGTCATCCATGACGAAATTCACGCACTTACGTACTCCCTTGCTTGGCCTGATGACGGCAGCCATATTAGCTGCCTGTGGTGGTGGCAGTAATGTGGCAACTTCCAATCCCGTTGATGGCGGTAATAGTGGTAACAATGGCAGTGGCAACACTGGTACTGTAAGTACCGGCAGCATCGCCCTGTTTGCTGGTAATGTCGGTGGCTCTGGCAATGCCGACGGTGCTGGTGCCTATGCACGCTTTAACGTCTTGAGCGGTATTGCTGTTGATGGCAGCGGTAATGTGTATGTCGGCGACTACGGGCGCGTGCGTAAAATCACCCAGGCTGGCGTGGTCACGACCTTTGCGGGTGGAACATCTGCAGGCGGCACCGGCAGCAGTGGAAGGTTGTTTAAATTCGACCATATGGTGACAGATGCTGCTGGTAATATCTATGTCCTTGATTACGGCTGCAAGATACTTAAGCTGACACCTGCTGCTGTCTCGTCAACCCTGGCTGGCAATGCATGTGATTCCCCCGTTGACGGCCCTGGCAATACTGCCAGGTTCAACATGCTGAATGGTCTGGCGATTGACAAGGCGGGTAAATTATATGTGTCTGATGAGCAGACCGTACGCAAGGTCACACCGGCAGGCGTGGTGACGACTATGGCCGGGCAGTTCAGGGTGGCGGGTTCTGAGGATGGGGCAGGTGCAAATGCGCGCTTTTATTGGCCAGGTGATCTGGCGGTAGATGATGCAGGCAATGTTTATGTGCCGGACAAATACAACCACGTGATACGCAAGATCACCGCTGCAGGCGTGGTTAGCACCATTGCCGGTCGCGCTGGTGAAACAGGCAGCCTTGACGGGGCAGGGGCAGCAGCCCGTTTCCAGGAACCACGCGCAGTGGCATTGGATGCGGCAGGCAATCTGTATGTAGCAGATTCGCTCAACAGCTTAATACGAAAAATCACACCTGCCGGTGTGGTCAGTACAATTGCAGGTGTTGCCGGGCTGACGGGCCCAGAAGATGGTACAGGTTCATCAGCACGTTTTGATACGCCTGAATCCATAGCCAGCGACAGCGCCGGTAACCTGTATGTGGCAGATACGAAAAATTTCAAAGTGCGCAAAATCAGCGCTGCAGGTGTCGTCACGACACTGGCCGGTTCGAGTATTGTCTGGGGTATGGCTGATGGTAACGGCGCAGTGGCCAACTTCAATGCACCAGCTAATCTGACTGCAGACAGCAGCGGTAATCTGCTCCTCTCAGATGGCATTGCCTTGCGCAAGATCAGCGCTGCAGGCATGGTCACGACTGTGGTCAACAGCACGGCAAAATTCAACCAGATCCATGGTTTGACGATAGATGCCAGCGGCAATGTCTATGTTGCAGACACGATAGGCACGGTCAGCCAGATCAGCCCCGCAGGCGTCATCACGCAACTGGCTGGTACGGTCGACCGGTATGGCCTGGTCAATGGAACAGGCAGTAATGTCAGGTTCAATTCACCGAATGGTATAGTCACCACCAGCAATGGCGATATGCTGATTGCCGACATCGCCAATAAAACCATACGCAAGATGACGATAGCCGGCCTGGTCGATACATTTGCCAGCGTCCCCTTGGGACAGGCAGTTTACTTCAGCAATCCTGCGTCGGTACGTTTGACGCCGTTGGTATCTAACGGCATGGTGGTGGATGGCAGTGGCAATCTCTATGTGGCAGATGGTGGCAATCATGTGATTTTCAAAATTTCCAGCGAAGGTGTCAGCAGCATTTTTGCAGGTGCCAGCGGCCAGGCAGGCAGTGCTGACGGCAGTGGCGCGGCAGCCCGCTTCAACCGTCCGCAAGGCCTGAGTATTGATACCAAAGGCAATCTTTACGTCGCTGATACGGACAATCATACCGTACGTAAAATCACGCCAGCAGGCCTGGTCAGCACATTGATAGGGGTAGCCGGTCAGGAAGGCTTCACCCCCGGGACACTGCCAGGTGCCTTGTCCAAACCCCAGTCTGTGGTTTTTAGCGGTGATGCTTTGTATGTCACGACTTACCACGGTGTCGTGGTGGCACGTAATTTCTAAAATGCTCAGGCATCCTGAAGAGTGCTGCAATCAGGCGCAGGCATTCCACTTTGCGGTGACTTTGGTCAATGAATAAATGGATAATCGCAGGGCGCATTGCAATGAGCCCTGCATTACTGCAATGATAGTAGTGAGATGATGATCGTGCGGTATATGGAATCGTCACGCAAGGTGATGCTAGCTGGTACGCCAGAGCGCTGATGCTGCATCATCTGTATGACGCAGCATTTGGTAATGTCGGTGAATCCAGCTTATCAAGTCAGCCAGTCAATTCAAATGGAAAGAATCAAAAAATGCCGCTATCTTGGGTGAATTTGCTTCGTCCTTAGGGGCGCCGGCTTCGATGATGTAGACGGTTTTTCCGACCAGGAAATAATCCACGCGCTTGACACCGCCCTTGGCAGACAGCATCAGGCTGCGGCCGGTGTTGCCTTCTACCCGTATGGTTTTTTCGTCGGTGATATTGATCTTGCCCTGGCTGACGATACTCTCCCTGAGCGTGTCGAGGAAGTATGTCGCATCAGCAGGTCGCACAGCCAGGTCGAAAGAGGTAATCCCATACTGCATCTTGCCAGCGCGCAGCGAGTAACTGTGGTTGTTGAAAACACCTTCGGCTTTGGGGTTTGCCTGTTCTGTTGGCGTGCCCGGCATGCTGATGGTGTAGCGTTGATCAGGTGGTGAAAATTCGGCAACCGGGTCTTCTTTTGGGGGCTTGATAAACTTGCCCGACATCGCATACATGCAGGCGGTCAGCGCCAGGCTGACCAGGAAGATATTGCGCAGGTCATGGTTATCATCGGGAATGGCCTCGCGCGCGCCAAACAGGCCGACTTTATAGCCTTCTTCCTTGATCAGGGCAGTGGCTTTCATGTTGAAGACCACCATAAGGATGATGTTCACGATGGGGACAAAAGACAGCAGGAACATCAATGCTGTTTTGCCGCCAGACCAGCCCAGGCCGCCAGCAACGCGGAAGAAGCCAAAGATGCTCATGATGATGGTCATCACGCTCAGGCAGAAAATCGACATCAATTCTGCACGGCTGCCATAGTCAACATTCTTGGCCCAGGCTGCCAGCACAAAATAAGCCACAATGCCGAGGATGAGCAAGCGCTGGCCGCTGGCCAGGCGGCCTACTTCGTCACTGGCACCGTGGTGATGTTCAAACTGCACATTGCCTGCGGAGGAATTGTTGCCGCCGCTGCCGCCAACATCTCTGGTCCTGGCATTTGTGCTGCTGGCAGGTGTTGTGCTACCCGCCATGGCAGGAAACGAATTGATGTCCGTGCGGCTGAAGATCCAGTTATACACGGCACGGTTGATGGCAAACACGGAGGCTTTCGCCGTGATCGCAATCGAGACCAGCATGCTGTCGGTACGTATGCAGCAAATCAGCATATGGCTTTCTTCGTCGTCGCCTGGCTGCTTGCCTTTGTACTCTGCCACGATACCCTGGATGCGGTTACCCCAGTTTTCACCCTTGATGATGCTGGGCTTGGCCACCTGCTGCATGTGCGGCAGTTCCTTGTCCACAATGTGCAGGCGCATGCCCACCCATTTTTCTATGGATATATGGTCGCGTGCAAAGCCATTGGCTTCGAGCTTGGTGCCGGTTGCCGGGTCCAGCAAATGCAGTGAGCGGCTGTTCTTGACTTCTTTCCAGCTGCCTGGCGCATAAAATTCCAGGTTCAGATTGGCATTGCGAAATGCTTTGGGATTCAGATTGGAAATGTCATGCCCCGTCAGTTCGCGCTGGCTGGATGGCGTGGCGACTGGCTCTGGTTTTTTTGCGGCGGGTTTATCCCAGTCTTCCAGACTCAGGGTGCCGGTGGCAGATGGACTTGGCCGACTTTGCGGCTTGGGGGCGAAAGGGTCAAATTCCATGTGGTTTATTTTTTAGTCGGTGGAATGGCACGCGTTTCGCCAAAATCAAAGCGTGGATTAAAACATTGGCCTTCTGTTTGTGTCAAATTGTTTCAGTGCTTTACAAGTCGATATAATTGCCATGCGGGAATGTTGGGCGAGGGTAGACGTTTACCCCAGACTTGTTGACAGCGATGATGGAAAGCACGCAGACTCAGGACCTAATATATTGAGCAGCTTATGTATGTCGCTTATGTGCGTCGTGTATGGTGATGGTGAGCTAATGTGTGAGCAGCAATGTTATGCGGCGCATTGCAATGCGCCTTACGTCACGGCAATATTGGCGATGGGGATGTACCGAATTTTACGCCGCACGTGGTCATGCTGATGGCTAAGCCTCTGTCGCTTCCACCAGCATTTCATCCACCACCCAGGTCTGCAACCAGCCACCTATTTCACTGGCAATCTCTGGATTATTTTCTGCCGCCTGTTCACACACATCGGCAAAGCGCATGCCTGTTCCCAATTGCTGCAAGGCCTGGGCTTCTTCTGTGCCCAATGACCTGAAATGCGCCTGCAACTGCTTGCGCCAGACTATCCACGTGGTCGCTTGCTCTGTGCACTCTGGCGCAGGCGGTGTGCTGTCTTCATTCAGGGCCAGCCAGATCGCCACACTGTTCCATTGCATGGGGATGAATTGCAGCGAGCTGCTGGTGCGCAAACCCACGGTCTCCCAATCGCTGACTGTTGCCAGATCAGGCAGGGTCAGGATAGCGTGATCAGGCGCATCAAAGGACAGGCCCAGCGCCCATTCAAATTGCGCCAGTTCAGCGACTTGTGGGTGTTCGGCAAACTGCGTGCGTAACTGCTGTGCAAATGCATCACCAAACCAGCGCAGGTTGCGATAGTGAGAGGGATGGGCTTTTATGTACTGTGCACAGGCCTGATAAAATAATTCGTCACCCAGATACGCATGGGTCTTGCTGTAAGCCTCAGACAATGCATCGCGCAGGCGCAGGCGATAAGCCTGGTAATAAATATCCAGCCGGGCATCACGCCCCAGGCCGGGTGTTTCGACCAGGTGTCTGTGCATGCTGCCCGCATCGCGCTGGCCTAAAATAAATTGCTGGAAATCTGATTGCAGGGTCTGGGTCGCGTTCATCATTGTCACCTTTATGCCGCAATGGCTGGTGAAAGTATGTCGGCACAAATACGGCGTGCCTGATTGAGTTCAGCCACCAGCTCTGCCAGCGGCGGGATATTGTCATCACGCTCTATCATGCTGGGCACTGCACCAAAGCGGCGTATCGCCTGCGCATACAAGGCCCATACCGGGTCGGCGATGGGCTGGTCATGGGTATCGACAATATGCGTGCCGTGATCACTATGCCCGGCCAGGTGAATTTGCTGGACCCGGTCAAGGGGGATGCCGCGCAAATATGCCATCGCGTCAAAACCATGGTTGATGCTACTGACGTAGATATTATTCACATCCAGCAAAATCATGCTGTCAGCCTGTTCGGCAATGGCGGCGACAAATTCCCATTCGGGCATGCTGTCGCTGCTGTATTGCAGATAGCTCGATACATTTTCCAGCACCAGCCTGCGTCCCAGCACATCCTGCACACGACGCACATTGCTGGCGACCAGCCTGATCGTTTCTTCGTTATATGGCAGCGGGAACAGGTCATGCATATTCTTGCCATGCACACCCGTCCAGCAGATATGGTCAGACACCCACATAGGCGCAACCCTGTCGATGAGCTTTTTCAAGTCACGCAGGTAGTCATCCGTCGGGCCTTCTGGCGTGCCTATCGACATCGAAACGCCGTGCATGACCACGGGGTAATCAGCGCGTATGGCATCGAGCATCGCCAGTGGTTTGCCACCGGGCACCATATAGTTTTCAGACAAGATCTCGAACCAGTCCACAGCCGGTTTATCGGCCAGTATGGACAGATAATGGTCGGTACGCAAACCCAGGCCAAAGCTGGAAGAGGTGAGGGGATTTGTCATGATGAATGCATGTAGAGTGAAAACAGAAAATGCGCCAGTTCCATAGAACCAGCGCATTTCATCAATCAATAAGGATTATTTATCCAGATCAATGATCTTGCCGCCTTTGGCCAGGCACTGACCAGCAGCTACCGCTACAAAGCCATGGCCTTTGCAAGAATTTTGGCCTTTGCATGCGTTTTCTGCTGTTTTGCAGTCGCTAGTACCTTTGCAACTGTTGATGCCAGAACAATGTACCTTGTCACCAGCGCTGATCGTGCTTGTGCCAGCAACAGCAAAGCCAGACAAAGCCAGAGTAGCGGCAGCAGCAGCGATCAGGGCACCAGTTTGGATAGATTTTTTCATGATGTGTTCTCCGTAAAATATAAAATAAGTGAAGGTAATTAATTACTATTTAAGTGCTATTGAAAGTCAAACCAAGTTCTTTGCCTGCCTTATCGTCAGCATCAACAAGCAGAACTTAAGCATCAGTCGGACGGATTTCAGATTACTTACACTTCTTTTTAAAATATTTTAAAAAAATTTTTGGAGAGGCAAAACCAGGAGATGTGGGGATACCCTGCGCACCAATAAGATGCCGTATATCAATATTGATAAACTAGCGGGTCAGTGTGCACGGAACTGCATATCGAAGCCATAACCGTAGGGCGCATTGCAATGCGCCGAATGTACACGTCGCGCGCGGCACAGTAGTTTTCCTCGGGATGTGGTGCTTTCATACGGCGCATTACAATGCGCCCTACATCACGGGGATGATGAAAACGGATGCTGGTTTGCGTGATACGCTACACTCACGATTTATTTAATTCTTGCCGTAAGCATGTCTGAGCACATACCCACACGACAATCCGACAATGCCGCAGAATTCGTCGCCACAAGTGACGATGTCTTTGGCCGCATTGCCAGCCGCTATGACAGGCTGTGTGACCTGTTCAGCTTTGGCATACACCGTACCTGGAAGCGCCGCGTCGCCGACATCATTGCGCAGGAAGAATGGCAAACCCTGCTCGATGGCGCAACCGGCACAGGTGACATCATGTTGCGCGTGCTGGCAAAACAGCTACCCGCCAGCCGCCACATCATCGCCTCTGACATCAGCCCGCAAATGCTGGCGATTGCGCAAGGCAAGCTGGGCCAGCATAGAGAGCAAGTGCGGCTGTGTCAGCTGGATATGCACAGCATGCCTGATATTGCCAGCGGCAGTGTCGATGCTTATTCGATTTCACTGGGCCTCAAAATCTGCCAGCGCCACCTGGCCTTGCAAGAAGCCCTGCGCGTCCTGCGCCCTGGTGGTCGCCTGATCATATTAGAAGCTTCCAACATCCGCCCCGCATGGCTGCATAGTGCCTACCTGACCTACATGTCCATCTGCACCCCCGTCATCGCATGGATAGCCACCGGCGGCGATGCCTCGGCTTACAAATATCTGCTGCAAGGCGTACGCGAATTCCCAGGCGCAGAACAACTCGCTGCGGAGATGCAGGACATGGGCTTTAGCGATATCCAGTTTGAAAGACTGTCGCTGGGGATAGTGGCAGTGCATACGGCGCGGAAGCCGGGGTGACGAGCGGAGCCAGGGCAGGTACGATTAGATTCGCGTAATCGTACGCATGTTGAGCTTTGAAATTACAAAAATATATAGAACAGCCATGCCACAATCTGCCGGAAGAACAAAAATTTTACTCATGCAATTTCCCATGAAAATCAGCTTTGAAAATAGCAGGATTTTGCTGACATGCGTACGATTACGCTGCGCTAATCGTACCTACGATACTGAAGAAGACAGATATGTCGGTGACAAATCAGGGACGTCAATGTAACAAGCTTGGCGTAAGCACATAGAGGCATGACTCACTCAAGCATTGCCGTGACATAGGGCGCATTGCAATGCGCCGCATGCATACGTTGTGCACGGCGCATAAGCCGGGGTAGCGGGTGCAACAATACTAAAAATAGAAAGCTAACGGCATGCTCAAAATCAGTAAAGTCAATCTGACCGCCTCGGTAATTGCACTGATATTGCTCGTCGCCATAGTAACGGCTTGCGTTGGCTTGATGTCGGCGGAAGCAAATATTTTGCCCACACTAGTCGGGGCGAACTCGATTGCTTTTGTATTCGCTATTGCGGCATGGAATGGTGTCTTCGATCAGAAAAATAAAGATACGCTTCCCTGGTCAGGGTGGCTATTCCTTTTCTTTATCGGTGGAGCGATGAGCCTGTTGTTGATGACGATAGACTGCGGCGGCCATCTGCCTACATTTCATCCCGCATTTGCATGCGCTGGCAATCCCGGTATCTCATTTGTATTTACTCTGGGGGCGCTAGGTATTACGGTGATCGCATTACCAACCGCGCTACGCGCATTCATCATTGAGAAATTTGATGGCAAGTCTTGAAGGGCAAGCTTGCCAAAGCTTGGCTGCTGGAGCTGCTCCTGCGATTAGCAAATGCCGTGACGTAGGGCGTATCGCAATGCACCGCTGTGCGCGTCGTACACGGCACAGATATTCTTCCCCGGTATGCGGTGATCTCATACGACGCATTATAATGCGCCCTACATCACGGCGATGATGCAATTCAGTGTGGAGCAACGCGCTCAGTTTGTTTACTTGTTGTCTCAGGTGTTCGCCAGACTTTCAGATGCCTGATCCGTTTGCCTCGCCTCCGCAATAATCCAGTCCCTGAACACCTGAACTTCGGCGCGTGGCGAAGATGATTCGTCGATGAGCCAGTAGGCATAGTCGCTATTGCCCAGGCGGGTGTCATCCATTGCCACCAGGCGGCCATCCTTTAGCATGGGTTGTATCAGCGCGGCGCGGCCCAGGGCGATGCCGTGGCCTTCCAGTGCGGCGTGGATGACCTGGTCGTACTGGTTGAGGTGCAGGTAGGCCTTGGGTTTTGCGTCTGGCCTGATGCTGAGCAGGCCGGTGGCGGTCAGCCAGTCTGACCAGCGCAGCCAGGGCAGGGCGCGCTCATCAAGTTCCAGCAAGACTTCATTCAGCAAGGCCTGCGGATGGGCAAACGCGCGGGCGGCGATTTTTGGGCAGGCCACGGGCATGACCTTTTCACCGAAGAGCCTGATCGCATGCACTGGCACATCTGCTGCGCGGGCATAGCGTATTGCCAGGTCCAGGCCTTCTTTCTTCAAATCCAGCGTGCGGTTGTTGGCGGAGACACGCACGTCGATATTCGGATGCGCTTCCTGGAACGCGCCCAGCCTTGGCAATATCCACAAACCTGTGACGCTGATGGACGCAGTCATGGTCACCGCCTGCAACTGCCCCTGTTGTTGCAGGGACATGCTGTAGGCAGCCAGCTTGTCCAGCCAGGGCGAGGCCAGTTGCAGCAGTTGCTCGCCCGCCGGGGTCAGGGCGATGGCGCGGTGTTTGCGTATCAACAGCTTGCTGCCCAGATGTTCTTCCAGGCTTTGTATCTGGCGGCTGACGGCAGATTGCGTCAGGCACAGGTCTTCCGCCGCCATGGTAATGCTCATGCGCCGGGCAACGGCGACAAAACCACGGATGGCGTCCAGCGGCGGCAAGTGAAGTAAGGGGTTACTCATGATACTCATGAATATAGTTCATGCAAGACATGCACAAATTACGTTTGTACATCACTCTTCTACCTATAAAATGGACAGCATGATGTTTGATGAGATGCATTCTATCGCATGAGCATAAAACATGTTGGCTGCCGGGGCAGCCCCAATTTTGAGGTGCAGGTAATGCCAGGAATGTTCAGTCAGTTTCCACAACAACGCCCCGTCCTGACCGCTCTGGCATTGTCGCTGGGGGCGGCAATTGCATTGGGCCTGTCGCGCTTTTCTTACGGCCTGCTGCTGCCACCCATGCGCACCGACCTGGGCTGGTCTTATCTGCTGGCAGGGGTGATGAATACCGGCAACGCCCTCGGCTATTTTCTGGGTGCGCTGATCACGCCCATGCTGATGCGGCGCTATCGTGCGCACAGCCTGCTGACTGGTGGAGCTGTGCTGACGGGTATATTCATGCTGGTGTCGGGCATGGTCACTGCAACCGGGTTTTTGCTGTTGCAACGCATATTGGCGGGCGTGTCGAGTGCATTGATTTTTATCGCGGGCGGTGTATTGATTTCGCGCCTGGGTGGCCTGCATGCAGCGCGCGCAGGTTTGTTGATCGGCCTGTATTACGGTGGCACGGGTTTCGGCATTACCCTGTCTGCCTTGCTGGTTCCTTCGACATTGGCGGCTGCGCAGACGCAGCACATTGAGCATGCATGGCAATGGCCGTGGCTGGCGATGGGCGCAGTCTGCCTGCTGGCGACCATTGTCATGAGCCTGCCAGTCAGGACGATACAGGATTTACCAGGACAGGCGGGTGCCACAAGCGCGTTCAGCATCAAGGCGTTTGGCTTTGGTCTGGCGGGCTATTTCATGTTTGGCGCAGGCTACATAGGCTATATGACCTTCGTGGTCGCCCTGTTGAAAGAACAGGGCATGCCAGCGCCAGCCATAACCGGCTTTTATTCCTTGCTTGGGCTGGCGGTGCTGGCCTCGTCGCGCATCTGGGCAGGCATGCTGGACCGTTATAAGGGTGGGCAGTCACTCGCTATTCTGACTTCGCTGGCGGGTCTGGCGGCATTGCTGCCCGCACTGAGTAGCAATGTCTTCGCCGTGTTTGCATCCGGCATTTTGTTTGGCGCAGTGTTTTTGTCAGCAGTGGCATCCACCACCGCGCTGGTGCGGCATAACGCCAGGCCTGAGGCATGGTCTGCAGGCATCAGCGCCTTCACCACCGTGTTTGCATTGGGCCAGATCGTCGGCCCCACCATCGTAGGCTGGATCGCCGACGGCACTGGCGGGCTGGAACGCGGCCTGATATTTTCTGGCCTGACGCTGTTTGTCGGCGGCATCCTCGCATGGCAGCAAAAGCCTGTGCAAAGTATGGATGCATGATCATGGATGTGACGGCGATGCTTGCAAAGGGATTGCGCAGGGCGCGTTGCAATGCGCCGCATGTGTGTGTTGCGAACGGTGCAGATTTTATACAGTGATGCAATGATGCAATGAAATAAGCATTGCAAAATTTCTTATCAAGGCCAAGCTTCTAAAAAGCCACCAAGTCGCTTACCATATCCAAAATATGCATTCAACATTACTTAGATATAATCTCATTGAAGTGTTCACACCACGTAGAACTCCACATAGACAACCGCTATCACTCACTAACAAGGCTGATCAATGAAAGCACCAGGACTGCAAGCCCTACCCCACTTTCTGATAATGCTGATGCTGGCCTTGCTTGCACCGGCAACGTTGGCAACAACGGCAGCAACCGAGACGGCGGCGATTTTTAAAGACAAGCCCTACAGCCTTGATTTGAGCGAGATCGAAGCACTGGACCCCCAGCCTCTGGAAATTTCTGAATTCTCCCCTGAACCTAATCAGGTACAGGGAATAAAAATTGTGTCAAAGGGGCGCATATTCCCTTTCACCTATGAAGTAATCACCTTACCACCACCAGTAGATGGCGACAGCGCAGAGTTATTAAAAACGATCAAGAGTGCTCTTGATACGCACGAAGACATTATTTTGTCGACACTGCAACACAGCAAATTCCTGGGCAATTTCCTGCATTATTTCCATCAGGTGTCAGTCAACGACAAGCCGCATCATGTGTCGTCAAACTATATCTTTGTCAACGGTAAAACGACTTATCACATCGTTGGCACAAGCTATGCCCCCATGATGATGCCGAGAGAAAAAGGTTGGGGACCACCTGCACCTGACAAAAATGCAGACAGTGAAGCGAGGCTTTTGTTGAGGGCGATGCGGTTTAAGTGAAGCCATGGCTTGTGAACGCTTGAATGATGAGTGAATACTTTTTAGCCTGTCGTGACGATTAGCGAAACCCGATCGCATGCATGATTATCTGTATGTATTGGTCGTACATGCATCACGCCATATCGTTGTATATCGTAGCCAGATTTGTAGCAAGTAGGGTGCGTTATAACGCACCAATTAGCGCACCGCATTTCAATTTCAGAAAGCACATACTATACGGCGCATCCATGGTGCGTTATAACGCACCCTACAAAAAAGGGATGGCACACTTTACGCGCGCCATCCCTGCAAGCACTACCAATCAAATCCTGGCCTTAACTATTCGCCACCCTCGCCAACACAGGTTCTTGCTCCTGATAAGCCTCATTCGCTGGTACACCACTGGCAACAGGCTCTTTGCCTTCTTCCCATTTCGCCACGACAGAGGTTGCAATGCTGTTACCCAGCACATTGGTCGCTGTCCTGCCCATGTCGAGGAACTGGTCTACGCCCATGATCAGCAAGAGGCCTGCTTCTGGCAGGTTGAACATGGGCAGCACTGCGGCCACCACCACCAGTGAAGCGCGGGAGACGCCTGCCATGCCTTTGCTTGACACCATCAGCACCAGCAAGATAGTGATTTGCTGCGACAGGCTCATCTCTATGCCATAGGCCTGGGCGATGAACATCACGGCAAAGGCCTGGTAGACCATGGAACCATCAAGATTGAAGGAATAACCCAGCGGCAGCACAAAGCCGGTGATCTTGCTGTTGACGCCGAATTTTTCCAGCTGCTCTATGGTCTTGGGATAAGACGCTTCACTGCTGGCGGTAGAAAACGCAATGATCATCGGTTCCTTGATCAGGCCGATCAGGCGGAATACATCGCGTCCCAAAAACAGGAAACCCACGCCAATCAAGATTACCCACAACACCGCCAGCGCCAGGAAGAAAGTACCCAGGAACTTGCCATACGTGACCAGTACTTCCAGACCCTGCACCGTAATTGCCGCAGCCACCGCAGCGAACACACCTATAGGTGCAAAGCGCATGACATAGTCAGTGATCTTCAACATGGTATTGGCGGTTTCTTCTATCGCGTTAACCAGCACGCGCGGGCCGTTGCCTTTGAGTGAAGACAGGGCAAAACCAAAGAAGATGGAGAACACCAGTATCTGCAAAATCTCGTTATTACCCATCGCCTCAAAGAAGCTGCGCGGGAATACGTGCGTCAAAAAATCCTTGAAGTTCAGTGATGAAGTCGCCAGCTTGGTGGTCGCATTCACATCAGGCAAAGTCAGTGCCAGCGAACGGCCAGGTTCAAAGATGTTAGAGAACAGCAAGCCTATCGCCAGCGAAATCAGCGATGCGCTGATGAACCAGGTCATGGCTTTCAAGCCCACCCGACCTATCGAACCAGAATCACTATGCGCCATGCCCGCCACCAGGGTAGTGAACACCAGCGGTGCGATAATCATCTTGATGAGACGTAAAAAGATGTCAGTGACGATGCTGAAGTAACCGGCAATGGTCTTGGCGTGTGCTGCATCTGCCGCATAGCGGTGGCAGATGTAGCCAGTGATCAGCCCCAGCACCATGCCGGTGATGATCCATGTGGTCAGTCTGTTTTTTTTCATTTGTCTCTCCTAAGGTTTTGTTTGATCAATTCTGTCGCGGATATCCTTGTGCCTTATTTGGCAATCATGGTCTCGCCTATCTCGACCTGGCGCGGCATCGTCAGTCTTTGCGGTTGCAGGATTTCCTTCAACTGCGCTTCAGTCAGCAGTTTCTTTTCCAGCACCAGGCTGTAGACGCTTTTGCCACTCAGCAGGGCTTGTTGTGCCACTTCGGTGGCGGCGCTGTAACCGATATAGGGGTTGAGGGCGGTGACTATGCCTATGGAGTTTTCTACGATTTCGCGCAGGCGTTCATGGTTGGCGGTGATGCCATCAACACAGCGTTCTGCCAGCACCATGCAGCCGTTGGACAAGTGCGAGACACTCTTGAACAGGCTGTGCGCGATGATGGGTTCAAAGGCATTTAACTGCAACTGGCCAGCTTCTGCCGCAAAGCTGATGGTCACATCATTGCCTATCACCTCAAAGGCAATCTGGTTCACTACTTCAGGTATCACAGGGTTGACCTTGCCCGGCATGATGCTGGAACCGGCCTGCACGGCAGGCAGATTGATTTCACCAAAACCCGCACGCGGGCCGCTGGATAAAAGGCGCAAGTCATTGCACATCTTCGACAGCTTGACGGCAACGCGCTTCAACACGCCCGACAACTGCACAAACGAACCCACATCCTGCGTTGCTTCTATCAGGTTGGGCGAAGTGGAGAGCGGTATGCCGGTAATATCCTTCAAAGCCTGGCACACCAGCCGCGCATAATCCGGGTGGGTATTGATGCCCGTGCCTATCGCGGTTGCACCGAGGTTGACTTCACACATGAGCTTGGCAGCTTCACGCAGGCGCTCCTGGTCTTCATCTATCATCACTGCGTAGGTGCTGAACTCTTGCCCCAGCGTCATTGGCACGGCATCCTGCAATTGCGTGCGGCCCATCTTCAGCACATCCTTGAATTCCAGCGCCTTGTTATGGAAGGAAGTCTTCAACACCTCCATTGCACTGACCAGTCGCAAGATGCCCTGGTAAGCCGCAATCCGCAAGGCTGTGGGGTAGACATCATTAGTACTCTGGCTCAGGTTGACCTGTTCATTCGGGTGCAGGATCTTGTAGCTGCCGCGAGCATGGCCCAGCTCTTCCAGCGCGATATTGGTGATGACTTCATTCGCATTCATATTGGTGGAAGTACCCGCGCCGCCCTGTATCACGTCCACCACAAAATGCGCATGGAACTTGCCCGTACGGATTTTTTCACAGGCGCTGATGATGGCCTTGCTATGTTCATCACTGACCAGCCCCAGCCCGTGGTTGGCTATTACCGCCGCCTGCTTGACACTGGCCAGTGCCGCCACCAGCTCAGGGTAACTGGAGATGGGCGTGCCGGTTATCGGGAAGTTTTCAATCGCGCGCAAGGTGTGCACGCCATAATAGGCATCCGCCGGTACGGCACGGTCGCCGAGCAAATCGTGCTCTATTCTGGTCGCTGGTGTAGACAAAATAAACTCCTGGTGGTTGCGTGGGCTGGTAGGGTTTGCATGCATTTCGTCAGACGATGAATTGGCCATGAATGGGCCAAGAATTGCCGATGGATGCACTACGCAACGCAGTGTAGGGAATTAAATTGTTCTAACTATTCTGATTACGCATACTTTGATGCGGTGACAGAATGTAGGGGGAAATGCCGAGGTTTGTTTCAGGGATTGCAGTAGAGGTGCAAAATAGTTTGCAGATTTGCGAGGTGGCGGTGATGGGTGTTTGCAGGGGAGATATGGTGTGAGGAGGCGGTGCGCAATACGTATTATTCAATACGCACCGTCTCCTCTGATTCGAAGTTATTTCAGGATGCCTGTAAACTTCACCGGCATCCTGGAACAAGCCAGTTTAAGGATAGATAGGATCAGTCGTCCAGCTGGACCATGGGCTGGCCCCGACGCTGGTGATGGTCTTCACGTGACAGAAGAAAGGTGTACCACTGGGCAGGTTCGGTATGATGATAGGAGACGCCGAGCCAGTGGCAAAAACACCGCCGCAGGCAGCCGTGTAATTGACCAGGGTGCCGGATCCCAATGCACCTGGCGTAAAGTACACCGTCGCCTGCCCAGGAACACTGGTGGCTGTGCCTATGGTAGGTGCGGTTGGCAATACTGGCGGAAGCGTTGGCGTTACCGAAGCCGACACCGCAGACCAAGCACCCGCACCTACGCTGCTGGTGGTCTGCACGCGGCAGGTGTATGCCGTGCCATTCGTCAGGCCAGTGACCACGATAGGCGACGCACTGCCATTGACAGATACACTGCCGCAAGATGCCGTGTACCTGACCAGTGTGCCAGATCCCAAAGTACCGGGATTGAACGACACCGTGATCGCGCCATCACCAGCGACAACCGAACTGATGGCAGGCGCAGCAGGCAATGTCGCTGCCGTTGGTGTCACCGAAGCCGACACCGCAGACCATGCACCCGTACCCACGCTGCTGGTAGTCTGCACACGGCAGGTGTATGCCGTGCCATTCGTCAGGCCAGTGACAACGATAGGCGATGCACTGCCATTGACAGATACACTGCCACAAGATGCCGTGTACCTGACCAGTGTGCCAGAACCCAAAGCACCGGGATTGAAGGACACTGTAACAGCCGCATTACCAGCCACCACAGAGCTGATGGCAGGTGCAGCAGGCAATATTGCTGCCGATGGTGTCACCGAAGCAGACACCGCTGACCATGGGCTGCTGCCGACACTGCTGGTAGTCTGCACGCGACAGGTGTAGGCAGTGCCATTCGTCAGGCCAGTGACCGTGATAGGTGACGCGCTACCCGTGACCGAGATGCTGCCGCAGGATGCCGTATACCTGACCAGGGTGCCCGATCCCAGTGCACCTGGATTGAACGACACTTTGACATTGGCATTGCCAGCCACAACAGAACTGATGGCCGGTGCAGCAGGCAGAACTGGTGTCGCCGTTGGCGTTACCGAAGCGGATACCGCCGACCAGGCGCTGCTACCCACACTGCTGTTGGTCTTGACGCGGCAAGTGTAGGCTGTACCGTTAGTCAGGCCGGTCACATTGATAGGTGAGCCGTTGCCGTTGACAGTAACACTGCCGCAAGTAGCCGTGTAATTGACCAGCGTACCCGACCCCAGTGCACCGGGGTTGAATGCCACCGTGACACTGCCATTACCCGGCAAGACCGAGCTGATGGCAGGCGCACCCGGCACCGTGGCAGCACTAGCTGCAGCCTGCACCAGGTTGTTACAGATGGGGGCAGTATGGGCGATGTTGATGGCAGTGAAGCAGACCTTGTAATTGATCGCAGACGTGCTGCTGTTTGCCGTCAGTGTGATGCCGATCGATGGCGTATTGCCGCCGAAGGCATTACCGTTCACCGTCCATGCATAAGTCGATATGTCATTAGCGCAAGCGGCTTGCGCAGTGACCGTACCGCCGCTGGCTGGCAGGGTGGCAGCAGTCAGGTTAACCCCTGAACATACCGGTACCTGATATACGCGCTTGACGTTGATCGAAAAATACTTGCCCGTAAACCTGTCATCGATTTCAGATGCCTTGTCCCAGCCCCACACGATCATGCCGGTATAGTTGAGCCCGGCGATACCCATGGTACTCATGATACTCTTGAAGTCGTTTTCCACGCCGACAGACCAGCTTGGAGGAGTGACACCATTCGCAAAAGGCCCAAAACCCTGCACTACCAACCATCTCTCCATGGTGTTGAAAGGAGCGGTGGTTTTCATGTAATTGGCGAACCAGTTGGCGGCGTTGAAGGCACTGTTGCGTTCAGCTATATCAAAAGAACTGACATAGATATCCGTTGACAGCCATTGCAGGCTGATACTGACGCCACCGGTCGGTGTCAGCAGTTTTTTCATTGCATCCATCATCTGCGGCTGTACGCTCTGCAAGCCGACCAGATTCAGCCCGAATTTTGCCCACGGCAATTTTCTCTGCATCATAGAGATACCCAGACGCAGGGCATTGATTTCGGCTTCTAGCACCGCGCCCTGTGCCATGCCGGTATTGGTCCAGAACGGTTCATCGACAATGGAAATCCTCGCACCTGATGCAAACAACTGCGGATACTGCGCCACAGTGTCGTTGAGGATCTGCTCTGCATTGGGCTTGAGCGAATAAGTGCCGCCGGTAATAGGGCGGTCAAAAATCGGGATACTGACGACCGGAATACGACCCTGCTGCAAGATTTGCAGCGCCGTATTGTAATTGGCGGTGACGTAGTACTGACCGCTAAAACTCTGCTTGGACAGGTCATCGGGGTCATCCACTGAGTTGCCATAATTCAGATCGGTTTTTTCTGAATTGAAGAAGCGGCTGGACACCAGGCTTGGGTAACCGGTCTGGCAGTCAAACATGAAGATTTCAGACACGCACTGACCACTGCTGCACGATGCAATGAGCGTAGGATACTTCGCCGGTACACCACAGACTGCATTCATCTGCGGGCTTGCCAGGACAGGGGCGCTGCTTTCATATTCTACAGGGTAGGTTGAATAACATGCCCAGTCTGGTGCAGTACTGTTCGGGTTGAGTTTCAGGCATTCGCGCATGACGCCACCATATCGCGCGAGAGGAACCGGTATGCCCGGGTTTGCCGCGTCGGTATTAGGTTGTCTGACCCGGTACATATTCGCCCGGACGCCGCTGACCAATACGCTGGTTGGTGCGTCATCAACCATAGTCAGAATCGGCGAACCAGGAAGCGGGTTCCTGAAATAGTCCGTTGCAACGACATCTGTGCTCGCTGCACCGACTTCACCTATCTGGAAATAGTAATTGCCCACATCATCCTGCCCCAGCTGGGTGGCAACCACCTGGATGCCATTGGCATTGACTGTTGAGGGCAGCTTCACTGTTACATAATTACCTGCTGCCGGCATGGTGACATTGGCATAACTGTTCGCCAGGTTCCAGTTGCTGCCATCACTCCAGTACACACTGAATGCAGTAGGGAAGCCCAGCGTGCGCCCGCCAGCATAACGGGGATACAGCTTGATGGTATTAACAGGATGAAAACCGTCAAACCAGTAAGCCAGCCATTCCTGATGGTTGGGGTCGGCATAGCCATTACTGGTCCAGACGGTACCTGGGTTATTGTCATATAAATTGGTATTGGGCCAAAGTGCCGATGAAGTCGCCACCCTGGTAACGGGCCAGCTTTGCGCCATCGCATTGTGGGTGAAAAAAGAAACTGCAAAAGCAAGCAAGAATAATTTCAAGACTTTTTTCATAGAATATGTTCCATGTATATTGACACGCCAGTCCCCTTGTCAGCGCAAAAACAAACTCCGTCTGACAGGAACGGACCGGTGGAATGGGCTGCAATCGACAACAAATGAGAAAAAACGGGAAAGCATTAAAGCGATGTTGGCGAAGATTTACTGCATAGCGGCAGCAATTCCATCCTGCTACCCAGCAAACCCCCGCTTTCGGGAAGTCATCCTGTTATCGTCAAATAGCCCTTGTTTAAGAGACTAATAGTGCAAAAACAAGACAAGGAATTATACATTCCTTAACTTTTATATCGTGGATATATCAGGGTTTGTGGTTTTATTGATTACAATTTGGTGAGGGTATGATTGAGCGGTGCTAATCGAACGGGTTTTCAAATCCGATTAATTTCTGGCAGGATTACCGAATGAAGAGAAAAATACTTGGAGTTGTTGTAGTACTGCTGTCGATGGCTTTGCTTCCTGCATGTCATGCGGGCGAAAATCTTGGCAGGTTTAATTTTTCGAGTGGGAGCCCACTAGAGTTTTTGGTTTTTTTGAAAATGAATAGAACTCAAAAAAACGTACACTATCCGTGAGCCTATATCGAATTGGGTCAAGGCTGAACATATCCCTTCTCTTGCGGCTCTGTTAAATTCTGAGGATGAATGCATGGCTGTTGCACTGGAATATAGCTCGAGAATACGTTCAGGATCAACGATTGGTGATGAAGCCGCTTTCTTGATTGCTGGCTATAGAGCCGGAAAATATCCGGCAAGTCTTAATTCCAAGCGGCTGGAGGAGACAGAAAAAGACGAGATACTGAAATGGAAGGCTGATCACTTTTCGGTTAAACAGATCCTGAGTCCGTAGATGTGATTAGCTGAGACGTAGGGTGCGTTACAACGCACCGCATGAATGGTCGCTAAGCAATTCTTTTTCTTTGCCGTGCGTTCTTGGCAGACGTATTTTGTATGGCCGGAGTTTAAATTTTTCTCGTCTTTATTACACCAGATGCGGTGCGTTGCAACGCACCCTGCGAGCTGCACGCATTCAGTCGCCCACATTTAACCTCCCGCGTTCAAGCTTCATTACGCAGCGCGTATTGTAAAGCGCGCTGCGTATTGGCCGGGACCGGATCAGGAAGAAAAATGCGCGGGCAAATACTCAATGGACGTAGTTATATAACTGCGTCATTGAGACCTTGACGTTCTCCAATGATCCGACGATGACGTAAGACCTGAAGTGATAGGTGCCAGATGGATTGTAGATGCGAAATACATTATTCCATTTCACCGTATCTGGAAACCTGAAGCGACCATAGCCCAGGCCTGCGAACGTGGGTTGTGGCGCTTCTGGCGAATAAATCCCCATTGCCCAGCCACCGTCTGGTGTGGAAAAAATGACAGGCAGATTTTGCTCACCAGGCCCATCACTGAGCGGGGCTTCCATGACGGCATTGTTTCTGACATCAAATGTATAAAACTTGGAAAACTCTGGCGGCATATACCCTGTCAGCGCCTCAAATACGCCGAAAGAATGCGATTCATTACTTGGGATGGTAAATTGCGTCAGGTACTCAATCACATGCGGCATGTTGGGCAGGCCGATGGTGATGCGCTTGTTGAGGATGTGGTTTGATACCTGGCTGCCACCTACCGGATACCAGAATGCCATCTTGGTTTGTGTGGCCAGGACATTACTCGTTGCCCATTCACCTTGCAGGATACTGCTGCTCGCACTTGGATTGACGCCGTTATACGGCACCGCTGCCCCGGCTTCAGTTGGATTAAAACTTTCCCCTAAATTGTCAAACGACGAAGCGGATTGCAGTTGCCTGCCATGATCATAATCGTTGATAAACTCTTTCCCCCTCCACGTCAGTGAGCAGACTGCGCCCGCGTCGTAAGAGCATGTCCTGATGGTGATAGGCCAGGGCCCTGCCATGGCCGATATCGTTTGATCAGCATGTGCCTGGGGCAGGACAAACAGGTTTGCGCAAAGTGCTAAAAGTACCGAGCTAAAGTAGACCTTGCGGCCTTTTTTTCCAAACTTCGCTTCAGATCTCGAGTTGAGTTGATTCGCTATTGTAGTCATCGCATTTCCTTTGTTTGGTAATAAATTGACATTAGTGGCAACATACATACTTTCCAGAGTGCATCAAAAATATAACATTGACATCAAATATATTAATATAAATTTAACTTTGTTACATTTTTTACACTTGTTTTTAGGGGAATGGATCAAGGCGGATTGAAATTGACTTAAATCAATTTCAATCGTCGCCTTGTCAGGTTTTGCGCAAATTCCGTTAAAACAACGTGAAACGCATTGCAGTGTGTTTCACGTTGTTTCAAGGTTTTGGGGAGAAATATTTGTGCCGTACACGACGCACACATGCGTTGCAATATATTGCGCGCAACGGTCATCCAGTAGCCAGATACGTAGGGTGCGTTACAACGCACCGCATGAATGGTCGTTAAGCATTTTCGTTTTTTTGGAGGATGTTCTCAGCGTGCGTATTTTGCATGGCTGGATTTTAAAGTTTCCCTATCTTTTTGCATCACATCCGGTGCGTTACAACGCACCCTACAGGACTGTAGGTACGATTAGCGCTAGCGTAATCGTACGCATGTCGCCAAAAACCCTGCTATTATAAAAACTGGCTTTAACGGGAAATTACACGGCAAGATTTTTGTTTTTCCCGCAGATTAAGGCAAGGCTGTTGTATACGTTCATGTCACTGCATGTAGCATGCGTATGATGCAGTGCCGCCAATCGTATCTACGGGGTTCAGAGATTTATATGCAAATTCCTGGTGCCAGATTAGCAGCCTCCAGCCAGAGGCGGGCGGACAGACAATGTTCCCATGGCTATGCCAAGGTGAATGCGAGTGCAGAAAAAATTGATCGAGAAAGCAAACAAACATGCCATATGGATTCACCTTGTTTATATTGGGTGTGATTTGCGGATGGATTACTGAGTTGCGGGCGCGACGTTACGAACCGAATATCACGCATGCTTCTGGACAGTACGCAGATCGACTCTATCGTCGTGGCACTTTCGAAAGTCTTTTTTGGAAAAGCTCAATCAGGAAATTAACTTTAGTTTTCGAGCGGGAGCCAGAAGAAGTGAAGGAGTATGTCTCATCAATGAGAAAAACCGAATTGATGTGCTGGGCATTGCTGATTTTGGGAGCCATCCTTATGATCTGGGGAGAGCGCTAACGTGAATCGCATTACATGCAACATGCGTACGATTACGCTGCGCTAATCGCACCTACGCAAACATGGTTTGCAACACCCATCACTTCTCCTGATTCCCACCCAGCGCGCCCCACAACTTCAACAACACCGGGTTCTTGTTATCCACCGCCCGGTACAGCCGTATATCCATTTCCATAGACCACTGCTCACCGCCGGCGCGAACGAGTTTGCCTTCTGCCAGTTCATTCGCAATACTGCTCTGCGGCAGCCAGGCCAGGCCGTGGCCTTCTAGGGCCATGCGCTTCAAGAGTTCTGCCATGTCGCTCTCGTAGGCATTCACAAAATAGCAGGGCTGGTCTGAGCGGGCCAGTACACGTTCTACCACGCGGCCAAAGAAGGATGCCTTGATGTTATTGAGGCGGGGGATGGGTTTGGTTTTGCTGCCGGGCAGGCTATACAGGGCAGAGCCTTTGCGGTTGGGTACCGACACCGGCAAGACTACCTCGGTGCCCAGACTGACATATTCATAACGCAGGGCATCGAGCTCTACCGGCAGGTCAGCATGGTAGTAGGACAGCAGCAGATCGCAATTACCTTCTACCAGTGACAGCACAGAGTCATGCACATTGGCGGGCAGGATGCTGGCGTGGATTTCTCCGACTTGCGAGCGTACGCTCTTTAACCACATGGGGAAGAAGTTCAGCGACAGGGTGTGGCCGGCAGAGATGCGCAGCAGGTTTTCATCCGGCCCGCGCACGCGCAACTGCGCCCGCGTGTCGTTCAGCAGGCGCATGGCTTCTTCTGCCGAAGCGCTGAAGATTTTACCGGCAGGCGTCAGCACCAGCGGGTAAGTGCTGCGATCAACCAGGTCGGCACCTACCCAGGCTTCCAGGCTGCGGATGCGGCGGCTGAGGGCGGACTGGGTCACATGCCTGTCGTCTGCTGCACGCGAAAAATTACGTGTCTGCGCCAGGCTCAAAAAATCTTCCAGCCATTTGATGTCCATATGCCTTCCCCCAGCGTCTTGATGACAGACATTGTATCCCCGCACGCGGCACAAAAAACCATCTATGTAGTATCGGCATGAAACTAGACCGATTTTGCATAAACATTTTCTGACTATCCGGTATCTTTATCTGTACGCACAAAAATAGAAAATCAACCGGCAATGAACATGACCATGAAACCAGAAACACATAAAACCCGGCTGGGCATCATCGGCGGATTGGGCACGCTGGCAGGGGTGGATGTGTATTTCAAAGTCGCCCGCGCACTGGCCAGGGACAGCATTTCAGAACGCTATGAACTGTTCTTTGAACAACACCCGTTCGAAGGCAATGAAAACTCAGGCGGCGAGAACCCCAACCTGAATGCCCGCAAACTATACATTTTCGACATGATCAAGCAGTTTGAAAAAAGCCGGGTAGAGCGTGTACTGGTGCCTTGTTTTATCAGTCACACCTTCATCAAAGAATTGCAAAGCGAGCTGGCGACGCCCATCGTGAATATCATGGATGCCTTGCTGGCCCACTTGCAGCAAGAGTTTCCCGCAGGCTGCAAGGTCGGCGTGCTGGCATCCACCTATGTCAAGAACAAGAAACTGTTTGACCAGCATGTTGCCGGTTCAGGCATCACGGTAGTTTATCCCGACGATACCGTGCAGGACGACTGCGTCATGCGCGCCATCTACGGCGAGCAGGGTATCAAGGCAGGCAATTTGCAGGGCGATGCCGTCAATCTTTTGCACCAGGCTTGCGTGCACTTGCTGGCGCGCGGTGCAGATGTGATCGTCTCTGGTGCCACCGATGTCGCCATCGTGGCCGACTTGCTGCGCAGCCGTGGCATACCCATCGTCGATACCAATCAGGTGTATGTTGAATATGCCTTGCGCAATGAGCAGGCGCCGCAACCGCGCAGCTTCAAGATAGGCGTGGTTGGCGGGGTAGGGCCAGCAGCCACGGTAGACTTCATGGACAAGATCATCCAGAACACCCACGCCGCGCGCGACCAGGACCATATCAAGATCATGGTCGAACACAACCCCAAAATCCCCGACCGCACCGCCAACCTGATTGCCGATGGCGAAGACCCCACCATTGCCCTGTACTCTGCCTGCAAACGTCTGGAAGAAAACGAGGCAGCACTCATCGCCATCCCTTGCAATACCGCGCATGCCTACGTCAAACGCATACAGGCTCACCTGTCCATCCCCATCGTCAACATGCTGGAAGAAACGGTCGGCTACATCCGTGAGCATTTCCCCTTGCCAGCCAAAGTCGGCCTGCTGGCCACCTCTGGCACCATCGCCAGCCGCGTCTATCATGATGCTGCCGTGGGCCAGGGGTTCGAACTCATCACTCCGGATGCTGTACATCAAGGCAAAGTCATGAACGCCATCTACGGCCCGCTGGGTATCAAGGCAGGCCATACCGGTGGTGTGAGCAGGCAGGATTTGCTTGATGCGCTGGCGCATCTGGTAGAGCAGGGCGCGAATGTCGTCATCCTTGGTTGTACAGAATTACCGCTGGTCTTGCAGCAAGACCCGGCGTTTGCCATTGCTGGCAGGACGGTGGCTTTGCTTGATCCTACGACCATATTGGCGCAGGCATGCGTAGCTCGGGCTGAGGCAGCGCAGCTTCACTAAATCTGCAAGTATTTATTCGATTAAATTTTGGGAAGACATCTCATGGTCAAGCTCGCCTTTCAGTTTGTGACACTGCAATTCGTCATCCTGCTGTTGCCATTGTCAGCCATGGCCAGCGATACCCTGAGCAATATCCGCGAACGCAAGACCATCATCATTGCGCACCGCGAATCGTCCATCCCGTTTTCTTATCTCGACGCGCAACAGCGCCCGGTTGGTTATGCGATGGACATCTGCCTCAAAGTCGTCGATGCCGTCCGTCGTGAACTCAAGCTGCCTGCGCTGCAAGTCAAATACCTGGCCGTCACCCCGGCCAACCGCCTGCAAACCATTGCTGATGGTGCTGCCGATCTTGAATGCGGCTCCACCACCAACACCGTAGAAAGGCGCAAGCAGGTTGACTTCAGCATCAGCTATTTCATCGCCGGTGCAAAGATGCTGGTGCGCAGCGATTCTGGCATACGCAACTGGGGTGACCTGCGCGGCAAAACCGTGGTCACCACCAAAGGCACGACCAATGCGCAAACCCTGGCAGACCGTGGCCAGGTGCGGTCATTGAATTTGAACCTGATAGAAAGCAAGGACCATGCAGAAGGTTTTGCCATGGTCGCCCAGGGCAAGGCAGCCGCCTTTGCGATGGATGATGTGCTGCTCTACGGCCTGCGCGCCGCCGCCGCGCATCCGGCAGATTTCCAGGTAGTCGGCGATTCACTGTCGACCGAGCCCTACGCCATCATCTTCCGCAAAAATGATACCGCCTTCAAACACCTGCTCAACCAGGAACTCAGCCGCATCATGATCGACGGCGACATTTACCGCATGTACGACAAATGGTTCCAGCAAGCCATCCCGCCGCACAACATCAAACTGCAACTGCCGATGAGCCAGCTACTGCGCTCTTCATTGCGTTTCCCGCTGGCGGACGTAGCGGACGTGGTGCAGTAGCGCAATCCGCAAATCACACCTGCATGCATGCCAAGTATGTCCGCAAACAAACCGCAGACTAAAATACCCTGACCGCCCTTACACATATTTGATTTGAGGTTTTCACAATATCGGTTCGGCCACCGTTGTTACTTGCAACGACCAAGGCTTCAGATGTGTTCTTTTCGTTGGAACTCCAGTAATAATTCTGCGCGAACTTGCCGATGTCCCTGTTAGGGCCGGTAGCTGCTTTGCCTATGGTCTTTATCATTAATTCCAGTTCATAGATGGAGGGAAGATACCAGTCGCCATTCCCGTTCAACTGATAATGTGCACAAAGTACTGCGGCATAATCACCAGGGCCACAGGTGCTGATGATTTTCTCTGTGTTGTAATTGCCCATGCCTATGCCGTCTCTCACTGTCATGGCCAGGACATGCTGGCTGCCGACCGGGCTCCAGCTGGTCGTCGTACCCTGGTCTTCGGGCGCGGCCATCAAGCCATGTTCACCACTTTTATCGAGATAAAAGATAATGCCACCGTCTAGCCGTTCACCTATCTTGTATTTTGCCGCTGCTGCATTCATACCGTTTTCCATCTGCTTTACCCGTGTTGTGAAGTGTAGGGCCTGCAATTAAATCCAGGCCGGAAAATAAAACGATGCTGCGTTTTTTTACCTTCCATCTCGCATCGCCACCAGTAATTTTTAATTATCATAACCCAGGATTTTCTGTGGTTGCCAAATTTTTTCGCAGCAGAGAAGTGCGCCACCCACGCCATCCTGTGATGCAGGTGAGGGGCAGTCAAACTGGAGTTCTGGTGTGTAAGGTGCAGCCTGCCAGAGAAAATACCTGTGCCGTGCAGGTGTCTTTCAAACGAGCATTGATTGCGGATATTCTCATTCTTCACACCCACCACATACTCCCTTCACGCCAGCATGACATGCTGCGCACTCAATAGCGGTGCGGGTCAGCATGGGGCTTGATCTGGTGGATTGCTATTATTTTCCAATTCAAGCATGACATCTTTTCTGAGCTTCTTTTTCTACGTGTGCTTGCCCTTGTACGCCATACCCTTTCTCGTCATGGCGGCTATGCCCGACCGCCGCGCACTGACAATTGCAGCCCTTGTGCTTGGTTTGCCCATCATCGCGATCTTCATCTATGTCTTCAGAGAGATGAGTATTCCGGACAACAATGCGTCGTCATTCGGTGGTGCCATACTTTTGTGTGGCCTTGCTTTGGTGTGCATGGCTTTGACTGCGGGTGCCATCACCCGCCTCATATTGCTGGGCAGGCAGGCTCTGCTGCTGGACACCAGAGGCAGGGCAGCGATCATGGCAGGGTGTTTCTTGTGCCTGCCTGTCATGCTTGCCTTGCTGATGATTTAAGGTGCGCTTAAGAGTATGAACAAGGGGCACTTAAGGTGCGATTACGCTGCGATATTCACATCTTTCAGACCCTACGGCAATTTCCTGCTCACCTCGTTACCCGCACGGCCCCGCCACTCTGCCTGGTCCTGAACACCGACACTGCATTCATCAATTCACCCGACTGGTCATTGAGGCTGGATGCGGCGGCGGCCATTTGTTCTACCAGGGCGGCATTTTGCTGGGTGGTCTGGTCCATCAGGGTGACGGCCTTGCCGACCTGACCTACGCCTGTCGATTGTTCTGCACTTGATGCGCTGATCTGGGCGACGATTTCACTGACCTTGCGGATAGCGCTGACCACTTCTTCCATGGTGCTGCCTGCCAGGTCAACTTGCTGCGTGCCTTTGCCAACGGCTTCTACACTGCTGCCTATCAGTGACTTGATTTCTTTGGCGGCGTCGGCACTGCGGCCTGCCAGTGAGCGCACCTCGCTGGCGACCACGGCAAAGCCGCGGCCCTGTTCACCCGCGCGGGCAGCTTCTACGGCAGCATTCAGGGCCAGGATATTGGTCTGGAAGGCGATGCCATCAATGACGCCGATGATGTCCTGGATTTTTTTCGATGATTCATTGATGCCGCGCATGGTGCCCACGACCTGCTCAACTACTTCGCCACCCCGGCTGGCAACTGCTGATGCCTGTGCTGCCAGTTGATTGGCCATTTTGGCGCTGTCGGCATTGTGGTTGACGGTGGAATTGAGTTCTTCCATGGCAGCCGAGGTTTCTTCCAGTGAGCTGGCCTGGCTTTCCGTGCGGTTGCTCAGGTCCATGCTGCCAGAAGCAATTTCGTTGGTGGCCTGGGCGATACCGCTGGCCGAGCCGCGCACGCCATTGACCAAAGATTCGAGTGAAGTCTGCATCTCTTGCAGCACGCCCATGAGGCTGTCGTCACCAGCATTATTGTTGATGCTTTGCGCCAGATTGCCCTTGGCGATATTCGACAGGGCATCCCTGGCCTGCGCCGGGTCGCCGCCCAGTTCCTTGTGCAAGGTTTTCTGGCAATAAAAATTCAGGAAGACTGCCACCAGGCCAGCCAGTACGGCCAGGACAAGCGAGAGGGTGACCGTGAAGCTGACCTTGCTGTTGACGTTGGCATGCTCCTGTGCCGAGCGTTTGCCCGCTTCATCGCGCTGCTTTAATAATTCTGCCCGCAGGTTGCGCCACGCCGGGGTTTCTTCAGCATTCAGCACAGGGGCGGCATCGCCCTTGTCCTTGAGTATGGCGACGATTTTTTCCTGTGCCTGGGCATGGGTGGCGCGCAGCTTGGGCAGCTCGGCCAGATTTTGTGCGGTGTTATTGCTGGCCGATATTTTCTTGGCCTCTTCATACGCCTTGTCATAGGCAACTTGCGCGGCCAGGAAATTATCCACGCCTTTTTTGTTGGACGGGTCAAGCACCACATTCCTGAGTGCCTGCCCCATCTGCAAACCCTGGGCATACATCTCGGAGATACTGCGCTCCAGCGCCTGTTCAGTTGAAATATAGTTGTCAAACTGGCTGCGGGTAGACATCAGCGAGGTGATGGATGTGGTCACGCCTACGGCAAACAGTACAGCAGGCAGGGCAGAGCAGAGGGCGATCTTGGATGAGAATTTCATGCTGACTCCATTATCTTGCCCGTTTTTGGCAGGCAAATTTCAAGTTTGTATGGTGTTGTGGAACTGTATTTGGAACTGCATGCTGCGAGAAATTGGTATAAGACCGGGATAGACCCCGGCTACATCAGGCGTTTGACGAGTGTAACTGAGGAATGTGACGAGGGGTGGGGCGGGTTTGTGAAATATTTATAAAGAGCAACAATTGATAAAAGAGAACGGCTCTTCTCAGACCCGGATATTCACCCAGTTTATTCAATATCGACGACGATTACCCCTTCACTCCCTTCCGCCACGCGGGCGACGATGCTGCCATCCGGGGCGACTATGCAGGTGCAGCCATGGCTGATTTTGCCATCATGTGCGCCAACCACGTCAGCAGATGCTACCCAGCAGCCAGTTTCCATCGCGCGTTGGCGCAGGTTGTCCACGCTCTTGCTGCGCCATTTGTCGGCAGTAGCGGCACTCAGCATATTGTTGAGCGGGTAGCACAATAGGTGTGCGCCTTGCTGGCGGATATCTGCTGCGCAATCAGGGTAATTGGCATCGTTGCAGATATTGATGCCGTAAGAGTATCCCGATCTTTCAAACACGGGGGATGTAGTTCCTGCCAGCACACCACGCTCATTGGGATGCCGTTTCGCATACGCACCCATTACCTGGCCTTGCCTTAGCACGGCAGCAGAATTGAACACGCCTGCTGCACGTTGCTCAAAAAATCCCAGGATGATGTCGGTGTTAAATGCAGACAGCTCCAGCAGCACGTGTTTGAACCTGGGGCTGTCTATGGCTATCGCACGTTTTTCGATAGTTTGCGCGTCCGAGGCATATCCCGGCAGATAACATTCAGGGAAGAGGGCGAGCTCAACACCTTGGTCCTCGCACCAGCACAGGTCAGTGCATAATTGCGCCGTCGCTTTTTTGATGTCATCAAAAACAGGATGGCGCTGGAAGGCGGCGATGCGTAGTTTGTGTTTGCTCATTCTTCTTTTTTCAGATCAAGCCCAGATTTAGCATCGCCACTGTCGCATCATCCGCCTTTTTCACCGTCATGCCGCCTGCCTTGTCCGTTTCATGCGTGCGCAATTCCTGCATCATGACCTCCAGCCCACGGGTGACGCAGGCTTGCATCAGGCTTTGCTCATCGTAGAGATGGTAGCTATCCACCAGCCTGTAAAAACCATCCGTCATCAAGAATAAACGGTCAGACGCCGCCAGTTTGATTTTGTACTTACGCGCAGCAAAGCGGCCTTGTGGATACAGGCAGAGTATCGTTGCCTGCGGGTGCATGTTTTGCGCTACGCGGCGCTCACGCAGCATGGGCAGCAGCCTGGCCCAGCGCGCCTGTTCATCCAGGCCCTCTTGCTTCAACTGTTCTATCGCGGTTTTGAGTATGCCTTCTTGCGGATTTTCGTAGGGGTCAAGATCAGTGACTTTGCCATGCGCATCCAGCAAAAAGCTTTTGCAGTCCCCCAGCGCATAGATGCTGCAGTCTTCGCCATTGGCATGCACACGCAGCCAGGTCAGGGCCGCAATTGGCCAGGCATAAGCGGGCATGGCGGCGGCCTGCAGCAAACTGCTGTGTTGATCACGCAAGACCTGCAGGGCCAGCATGATGCTGTCCGCCTGCGTCTGTGCAGGCGTGGCGGTTTGCCCCAGCGCCAGCGTAAACTGCTGCACAAACCAGGCCGGGTCTCCCAGACTCGCATCCAGATAATGCTGGTCGGATACTGAGCTGGCACCGTCAAACATCAGCACATCCAGCGTGCCATCAGCGTGGCTGAAGTGGTGGATCAGGTCTTCGTTGATTTTGTTGCCTGCGGGCGTAGAGAGGGATTTGATCTGCATGTTGATGATGGCGGGCACTTGCTGCGTTTATTTTGATTGCAGAATATAGCACTGGCGTGACAAGAGCGTGGCAAATAGTGAGAATGCGCCTTATATGCAGGCGCATGGGCATAACGACAAAGATGCCAGATCAAGCCTGGCATGGCGGCATGACGACACCAGGGCCAGTGCTTGATCATCCGGCCACAAGCAAACCAGCTCACCCCTGTGGGATACTTTGCTCAAATTTAAAGTAATTGTGCGGATCGTACTTGTGCTTGACGGTTTTCAAGCGATCCAGGTTAGGGCCATAATAAGCCCGTGCCCAATTGGGTTGCTCGCGGTTCGGGAAATTGACATAGGCTTGCGGCAGTACAAAAGGGCTCATGGCGGCAAAGTAGTCGCGTAGCCATTGTTGCTGCCTGTGTACCACGTCCAGCTTGTCTATCGGCCCCCAGGCGGCTTCCATTTCAAAAATATAATTGGCATTGCGATGTGGGTAGGCAGTGGCATTGACGGGCACTTCACGCACCTTGCCACCAATGGCAAACAGGATGCCCATGTTTTCTGGTACGAGCGAACCGCCAGGCCATTTCAGCATCCAGCGCAGCATCATTTCCATGCCTTCTGGTGACATTTTTTCGCCCACGTAAGAAGACCGCAGGTCATACATGCCATTGGGGTCGTCCGTAATCAGATAATCACGCGCCTGCCAGTAAGTCATTTCGCGGATGTCGGCTTTGACAGGCGTGAGCATTTTTAATACCGGTTCCAAAGCCTTGAGTGCGGCTTCTTTGCCGCCGAAGAACTGGCCCAGGGTCGTGACCTGCAAATCTGCCATGGTGTAGTTGGTACCGGCACGGCGCGGCACGATTTTGCTGCGGGTAGAAATCGTGGTGGGATTATTTTGCTGCAGGTCCTGCAAGGCAGAAAATAATTCCAGCTGCTGCTGCTGGGCAGGCCAGAGGATGTTGAAAATCGTGACATTGTGCGACACATCCACCAGGTTAAAGGTGAACGAGGTATTCACCCCAAAATTGCCGCCACCGCCGCCGCGCAATCCCCAGAATAAATCCTGATACGTGCCCTTGTCTTCGGCGACCACCAGTCGCTGGTTGGGTAAAACAATCTCTGACGACTTCAGGCTATCGCAAGTCAAACCTGCATGGGTCGCAGAAAAGCCCCATCCACCACCCAGCACCAGGCCCGCCGCACCCACGGTCGGACAACGGCCCGACGGCACAGCCAGGCTGCTGCCGCTAAAAAAGTTGGCCATGTCCTGGTTGCTGACACCTGCTGCAATGGTACAGGTATTTTCCTTTTCATCGACCCTGATGCGATTCATGGCCTTAACGTCGATCAGCAAACCCCTGGTGGTAGAAAAGCCTGCGTAATTGTGGCCACCAGAGCGCACTGCAAAGGGCTGGCGATGATCTATCGCCCAGCGCAGGCACAACTGCACATCTTTATCATTGGCGCACATGGCAACGGCGACAGGCAGGATGTCAGCATAGCGCTGGTTATTCGGCGCTGCGGCCATCATGTAGCCCAGCTCGCCAGGCAAGATCAGGCGTCCGGCCATACTGCGTGCGAGCGCCGCCAGGTTGTGCTTGCTGTGCAGTGCCGGGGCGGCTGTGGCCTCACCTGAAATACCCAGCACGCTGGCGGTGGCAAGTGCGGTGGATGTTTGCAAAAAACGGCGACGGGAGGGGGCAGGGACAGGGTCGGTAACTGGGGTGGCGATTGGGGTGGTGACTGAGGTGGTGACTGAGGTGGATAAGACATCCATCAACTTCTCCTTGAGTTTGGTAAAACCAGGTTTGGATTCAGGAAAAGATCAGCGAAAACCCCCGGGTTAGTCGCTACCCGCGACGAAGCATCACAACTAACTGGTTCTTGTTTTTATCTTGAAATGAGCTTTGATGCATTGTCTTTTAATATAATTGTTTTTGCAATATTGAGCGGCACGCCAGCGAAAAAAACAACTAGTAGCATTGATGAATGGAAACCGATCCAAGCCCAGTGATGGAGGGCGTGTTGCGCAGGGGCGGCTTCAACTGCAAATCGCCGCCACGGCTCATTTGTTCGCGACTAAAGTCGCTCCTACAAGCGAGGCATGGAATTTTCAGGGGAAAATGGGGCTTTCGTAATGTAAGACCTGACCGCAGTTGGAACAAGGTAAGCAGCAGCTACTGCCAATTAATATCACTCCAATTTAAAATAGGACACTGTTTACATAAATGCTTGCTCAGTTTTTCAGCCCCTATTATTTCAAGTCAAAACTAAGAGAATCGCAATGCCTCAAATCAAAGATTGCTCCAAACCGAAATCGCGCGAAAACAGCGTTTGTCAACTTAATTATTGAGCACAGTTATTCAAAATTGTGCTATTATTAGGCTGCTTACGCAGCAAATATGAGTCGCAATTGCACTCCTGCAGAGTGAGCGTCACATGTACACTATCCGATGATTAGTCGGAGATGTGTCTTAGAACTTATACGAATTAAATAAATCAGTTCTATTTAAAGCGATCTACTTTGGTAACTATTATTGCTTTTCAGCTACTAAAGTCTGGCGCGCATAGGTTAGAAGACAAGCTTAGTCGGATAGCGACCCCTTGTTTTGATCGGCGGTTCGTCAGTAGGCATGAGTGACATATAAAAGCAGAGTAATTTATATGGCCTAGGTTTAATTAGGCTAAATAGAAGGCCAGATCATAATCTGGCCTTTTTTCCGTCAAAAAAAATCTATGCCCTTACAAAATCATTTGGTGAAATATTCAAATGTGGAGAACCCTTTTTAAGCTCCTGCTCAGTGTGGCAACCATACATTTCTGCATGCAGTGGAGATCTCCCTTTACAACAGTCATAATGAAAAGTTGGATCATATATGGCTCCAAGTCTTAATCTGCCATTCAAAATGCATTCGTAACTATGGTCATTTGTTGGATTTGGAAAACCGTGCCTAGCACGTCCAGGAGAATGAAACTCGATCTTCCTATCATCTACAAAACATGGCTGTTTTCTTCCGTCAATTCTCTTGGTTGGATGCATCACTTTAAAGTGATTTATTTTCTCCTTCAAAGTTAAATTTTTATCACTACTTACAGGGAGCCCGCATTGCAATTCAAGCAACAAGTTGACTACGTGACCTGAATTGAAATTGCGCAACGGCAATAGTAACGGAGTTTTGTTAGCCCTATCAGTAACCTCTTCTCGAATAGTCTTTATTGATTCCTTGGCAATTTTTACTACATCTTTCAATTTCTGTATCAGTGCCTTTTTGGAAGCGTCATCGTGCACACCTTGATCGCACTCTAAAGGTATTGCAAGTATAGAAGGGAAGAAAGTATCAATAAAACTTTGGTCGGGCCTGTTCCGCAATGAATCAACATAAATAATTGCGCAACCAATTAGATCTCTCTTTTTTTCATCTGTTACTTGATCTCGAAATTTTGCAACAAATGATTGTGCATACTCTGCATCATAGCTTTTGTACCTTCCGTTAATTGGTGCGCCTAAGAAAAGGCCATCTCCTCCGACTATTTCTAATTTATTTTGTTCTATATGTACAAAGACATCCTTATCGATCCCAGCAAAGCCAATGATGTATCTCATAGGGTCAGTGAACTTCCATAAGAGTTTTCACGACATCTAGAGGTAGTTGAATTTTAGAAAGCTGCTCGCTTGTAAGCGATTTTAAAATCTTGATCAGTAAATTTTCTTTGCCAGATGTTTGACCTTGGCTTGGTTTTTCACTTGCTTTGGCGCTAGCCCCACCGACAAAAAGACTTTTCAATGGCACCGAATTTTCCAATGCCCACCGTTTTACGCTTTCCAATATTAGCTCTGGTTTGTCCTCTACAATAAAACCCCTTGCAATGGATCTTTGTCCATTTTGAGGTGAGCCTCCTACAGGAATATCTCGGTAGATAACCTTGCCTTCTACGCTTAAGACTCGGCACTTATCTGTAGGTAATTCTTTTGTGAACGCCAAATGCACTGAGGTTCTCAAACTTTCGAACTTCGACGTATCCACGCTATTTATTTTTATTTCAACGTCGGATATGTCCACCCCAGCAGGAAATGCTGCACGAATTACCTTGTCATCTGGATTAATCTTGATGATTACGCTTTCACGCATTTCACTTTTTATGAAAGTAGTTAGATTTACTCCATTAAGTAAGGAGACCAAATCGGGATACTCTTTCTTAATTTCATCTCCCAGCTTAGACAAAAGCATACCTCTTTTATTTTCATCATAATATTTTTTTACGATAGCTATTATCTTGCTTTTAAGTTCAATATTTGAGTTCATGTTGGAAATCATATCCAGCCTTTAAAAAAAACGAAACAAATTAAGAGTTAATTAACTACCGTCAATTGCGGTAAGCAAAAATCTGGCAGAACTACATTATGTTTTTCCTATAATAAGGACCTTCATGATTTGTACGTTCATGTACAGCCCAGAAATATTATCTGAAATATGCGAAAGTACATTTCTAAATTTTCAATGCATACAATTGCAAATTTAATATCCCCCGTAAATTTTCTCATATATAAAACAATATTTGGACAAATTGTCAGCTTACAAATCGAGTACTTAGCCAAACTGAGCTTTCCTCGGAATTTTGTCCACTATTAGACGGGAATTCTGCAGCCAATTGTTGCTGATGCCGCGCATTACAATGCCCCCCCCGTTACGGCTACATCACTGCCTTGTGCAAACAGGCGAAGGTTTTCAAGGTAGTGCCCGTAAACCCGTCATGCCAGACTTGATCCGGCATCCAGTAGCTTTGGCCGTGCACTGTCAGCCTGATTTGCTGCTTGCTTACAGCGGCACCTTTTTGCGGTTCTGCTTACATCAGACCCACAGGGCATAACGACACTGGATGCCAGATCAAGTCTGGAATGACGATGTTGGGGCTAGTGGCTGACGTTGGGGGATTGCTGTGTATTGAGTAGCACATCTAAACACCGAATATGGCTAGATGGAGCTGAGCATCCAGTAGGGTGCGCCATGCGCACCGCTTTGACGGCTAAAAAAGTGAGGGTATTTTTTCGAAGATAATTGACGCCAGGAACAGCCTTGTGCCATGAAGATTATCTTGATGATTATCTTGATAATTTAGCTGAAGATGCGGTGCACACGTCGCACCCTACAGGACATGTAAAACCAAAGCACACAAAAACAAAACCCGCTGATCAATGATCACCGGGTTTCATCACATCCTTATTTCATCCACCAGCCAAGCCGTACATCACCCGGCAAGATGAACAAAATTAGTTTTGTTGCGATTTTTGCGTTTTTGTCGCTACTTTTTCAGCATTGGCTTTTTCTGCTGCCAGACGTGTTTCTGCATTGGCTTTGACCAGAGCAGCTTTTTGGGCTGGGTACCAGGAGAAACCTTCCAGGCCGATTTCTTCGCCGTTGGCGCGGGCTTCTTGCAGTTCAGCGACGACTTGGGCGCGGGTTTTTGGGGTTGCTGTATCAGTTGTGTCAGCAGCAAAGGCGGCAGTAGCTGTCAAAAATGTCAGGCTGGTTGCCAAAAAGAGTTGTTTCGCATTCATGATCGTTCCTATCAATAAAGTAAGTTTCAGAGTAAGCCGCCTCGGTGATCTTGCTCAATTGTCATGAGAAGTGAAATTTCACTTCCGATAACAACTGAAACAAGTCGTCGCCAGCGGCGCGGTGAAGAGCTTTGATTTATGTTGCACTGCACCGATGAAATGCAGTGTAGGCTTTTCGGATTCAACAATAAAGTATCTAAAACGGAATATACTATTGCTGAATCAGGAACAATAAAGGACTTGAAAATGGACAGATTGCAATCAATGCGCATCTTTGCCAAGGTGGTGGAGCTGGGTAACTTTGCCAGGGCTGCCACGGCGCTGGACATGTCCAACGCTGTCGTGACCCGCTATATGGCTGATCTGGAGAGCCATCTGGGCACGCGTCTGTTGAACCGCTCTACCCGCAAATTATCGCTGACTGAGACCGGTATGGTCTACCTGGAGCGGGTGCGCGCCATTCTCAGCGATATCGACGATGCTGATGCCATCGCCTCGTATGCCGCCAAAAAACCCAGCGGCACTTTGCGTATCTATTCTGTACCGCATTTCGGCAAAGCGCAACTGGCGCAGCTTTTGCCCGAATTTGCCAGGGATTATCCTGATGTCTTGCTGGATGTCAAAATCACCGACCATCAGGTTGATCTGGTGGAAGAAGGTATCGATGTCGGCTTTTTCCTGGACTTGCAAAAGATAGACGGCAGCATGATCTCGCGCAAGCTGGCCACGTCTGAAGTGCTGCTCTGTGCCTCGCCCGCTTATTTGAAAGAGCATGGCACCCCGGCCACGCCGGAAGATATTTCAGGACACCGCTGCCTCAATTTCAATTTTGATTTTTTGCGTGACAACTGGATGGCCTTTGACAAACGCATAGGCCGCGACTCTTATCGCAGCATCCCCATTCAGAGCAAGGTCATCAGCAATAATGCCGACGTGCTGCGCGCCTGCGCCCTGGCTGGCATGGGCCTGGTCTTGCGCACTTCATTCCAGATTGATGACGACCTGGCGCAGGGCAGGCTGGTCAGGCTGTTCCCGGAACACTGCTTTGGCGCCGTCTCGATCTCCATGGTCTATCCCAGCCGCCGCCAGTTGTCGGCCAAGGTCAGGCGCTTTGTCGATTTCGTCGCCAGCAAATTCCCGCATCCGGAAGAAGACATGTGGCTGGGTAGCTGCCCCTTCCGCATCCACGAAGAAAAACTCAGGGAACTGGGCATACCCCATCCAGGCAAGATGCGGGTTGGCTGAGAGACGGGTGGTCAGCTACACAGCCACATCGCCACACCACAGAAATGCATTGAACAGCAAATACAGGCAGGAATGATTTACATGCTTGTAAGCAATTGTAAAATATCATCGTCATACTTGTGTAACATTAATCCGATATCCTATGATGGTTGTGTCTCCTTAGGTATTTTGTCGCCACGGAATCTTCCCCCTCCGTGGCGATTTTTTATTTGGGGATGTGATTCCATGCGTACTCTGCAATGCCCCATTTTTTACCATCGCCGTAACCGTAGGGCGTATTGCAATGCGCCGTATGAAATATTCGCATGCTCGGGCAAAATGATGGTGCCGTGCACGACGCACACATGCGGCGCATTACAATACACCCTACGAGCTAACACATTTTTATACGATGAAATTTTTTGAATCACAGCAGGTTGGGGAATATGACTTCGATTTCCCGTCTTATCAACGATACTTGCAAGAGCACCGTGATCATTTCCCGCCAGACGTGTATGCCTTCGCTATAGACACGGGTAATTATGATTTCACGAACCATGGAAGCCTGCATGATGCCTGGCTGGATCGATTCTGTATCTCAGAACCGGCAAGTGGTGAGCGCTCGGAGATTCGCGCCATCCAGATAGAAGCAAGTTTTCTGGGGCCCTATCATGATCTGAAAATCCACCTTGTTTATTCTGGCGTGACTGAGTACAGCATCGTGACACCGCAAGATTTTGCTCATCCCCCATTTGGGACAATTGGCCACGGCGATTTATTGATACATGAAGTGAGCCTGACAGACGACCATCAGGCCGTGGTTCATGAATGGTATTTTTCACGCGGCAGTATGTTCAGGATAGTCTGCGAAACTTTCAAGCGCTCGGTGGAGTTAATCAAGTAGCAGGGATTTTGCACGCCCGGACAAAATGGCAATGCTGTGCACGACGCATGCATGCGGCGCATTGCAATGCGCCCTACGAACTCACATAATGGTACGCATCGTGATCATTATAATGAGTCTCATCGAATCACATACTCTCCGCGAGTGAGGACTCCCTCTGGGTCTTTCACAAATTTCCAGGCTAAAGAATCACGCAGCGCTTCGAAGACCATATCCATGTCTGGGTCTATCAGTCTGCCTTCATCTTTCAGCGCGAGTTTGCAATCCAGATCGTGCGCAATGTTGACAACGCTTGTTAATAATGGGATATCCAGCTTGCCGACGTTAAAAATGCAACGTATATCCTCATTCCCTACCTCCAACTGACTTTGGTCTTTACTGCCATACATGCGCACATCGTCACGCCATGATTTTTTTTGTGGCAGTAATTGTTCCAGCAAGCGCACTGGTGCCGATGACAGATCAGACCCTGCCCAATAATTGAAAAAAACGGCGTCTTCCAAGAATGGCGCATCTGGCTGACGTCGGCCATATTCTGGTAAAAAGTCTACCATCTTGCCATGCGTCTTGTAGATACCTGCAGTAGGGATTAATGAGAATTCGAAATGCCAGATTGCCATATCATTCATGTAGGGTGCGTTATAACGCACCATTTATGCGTCGAAAATAATTTGCGCTATTTTGTTTCTGGCGAATGGAAATGCAATATCAGTATGATCTGGCAGATGAGTATCACACAGGTTTGCGCTCTAAAACCGGTGCGTTACAACGCACCCTGCTCAGCTACCCCGGCATCAATCCACAAACTCCGTCTTGAAATCCCAGGCATCATACCCGCCCACATTGGCGGCGATACCGCCGGTGTGTTCCAGGAAAAAATGCACGGTGCGTAAAAATTCGCGGTAGTCTTCGAGCGAAGCTGCCTTGATTTCAAATGAGGCGACGCACAGGTTCTTGGCTTCCTGCACATTCTTTTTTTCTTTGTACTGGCCACCATCACGGTATTGCACATAGCGCGACAGTTCGTGTGCGGCATCGCCGCCTTTTTCACGGTGTACATACAAATGAAAGTCACTATTGCGGCCATTGGCATAGTGCTTGGTCAGCTTCAGCGTGGTCCAGTCTTTGGACTCGTCATCGCCATAAAAATCACCATCCGAATCAAATTCCTCTGCCTGCCAGAATGCCGGACAAAAATCATCTTCGCCTGGCATGGCGACATGGTCATACAGAACGATGATTTCAGAATAGATTTTCATGCTTCTCGCCTTAGCAGGTGTCAGACTATTTCATTCAATGCTTACTGAATACTTACTCAATACTTACTTCACGCTTTTCCAGATACAGACTTGGTTCCAAGCTTGGTTCACAGTTCAGTTACAAGCTCTATGTAAAATATAATGCCACAGTCACCAAAACTTGTCTTAGTTCATGATATTTCCGTATGAAAAGACGTTTTAAAGAGACAGCCCGATTCACAGACTCTTTGAAAAACCTTGAATTGATAGCATTATCCAGATGTCTGTTCTACTGCGCATAGTGTAAGCTTTAGCAAGAGCCAGTGTGATCAAATTTATTTAAAAATCTTTAAAAGTGGAAGAAATCAAATCATGAGCATGGTCTTATGGATAAAACTTGAAAGCGACAGCGACGATGTTGCGCCAGACGACCTGGGCTACCTGCTTGACGAGCTGGAAGATATCGATGCCCGCTGCGAAGAACTGGGTGTCTTGCCGTTGAGCGAGTTTGTTGATTATTCTGACGTTGAATACAACATGAGCGAAGATGACCTCGATGAAAGCTGGCTCACCGAGAACGCCAAATGGGTCAACCCCAGCGAACTTCTGCTCACCATACGCGCACTGGAAACCGCCCTGACCGAATCAGGCGACAACAATGAAGTGCTGGAAGAATTGCAGATCATCATACAGCGCTGCATGGAAGCTGAAAGCAATGCCGTGCAAGTGCGTTTGATTGCGGTGATGTAAAAAAAATCGCAAAATATAACAGCAATCGTCATTCGGGTGTGCCATGCGCACCGGCGTTCCTTGCGCCCAGCGTTCATCCATATGCAACGATGGTGCACGCGGCGCACCCTGCTACTTACAAAAAACTATATCTGCCATTATCCATCATCCATGCGCCGACTTTTCACTCTCGCTTTGTTCTCCATTCTTGCCAGTACTGCACACGCCACCAGCTTTGACTGCAACAAGACCAGCATGCCAGCAGAAAAACTGATTTGCCAGTCCGATGATCTCGGTGCACTGGATGAAAAGCTGACCAGTATGTATCAACAGGCTGTCCGCAAGGCCAGCCTGGTGGGAGATATTGATGGGCAAGCCGATTATTCGAATTACACCAGGGATTTGTTGCAGTCCAGCCAGCGAGATTGGTTGCAGTCGGTGCGCAACGCCTGCCAGGATGAGCAATGTCTGGAAGATGCTTACGACAAGCGCATGGAATTTATCCAGCAATGGCATGAGGATGCCGCCACAAACAGCAAGCTGGATGGCACCTACAATGACTATCACGTATCAGATTTTTCAGATGGCAAACATCTCAAAGTGAAAGATTGCCTGGTCCTGAAAAAAGTCGCGCCAGATCAAGTGCAACTTTTCACGGTCCTGGTCTTTGGTAACGGCCATCAGTGTCATCTGGAAGGCCGGTTCGCCAGGAAAGGCAAGGCTTACGTTTATATGCCAGACCCGAAACAACCCGAGCTCAGGAACTGCAAGGCCAGACTGCTCATCAAGCGGCATTACATCAGCCTGGCAGCACCAGACAGCGGTTGTGACCAGGGCTGTGGTGCCCGCGGGACGTTTATCCAAAACGCAGCTTTCTTGCGTACTGCCAAAAGCAGCAAGATTTGTGAGGGTGGCTTACGGGGTGGCATGTGAGTTACCAGGGAGAATGTGAGAGCGGCTCATCAAGGATTTTTTTGCATTCTTTTCAGCTCTCTGAAAAAAGAAAGTAGTGCCACAAAGTGCGTAGGGCAGGTAGCCAATTCTGCATCTGGCAGCGACCTTATATCAAGCTAGAGACCGCCTGCCAAACTCTTCTTCGCCATCCTGCTCACCGATGCATTGCCATCTTCCGTCGCCAGCGTCGTCAACGCCACCCAGGCCAGATCATGTGACTCTTCGCTGACACTAAATTCTTCACGTTGCGCCCGGAACAAAAAGCGCAGGTCGTAATGATAATGCGCGGGCTCGCTGCCTCTGGCGGGGATAGGGTGTACATCAACATCAAACAGTGCCTGGCTCAGTAATTGCAAATCGCTGATGCCACTTTCTTCACAAGCTTCGCGGGCAGCAGCGGCCTGTATGCTGGCGTCAGTATCTTCGGTATGCCCACCCAGTTGCAACCAGCGATTGAGCTTCTTGTGATGCGTCAGCAAGGCGGATGTGCCGTCTGGCGAGAGTATCCATGCAGATGCAGTGACATGCCCCGCCAGTGTGGCGCGGCTGCTGCAGTTGGCGGTAGTGCACACAAAGGCCAGCGCACTTGTTAAATGCGCGGCTTCAGTGGCGTCGTAAGATTGATGGGCGAGAAGCAGGGCGATGAGCTGGTCTTGCATGGCGCAGTTTGAGATTCAAAACGCAGATTATAGCGGAGGGCGCACTAGCCCGTTTCTTCGGCACGTGATTACTCATCTGGTTTCATCAGGGGGACTTGCGTGGAATTGCGTCTGAATGCGTTGTTCTGGTACGGAGCATGATGCTACACTGGACGTCATTATATTGATAAGTTGGGGACGTGAACATGGCAAAAAAGGGGATTGTTTTCAAGGTGCTGGGCGTGATCGCTGGCCTGACGTTCATGGGTGCTGGTTTTTCTGAGCGCTCATCCCTTGCGCACTTGAAGTCCATAGGCAAACCCGCCGTGGTTGACCCCATCAGCAATTACACCAAACGCAAATCAGCCTACAGCGCTGAATTTACCTTCACCACAGAAAAGGGTGAAAAGATCACCCGAAATCATTCTTTCCCTTCTGAGCTGCTTGCCGATTTTGAAGCAGGCAGGCCCGTTAGTGTGTTGTATGACCCCAGTCATCCACATGAGTTTGTATTTGAAAAAGAAAAAGCATCCTGGTACATGGTGCTTGGTGGAATTGCCTTTGCCATTGCTGCACTGGTGTTTGCTTGAGTGGCTGCTTTGCAGTAACGATGAACTCCCAATGTGTGAAGAGTAAGCACGTGTAGAGTGCGTAGTGTATGTTATGGCGCGCCGATTTCTAATTGCAGCCATCCTCTTTTACCATCATAGGCGGTGCGTTAGAACGCACCCTACGCACCCTACGCGCCGCACCTTCGCGGCACCTGGCAACATATTACTTAAGTCTGCCAGAAATATGTAAGAGTGTTTTAAGGTCGTCTTCACTCGCGATTGTTCTGTTAAAAACACTATCACTATCAATGACGCAGCTGGTATTTCTATTGTAGTAAATCATCAGGTTGATCTCGCCTTGCGCAGGACATTCTGGTGCAGCGTCATACCTCCTGCCCAGTATGGTTGATGTACCTGCATGCCCCCAGGACCACTTCGCGCCAAATGCATGCGTCAATATTGGATGGCCAACTTCATGTGCAGCTGTCATGGCATACGAGCGCTCAGGGTCTGGTCCGTCGTTCTCATCGAAATACAGTGTGCCGGTAAAAAACGGATATGGATTGCGCGAGCGCCTGCTCAGGTTGCCAAGCAGGGGGCTGCCCGGGTTTGCCAGTGTCAGCGGCATTCCCTTTGCCGATTTTTCTGGAGTTACTTTAACAGCCCATTCTTCGCCCTTGAGCGAGATGGTTCTGCTCCAGTATTGTGCAATACCTTCATCGGCCAGCCTCGCATATTTTTCAAACTGCCCGTCACTGGGTTTGGTGGCTAGTCCTGCCAGACAGGTAACAAGTGATGGCTTGCCATAGTTCATGCGCAAGCTGATGTGGATGATTTTATGCTCATCATCCATGCGTGCAGTGGCATAAGCCAATGGGCGCTTGCTGCCATTGCGTATCTGCTCATCGCTGATGGCGCAGACAGGATGGAAGGCCGCATGCTCAGTGCCAGAATGTTTACTCTTGCCGGTACGCGTATGATGTGCCATATCCTTGATGATCAGACAGGAGACATATGCCTGGTCATTTTCAAATTAATGTGGTTAATGTGGTTAATGTGGTGGCCAGCCCACGTTATGAGGCAAACGCATTTCACCCTATTGATCAAATGAGTTCTTGTATCAAGGTAGTTCCGACTTGGGAATGAATGTTGAATAACCGTTAGGCTGCAAAAAAGTAATACCATCATTTGTTTCAATGACCTGGCATTTTTTCAGGTAAGAGATAATATCCTCATCCCGGTTGATGAGCGAAATGTCTACGCTGATATATCGTCGATAAAAGAAAACATTCAATACGTAGCGATCTTCCTCATGAGAATATCCATGCTTGTGTGTTCCATCAGATGAGATGGTGACATAATGGCCGCCTCTTTTTTTCTGATCTTCATATGAATAGATTTCGCGCACTTGCTCTCCGGGTTCATAGAACAGGAAGTAAATAAAGGCAAGCGGCGGGAGCAAGGCAAACAATATCAAGAAAAGAATACTCGCTACTTTTTTCAGGATGGCGTTCATGTTTTATCTCTGAGGATGACTTGGTTTTGGCATTTTACTTTGATCGATCTTTACAGTTGGATTCATTTCATTGCCGACTTTCCACGTGATGATAAGCGGTAGTTTTCCAGTCAACAGAAAATCTTTTGCTATGCCTTGTTTGTGAAACTCCGCCATATCTTTGTCAAGTATGTCCTTGGCGTTAAAAAGCGGTGTTTTTATTCTATCCCAATCGTAGGGATCAATATAGTTTAGTTCGAACTTCATGCTGAAGTTATCGCCGTTCCTTATTACCTTGGATTGCGAATACCCAGAAAAATTTCCACTGGCATAAAACCAGTTTTCAGTGCCTTCGGCAAAAACTCGCTGCTCCAAGCGCTTGGAAGAAAAATCAAGAGGGACACCGTCTTTGGCATTTTCTATTGCATATTTTATTGCACCGTTTCGTTGCGATAAATAGAGTTCCCTTCCAGCATCTGTTGTTTCTACTATTCTTTTCAAGTCAACTTGGTAATCTTCCCCCGTATTGCCCAAATAATGCTGCAAGTGCCTGGTCGCATCTGGAAGCGCAATAGATACAAAGGGCAATTCTGCTTGAATTGCAATTTTTTTGGCGAATTCAGAAAATCTTCGGGGATTTTCTCCCCACACACCACTGCCTTTCCCCCTATTAATTGTTGGAATTTCTGATCCGTTGACAAACTCAGGCGTGGGGGCTTCGTTTCCATTGAAGGTAATAGGTGCTTCTTTAGTCTTTGGATGCGCAACGAGAGGAAAAGGTTTGAGTTCATTTGGATTCAATGCACTACGAAGTAAGCCTTCATTCCATTTTTCCAGCAATGCTTTATCCATTACTTTGTCGACTTTTTTGAAAGCGTCAAAATAATACTGTATGCCTTTTTTATTTTCCGAATCTGGGCTTTTTTCCCATTGCAAAAGTTGTACAGGGTCATTCGAAGCCAGTAAAGGATATTGCCCTTTTCCACTGTCCCAGGATGAGCTGCTGATGTCTTTACTCATCTCATTGAGTAACTCATTGTTATCTGAATTATTGAAGTGATTGGAATAAAAACCCTGTTCAATTTTATTGTATGGAAGTAAAGTTGGCGAATTCAGTTGCTGCTCTACGCGTGAATCAGTGAAATGCTCATGTTGATCGATATGATCCTCACAAGGAACTCGCATCATCGGGACATCATTTTCCGATTCACCGGGTAAAATAAATTGTGGCTTACTGCCTTTTGATTCAGGATAAGAAAATCTATTGAGCAACCCCATTTTTCCGGGCATTGCATCTTGCTCTGCAGGTCCAGAAGACGGATATTCACCTTCCTGTTCATTTACAGAATTGTGGGACCATCTATCCACATCGTTTACCTGCATCACAGGTTCATTCGCGTCTGATTCATCATTCGCCGCCATAACACGTAATAGTAAACCTTTGACTGGTGCCTGGCCTGGCGTTTGTTCTTTGTCGCTGCTGTATGGCGCAAATGACTGGAAGTTGCTGCTTCCACCTGGCAGCCTGTCGTATATACGCGGGTTTTGATACTCGCCGGTGTCGTTGATTTCTGCAAATGGCATCAGCCTGATGTGGCCCTGGTTGCCGGGCTGCCCTGGATAGCTCTCAGTGAGCAGGGTGGAGGTATAGAATCCTGGGCTGGATGAGGGCAGGTCTGGGGCTGCCCAGTCGCTGTACTGTTCATCGCCAGCTTCATCCAGGGAGCTGATGAGGTAGGGCAGGCCATCCTGGCCTATGATGCGTTTGATTGCCATGATATTCCTGTGAAGTGGCGATTTTTTTGTTTATACCCAGTATGTGCCTGGCAGAAAAAATGCCATGTCATGCATGCTTGTTAAATGATGCTCTGTAAGCAGTGCGTCGGGTGCCTGCAACGCACTGCATGAAAGCGTTGATCACGCCTATGCGCATTGACCCGAGGGAATGCGAAATTACCTGTGGCGCATTACTAAGCGCCCTACATCTTCGCCTGGATCAAAGCGCATGAAGCACATAAAGTGATATTCAGGCCTCACCATACAGGGCAATCATCAGCGGATCAGTGCGGCGGATTTTTTCTGCACTGGGCTTGATCTGGCGGGTGTAGATAGTCGGCGCAGGCTTGCCGCTGTGCCAGCCAAACTGCAGCTTGCTGCGGCCACGGTTGTTGGGGATGGCGCGTTGTACGACGTGACCAGAAAAACACAGGTCGGCAACCAGCTTGCGCGCATAATTTTCTGAAGTGCGCAACTCGCGCATGATGTCTTCGATGAAGAGGAATTTGTCACTCAGGATTTGCGCTACCTGGGCATAGCGTACGGCGATGTCGTTTCTCATGATGTGTCCTTTCGGCGGTTGTTTGGGTTGTTACTTCCTTCCCCTTGAAATGGAGGGGATTGCTACATTTGTATCTGTGCGGTTTTGCGCGTCATTCAAAACGGCAAGTCATCATCCATGTTGTCCCAGGTCTCAGGCGCGCGGGCTGGCTGACGGGGTCTTGTTGGTGCGCCATCCTGCCCATCTGTCTGGGCCACTGGTCTGCTGTTCAACATCTGCATGGTGTCGCCGCGTACTTCGGTGATGGATTTTTCTGCACCATCCTTGTCTTTGTATTTGCGTGTGCGCAGGCTGCCTTCGATGTAGACGGATGCGCCTTTTTTGAGGTGCATGCCTACCACTTCTGCCAGGCGGCCAAAGAAGCTGATGCGGTGCCATTCAGTGCGCTCTTTGCGCTCGCCAGTGGACTTGTCTTTCCAGCTGTCGGCGGTGGCGATGGTGATGCTGCTGATGGCTTCGCCACTGGGGGCATAACGGGTTTCAGGGTCGCGGCCCAGGTTGCCGACGAGGATAACTTTATTGACAGATGCCATGTGTGTTGTCGCCTTGCGGTAAGAAAAATCGTTCAGTGTTGCAGTGCTGTCTTGCATGCTGCCAGGCGGCTGTATCCCAGGTTCCTGATCATGCGGTATACCGCACACATGATGCGCACACGCATGTGCAGGTGGTTGATGAGGGCGTGTGTATCGTTCATGTGCTGGTTTTCTCTAAAGATTGGCAAAGTTGACGCAGGGCTTGCGCTTCATCGGCGGCAAACCAGTGATTATCTTGTGGCAGCTTGGCAGCCAGGGCCTGGGCCTTGTCCAGCAGCTCTGGTGCCATCGCCCACAGGCGGGCATTGGCAATGGCTTCGTCAGACGGTTGCAGGGCATCCGGGTTGCAGATCTTGCCGTTGGCATCGTAATGCGCCTCGGCCTGCCAGCCATAGGCAATCGCCATGCACTGGCTGCTGCGCGCATCGAACAAGGCATTGCCGACGGCGTGTAATTGGCGGCTATGTTTCATTGCACACTCGCGCTAAAGCCAGTCATGCGTTCTGCCTCTTGCGCCAGTTGGCGCAGGTCGCTGCGTTCAGCGCGTGGCATACTCATTTGTTGTGCCGTTATTTTTGTCGTGAGCTGTGCATTCACTGATGCACTCACTGAGGCATGCAGTGTCGCGGCGGCCTTGCTGGCAGGCGCTGCCTGTTGTTCAGGCTGCTCTGTGCCGGGTTGTTTGTCTTCTTCATTATTGATGATGCTGAGCACGGCGCAGATGACGATATACGCCAGGGCAGTGACCAGCCAGTCTGTCAGGGATGTTTTCATACTAGTCCTCACAAAATTTTGGGCGAGCGCGTACACAGCGAAAAAACGCACTCGTTCTCGTGTTAAAAAATAGGTGTTAGTTGCTGGATGTAAGTCTGCTGGATGTAAATCTGCAGGGTAAAACTGTTGCTGCTATAGCTGGCCATTGCGGCTGGCTGTTGATGCTGAAAAAACTGGTGACAATGTGATGCGCTGGCCTTGCCCGCCGCGGGTGAACGCGGCAGCAGAATATGCAAGGCCAGCGCAGACAAGGTGCCGGACGCTGACCCCGGCAAGCGCGAAATTGGCCGCGACCCAATTTCACCAGCGTATACTTTTGTGTGCGCAATATGATCAGATGCGGATCAGTTGCAGATCAGTTGCATGGTGTTGTGATTATTGAGATTACTGCTGCCAGTCTGATAAAACCTTCGCCATCATCCGGCCAAAGTTTTCATATCGCCCCTGGTCCAGCATGCTGGCCAGTTTGTCGCATTGTTCCATGCTGCATTCTGCAAAGGCGTCGATCAGGTTTTGCCCGTTCATGAGCACTGCAGTAGATGCAGTGGCAGGCTGGGCATAGTAAGTTTTAGGCAATCCGAAATAAGTTTGCGTGCTCATTTGTCGCTTTCTTTGTTTGTCTGACCATGTATAGAACTATACGCTTTTGTATTAAACGAGTCAATACGAAATTGTATTGAAAAGTATGATTTCGTATGGAATAGTTGGTTATATGTAAACGCGGAAAGTGCTGGATTTGGTATAAAGAAATTGGCTGAAGCGGGCAGTGAAATGCTTGCTGTGTGGGTTATGCGTCTTGCACCATGGACAGAATTAAAGAATGCCAGCTTTTGCAGTGAGACGCACACAGAGGTAGATAGGGGCTATAAGAGAAGAAACCCTTATTTGCTGGTCACGTCGGCATATAGAATCAATATGTCGATTTTTTTAAATACTATCGACATATCTATAAATTTACTGTGCAGTTTTGTCTAAGGAGGGTTCCCGAGTTGGGTTTAATCCCCCATCACTTCCACCGTCAGCCGGTCAAGATTCTGCTCATTCGCCGGTACGACAATATGCTCAATGCTGTTGGCGAAATCCGGGTTTTCAAAAACCTGCGACCACGACACCAGGGTGCCCGTCGCCGATGGTGCCAGGGTAATGGTCAGGCGGAACCGGGGTTCTGAAACGTGTTGCACGACGACCCTGCTGGGGGCTTCTATCTCGGCAAACTGGCTTTCGTTGAGATAGTTCTTGTCATCCGGCCCATGCATGATGAAAGACCACTGGCCGCCAGGTTTGAACTCGCAGATGCTGAAAGTATTGGTGAAACCAGCAGGCCCCCACCAGCGCGCCAGGCGTTGCGGGTCGCTGATGGCGGCGAAGACTTGCTCAGGGGGGGAAGGGATGTCGCGCGAGGTGAAGAAAGTAGTCATATGCGTCTTCCTTGATGTAGTTTGCTAAGTCTGTAGTGTAGTTGGATATGGTGAATACAGTGGAAGCAGTGAATAAATTGCTGAAGTCAAGAGGTAGTTCGCTGCGATCAAGCTCCACTCACCAGTACACCAGCAGCTTCAAGCAGGCCGGTTTGCCGCCTGTGCCTGCCATTCATCCCGCAGCAGGCCAAACATCCAGGTGTCCTTGATTTCGCCCTTCATCTTCCAGCGCTGGCGCAGCAAACCTTCCTGGACAAAGCCCAGTTTCTTCAAAAGCTGGGCAGAGGCGGGGTTGCGCGGATCAACTTCAGCTTCTATGCGGTTGATACCCATCTCGCCAAAAGCATGCTTGAGCAGGGCGCGCACGGCTTCTGCCATGTAGCCGCCGCCCCAGTGCGATTGGGCCAGGGCATAGCCGATTTCGGCCCGCTCACTGTCGGTATCAAAGCGAAACAGCAGGCAAGAGCCGATGACCTTGTTACTTTCTTTATCAACGATCACGCATTGCAAGGCACTTGCCTGCGCCGCCATGTCCTTGGCACGCTGATACCAGCTATGGGCAGCAAGCGTGTCTTGCCAGGTGATATAGGGCAAAAAGCGGGTGACGGTGTCGTCAGAAAATACCTGGAACAAATCAGGCAGATCGCCCTCTTCTATTGTGCGCACGATCAGGCGCGGGGTGTGGAGGGGATGTGGCAACTTGGTTTGCATGAGACTTGATCATCCAATCATGATGGTGAGCAGGGGTATAGCACTCTGAATGAGTGCCTATCATAGCAAATCAGCATGGGAAAGTGCGGCGACATTGAGATGACACTGCGGTGCTACATATATATACCGCCATATACCGCCCCTTCATACCGCACTTTCAGGGTCATTGATCAACCGCCTTGCCTGTATACAAAGCGCCCGATGATCTTCAGCAGGCCCACGTTTTCAGGTGTGATGCGCTCATCGGGATAAGTGCGCTTGTCAGGGTTGCGGCTTTCCAGGACCCAGGTGCCATCGATTTCGCGGCGCAGTTGCTTGATGCGCAGGCCGTCAGGATGCTGGATGGCAAAGATCTTGCCGCTTTGTGGTTCAGTCTTGGTCTGGTCGATGATGACCATGTCGCCATCGACGATAAAGTCAGCCATCGAGCTGCCATCGGCATAGATGGCAGCCAGGTTTTCTGCCTTGACGCCGTATTTCTTGAAAAAGCCGACTTCTTTAATCAGCTGGCCCTTGGGTTCGGCATCTTCATTATGTGCGCCGCCACCGCATGAGCCTTTGGCTGCATAGTAATTAATAGCAGCAATGCCGATATGCTCATCATTGACAGCGGCGGGCTGGTTTGATTCATAGCCGCGCAAATCCTTGCTGCGCAAGTCTGACAGGCTGACATTAAAGAACTTGGCAATCGGCGCCAGCGACGAAGTGCGCGGGTCCTTGGTGATGCCCTCGACGATACGGAATATCGTCGCCTGCGGCACCCTGACTTCATCAGGGAACATTTTTTCCAGGGCAGTTGCCAACGAAGTCGGGTTCATGCCCGACTTATCCATGAGGTATTTGATATTAGTTTTCGCGTCCATGAGCGCATTATGCGTTATCGCATAAAAAATGCCAAGAACAATACGAAAAAAACTTGGATCGCAATACGAAAGTGTATATAATTGAGTTTGTGGGGATGAGCTCGTTTACTTTAAACAAGCCGCCCACTGTATAAATTCAATAATCCCGATCAAATAAACATACTAGCCGTTCGCCTGCCTTGATTCATTACCGCGCGAATGCTGTTTAACTATCTACTTACCCGCCGGGATTCCCCGGCCACCATCAGCCGCCTTTTGTTCTGGCGATCCGGCTGATTATTTTGTCGCGTTTTCAGCGACCGAGGCCCCTCATGCAAGGGGCAAAATTTTACGATGAAGACCTCTCGAAACAGAGGCATAGAGAAAAGCGAAGGCGAAGGTGCGCTGTATCTGTAGGTTGGGCCGGGCCTCGCTAGGCTACGTTTTACCAGCCCAACCTACGCACTTGCCAACACTCTCGTTTTACTAACGTTTCGCTTTTCTCTGTGCCTCTCTGTGCCCCCTCTGTGTCTCTGTGTTCAGAGGTCTTCCCTGTTTAAAAAACACAAACCAAGCTGCCCAGGCAGCCACACGACGACAACATGAAAATACAAAATGACATCCTGCGTCAGGTGTTCGCACGCGCACGCCTGTTGGGGCAAGCCTGCGGAACAGATCAAGTATCCGCATACGCATCAATACAAACAAAGGTCTGCCTATGCTGAGCCAGTCACCCGCAACCACCGACTGGCAGCATCTGGACAACCGGGTGATTTCCCCCACCCACACCATCACACCACGCCGTTTATGCAAAGGCCCGCGTTGTCGTCACGGGCGTGGACAAATGCGCTCGATACGGCAGTTTTGCAATGCGCAGAACCAGCCTGTGTATACGTATTGCAAATTGTGTCGTGGTGGGTAGTGAAAGCTGCAATTTTTAAGGTCTTAAAGTGATAAAAGGAAAATGCTGACATGGCACGCGCAAGAAATATCAAACCCGGTTTTTTTACCAATGATGTGCTGGCAGACATACCCGCCCTCGGGCGTTTATTGTTTGTCGGCCTCTGGACCATTGCCGACAGAGCAGGACGGCTGGAAGACCGCGTCAAAAAAATCAAGGCCAAGGTCTTGCCTTATGACGACTGTGATGTGGATTGCCTGCTCAGCATACTTGATGCGCGTGGCTTCATTCATCGTTATGTGGTGGGTGACAATCACTATATCCAGATCTGCAAATGGGATGCGCACCAAAACCCGCACGTCAAAGAAAATGACAGCCTCATTCCGGCACCAGACCAGCACCAGATGATGACCGTGCCAGGCATGATGCCAGCACCAGAGTTAACCGGAACTGGCCCGGCTGATTCCCTTAACCTGATTCCTGATCCCCTTAACCGGATTCCTGATTCCCTTAACCCTGAAGCTGTCACGGCTTTGCCTCGCCAGGATATTGCCGATAAAAAAACGGCCGCTGCCAAGCCAAAAAAATCAGGCAAATTCGACGAATGCCCTGCCGAATTCGAAACCGCCTGGCAAGCCTACCCACGCCGACCCGGTGCCAGCAAAAAAGAAGCCTGGCAAGCCTGGCTGGCACGACGGCGGGACGGTGTCGATGCAACCCTCATGGTCGATGGCGTCAAGCGCTATGCCGCCTACATCGCCGCCAGCGGGCAGGCACCCAGGTTCGTCAAGCATGCTGCGACCTTCTTTGGCCCTTACGAGCACTACAAGGCCGACTGGAGCATGCCTGAGCATCAGGCACCACCCGCCAGCAGCAAGCACACAGGGTTTGCCAACACCAACTACACACAGGGGATAGCCCAGGATGGTTCATTCTGACAGCAGCAGTTTTGTCCGCGTCGGCGGTATGCAGCTTGGCAGCGAGCAAAGGCATTGCCAGCAGCACGGTAGCTACACCGCCTACTCGCACAAGCCCGGCATCTGGTCTGCATGCGAGCAATGCCAGCAAGGTAGCGATGCACAACAACGCCAGGCCAGCATCCGCCAACAGCGGCAAGCGCAACAAGCCGCACTGTGGCAAAAACGCCTCGGCCGTGCCGCCATACCGGCACGCTTTGCAGAACGCAATCTGCAAAATTATCGCCCCACTTGCGCTGCGGCAGAGCAGGCATTGCGCACTTGCCAAAGCTATGCGCAAGAGTTTGATGCTGTCCTCAAAACGGGCCGCAGCCTGATCTTTTGCGGCAGTGTAGGCACGGGCAAAACCCATCTGGCGGTGGGCATTGCCAGGCACATCATGGATGCAGGCAAGCAGGCCGTGATGAGTTCCGTTTTAAAAGCAGTACGCCGCATCAAAGAAAGCTACCGCCGCGACAGCCCGCACACCGAGGCGGAATTGATACAGGAATTTGTTGAACCAGATTTATTGATACTCGACGAAGTCGGCGTGCAGTTCGGCAGCGAGACAGAAAAAATGCTGCTCTTCGACATCATCAATGGCCGCTACGAAGTCATGAAACCCAGCATCCTCATCAGCAACCTGGGTCTGGCAGAACTCGAACGCTACATCGGCCCCCGCGCCATGGACAGGCTACGCGAAGGCGGTGGTAAAGCCGTGGTGTTTGATTGGGAATCGTACCGGCGTGTGGTTTGATATAGATCGTCAAAACCACTCACCACAGAGGCACAGAGACACAGAGTTAACACCGAGAAATGCAAAGCCGTTGAGAAATTGAAGCGTTGGTAGATACGTAGGTTGGGCCGGGCCTCGCTAGGCTACGGGGTACCAGCCCAACCTACACAACAAACATGCGCCCAGCCTTTCCCCGTACCTCTGTGTTGAGAGATCTTAAGGTTTTAAAGTTTTAAAAAATACGCAAGCAACACCTCTACAGCCCATGCATAACAAGGAGCAAGCATGAACGCACGTCAGAATTTTGCACACACAGTTACCAAAAACAATGACCCACAAAAGGAACAAAAAGACCTGCTGACCTATTGGCTGGACCAATGGGCCATGTGGATGAACAACAACCACGCAGAAATCGCCCGCGACACCGGCATCGGTGGCGGCATCATCGGCAAAAACGCCCTCAGCAATTATTGCGTTGCCAGTGACGATTGCCACGCCGTCTGGGATATGGAAAGAGAGAAAAAAGTCAAAGAGATAGACTGCCTCATCAACGACCTGCGCCTCGAACAACCCTGGACCTACTGGGCCATCTGCAAACACCTGGGCCTGATGAACTTCTGGAAGTATCCCAGGCTAGACCCGCAAGAAGCCTTTATCAACGCTCTGGACGAATTGCAATACCTGGTCGAAGAACGCAAGCTGGTTTTGTAAGCCCGGCACAATAAACCACGCGCACTTTACTGACTCATATCCAGTAGAGTGCGCCGTGCGCACTACATCGCATGACACGCATCACCCGCACCACCCGTACTACTCGCACCACCCGTACCATTTCCGGTCATTTTTTTTTCAAATATCCAAATCAACACAGGGACGCACGGCGCACCTTGCACTGGGCAATTGCCGTAGTGCAGGGCGCATTGCCATGCGCAACAGCAATGCCACAACAAGGCAACAAGCCTGCATCCCCATTCAAAAACACATAAGGAACAACCATGCCAAACACAAGCAGCATACGCGGCCGCGACGGCCTGTACTACCGCATTCCCGATTTTGATGAGCTTGACGGGTATGATAATTTCGATCCACGAGCTTACAACCAGAATCTGGCAGACGATCTGCAATTGTCAGACCTGGGGCCCAACATTCCCCGCTTGAAGCCCAATACCATTGTCAGTAGAGGTGGTAGTGATGAAGACCGCTACAGCCTGCCGTTTTCTGCTGACTGGGGCAGCCGCTTCTCGCCAGCAGATATGGACATCAGGCGAGCTGCCGCAGATGACCACTTCTATGGCGGCAGTCCACAAATCTACACACCGGTGCAGGATTTATTTTCTCGTGCCACGCCAGGACAAAGCGACCCAGGCAATATGGTTGATTCCTTGCCCGGGATCATCGCGAAGCAAGGACCACCAAGTTTTACAGACCGCGATACCGGCGCCATGAGCTGGGCAACACCTTACGACAAGCCTGAAACGACACCGTTACCAGAAGATGTCACCATTTTTGGACCGGGTGCGGGTAAAGCAAAATTTTCTAAAAAATGGTCGCCACCACCAGCGGGTTATTACTATTGGCAGGAATTGACCGATGAAATGCCGCAGTTGAGAAAGTTCGAAACTCCCGATCAATCAAGGATGCCCGATTCTTTACGAATGCTACATGCCGGGAGGCCGAATGAACGCATGGAATTGGACAGGACCGACTATGCGGCAAAGCTGAGAGTAAAGAACAATCTCGAACTCGCTTTGCTTGGGCCAATTTTTAATGCTCCCGGCTTTTATACCCGCCTGTTTGGCGGAAATGAAGAACAAGTCGAATCCGCAAATCAGCTTGGCGCCATAGGGCTTGATATTGCAGGGGCAAGGGTTGGTAGACCGCGAAGTAGTACTACTTATGACAGTCAACAATTATGGGGAAGCAATACAGTTCCTCCATCTCGCAGAGCGAATTTTTTTAATACAAATTCAGGCTTCAGTAGTAGAGTGAATGCAATTCGCGACAGCATGCGACCTGAAAGCGGCTTCATGTCAGAAGCCGGGCTTAAGGGACAACGCACTTTTTCAAAAGCTGATTTACCAGCTGACTGGAGGACGCAGCTGGATAAAATCACGATATTTCCCAACCAGGCGAATGCTGAGTTTTTGGCACAACAAGCGGTGAAAGAAGTGCAAAACGACGCAAAATCAGGAATGGTAACCGCTTTCATTGACAAGGCAGGGGGAGTGAAACTCGGATATAGCGTTAACCCTCGAGAAAATTTAAATATTCCATCAATAAAAAACTCTTTCGTACAAGAGCTGATCGACAAAAACAATTTACATCCAGATACCGCAGGATTTCGCGGCACCTGCGCCGAACCCCAGGTTTTTTCCCAGATATTGAATAATAATGACCAACCATGGGGCTTTATGGGAGCAGCCCAGCTACATAATCCTACAGGCAATATCAGAGCCGCCTGCCAGAATTGTGGTTCGATCAATCGCTATTTTGGCGTCGGTTATCGGGATCAGGATGTGGGAGTAGTTCCTTCAACAAGATAGAAATAACTTATATCGCCAATTCGCGATGAATTTTCCATCGCCTCCTCATTGGAGGCGGTGTGCAAAATAGCTGGTACGGCTAAACGTTGAAAATATATACCGTGTAGAATATTCGTATCAAAAAATTCTTGTTGATGAAGAATATCGACAATGCAAAGACTCATTATTCTAGAGAAGAAAATGAACGAAAAAAATCATGTCCCACAAAACCAAAACCCGGATTGGATAAGTCACCCACTGGTTGGTCAGTACAGGTACCGCGCCGAACACAATGACTGGGTTGCAGAAGCAAAAGTACATGGGATAGATTATCCTGTTTCGATAAATGCAATGGGAAGCGAACCGATTCAAGCGCAAATGGACATATTTGCAGAGTTGATTGCACGGCTGCCTGAAATCATTGCCTCATCAAATTTGCCTGATGCCCCAACTGAAGAGTGGCGGAACAAGCACCCCGATTATCGCTTGCTTGATGCAAAGATTGGGTATTTGTCCTTACGTAAAGACCACAGTTTTGTTATTTTTCTCGATGCCTTTCCTGAAGACGACTGGGGGCCAATATTTGGCATATCCCCGGACTTTATCGTCACGGAAGCTATATGGGGTGTTTGAGGCACTGAAAAATTATCTTTACTTTAGTAAAGAAAAGAAAATGAACGAAAAAATCATGCCCCACAAACCCAAAACCCGGATTGGATAAGTCACCCCCTGGTTGGTCAGTACAGGTACTGTGCCGAACACAATAACTGGATTGCGGATGCATCTGTGCGTGGTATTGATTACCAGATCAGAATACGGGCAAAGGGAACCGAACCCTCCAAAGTGCAAATTGACAGGTTTGCAGAATTGATTGCAAGGTTGCCTGAAATCATTGCTTCTTCCAATTTATCGGATGCGCCCACGGATGAATGGAGGAGCAAGCACCCTGAATACCGGCTTGCCAGCGCACGAATCTCATTTATTCGTATGCACGAGGATGGCAGTTTTTTTTGAGTTTTGCTGCCTATCCTGAAGACGACTGGATCCCTATGTTTGATATCTCTCCCGAATTCTAAGTCACATTGGCTGATTGGGGGGGATTCAATCCGCGTAGGTACGATTAGCGCAGCGTCATCGTACGCATGCAGTGCCATCAATAAGCAAAGACCTCAAGCAAATACTGTATTCGTCATTGATCCATCCGTGCACGAGTGCGATGTATACTTGATCCAATATCAAAAAGCCGTCGTGCTTTTTAATCAGTAAATAGAGTTGCGGCTCACATGCGTACGATTACGCTGCGCTTGTATCTACGCGGGCTTAATGAAATCAAAGAAAGGTGGACAATGAACGACTTGATGAACAGAATCAGCAACCCTGGGTATAAAGAGCGCGATTTGCTCATTGATGAGTTAAACGACCTCATTGTTTATGGGGAGGTGAACCCGACAGATCTGGAATCTATCGTGAAGCAATTAATGAATCAACTCAAACATGAAGCTGATCCAGCTGTCAATGAGAGCATATTCAATCTGCTTGCAACAGTATTCGACAATGGGGATTTAACAAACTTGATTGCAGATGAAACTGCTGAACTTTTAAACCAGCTTCCAGCCATATGTCTGGTACATGCAATACCGATCATTGCATACTCACATCGACCAGACAAGTCAAGCTTATTGCAGCCGTTTATCCATGACAAAGATGACGAAGTGAGGAAGATGATATCAGAGAAATTGAAAGAATTGAACGAGTAGACAAACATCCTGAACGTCGTTTTGCCGATGTTAATTTCGAAAGCGATAAGAAGTTGATGTATCTATACAATCGCAGTGCAAAAATCTCCACATTTCACTGGCAAGGAGAAATAAATGAACGAAAAAAATCATGTCTCTCAAACCCAAAACCCGGGCTGGATAAGTCACCCGCTGGTCGGTCAGTACAGGTACCGCGCCGAACATAATGATTGGATTGCAGATGCACTTTTGCGTGGTATTGATTACCCGATCAGAATACGGGCAAAGAGCCACGAACCAAGCGTAGCGCAAATGGACATATTTGCAGAGTTGATTGCACGGCTGCCTGAAATCATTGCCTCATCCAATTTGCCTGATGCTCCAACTGAGGAGTGGCGAAAAAAGCATCCTGATTACCGACTCCTCAACGCGCCAATCTCTTGTTTATATTTGCACGAAGATGGCAGTTTTTATGTGAGACTTGATGCCTATCCTGAAGACGACTGGCTACCAGGATTTGATATCTCTCCGGACTTTAAAGTCATACTAGCTGAATGGGGCGTGTGAGCTGGCAAATACGAACACCTGCATTTTCAAATCGCGCATGTTCCCGTAGGGGGGCTTTAGCCGCAAATGCTTATCATACTTATTTTTCGCGCCCGAAGCCGTTCTTGCGGGCAGCAATTTCCTTGACGTAGGGCGCATTGCAATGCGCCGTATGTGATCACCGCATTCTCTCGAAAAACATCTTTGCCGTATTCAAAGTGCACATGCGGCGCAATATATTGCGCCCTACATCACGGCAATGTACAAAAAATAGGATATGCCAAAAACTGCGTCATGCGGTCAGTAGGGGGCGCGCCGTGCGCACTATATTTCACCATTATTTTGCAGGCATTCACATCAAAAAAACCGGTGCGCCTGACGCACGCCGCTCAACAAACATCGCTGTATCAAGCTCTTGATGCAGGAGAAGAGTTTCTGCGGGAGCGGCTTTAGCTGTGAATGCTTGCAAGGGTCGCAAGCTTCGCGGCTAACGCCGCTCCTACAGGAAGCAATTGCTGTAGTGCAGGGCGCATCGCCATGCGCAACAGCAATGCCACAACAAGGCAACAAGCCTGCACCTCCATTCAAAAACATATAAGGAACAACCATGCCAAACAGAAGCAGCATACGCGGCCGCGACGGCCTGTACTACCATATCCCCGATTTTGACGAGCTTGACGGCTACGATAATTTCAATGCGCAAGACTATGCCAGTAACATGGCAGATGATTTGCAACTCTCAGACCTCGACCCCAGCATCCGTCTTTTGCCATCCGGCACCGCCATGCGCAGGGCCGACAATGATGAAGGCAGCTACAGGCTGCCATTGTTCGCTGACGTGGGCAGCCAACTCTCCCCGGCAAGCACTGGTGTCAGGCTGATGACAAGAGGAGACAGCATGTCCACTACTGACGCTGGTGGCTTCGGTCGTGAATACCTGCAAGCCAACACCCCCGCGAGAAGCTGGCTGTTGAATACCATGGTGGATAACGGTGAGACAAACAGCGAATCTTCTGCTGCGCAAAATTTAACCCGGCGAAATACGGGATTACTCAGCAGATTTGATACTTCGGCTCCACAGGAAAATCGCTTCGGCATCATTAATCCTGATGACCTGCAAGAAGGCAATCCAACATATACCCCGTATGGCAGAGAGAAAGTAGCAGATGACGATAGCGTTAAATTCTTGCCAGATTATTCTTTGGGCGCAAGTCTTACAGAAAGAATTCGTCCTGAGGACGTAGGAAGCCTGTCCCTGCAAGGAGACGTTAGAAGATTGCGTGGCATGCCCGCCTTGACGCGAGAAGAAGTAGAAAGCGGTGTCAATATCCCGCTCAAGATAGATGACTTGCTCGGTAATGCTGCAGACCTCAGATTTGCACCTCGTACACACACTATCCGGCGTGGTGATAATCCCTCGCTGCTCGGTAAGCAATATTTTAATGATGGCCGGGCAGGGATGTCCATCCTTGCTCAGAATGGGCTAGCAACTTCCGTCGATGGCGCACGCAATTTGCCAGTTGGACGCGTCTTGACTATCCCGGATAACATCACCAATGCGAACCTGCGTGCAGGTGGTCAATTTATTGCTGATGATACGTCTGAAAGACGGCAGGCGAATGAATTGGCGCAAAGACAGCAAGCTGAACAATCAAACGCGCAGGCCAGCTTTGGGAATGGCGCTGGGCAACCCAGTATCGAGTATCTAAGTAAAATGCTCAATCGAAATATCCAAGGAGACAAAAATATAGCTCCAAAGGATATTCAATTCATTCCTGCTAGCGGACTACAAACCTTACCTTTTGGAGAGACTCCACATTATGGTGCTATTGATGTTCGCAGCGGAGACGAAAACTTACGTTCCGTTCAAAGAGTTCCAAAAGAGATTCCTACAAACCATCTTCAACCTGGTGAAACAATCAAGGGCAACGTGTTCTTTGGGGGAGCGGGAATGGATGGCGCCTATGTCCAAGATATGGTCCGTGCGTTTGATCAGCACGGGATAAAATTAACGCCAGCAAACAGGGATACCTGGTCGTATGGAACCTTATTAGATGCGGGGCCAGGCGTACAAGCATATAGATATGGCCGACATCCATTTCCAACTCCGCTTGAGAAATTCAATCAAAACGGAAATCAGTTCAATCTTATTGGCTACTCCTATGGATCAGAAGTGGCAGCTCAGGTCGCCGTTAACTATGCCAGAGCCGGTACAAAAGTAGACAATCTCGTCTTGATCGCATCGCCAATCAGCGACGATTTTTTAAAAACCGTCAAGAACACCAAAAACATTAACAATGTTATCGTATTGGATCTTGAAAAACAGGGTGATCCAATCAAGGCAGGCATACCACTCACATCCTTGGTTGCTGGAGCACCTACCTTAATCAAACAGATGTGGGCAGGTACTGGGGAAGGTCATTTTTATTATGCCCCGGACTCAGATGCCGGTAAGGAAAGAAGAAATGCCCTGGCAGAATATCTATACAAGCAAGGAGTTCGATAATGGTCTTTTGGAAGCAACGAATAAGCATGGTCTTCTATTTTTTATCTTTGAGCATTAGCTCTTTTGGAACAATCTGGCTCGTCTATGCTCATTGGAATGCTTGGATGAAAGGTAAATTCTTCTTAGCCGCTTTTAGTGGAATCGTTGTGGCCGAGTATGTCATTGTGAGCCTTGCGCTGTGGCTCACTGGAAGCTATTTCTATAAAAGAAAGGTATTTGATCGCCTCTTTTATGGATTAACAGCCATTCCCTTTCTGATGCTTATTTTCATTCCTGCAAAATTCTATGTTGACTGAACGCCCACGACCATCAAAGTGAGATCACGCGCCAACAAATTCAGAAAATGACCGACCCTAGAAATCTGTATCAAATCCCATCTGAGCTCGTGCCATATATGAAAATATCAAAGTAATGGAGGCAAAGAACCTGTCCGGGATGTAGGTAGAAAGTGTAGCGTGATCGTACGCATGGCTATCATCGCTGCTATGATAAAAAGCATGATGCACGCATTTACGCTACACTGATTACAACAATAAAAGCAATTTCAGTCTGAAAGGAGTATTGATGAAATTTCAAAAAAAGGCAGCTCCTCAGCTTGACAGCATCATTAATGCGGAAGGGGTGAATATATGATGGGGGGAATGGGTCTTGAACTCGTTTATGTGGGATTTTTTTTCTATGTTTCTGGGCGGCGGCTTACCTTGCATCAGGGTTTGGTCTTGTCTATGCCTACAAAAGGCGCAGAACCAAACTTTATAAGTCGGTCATTATTGGGGTTTTGTCGCTCTGCGTCTTTGTGCCAACAAGCATTTTCCTGATTAAACGTATTTGGCCCGCACATATCAATGTGACGGTGGACGAGAGCACGACGATAGACACAATCATGTCGCAAGAAAAAGCAAACTGCTTTAAATTAACCGGGCTCGATAATAACTATTATTGCGACGGTATTGTTTACTACTTGACGGTCCATCTTCCTGATAAGACCGTTTTTCGGGCAAAAGCGAAAAGCATCTCAATGATTACTTATCCGGGTACCAGGAAATTGAGATCGATAAGTGCCGATGTCAAACAAAGCTATTCAAAAGAAGAACTGACAGCCTATCTCAAGCGCAAAGAAGAGCAGAAACAAGGCGACTTCAATGAAAGCATTATTCCGCAGAAAATCTCTGATGAAATAATTCCCTGGCTGGCGCCCAGTGAACAATTTGGGAGCCGTCACACGGGATGCTTCAATAGACCGGAATACCAATTGTGCCTGGAAGCAAGTGCAGGAAGCTTTCCAGATTACACTTTGCAATTTTGGGTATCCAAAGACTGATCGTCAACAAGTAAGCCTGTTGAAAAACGGGATGACTGCGGGCGGGGAGCATGTTTGCGCGGCAGGACTAGCCTGATTTCATCAATCGGGCAAAACACAGCACAGCCCGTGTAGATACGATTGGTACAACGTCATCGTACGCATGTAATGCACAAGTTGACGCAGTGTGCATTACAATGTGTTGCATGCCATACGCCTTATTTATCACCATGATTTGCGTGAAAATTTTAACACCCTGCGCGCGCGGTACGCCCCACTGGCATGAATGGGGTATATCATCAAGGGCAAAGACGGCAGCCGGTGTAGGTACGATTAGCGCAGCGTAATCGTACGCATGCAGTGCCATCAATAAGCAAAGACCTCAAGCAAATCTTGTATTCGTCATTTATCCATCCCTGCACGAGTGCGATGTATACTTGACCCAATATCAAAAAGCCGTCGTGGTTTTCAATCAGTAAATAGAGTTGCGGCTCACATGCGTACGATGACGCTGCGCTAATCGTACCTACGCGGGCTTGAATGGGAAATTGATGTCATCAAGAAAGAAGCACATGACTGTCCATAGAATAAGAGCCCTGATCGCGATGTTCGTATTGGCCATCTGCACAAGCACAGTTGCAGCCGAGCGGCCGTTGCCGCTCCAGTCTGGACAATATACGTTCAAGCACAGATTTGCAGAACAACCCAACATGCCCAGCCTGGCGCTGACTGCCAAAATTCGTGGCCATCATATCGTCTTGATCAACCGGCGCGCATCGGAAGTTTTCCCCAAAGGGGTTATTGCCGAGGGCACGCTGATGTGGCATGCAGCCTCGAAACAATGGATCATAGGCACCAGCAAGGACGACCGCTATGCCAGGGATGTTGGTGGCTGTAGCGATGGCCCCGATGTGGTTGACTTGCGCAAAAGGATTTACTGGACATGCTAAGCAGATAGCCGGGAGTGTTGAACCTGTCGCTGCATGCGCGACTTTTGCAATGATGCTTCGCAAAAGATCGCAAAGAGCCGGTTCGGACTGTGCATACTTGGGGCAGGCAGTGCCGGTTTTTTCCAGCGCTTGTGATAGTTTCAGACAGCTGCCTGGATGACGGCGGTGCTGTACAGTGAATGCAAATCCCAACCCAGGCTGGCATACAGTGCCCGGCCCTGAGGCGTCGCCACCAGTGCGCCGTCGTCGATACCGCGCTCTGTGGCGATGGCTTCCAGTTGCTTCATGAGCACACGCCCCAGGCCGCGCCGCTGGTGTGCGGCTTGCGTTTCTATGCTGTCATAGATGGCGAGCCCATCGACGAATACGATGCGTCCGGAAGCGGCCACTTCACCCTCTGCCGTCAGCACCCGCACCATGGAAATGGACTGTGCCAGTGTGATATCGAGTTTATATTCCGCTGGCAAATCCGGCGCTGTTGGCATGCTGGCCGCCAGCGTCATCATGTAACCGGGGCGCTGCATGATCCAGCGGGCAGGCAGTATGGCCCGTAGTGCGGCAGCGGAGGCGCAGGTTTTCAAGAAAATGAAGGGTTCGCTGATGGTGTGCGCCAGGTCTGCGATACCTGGCAGCAAGCCAGGGAAGACATGACGTGCCTTTTGCTCGGGCCAGCCTACATCGACACGCCAGCCACCATGCGCAGCGACAGGCTGGGCGATGCCTCGTGCCAGCGCCCAGCCCTTGAGCCAGCGCCCGACCAGCTCAGGGTCTGCCTGTAGTGAGGCGGCATGCTCATCTTCTGGATAATTTGCATACCGATTGCCTTGGTGTTGTGCATCGAGATGTGCTCTCATTAATTTGTCCCTGAGTGTGCGTTGGTTGCTTAATTATACCCAGCTTGCATGGCTGCCGTGGTGACAAGCCGGATGCTGTCTGGACATCAGGAGGAGGTCACAGACAGAAGGAGAGCCGGTGCGTATATCCCAACGACGAACATAGCAGTGACGTAGCCGAAACGTGAGGCGCAATATATTGCGCCCTACGTCACGGCTGCGTTTAAGTTGGTACGGCGTGCTGTGATTATCCCCAAAAAAAACGACGCCATACAGTCAGTAGGGTGCGTTATAACGCACCACAAAAGCCGTATCAAAAATTTGATCGTTTTATATAAATACAATGAAAATTATTTATGTAATATTTCCCCTCTCTACATAGCTATCTTCCTGGATGGTGCGTTACAACGCACCCTACGCGTTATGACCGCCCAAAAAAAACGACGCCATGCAGCAAGCAGGCGTCGTTTTTTTATGTTCCTGCGCGCGTAACGCATGAGCATGGCATCCGGTTGACAGGCGGCATGTCGTTTAGAACAACAACACTAAGCCTCACGTTCTGTGGTTTTTCGCGTCAACGCAAAGTATCCGGGCGGCGTTTTTGGCTTACGTAGCGTGACTACGAAACGCAAAAA